>JAHISQ010000146.1 GCA_018818125.1 Candidatus Rifleibacteriota bacterium
GCTTCAGCTGTCGAGCGAGAGTTGCGCGAGACCGAAACGCGCCGTCAACGGCAAATTGCCGAAGCAGCTCTGGTTGCAGAGAAAGAACGTCTTTGTGTCACATTGCGCAGCATTGGTGAAGGAGTCATTACCACCGACACCCATGGTGCCATCACATTGTTGAATCCAGTTGCGGAGGAACTTACCGGCTGGTCGATGGCTGAGGTAGAAAACCACGCTATTGCTAAAGTTTTTCAGCTCTTGAATCAGGATACCAGAGAGCCTTTTCCCAACCCATGTGCTCAAGTATTGGAAAGCAAAAAACGTCAGGAATCGCACCGCCCAAATCTGCTGATTAATCGCCATGGTGTTGAACGAAAGATCGCCCATAGCGCATCGCCCATCATGGATAGTCATAATTGTGTCATTGGTGTGGTTCTGGTTTTTCGCGATGTCACCAACGAGGAAAAAATAAATGAGGTTATGCGCAATTCCGAAAAACTACATTCGCTAGGGGTTCTGGCTGGAGGAATCGCGCACGACTTTAACAACCTTCTCAGCGGCATATTTGGGAATCTCGAACTGGCACAGGACTTTTACCGGACCGGCGAACATACAATGGGAATGGAAGTGCTAGGCGATGCGCTCGGGGTCTTCGGACGCGCAAAAGACCTGACCCATCAGTTACTGACGTTTTCCAAAGGAGGGAAGCCGGTTCTGAAAGTCATGTCGATCATACCACTTTTTCGTCAATCGCCAAGGCTTGTTCTTAGCGGCTCTAATGTGATTTTTGAAGAGCATCTACCCGAGAATCTCTGGCCATGTAACCTGGATGAAAACCAGATGAGTCAGGTCATTGACAACATTCTTCTGAACGCCCGCCAGGCAATGCCTGAAGGCGGAACAATCAACGTTACAGCTGAGAATATTCCCGCCGGATCTCCTGATATCCCCCTTGCTATTTCCGGCGATGTGGTAAGAGTTTCCATTTGTGATTCAGGCACTGGAATTGACCCTAAACTCCTTTCCTGTATTTTTGATCCTTTTTTCACCACCAAACAGGGTTCAGGTAACGGTCTGGGACTTTCCATAGTATATTCGATCATGAAGCAGCACGGGGGACTTGTCAGAGTTGTGTCTCAGCTCGGAAAGGGAACGACATTTATTTTGTATCTGCCCCGCGCCAAAGCAAGTGACGACACAGAAACACTAGCACAGAGCATTCAGAAGCCGCAAGGTCATGGACGAGTGCTGATTATGGACGATGAGAAAGCTATTTGCAAAATTTTCCAGAGAGTCCTGGAAAATTGTGGCTATTCGGTTTCCCTGGCAAACAATGGGGATGAGGCGATTTCGCTTTTTCGAACTGCCCTTGAGAGTTCTGATCCCTTCAATATGGTAATCCTGGATCTTACCATTCCCGGCGGCAAGGGGGGAAAGGAAACTGTTGACGAGCTCCGCCAGATTACTCCAGATATTCTTGCCATCGCCACCAGCGGATATTCAAGTGACCCTGTTCTGGCGAATCCGCTACAATATGGTTTTTCTGCGGGTCTGGGCAAGCCATTCACTATGACAGATATTTACCAAGTTATTCATGCGTTGAAAGCTGCTGAAATTGTAAAGAGCTGCATACAATAAATTTATAGATTTGATTCTTGCTAAATGTGGCAAAGAAAAGGTAAACTGACAATAAACTTGTTCTGTCAGGTGCACACTCAACGTGCAGTTTCAGCACAAATTATAGCCTGATGGCAAAATATTTGGCAAGGTATCTTAGTCGGGGGAAAACAAGTATGGCTGTTCCTCTTCACTGCCTGCAGGTAGAAGATTCAGAAAGCGACGCCGCCCTGATCGTCCGCCTGTTGAAGAAAGCAAAGTTCCAGGTTCATGGAGAGCGGGTAGAAAGCGCCAAAGATCTTCGGGCTGCTTTGATTCGGCAACACTGGGACATCATCATTGCCGACTTCCATTTGCCCAGCTTTGACGCCTATAAAGCCCTCAGCGTTTTGCAGGAAACTGGACTGGATATTCCCTTTATCGGTATTTCTGGCAAAATGGGAAATGAAATCGCCGCTGAAATGATGAACAGGGGCGCCGCCGATTACATGACCAAGAATAATCTGGAGCGGCTTGTTCCAGTTGTCATACGAGAGTTGCGCGAGGCCGAAACACGTAAAAATCGGAAAATTGCCGAAGCCGCTCTCGCTGCTGAAAAAGAGCGTCTTTGGACCACTCTATGCAACATCGGGGAAGCCGTCATCACCACCGACATTCAGGGCACCATAACCTTGTTGAATCCAGCTGCGGAAAAAGCCACACGCTGGTCGACAGTCGAGGCGACCAATCGCTCTCTGTCTGAAGTGTTCAAACTCCTTAATCCACACACGCGAAAACCCTGCCCCAACCCCGCGAAGCTGTCCCTGGAAACCGGTGACCGACAGGAATCGCACTGTCCAAATCTGCTGATCGATCGTCACGGAGTTGAACACATGGTCACTTACAGCGCTTTGCCAATCAAAGGCGGCTCCAACGAAGTCATCGGCGTAATCCTGGTCTTTCGCGACGTCACCGAAAAGGAAAAAATCGGCGAAATTCTGCGGAATTCCAACAAACTGAAGTCCATTGGCATCGTGGCGAGCGAAATAGCTCACAATTTCAGCAACTTTCTCAGCAGCATTATGGGCAACATTGAACTGGCTCAGGAATATTGTCGGCGCAAAAATCTGACAAAGGCTATGGAGCGACTTAGCCTGACTCTTAATATTTTCAACAGCGCCAAGGATATGACTCAACAGTTATTCACTCTTGCTCAGGGTAGAAAACCGATTCTGAAAGCTATGTCAATCGGGCCGATTCTATGCCAGTCAGCCAGGTTTGTGCTTCGCGGTTCCAAAATAGTTTATGAGATACACCTGCCAGAAAGCCTCTGGTTCTGCGATCTTGATGAGAACCAGATGGGCCTCGTTCTCGACAACATACTTCTAAACTCCCGTAAGGCCATGCCAGAAGGCGGGTCGATCAGCATTGCGGTAGAGAATATGCCTGCGGGATCACCTGATATTCCAGCCCAGATTTCTGGCGATGTAGTTCGGGTTTCCATTTTTGATACAGGCTCGGGAATAGGACCAGAGCGCCTTCCTTGCGTTTCTGATCCTTCTTTCATCGACAAGCAGTGCCTGGAAAACGAATTAGAGCTTTCCAGCGTCTATTCGGTAATTAAGCAGCATGGAGGACTTGTCGTAGTCGAATCCCAGATCGGAAAGGGAACTACGTTTCTTCTGTATATTCCCCGATCTAAAACGGGCTTGCCCACCAAAACAAAGTCTTAATTCTCTCCACCAAAAACATTATCACACTGATGTCAGGTGACCGGCCAGAACAAATGATGAATTCCTTTTCTGCGACCGGAATAGCGTTGCCTTTCTCCTCCATTTCCGCGTCTTGACAATAGATAATTTGATGCCGCGCGAGCCAGTATGGCGACAGCGGCCAGGGGGAAATCCAGTCTAATTATCGTTGTCGGACAGTTTAATGGTTCGCCCTGATGAACGGCTGATGATCTTTATGAAAAAAGTGTTTTCTGTTATCATTGTGTTATCAAAACTGAGAGGTGTCTGATGAAAAAGAAAGCCCTGTTGATTGCTCTTGCTCTCGCCGGCTCTGCCACCGTCAGCGGGCAAACCAGTGATCAACCTGAACCTGGCAGAGAAGAAAAATCCATTACCAATGAAGGCGCTGATCGGAGCGAACTTACTGATAATGGTTTGAGCCATGAAATAGACAAAACTACCATCATCGACTCGTTGCAGGCAATCCGCAAAGACCCTGCCTCAGTTAAGTTCCACAGCGCCATGTGTTATGACATGTCTATGCCGCCAGTCGACACCACTTTCATCTGCCCGGCCTGTGGGGAAGAAACCAAGTATTATGCCGCATCTTTCATGGGAAAGGTTGCCGATCTTGTGCCGTATTTGAATCGCTCATTCAAACAAGCCAAAGTAAAGATTGATGCTGATTTTTCTGACTTCTGCAGTAAATGTTGCAAAGACGCCAGTAAAGAGCCTGAACTTAAATTCACCACGCACTGCCTCGACTGTGGGCAAACCTTCGATTGGAAGGCCACCAAATTTGAGGAACTTGACCAACTGAGCCTGCTCTTTCTGAGTTTTCCGATTACTGAAGTCAATCAAGGCCAGATCGGCACCGAAAAAATTGAACCGGAAAAACTCTCTGAATACCTCTCTAACCGCTTTCTTTGCCCTCTCTGTCGTGACAAACACGGCCTCAAGTAACCAAAGGATAAGCTAATGAAAAATAAAACCAAACTTGCCAGTCTTGCAATGGCCGCTCTTCTGGCGATGGGTAGTAATCAGGCCGTAGCTGAAAACCAGACCGATTGCGAGTCCTGTGGTGACGATGCGCTGCCCGGCGCCACCGAAACGGCACCGGGAGTTCCTAACAAAGCGCTTGCCCGCCAGAAACTTGTTGATGCTCTGAAAAGCATGAAGAATAACCCTGAAGAAATCCAGTTTCATTCTGCCATGTGTTATAAAATGTCGATGCCTCCGGCTACTTTTGAATATTCCTGCCCTGATTGTGGAACAAAAACTTCACATGAGTATCAGAGCACTGCCGGAAAACTGGCGCGTCAGATCGTCACTATACGCCGCTCGTTACCAAATCTGCCGGTAAAGATATCTGTTAACGAAACTTCTCTGTGTCAAAAATGCAGCAAAAGTAAAAATGCAGAACTCACCTTTACCAGCGAATGCGGCAAGTGCCAGACCATCTTCAGCTGGAAAATAGGTGACTATTCAGAGATCGAAAAACTTGGCTGGCTTTTTCTCAATTATCCGGTTAAATCTCTTGATTCAGGCGCGGGAAGAGGCGAACTCACTGACCCGCCAAGGGTTAGAGCGATGGTCGAGTTTGTTTCGAGCTGCACTTTCTGCCCTAAATGCATTGCAGAGCTACAGCTTAACTACGAGAAATAGGCATGAAAAAGGCTTTTCCTGATCTAACCGTGCCAAAGACGGCAGTGCTTGAGTTGACCAGTCGCTGCAATCACCGTTGCGTGTTCTGTTCAACCCCATGGGATGCCGATTCACCTGTCAGCGACAAATTCAGCTGCGCGGACGAGATGAGCACAGCCCAGTGGCAGGAATGTATTGACTTTATGCTCGGCAAAAATATTTATGGCTTCGCTTTTACCGGTGGTGAACCGTTTTTGCGACCTGATCTGTTCGAGCTGATCGACTATGTAAAAGCTCGAAGTGCCAGACACCCCGAGTTTGCTGAAGATGGCCGAGTTTGCGGGCATTTTGACAAACCCCTGGAACTGACAATCATCAGCAATGGTCGACTCATCAATGCCGATCATGCCGCCAGACTGAAAAACAAGGTTGATGCTGTAGTCGTCAGCCTACCGGGTCTAAAATCTTACGCTGAACTGACTGGTGGCGGCGATTCGGCTGAGGCGTTGCGCGCGATCTCTCTACTTTCGCAGCAACAGGTGCCAGTTGTCGTAAGTATCTGTGTATCTACAAAAAACCTGCCCGAATTGTTCGAAAATATTTCTGCCGGTTTTCTGGCTGGCGCTGATCAGTTGTTGCTCAATCGCTTTTTACCGGGCGGCCGCGGCACCATTCATCAGGAACTCTGCCTGTCAGCTGAGCAGATCAAACAGATGCTTAAAATTGCTGATGAAGTATGCACCGCTGCCAACCGCTACGGCTCAATTGGCACCGAGTTACCACTATGTCTTTGCAATGAAGAATACAAAATGCTGACTGTCGGCACGCAGTGCTCAGGCGGAGTCGAATTCTTTGCCGTCGCTCCTGACGGCAGTGTCAGACCCTGCAATCATTCACCCGTTAACCTCGGCCATTACAGTGCTCTTGACCAGGCCATCGCCTCTGATTACTGGCAGACTTTTAAAAATCGCGATTACCTGCCGGAAATGTGCAACAAATGTCAGCACATGCTCGAATGCGACGGCGGCTGCCGCGAAGCCGCCCATATTGTCGGCGGAGCCCTGAATTCGCCCGACCCGATCTTTATGTCTTAGAGCGAAAACATGGCATCTGCGGCCAGTCTGGTGTTGTCACTTACATTCGTTCCACAGCTGTAAAAGATGCTGGCGGGTGCTGATAAGAATCTCCGGCGGTTGCGGCCACTGCTCCATCACCACGGAACCAGCGAAACCGCGCTTCTTCAGGCGCTGAATCAGTGCGCGCACAACGCTTTCGTCGCGGGCTGAAGGCCCGGTAAACAAAGGCAGATGACTGTCGTTGTCGCCCCAGTTCTCATGTGCATGCCAGTGAATAATGGGCACTTGCTCACTGAGCCGGTCTACATAATTCAAACAGTCATTATGCGTGCCCGGAAACAAATTGGCGTGCCCCATGTCCAGGCACATTCCGACCCGCCCGGCAGCCTCAGGCATGGCAGAGAAAATCGCAAAAACTTCATTGCAGTCTTCGGGCGAACATTGGCGGGTATTCTCAAGGCTGAGGCGAATATTTGCCATTTGCGCAGCTTTTATGAGTGGCTTAAGTGCCTCCGTATAAAGTCTTGCTTCGTGCTCAGGAAACAGATGAAAATTTACCAGGCCTGCTCCCACGTCTTCTGCAAAATGAATACTTCGCATAATGGCCTCTATCCCGGCATGCGTGGTTGGATCAGCAACCCATGGGGCGTGAACACTGAAAAGGATTCCATGTTCCTGCCCTTTGCAACGCAGTTCTGCTCTCTCGAATGCTGAAAAAGAATCCTCATCCCAGCCTGAACTGCCAGGATCGCTGAACCACTCAAAAGCATCAAAAGCATTATTAATGGCAAACTCAAATGGCAGGCGCGCCGCCACGTTGCAACTGGTCTGGTTTCCAACACGAATACCCGGTGATTTCATAATCCGTTTCTCCTGAAACAATATTTAGTATAGGTGGACTTGCAAAGCTATCTTGTCATTGCGACTGCAAAGCGAAGCCGAAGCAGGAAGCAATCTCACAGGCTCAGAAATTGCTGAACTTTTTGAATGAATGAAGAACTTGCGCTACCTGGCTTTTTCGCGCATTTATGCCGCCCTGTAACAGAATGTAAGGGATTCTACGAGAATGCAGGTCGGCAACGATCTGT
Source organism: Candidatus Rifleibacteriota bacterium (assembly GCA_018818125.1). Lineage (GTDB taxonomy): Bacteria > Muiribacteriota > Ozemobacteria > Ozemobacterales > Ozemobacteraceae > Rifleibacterium. The sequence continues at coordinate 7,120 of JAHISQ010000146.1, forward strand.
TTTTGCATATCTTCACGATTCATTTCACCAGAGCGATCCCAGGTGTCATCATAGGGAATATCGGTATCGCAAAGGAAACAGAGATCATAGCGAGAAAAGTGTTTTATAGCCATTTCTTCGAGTTTCGGCGCTGCGGTTCCATGGTAATAATATGAAAAAATCCGCGTTGTCAGCACATTCGTATCGGTAAACAGATAGTTTCGCGCTTTAAGAAGAAGGCTGTCTTCGCGGACAAGATGCCCCTCAGCGATTGCGACCAACTGATCGAGAGTAAGTCGCCGGTTTACCTGATTCTTATCCCAGTATTCGCGGCCGTATTCAGGCATCCAGACGGTATCAAATTCTTGGGCAAGACATTCGGCAATGGTTGATTTTCCGGTTGAGGGGGCACCGAGAAACACGACGTTAACCACATGATCGCGATAAACTATATCAGCAAGATATGGCCTGGCAGAATAAGGGTTTGCGCGTATCGCGGTGCCCGAAATCGGCACGCTTTTTCTGGCGATATCGACAGTCCGGTTTGCTGCATTCAGAGCTGAACTTACATGATCTCCATAGGGCTCGCTTGAATAAAAATGAGTTATGTTCTTATCGTGAACCTGAGAAAGAATGTATGTTTCCTGTATTCGCATGATCTCGGGGGTATAACCGGCGTCGATTGGCCCATCCCATGCTTCGATAATCGAAACCTGCGGATAAAGCTCGCGAATCCAGCGCGCCCGAACATTAAGTGGAATGTTTGTAGTCTCGGGGCTGTTGTAGACCATCACATAGAGATGATCCACCTCCTGCAAAGCCGTTTCAATGAGCAGTTGATGACCCTTATGAAGCGGCGAGAATTTGCCCAGAGTCAGCCCGATTTTCATGTCGCCGGCTCCAGTTCAACAATGGGCAGATCATTCTGCAATAGATTTGCTGATTTTTTCCAGCGTAAAAGCCCGGCAATAGCCATGATCAGAAAAGCCACATACAGCCCTGCAGTTAAATGCAGATCTTTTGCGTAATACACGCCAATAGCAACGCAATCAACGGCAATCCAGAAATGCCAGGATTCAAGTATTTTGCGGGAAAGAAGCCACTGCGCCACCAGGCTGAAAACGGTGGTAAATGCGTCAGCATAGGGCAACGAAGCATCTGTTCTGTTTGCCATAAAATAGCCCAGCAAAACTGTTGCCGCGACAGAGATCATTACTGTGCCTATCAACCATGGCCGTGGCAACTGCGTTACAACGGCCTCTTTGCGCATTTTTCCACCATGCAGCCAGAAATACCAGCCGTAGAACTGCATTGCGACATAAATAATATGTAGAATTACGTCTGAATATAGTTTTGCATCAAAAAAGATGAAAATATAGAGAAAAACCTGAACCAGCCCGGTTGGCCAGCACCAGATATTTTCTTTAATCGTGAAATAGACGCACAGAAATCCGAAAATAACGGCGGTAACTTCAATTGGTGTCATACGCTAACATCTGCTTCATTGAATTCGCTCGAATATTGAACTTTTTTGCCTTCGGGCAAACCGTCGGTCTTGATTGTTATATGGCAGCTTACCGCTGCTCCGAACAGGTTTTGCATAACCCGCTGAATTTCGGCCTCGGAGACATCAGCACCCCACCCTGTGAACTCAACCGAGCGGTCTTTTCGTTGATGAAGAGTGAATGCAGCCAACTCGAATTCCATCATAGCCCGCGAGATATCTACATTATTGAGAAACCTGCCATCGACAGTCATAAAAATAATGGGCTCCCTGCCTTCGAAATCACAGATTTCAATCATGCTATCTGTATAACGAAGGCTGGCAAAATCACCGGTGCGATAGCGAATCAGCGGTAAAAACGGGTTGATTCCGCCTGTTACCGTAATCTCGCCACGCTCTCCATCAGCAACCGCTTTGTCGTGATCAGGATGAAGAATTTCTACATAAAGTTCAGGTCTGATCAGCCTGTGGACACCCGGTCTCTTTGACACACCAATCATTCGACATTCGGTCAATGAGTAAATGTCATACACGGGGCAGCCGAATTGCGCTTCGAGCCGCTTGCGCACGCCAGTCTGAAGCGTCATGGCTGAAGAAATAAGAGCTTTGGGGCGAATAGCCGGGGCAAGATCAGCGAGAGCCAGAAAGGTAAATGGATCGCCAGTGAGAATCTCGGGGTTATATTTTTCGAGATAGCTGATGCGATCGTGCGAATCGTTCCAGTCAGCAGGATTCAGGTTGATTTTGAGGACTCCGGCACCACGCAGATAGGTAGAGAGCGATGCGTAGGTCAGCGTTGATTCCTGTAAACAGACGAGACAGATCGAAACACGCCCTGCCCCACCCTCAATAACAATATCGTCTGCTGCCAGTATCGACTCCAATTGAGGAATCCAGACGGCCTGTGATACTGGATCAAAAAGAACATCCATCGGGGCACCGGTTGTTCCCGATGTGTTGTAGACGAGAAGGTCGTCTACGCTGCATTCATCCGACACAAAATTCCAGGGCGCCCGGGCGATCTGTTCACGGCGAAGAGAATGGTTCTGCAAAAACGACGTTGCGTAATTTCTGTAGGCAGGAACCGTAGAGCGGCACCAGTCCAGCCAGGCTGGCAGCCACGACGGTATTTCCCCCGGTCGCCAAAAAGCTTTTGCCTTTAAACCCTCGTTATAGTGCTGAACTTTCGCCAGACATTCGGTCGTCAGCCGATCACCCGACCTGAAGTTATACCTGGGTCCACAGCTGTCCTGGCGCAGTTCTTTGAGAAAGCTGAGGTCGCTCAGAAGCGGGAATCGTTCGTCATCAGTCAGGGCTGGTGTTAGTTTCATCATTCCCTCGAATATACATTTGCGGCTTCGCGCGCCTTCTTTTCGGCCATCTTTTGACGCAGTTCCTTAGCTCTTTCGATTGCGGCCTTTGATTCTTCGATAACCTTGAGGCGTTTGATTGTATTCACCGAGTCAAAGCGGTCGAGTGACTCGTCTCGCGTTTCGCCGGCCGGTATGTAACCGCTGCATTTTAAAATCATGCGAGCCAGCTCTTCTGCCCGCTCTTCATCTTGGATCCATAGCTCTGATTTTATCAAAGGTGCGATAGCACTGAGCTGTGTGCGCAAAAAATCATTAAGCCAGCGGTTGTCGATCTCTTTAAAGAAAGTATGAGTGAGTATCCAGCAGCAGATCTGAATCAAAATCAGCTCGGCCGGCGAGCGCTTATCAGGCGTAAGAGTGAGAGCTTTCGCTGCAGTCAGATCAGCTGAGAGCATGCGAATGACATCGTTTGCAAGTGCTTCGGTGTGCACTTCGCCTTTACCATTTATTACCGGCGGCGCCAGAAACTCAGGCGGGCAGCGTTTAATATGGTGGATCAGTTCTGATATTGTCGGCACAGCTATCATAAGCGCTTCCCTGAGTTGTCATAAAATTTGCGGGCAAAGGCGTGGGCAAAAGCGAGCATTTCCTCTTCATTCGTTACATAGTGCACTGTCCAGCCCATTTTTTCAAGTCTGTCGACATCGGCATTATGCCATTGTGCGCGCGAATGCAGCACAAATGTTCCACCGCCGCCGGCTCGAACCAGAGCCTGTTCGGCAACAGCATAATTTGGCACACCCGATGGCGAAACGGCCTGCAGCATTGAAAAGATGTCATCATCAGAGACAATCATAAGGTGAGTTTTTCGTTTGACCTTGACGAGATGATGTGTCTCGAGACGCGGAATTCCGTAAGCATAGCCGGTGCCAAGATATGAAGTAAGAACTGTCAGCACTTCTTTTTCGGACAGCACGAACCCATCGGTTTCAAGGAAGGAGCCGGGCTCGCCGGAGAGGCAGCTCATAACCTTTGCGCCCGCACGCAAGGCAGAGAGAGAAACAATAGTGCCGGCACAAATCGGCCAGGAAAAGTTGTGGCGCGGGTTATGCATCGAACCGGAGCAGTCAATTCCGACATAAAGATTGTATGGCTGCGGTTTTGAAGGCGTGTCAGTGTCGACTGTGTACACGCGACTGCGCGTGGTTACTCCTGGAATGACGACAGGGGAAATGATCGTGGATTCAAACCAGTCGAGCTCTTCAAGGGGATCACCGGACTCCCACTGATCGGTGCCTTCTGGCAGCAGTTCAGAGAGCGGCGAAGACTCTTCAACCGGAAATGGCACGAGATAAGGCAGGGCAATATCGCGATAATATCTGATAATCAGTTTGTTTTCATCGGCAGAAGGGTCTACCTGGCGCATCATGTCGATGTAGGCACCAGGTTCAAGATAACGCTGGCGGGGGCCGGTTCCGCCTTTTAACGATTTCGCATCAGACGCGACCGGCTTCGAGTCCTCAGCCTCATTCTCTGCTTCTTCGCCGCTTCCCATAGCTTCCGAGCGTGGGTCAACAATGCCGTCAAGAATCGACTCATCAATCTCAGCCATACCACCAGATACTTCAGAACCTTCACCGGATTTTTCGGCGTCGAGATAGCGTGAAAGTTCACTGCGCGCTTTATCATACTCTTCGTCTGCGATTAAATATGGATAAGCCAGCATGGCGAAGCGGCCGGCGCCATCAAGCCAGTTGCGTGCATAACTGCGAATCAGAGATGCAGCGAGTGACGCGTCAGCATCAATTTGCGGCGATTGCTTTTTCCCTGACAGCATGCCCCGTTTAAGGCCCCAGAGATACTCATAAGTGCGCATATACCAGATGTGCATAGGCGAGGCAATATCGGCGTTCTGTTGAATTTTCTGGTAGACAGAAGCCATATCAAGGCCATGCATTCTCTGCAGCGTGTCGTTAATAATGATGTCGCCGTAAAGGTTTGCCACAAAAGGAACGCGGTTTTCGATACCGGCCAGGGCCAGACGCATCCGCCGAAACAGCCCTATGTTGTCATAGCGGTTTGCGGGAATCAGCACATGATGACCGATTTCGTGGGCCAGAATCTGCAGCGCACAGTCTTCGACCTTATAAGCGCTAACAGATTCAAGATCGATAACGATACGATGGTCGGTCAGGCGAATCATGGCAAAACTGCCAACCAGTCCTTCAGTTTTTGCTGCGGGCGTAGAAAGGCACCAGGTTGGCTCGCGCAGCGTAACATAGGGATTCCAGAGAGTGACAGCCTCAGACCAGGCATCGGCCCACACCTGTCTGATATCAGTCGTCTTGCTCCTGGACTTAGCCATCAACGGCTCCGAACAGGAAAACCGAATGTGACGAGCCACTAGTCACATAGAGCGTTGA
>JAHISQ010000147.1 GCA_018818125.1 Candidatus Rifleibacteriota bacterium
AAAATGCTTTCCACTATGAAGCTAAGTGCGCTACATTTGTTGTCATTGATCTGTGATGTTCTCGATGTCGCCAAGATCGACTCCGGGCAAATGGAACTTCGACTTGAACCACTCAATCTCCGAAAACTCCTTGAAGAATGTTCCAGCATTATCGGCGCCCGTATAAAGTCCGGGGTAAATTTCATCGTTGAGGTTCCCATGTTTGATTTTGGCGTGATTAGTGATGCCAGTCGACTCAAACAGGTTTTCCTTAATGTATTAGGAAATGCGGTGAAATTCACCCAAAAAGGCTCGGTAAAAATATCCTTATCACAAATGACTTATCTTGAAGAAGAACAGGTAAAGCTTTGTTTTTGTATAGAAGATACCGGTATTGGAATATCCGAAGAAGAGATTCAAACCCTCTTTCAACCATTCAGGCAACTCAGATCAGATCAATTTGAGGGAACAGGAATGGGGCTTTACATTTCCGCAGCTGTGTTAAAACTCCTGAACGGAAGCATTGAAATCAAAAGCCAATCCGGAATTGGAACTCAGGTTTTCATCTCCCTGGTCATGAAAAAATGTAGCCTTCCCAGTTCAATTGAAAAATCCAGACCGGTTGAAAAGCACTGGATTCAAAAACTAAAAAACCTTCGAGTTCTCATCGTGGAAGATCTCGATGTAAACATAGTGGTCATCCAGGCGCTCCTGTTGACCTTCCTGGGAATTACTTCAACAGCTTCAGCCAAAAACGGCCAACTCGGAGTCGAAAAACTGGCTGCAGAAAATTTTGATGTGGTTCTTATGGACATTGAGATGCCGGTGATGGATGGAATTACCGCCACCAAGGCCATACGAAAAGCAGGACATACGGTTCCAATTATCGCCATGTCTGCTAATGCATTCCTTGAAAAAATGGAATCAGCACGTCAAGCAGGTGTTACCGACTATCTCACCAAGCCCATCCAGAAAGAACAACTGATTCCCTTGTTTCAGAAGTTGTTTGCAAGCTCTGATCAAGAAAGTGAAATTGAGTCTCCCGCCCCCTCGATTGAGCAAGATGTAACAGTTCCAACCAGTCTGAATAAAATGATCTTCGAGCATTATTTCAAAATTTTCTCCGATAAAACAATCGCGCAGCGAGTTACCAAAGCCTCCATCGAATCAATAATCCAATGTACAGAGGAGCTTCGCGAAGCTGTATTGAGCGAAAAAGCGAAAGAACAATCAGACGCGCTACACAAGCTAAAAGGAGCTTTACTTAACGGTAACATGATGGATCTGGCCGGCCTGACCGATGGGCTTCAAAAATCGGTCAAAAATGGCGATCTTGTGAGCACATCTCCGGGTATCAACAGCCTGATAAAAACTTTGGAAGAAATAACCAGCGCAGATTTGGCATCTTCTTTAGAAACCTTTAATTAAACAACTTAGATTGGCAGCGAGATCTGCGCTATAAGTCGCCCCGACCTCAACAAATGTAGCCAAAGGCGTGCAAAACACGCCTTAAAGACAAGCAACCCCCATACTTTGGCGAAAACACTTAAAGCGTTTTGTATGGGTCAATTGCCAAGATAACTGGTATTTTGCAGGTAGTTTTTAACGTAATCGTTAATCGCTTCTTCGAGCGTAAAAAGAGGCTTTGTATAGCCGCTCTGACGAATGCGCTCAATGTTGCCACAGGTGAAGTATTGATACTGGTTGCGAATCGAATCTGGCATATCGACATAGCTGATACGATCAGGCTTGTTCATAGCAGCAAAAGTAGCTTTGACGAGGTCGTTCCAGTTGCGGGTGATGCCGGTGGCTACGTTAAAAAGACCGCCAATCTGCTTGTCAAGAAAATGCAGAGTCATTTCGGCAGCATCTTTAACGTAGATAAAGTCTCTGAGCTGCTCGCCATGACCGTAGTCGGGGCGATGCGATTTAAACAGCTGAACCTCGCCGCTTTTCTCGATCTGTTCGAATGATTTGAGTATAAAACTGCGCATTGAGCCTTTGTGATACTCGTTCGGGCCGAAAACATTAAAATATTTGATGCCAACACACTTGTCAAGCAGGCCCTTGCGCTTGAGCCACAGGTCGAACAGCTGTTTTGAATAGCCATATATATTGAGAGGCGTTAGCTTCTCGATATCGGCAGAATTATCATCGAAACCATGTTCGCCATCTCCGTAGGTGGCGGCACTGCTCGCATAGATAAATCTGGCGCGATTGCTGGTTGCCCAGAGGGCAAGCGCCTTGCTGAATTCAAAATTATTCTTGATCAGATAGCTGGCATCGGTCTCGGTAGTACTGGAACAGGCGCCAAGATGCAGAATAGCCTCAAGTTTATGGCTGTCAAAGGCGCCCTTATCAAGGTAACTCAAAAAATCTGCCTTCTCGCAGTAATCAGTAAAACGAAGCCCGGTCAGATTTTTCCACTTTTCGCTGCTGCCAAGGTGGTCAACAATGATAATGTCGTCTATACCGCGCTGATTTAGCGCCCATACGATTACAGAGCCGATAAAACCCGCACCGCCAGTTACCAGAATCATAGTTTCTCCTTAACAGGTGCCCAAGTGTGCTTTCTCTTACGTCCTCATTAATAACACAGTAGAGAAGCCTTGGCAAAAAATTTGTAAATACTGTCAGGGCTTGCGCCTCAGATTCTGCCAGGAGGATTTATCTGGCGGGGTAGTTTTTTACCATATCCTCAGTTGCGCTGTTATTCTCCTCTGTCTTGCCAACCGCGTATTCAAGAGCTTTTTCAAATGTCTGAACGGCGCTTTCAGTAAGCTTTTCTGCAACATCAACTTTTCGCTCTCTTATGTCGTCTTGTATTTTCTCGATTTTCTGCTGATATTCATTAATACGTTTTCCGACTTCTTCATCAATAATCTTGTCAACAAGCTGCTTTCCTGCCGTCTGCATTTCCAGCTTAACTTTTTCGGTCACCACAGCTTTAAGACGGTCTTCGATCAAACCAGGATTGTTCACCAGCTGATTAGCCTGCTGGAAAGTATCCCAGGCTTTTTTAAGAGCCGGATCTGCATCTACGACCTTCATCGCCTCTTCAAAACCACGACTTTTTATAACATCGCGAATATTGCTGCTACGCATGGTGCTGATAACGTCAACAGCCTGCTCTACCTGGCGGCGGGTATTTTCGGGCAAGGACTCAAAGACGGCTTCTTTTAAAATATCTTCGCGGTTAACCGGCTCACCTTTGAGCATCCTCTGAACAAGCGCATTCTGCAGCATTTTGTCTGGAAGCAACTTTTGGGCGATTCTTTCGGTCAAATTTGTTCCGGTTGCTTCCTTGAGAATGTAATTAACAGCTTCAAGCGGGTTTGATGCCGCTCGCACCAGGCTGGTCAACTTTCTGATACGCTCAAACTTCTCGGTAACCTCATTAACCTTTTCCAGAGCCTCGCCAAGCCACTTTATCGCTTTCATAAACCCGGAATCTTCTTTGGGTATTTCAGTTATAAAATCATGGTAGAGAAATGTTTCGAGCTCATTTTTCCGCGCGATCAGCGCAGCGACCTTCTCGTCTTTTAAACCAACCTGCTCCTGAAGTTTGAGGATCTCTATGTGCAGATTCTCGCGCTGCTGGCGTAAATCTTTGCGGCCATTGAATTCTTCAGCTGCATACTGTTCGCGACGCTTTTCAATCTCTTTCTGAAGGCGCTCAATCACTTCTTTGCATTCATTTATAGTAGGAGTGCCATACTGACCACCGTAGCGGTGCCGAAAGATGCCAGTGGCAACATCAGCAGCTATTGAAGCTACTTCCTGGCGACGAATAGCTATAACGTCTTCGACAGCCTTAACCGACTGGCCGTTAGACAAGCGTGTCCCATCTGCTATCTCCTGCTTCATCTTGCCAATAGTCTCAGTATGCAGGCTTACCATCGCCTTACAATCGTCTACAGCCCGTTGCGAAAAATCCTGTTTTCCTTCACGTTTGCAGGCATTTTCGTAATCTTTATTTGCTGCCTCCAAACGTTGCTCGACGTTACCCAGCTCTTTCTGATAAGACTGTTTTATACCGGCAATATTGCCTTCTTCATCTTTTATGATCTTTTCTAACTCAGCAGTACGTTCTCTGGCGTATTGCAAAATCCCGTCTATATTGGCCTGCCAGACCTTTACCATCTCTCTATCATTGCCGTTCGTGCCCAGGAACTGGAGATGATTCTCTTCAAGAGCAAGTTCTGCCAGTCTCAAATCAGAATTCAATTGATCAATTTTGTCGGAAATCAGCAAGCGTTGCTCAGGCGTCAAATCAGGGGCATTCTCATTTTGCGCTTTATCAATTGAGCTTCGGGTCAAAGTCAGCAGATCGGTGGCCCAGCTCTTCTTTTGTTTCACCATTTCCTGAATTTCGCCGGAAAGTCGAGTAACTTCTTCTTCATTTCCAGCTTCCCGAGCCTTCCACATCTTCTGCAGGGCAGTCCGCTCAGCCATATAAACAGAGCTGACAATTCCTTCCTGAGCCCATGCCAGCACGGGTGTCAGCAGAAAAGCCGTTGTCAGAAAAATCCACAAAAAAATTGATTGTTTATAAGTGCCAGGAACTATGCTCTTTGCCATAATTGAGATCTTCTTTCGTTATAATTTGTTGCTGATTCATATATCAGCCGACAATTCGTCAATCTTTTAATTCTTCGTTCTCTTCTTCTTTTCCGATCACAACATCAAGGCGAACCAGCTCATCTTTCGCCAGGCCTGATACAATTTCTATAAATGTGATTCCGCTCCTGCCAGGAGAAACAGTTCTTTTTTCTGAAGAGCCATCAGTCTTTTTCACCCACACGAAAGATTTTTCCTGTTCGTCCTTTTGCACGGCAATTACTGGAATATAAAGGCATTGGCTAGCTATGACCGAAACAATTTCAGCCCGAAACGACATGCCGGGGCGAAAGATCGGGTCGTGACCGGTTATTTCAATTACAATCTTGTTTTCCTCAAGCGTTCCCTCTGGGTCATTCTTTCCCAAGCGCTCATTTCTGGTAACCTGGTAATTTTCTTTTGTTGTTACAAAACCTTTGAATTCATGATCAGGCTGAGCAGTAAGGAAAAGTGAAACCCTGTCTTGCACTTGCACAAACTTGGTATCAGAAGGGTTTATGTAAATTATTCCCTGAAAGCTTGCGAGATCGGGAATCTCCAAAAGCTTGTCACCGGGTGAGACAACTTTATTCTTTTCCACCTTTCCCTTTTCGTTGTTGAGGCGAACAAATGGTTTAAAAATCATACCATCACCCGGTGAGAGCACAATAGCACTGGAAATTTTTACCTGCTGATCTTCCATCTTTCTCTCGGCTTCTTTCACCTGAAGTTCTTTTACAACCAGAGAGACTTTCTTTTCATTCTCGAAATCCTGGCGAGATATCTGGGCCTGCTTCAATTCCATCTCTGCCATTTTGACAGTGAGCTTGGATTTTTCAAGATCAATTTTCGATATAATGGTCGAGTTTTCAACCACCATGACCTTTGCTTTTGCGAGTTCGAGTTCCTTGCGTTGAACGTCAAGATCAAGCTCAATCATCCTGTTTTTGAGATCAAAAAGGGTCTTTTCGAAATCGGCTTTGGCGACTTCTAAGGCATTCTTGGCACTTTCCAACTCTTTGTAAAAGGAACTGGAGTCGAATTCGATGATCTGATCGCCTTTCTTGACCTGAGCCCCATCCTCAAGAACCTCTTTGACCGTGAGATAATACTCCCCTTTCATTTCGGGAGCATGAATGCTAATGGTTTCTTTTGCTTGAGTTTCGCCGTAATATACGGTTTTTTCGAGGCAATCGCCAAATTTGACCGGCACAAAAAAGCCCTCTTTTGGCTCGTCAAAACCAAATCCAAACCCCGACAAAAGAATAACACTGCAACAGAGGCAGAGAAGCGACAAAAATCGGCGATAACCTTTTGAACAACTATTCATGATGCAGTGCCTCCACAGGATTCAGTTGAGCGGCTTTCCATGCAGGCATGATACCGAACAGAACGCCGATAAAAAACGAAATTCCAAATGAGACTATAATTGGCTGGAAAGAAAAGACCACGGGGATTTCGGTAAAGCGCAAGATGAAAAAGCTTATCCCAAGCCCGATAGAGATGCCGATGACCCCGCCGATAAAACAGACAAGGACAGATTCAAAGAGAAATTGAAAAATAATGTGACGGCGCTTCGCTCCCAGAGCCCGGCGAAGACCTATCTCAGACTTGCGTTCGAGAACGTTGGCTAGCATGATGTTCATAATTCCGATTCCGCCCACAAGCAGCGAAATGGAAGCAATGCTCAAAAGCACGATATTAAGAATTCTCTGTGTCGCCTGTTTCTGCTCTAACAGCTCAAGAGGCGAGACAATTTTGTAATCTATTCTTGAATTGTGAGACACCCCCAGAATCTTGGTGGCAATATTCTTTATCTGGGTGGTTTCTTGTAAATCCCGACATTTGATTATGATCCGTTCGAGTTCTGAATAGGTTTTCGGTGGACTGATTTTTTCCATGCTTGTAGAAATTGGTAAAAACACCGATTTGTTGAATTCGCTCACATTAACCGGAAGTCCCTTTTTACTCTGACTATTTTCGATAGAAAAAGGCTTCACAAAGACGCCAATGATTCTGAACCAACGATAGTTAATGCTGAAAAAATTTCCCAATGCCTTTTCTGGTGTTTCGTAAAATTGATTTGCGTATTCCTGGCTTATAAGGGCGACCGAAGCATTGACAGTAAAATCATTCGGCTGGAAATTGCGGCCGGAAACAATCACCATATCGTTCACCTTAACAAAGTTAAGACTTACTGCGTATGCGTCAAAGTCAGACACCTGAATATCCCAGTTGGTCGTTTTTATCTTAACCTTGTCCATATACGCGATATCACGGCCTTCCATCGGTATTACATTTCTGAGAATCGTTACGTCAGAAATCGCTAATCCGCGTGAATCGTTAATGATCTGCGAGACCATCGAATCGGAAACCTTTGTCGGCATAATCTGGACCAGAGTGGCTCCCATCGCATTGATGTTATCGAGAATCTTTTTCTGAGCTCCTTCGCCGATAGTCACCATCGCAATAACCGAAGCCACTCCAAATACAATTCCGAGAAGAGTCAGGCCGGTTCGAATGAGATTCATCCTGAATTGGGTCAAACTGCCTTTTACCAGGGTAGAAACTTTCATTTTCCCAGTTTCACCTTCACGTTCCCAATTGATGAAGCACGTAAGTCACTCAAAATTTCGGCCTTAACGACGAAGCATTTGTCCCAGGCGTTGGGCAGACGGAAATTTCGCATCACATCTCCGACCAGTTGCGGAAAAAAACCGATCTCACGAATTTTGGCAGCAACATCGCTTTCTGGTGGTAAATCAATGAATACCGTATCTCCGGGTTTTGCCTTTTGAAAGTCCTTTTCAGGAAGATAGAAAATAAGTTCACTCTTCTCTGATGTTCCCAGAGAAAGAAAGTGAACCCCTGAATTAAAGCGGTCTCCAGCTCTGACCTTTCGGTTTTGTTGTTCCAGAACGGGATAAAACAGGTAACCGTCTTCGGGGGTCTTAACCGTGTAACGGGCTTTGGTCACGTCAAAAATCTCGAAGTAAAATTTCCAAATTTTTTCTGTTTTTTCGAAATAGCCTTTCATTATCGCCAGGTTCTCAATTGCCGCTTTAAGCTGGAATTCAAGGGCCCTGGTTTCGAATGAGAGCAGATTGAAATCGCAATCCAGAATCTTCTGCCTGATCAGTGAAAGATGGCTTTTTTTCTGCAGATCCAGCTTGGCCTGCTGGGTTTTTATCGTCATTCTCTCCAAATCCTGGCGAAGCTTGTCAATGGCTTTCTGAAGACTAAGCAGCTGTTCCTCGTTGCTGGCCTGAATCTGAGGAAACTGTCGATCGAGGTGATCTTTTGCGCCTTCCATGCGAAACTGAAAAACGGCTATGGTATCACCGGCTTTTACTTTTTTTCCCTCCGGTTCGATCGATGTAAGCTGAATTCCGTTGCTTGATGATCCCCAGAAGGGAAGATTCAGAGTATTTTGCGGAGCACTAAAGGCAATATAATCTTTGGGAATAATCTGCCCATCATACAGATTCAAATCTTTTGAAAAAAGAGGTGTCGCAAGGACCGCTAAAACAACCCAGAACAGCAACCATAGAACACCCTGATTTCTTATAAACTTCAGCATGGGGTATTTGCGACTCTCGGAGTAAACCCATGTTGCAGGCGGCCATCTGACATTACCAGGCAGCGATCAGTCATTTCAGCCACTTCTCTGGCGTGGGTTACGATAATAATAGTAATCCCCAGCTCTTTGTTGAGACTACGAAAAAGCTGAATGATTTCCAGACCAACCTTTGCGTCAAGGTTTCCGGTTGGTTCGTCAGCTAGAATCAGTTTTGGGTTCTTCACCAGAGCCCTGGCAATCGCAGTCCGCTGCCGCTCCCCGCCGCTAAGTTGCCGTGGCAGATGGTCAAGGCGATGGCTCAGCTTTACGCGTTCAAGCCACTTGCGCGCCTGAACGTCGGCTTCATGATTGGATACGTTCAAAAATTCTAGTGGAAATTTAACATTATCCAGCACTGTAAGGTATTTGAGGAGATGAAACTGTTGAAAAATGAAGCCGATGGCCTTAGCGCGAATATCAGAAAGTTGATCGTCATTGAGAGTTTCAACAGCCACGCCTTCAAGCATATAGCTGCCCGAAGTCGGTGTATCAAGGCACCCCAGAATATTCATCAGCGTCGATTTTCCAGAACCAGATGGACCCATGATCGAAAGGAACTCTCCGGGGTTAATAGAAAAAGACAATCCTTGCAGAACGGGAACGTCTACCAGACCCAGGTTGTAATGCTTAACCATATTATCAACTGAAATAAGGCTCATTAATCTATCTCAATTCCAAAAAATTGGTATAGGGTTCCCTCAAGCATCAGCTTTTGAATACGAAACTTGTTCAAGAGCACCAGGGTGCGAAACTCTTCGATGGTCGAGTCTTCAAGTTCGCGCTGAAAACGGACAATATCGGCAAGAGTGGATATTCCGTTTTTGTATTTATCAGTTTCATTGTCCAGTTTCTTCCTGGCCAGTTCTGATGCCCGTTCTTTGGCCGCCAGTATCTTTCTCTGGTGGAAAATATCAAGAAGCAACTTTTGCAGATCGTAGGAAAGGTTGAATTCAACGTCTCCGAGTGTTAACTCGTTTCTTCTTACTTCTATCTTCGATCTCTCAACCAATGCCCGATCTGATTTTCTGGAAAGAGGCATCTCATAGGCAAACCCGACCGAGTATGCATTGTTGTCAAAATTTGCATCACCGCGTGAAACATCATAACGTGCCTGAAAATCAAGCACGGGAAGCAACTGGTTTCGATAAAAATCCATGTCGAGTCGGGATTTTTGCAAAGCGAAAGTCTTGATCTTGTAACTGGGATTGTTCTTAAAAAGGATGGCACGAGAAGCTTCAAGCTCCAGCGGATCAGATAAACAGGATTTAAATGAATCGCTGGCAACAAGCGTTAAATCTTCAGGATTCTCAATATTAAGAAGCCTTTTTACGCCAAGCTCATAAAAGGAAATGTCCCGAAGGGCGATTTCCTTCTTAATTTCAAAATTCACCACGTTTTCCTCGACCAGAAAAATTTCCTGTTCGGGGATAACTCCGCTTTCGATGTCTTTTCTGGTGTCTTCATATTGTTTAAGAGCTCGCTCAAGCGCCTGTTCCTGGATGCGAAGATTTTCGCGGGCAAAAAACAGCTCAAGATAAAGAACAGATAGATCCTGGATAAACTGATTCAATTCATGCTTGAACAGTTCAAGACTGGTCTCATACTCGATGGTTTTAATATCGATATTGATTCCGGTAGTCTGCTTCCCAAAATTCTGCAAAAGCGGGCGATTCAGCGAGAACGAAAAAAGCCTGTTGTTATCATCATTTCCAATGGAAAACGCCTGACCTGACATGCCCAACCCGACAGTGGTGCCGTTTGTGGTTTTTTGTTCAAGCGAATAGGAATATTCCATTCCTCTGCGATCAGCTTTGCTGCCGAGAATGCGGGCTTTAGCCTGGGGAATAAAAATCTTCCTGGCTGCTTCGATATCCAATTTTCTCTCTTTTGGCGCAAGCTGGTCAGAAAGAATTTGAAGATTTCTGGAAACCCCCATTTTGACACATTCTGATAAAGAAAAATAAGTCGTTTCAGCGGCAGTTGCGTACCCTGCCGAAAAGAGCAACAAAAGACTCACCCAAAAAAACAGTTTAAAGAACAACCTCGCGGAGGCACTAATAATGGTGACTTCTGGCTCTGGTTTCCCAAGGGGATTTGCCATGTTTTCGTTCAACGTAACGCTCCCTCATGCTCAACTCATGCAAATCTGCATTGTTGCATGTTTTATTCAGCAGATTACAAAAAAATTCGTTACCAATGTTTAGCATATAGCAGGGCAAAAAGCACACAAAAGTTGCAAACAAAGCAATTCTTACGATGTACACATTATTTAAGTCGGCCGCATTAGCAGCTTGGCGCAAGCAGTCTGCACCTGCTCTGAAAAAATCGAAATCAGACTTCCAAATGG
Organism: Candidatus Rifleibacteriota bacterium; assembly: GCA_018818125.1. Taxonomy (GTDB): domain Bacteria; phylum Muiribacteriota; class Ozemobacteria; order Ozemobacterales; family Ozemobacteraceae; genus Rifleibacterium. The sequence continues at coordinate 10,545 of JAHISQ010000147.1, forward strand.
CTCGGAAAAAGGCTATATGTTATAGAAGCAGAACATTGCCAGCAGCGGGAGAATATAATGCCTAAGGACAGACTGATAGATCAGCTGAATACATATCGCAGGCGCTGGAGCGGCGAATCAGCAACTGTGCAGAAATTTATCGATTTTATTTTGAATGACCCACGCTGTTTTGAAAATGATCTGCTGCATGGGCATGTTACTGGCTCAGCCTGGGTAGTTAACCGTGATGGAACTCAAGTTTTACTTACTCATCACAAGAGACTGAACAAGTGGGTTCAGCTTGGCGGTCATGCCGATGGCAATGCCGACGTTCTTAATGTCGCGTTGCGAGAGGCAAAAGAAGAGTCTGGTCTTGACGAGTTTGAACTGGTAAGTGACGAAATATTTGACATCGATATTCATCTGATTCCGGCGCGAGCACATGTTCCTGAGCACTTTCACTACGATTTACGCTACGCGTTCAGAGTCACCGGTAATCATTCTTATGTCGTGAGCGAAGAATCTCATGATCTCGGCTGGATCAAAATTGATGAAATAGGTCGTTTCAGCAACGAAGAATCAATGCTGCGAATGGCGCACAAATGGGTTCTTCAGACAGATTGCCGGCTCAGATAAAAGCCTGCGAATTGCGTCATTGCTTTCTGCGAACCGGAAAAACACTGGCCTTCTGCGCCGCACCAGAAACAAAGCTCTTTACTCTGCTCTGGACGAGTTCGTTATTCACAAGATCGTTCCCAAAATATATGACAAATACGTAACTGCTCAATAACTCGGGGTTTGACACCACCCAAGTTTTATGATTCTGCTCGTTCCTGTTAATATTGAGATTTATGATGAATTGCACAGGGTTATTTTCTTTGCCATATCGGTAATTACGGATCCAAGGTTTGCAAT
>JAHISQ010000148.1 GCA_018818125.1 Candidatus Rifleibacteriota bacterium
GAAACGAACCGGAAGAATGGCGAAAACAATTTTGCCTCAAAAAGGTCGTTGGTATGGCTTTTAAAAGTGGCTTTCTGCGGGAAATACCCTTCTACGCCGACTACATGACTTTTTGTCCTCAGGACAGAATGGAAAATATCTGTGAGCGGCTGAGCGAAAGAAGACCCTGTGTATTGCATGGTTGAGGCAGGGTGTGCGTAACCGCAACCCCAGGTGACAGTTATGCCAATTTCCCGACCTCTCTGCAGGCGATTGCGCAGGAGAATTGCAAGCCCTGTCAGCATAAACAGGATTATAACGCAGCCGCAGATAGTCATAAGCGGTTTCACAGCCAGTGCAAAAATCCCGGCAAAACCGATTCCGGTAGCAAACAGAGGACATACCTGTAAAATTCGGCCTAGCATTGGCAACAGGAGCGGACTGGTTATGGCGATGACAAAGCAGAGCAGGGCAAGCACAACCATGGGTGCTTTCATGGCAGATCCGACTTCATTCGCCTGACTGGCAGACTGGGTTCTTGGCGTTCCGAGGAAGATGACAGCGAAAGCTTTGGTGAAACAGGCCGCGGCCAGTCCGCCGATAAGAGAAAGATCAAGGATAATGAGAAGGCCTGGCGTTGTCAGAGAGGTTGCACTATTCAAAACGGCATAGAAGGCTGCGAGAAAAATAAGGAATTCGCTGACAAAGCCGTTAAAAGGAGGCAGTCCGCAAATGGAAACGCATCCTACCAGGAAAGTGGCTCCTGTCCATGGCATTTTTTTTAGCAACCCACCCAGACTGTTAATGTCACGCGTGCCGGTTTGCGCAAGGACAGCACCCGAACCTAAAAACAACAATCCTTTAAATATTGCATGGTTTAGCACGTGAAGTAACCCCCCGGCGAACCCCAGGACGGCTACCAGCATGTTCTGATTACTCAGGCCAAGCAGGCCAAAGCCAATGCCGATTGCGACGATTCCGATGTTTTCAACACTGGAGTAAGCCAGCAGCCTCTTGAGATCGTTTTGGGAGATGGCAAAAATCACTCCAAAAAAACCTGAGATCAGGCCGATGATTAACAAGGTCCAGCCCCACCACCAGTCGGGGGTACCCATAAAAAAAACGATGCGTAACAGGCCATAAATTCCGGTTTTGATCATAGCCCCGGACATGAGAGCAGATACATGGCTTGGCGCAGCGGGATGTGCCTCTGGAAGCCAGACATGAAGCGGGATGAACCCTGCTTTTGTGCCGAAGCCAATTATGGCCAGAAGAAATAGAATGCCTCTGGTTGCCATCGGAAGCTCAGCCGCTTTCGCAAATGAAGCAAAGTCCAAAGATCCTGTTTCACGGGCGAGCAGCAAAAAGAGAATGACAAGAAAACCAGCTCCCAGGTGCGATGCAATAAGATAGACCCAGCCTGCGTGGCGCTTTTTATTGTCGTTGCCGCCCATTACAACCAGAAAAAATGACGAAATTACTGTTAATTCCCAGGCCAGCAAGAACAGTAGACCATTGGCCGCCAGAATAACCAGAATCATGCTTGCCCAGAGCGTGTGAAAGCATAGCCAGGACAACCCGTGGTTTGTTTCTTCATTGGAACAAAAGAGATATTCTGATCCAAAAACAGCGGTAAACACGCCCAGTCCGAAAATTATCAGTAGAAAAAAGGCGGCCAGAGGATCAAGGTGCAGCGAAAAAGAGCCGAAGGGCATTTCCCAGGGGATATTAAAAAGAAGATTTTCGCCGCCGGCAAGAACCTTCAGGCAGGGTATAATTCCAAGTCCGCCAGCGATAATCGCCATCACAGCTGACCACACTGAACAAATCTTCGGGTTTGCTCTCGTCAGTAATGCCCCAAACCCGGCAAGGAAAATACATCCCATGGAAGCGACAAGTAATACCAAAGCGCTCCTCCAAACAAAAACTGCATGGCTACGTTCTACCACTCACCCAGCAAGGTGTCAATAAATTCAACAATTGATAGATCGAAAAAATGTATCGCAAAACTTGGCGGGATGCCGCAATTCACATGGATTGGCAAGAAAATCGCACCAACTGAAGAACAGGTGGCGACAAAAACCTGGGCCATCGTTGACTTCAGCTTTTCCAACCTGTTTCACTGGCCCATTTTTCGGCTGCGAAATAAATGAGGTCAACGGCGGGGTCTTTGACATCAGGATACATGCTTGAATTGGCAATATTGGCAGCCAGTCTTTTTTTTAGTTCACCGTAAGCCTTAGCGGTTGCCGGGTGCTCCCGTAAAAAATCTCTGAATAACAGTGGGTAGCGCTGATTTGCCCGGCCGACCAGGCGCACGTGCGTGTTGGTGCGTCTCTGGCCGTGCGGCGCGCGGAAAAACCACTTTTGCCAGTCAAGCGGGTCTGCACTCATGCCGGGTGGCCTGTGATCGCAGACGACACGATCCGCGCGCGAATAGCCAAGCGCGGTTATAGCGTTGAGCACCCTGTCGTCAAGAGCGCTAACCGTGATCTGAATGTCAATAATATCTTTGGCGGCCAGACCAGGCACAGCGGTGGAACCGATATGATCAATGCGTAAGGCGAGGTTTCCGAGTCCGTTACGGAGAATTTCGCTGATTTCGCCATAAGATTGCGGCCAAGATGGGTCGTAGGGTTGTATTGCTATTTTTGTGCCTTTCCAGATGCCCGAGGCAATATGGTCTGAACAGGTCTGAATTGCGATAAGCAATGATCTGGTTATGTCTGCGAGCTGCATTCCGGGTAATGCTGTGTTTGAAGTAAGTGTTTCTGAAGGCGACGGGACATGAATGAAACCACCCATCATCTGTGGTTTCTGACTGGTAATCAGATGTAGCAGTCTGAACATTATATGATTGCAGACATAGGTTCCGGCTGAATCTGAGATTGTGGCAGGCAGGCCCGCCTGTGTAATGTTTTCGATTATTTTTCGATTTGGCAGGCAGCTGAAATAAGCGTTTGGTGCCGAGTAGTCAATTATGCTGTCGATTGGCTGATCACCGTTGTTGTCTGGAATTCTGGCGTCGTCGATGTTGATGGCAACCCGTTCGATGGATATGCCGCTACGTTTGTCGGCAAGGCCGGTGCAGATGACCAGGTCAGGCCGACAGGCTGCGATGGCCTTTTCCAGCTCGGTAAAAGCGTGTTTGAAAGAAACCGGAAGCCGAGCTTTTACCAGTTTGCACGAGTCAATCTCGTCGGGCAGAGCATCGACGGCAAGCCACGAAGGGTTGCTGCTGCTGTTGTCGAACGGTTCAAATCCGGTTATAAGCGCAGTAAGGTTTTTCATTTAACTGGTGATCCCTAATTTTGCTGCTCATCGTATGGGGCGAAAGATAGATGTGCATCTGGCATTGACGTCTTTGAATTTTAACAAATTTGCCTGAATGTTGTCTCAACTTTTGCTATGAGCGGCAAAAATGACTACGGTTTGTTGCTCCGTCAGCCAGAATGAAGTAACATGCCTTGAACTTTACAGCAGGTTTAGAATTGATTCATATTAGCAGAATAATGATTATTTGCGGCGATTCTCGCCGGCGGGCAAATGGGGCAGGCAGAGATAAGTTATGAGCAAGCTCAAAAGTATTCAGCAGTCCTTGTTGTCGCGGATTGAGCCGTCAGGCGAAGCACTTGTGATATCCGCTGCCGTTTCCGGTGGTGTAGATTCTGTGGCGATGCTGCTGTTGCTGCAGCATTACTGCCGCATGAAGAAACTTCGATTATGCGTTTTTCATGTTGATCATGGGTTGCGTGAGTCTTCAGTAGACGATCGCAGATGGGTTGAAGAGCTCGCAAACAAACTGGGCCTCGATTTTTACTGGCGCCGGGCTGTTGAGGCTGATAAGGCCGGCGCAGAACGCCCGGGCAGCGAGGCCTGGGCGCGGCGTTTTCGTTATGAATGTTTTGCGCAGTTGCTCGAAGAATCTGGAGCAGACCTGGTTGCAACCGGTCACACTGCTGACGATCAGGCTGAAACTGTTATCATGCGTATGCTGCGAGGCTGTGGTATCGCTGGCGCTGGCGGCATAAGAAGCAGACGTAGGATCAGCGCGGGCGGAAAGCAGCTCAGACTGTGGCGGCCGCTGCTCAAGCTTACGCGTAACGAGCTGGTCGATTACCTTGCAGAGAACAGACAGGACTGGCGCGAAGATGAGACTAATCGCTCAGAGGTGTTTTTTCGCAATCTGGTGCGTCACCGGATAATGCCGCTTTTCAATCAGGCGGCGCCAGGTGCGACTCAGCATATTGTGGCGCTTGCCGATGAAACACAGCAGTTGCATACCTTTTTGCAACGCTCGGCCGCGGCTTTTCTGCGGAAGTATAAAGATGGTAACAGTTTGAGTCTCAAGCGTAAACCCCCAACAGCCCTGCGTCATGAAGTGATCAGATTATGGCTGATCGAGGCCGCCCTTGGCGAAGCAGTTAATCGCGCATTGATCAGGCAGATAGATGAGTTGTGGATCAAAAATAGTGGCGGTCGGCGGGTAGTTTGCCAGAAAAAAACCTTCTGTCGCTGCGGCAGAACTATTGTTCTGACTGACTGTTGTCTATAAACCTTATTTGGTCGGGGTTGTCGATGTTGGCATGAGCGGAAATGCTTCGATTCAGCTGATTGCCTGTAATGCTGCCATTGAATTGCCAGTTACCACTGCCAGTGGCAACGCCTTTGAGTTTTAAAAGGACGCCTGGCATGATTTCTTTTTCGAGAGTCTGCTCCGGCAGTGTCGGGTTAAAGCGCGCTTTCTGCAACTGCATGATAATGGCAGATTCAGCCTGGTAATCAGCGTTTATTAACGCGATAGCCGGTACTATGGTTGAGCTGCGAAAACTGTTGAGATAAACTGCAATTGCCACAACGGTAAGAGAGAGCAGTGCTGCCAGAATCAGATGCAAAACGGCCCCTTTTCCACGATTCAGGTGGCTCTTATGGCCTTTGGCCATTAGAGCCACGTATCCCGCAGTGCTCAACCGGGAATGGCCTTTGGCCATTAGAAACACGGATTTCACAGTGCTCATTATTTGCCACCTCGCAATGCAAACGAAGTAAAGAATGGCAGTTGCATGCGGTCGACAGGTAGCAATGTTACCAGCAACAGATTGTTGAGCTCCTGGTGCAGCCTGAAACTCGCTTTTTCTAGGTTGCTGACGAGCAGCTGACTTTTTTCGTTTTCGTCGGAACGATACATACTTTTGTCGATCAGTTGATAAGTTGCAATTGGCTTTTCATCGGCTCCAATTACTTTTACGCCATCCGGGATGATTTCGTAGCGTTGCCCGATGCGGGCGTCCTGGCGCATGTGCAGCAGGACGAGATTGTAGCCAAGGGTAATGTCCTGATCAACGCGCTGCTCTATCTGGCGTGACAGGTGGAATTGTAATATCGCCATGGCGGTTGCTGCTATTACTACCAGAAAAGCGAGTGCGATAATACTTTCGAACGAGAGCTCGCCGGTGCGTCTTTTCATTCGTCGCTCTCCTGTTCAACACTGTCACTTTGTGGCAGCAGTCGCTCGAAGAACACACGCATGTTGCGCCCTTCATTCTGGTAGGAAATGTAAACAATAACCTTATAAAGTGCACCTTCAAGATAGTAAGTGTCAATCTGGCAGTTGAACTGTTTAAGATGCCAGAAAAGCTGTGAAGGGCCGTTTTCGGTTATGTTTTCGCCGTTTTCACAAATGCCTCTGAAATAGTTGCTTACAGGCGCAACCGAATCAGCAGACTGTACTACCGGCTCAGCGTCACTCATGAACGGCAGGAAAGATGGATCTACGCTTTTTCGAGCCACGATTGTTTCAATAACGTGATGTGCTAACAGAGTGGCGAGGTATTCCGTCTGGGTTTTCTGACGTGGAATCTGTGAAATGCGGAAAATATAAACGAGTGGATACATGGAAACCGATAAAATTGACAAAGCCAGAAGCAGCTCAAGAATATTAGTTGGTTGCTTGTGTTTCTTCCGTGTTCTGTCTGAGTCGGTCATGTTTTTCATGCCAAGATTATAGCACGTGATTCAGTGACGATTGCAAAAATTTTGCCTGATTTACAACTTGCCTGTCAAATTTGTAAGGGTTTGTGTCGATGAAGTTCGCAGGAATAAAAGCTCAGGAAGGAGCAGGGTATGGTTAAAAAATTTCAAATTTTGCTGGCGCTGGTTTTGAGTCTGTCGCTGCTTACGGCGGTAGGCTGTGGCACCGAAAGCTCTTTAAGAGGCACCTTGGTAGGGACGGTGGTCGACTCGCAGACCGGCATTGGAGTTGCCGGTGCAACGGTAATGACTTCGCCCTCAACAGTTTCTGTAATGACTGATATTAATGGTAGTTTCACCATTGCGGATGTGCAACCAGGCGTTTACACGGTAACTGCACATGCAACCGACTTTAACTCGAATTCGTTGACTGTTACAGTTGACAGCGGGCTTTCAGCGACTACTCATCTTGTTCTGGTTTCAATGGGTGGAAGCTTTTCGCGCAACATTCTGCCCGTTCTCAATGTTAACTGCGCAATCGTTGGTTGTCACAACGACGGAGCTGCTGCTGGCGGACTTCGCCTGAACAGCTACAACAATCTGATGCGTGGTTCTCGTTATGGCGCGGTCATCTACCCCTATGACGCGCAGAGCAGTAAGCTGGTCAAGCGTATAAAAGGCACTGAAACGCCAAGAATGCCAAAAGATCGACCATCATTGTCTACTTCCGATCAAGGTTTGCTTGCTAATTGGATCAATGGCGGGGCAAGAAACAACTGAGTTGTTTACAGAATATCAGGAGAAATGTATGAAGAATTTCAGGCTGGGAACACTTATTGCGGGAATGCTTGTGGTTGGCGGAACCATGTTTGTGTCCTCGACTTTTGCTGGTACAAATGCTGCTACAAACGGAACCCTGACCGTAATCAGGCATAACACAGCTGATAATAACGGAAGCAGGGTAGTTTCCCATGCTGCTCCAGCACGTTCAGCTGGTATTGTAGACAGTAGAGTTGTCCTGGTCGCTCCTCCATCTGAATTGCCTGCTGCTTCGGCAAAAATGGTCACTTCGACCAAAGCGTTTGCTCCGGCCGCTCAGGTAACCAAAAGAGCTGCCTCCACCGCAAAGGTGACACAGGTCGTTGCTACTGCAAAGGTTGAATCTGCACAGGCACCGGCCGAAAAAGCCGGGTTGAAAAACTTGTTTACCCTGGTAAGATTGCTCAACTATTCTCCACATCCGCTTGATGAAGACCTTTTGCGGCAGTCTCCGCTTGATCTCAATGGCAAAAAATACTGGTTTAATGTGAAATATGACGAAGACTGGAATGTGATTGGCGATGACGAAGGCTATATGAAGGGGATTAGCTTTGAAATCGAAGTTATGGAAAACAATAAGAAGGTTCGTTCTCTCAAAACTCCGAAAGTAGCTATTAACCCGGCCAAAATCAAAAAGGGCCAGGTTCTCGGCATCGCCGAAGTTGCTCCCTACAAATTTACCATTTCCGTAGAAGAATTTACCAAAACCAAAAAGGGCATTTCTGAGCTGATATTTAAACTTGACCTGCTTGGTTGATCAACGATTCTTTCAGCTCAGGCTGAATTGCAGGAGAATTTCCTTTGGATAACACCACCGTATTTGGCACCATATTTGGACTGCTTCTGATCATGATCGGGATCAAGATGGGCGGCAATCTTAGCGCTTTTATCAACATCCCGTCAGTCTTTGTCGTATTTGGCGGCGGTCTTTCGGCTCTGGTCGTTGCCTATAGCTATGACAGAGTGCGGGCTGCTCTTGGTATGATCAAATTCTGCTACATGGCTCCCAGGGAATACAATTACATGAAGCTGATCAGCAGTATTCTAATGACTGCCGATGTTGCTCGCAAAGAGGGCATTCTTGCCCTCGATTCACGTATTGCTGAAATAGATGAGCCTTTCCTGGCTCGTGGCCTGCAGATGGTTGTTGACGGCGTTGATGTGAAAGTCATCGAAGATATTCTGGATACCGAGCTTGATTCGCGTTCTAACCGGCACGCTGACGTCAAGGCAACACTGGACTTTCTCTCATCAGTCATTCCGGCTTTCGGTATGATCGGTACAATTATGGGTCTGGTCGGTTTGCTTGGAAACCTTGACGATCCGACCTCCATCGGTCCAAATATGGCGGTCGCTTTGATTACGACTTTTTATGGCGCGGTTGCTGCTAACCTGCTGTTCATTCCCTATGGTAAAAAAGCTGAAGAGCGCAGTGCCGCCGAACAGATGTATGGAGAAATAATCGCGCGCGGTTGCATGTTTATTGCGGCCGGGGTACATCCTCGCATTATTCAGGAGCGCCTGTTGGCCTATATGTCTGACCAATCAAGATTGCAGTTCAATGAGTTGCATCTTTCTGAGGAGCTCAGCCAAGGTGGCTAAGAAGAAAAGATCCGGAGATATTACGGCGCCATTATGGTTTGTATCCTATGCAGACCTGGTTACGAATATGCTCTGCTTTTTCGTCATGCTGTTTGCGTTTTCGTCGCTGGATTCACCCAAGAAACGCCAGGAAAGTCAGTCTCTTGAAGAAAAGTTTCATGCGGTATTCAGTATTAACTCGGCGGTGGGTTCCAGCCAATGGCTTACCAAGGGTGGTAAGGGTATTCTTTTGACACCCTCTTCGCGCAAGGTCGATATGCCTCATCTGGCAAAAAAAGTGAGGAATCAGCTGCGGAAAGCCCCATCAGCCGATAGAATGCTGGTAATGGCCTCCGATCAGATGATTAAGATCGAAATACCATCTAATGTTCTTTTTGAAAGCGGCAGTGCCCAAATGCGGCGTGGTGCTGAAGATGTTTTAATGGCACTGGTTCCGGTTATTGGCACCATAGATAATTATGTACGCATCGATGGACACACTGATGATATGCCAACGCGCAGCGCCAATTTCCCGTCAAACTGGGAGCTTTCGACAGCTCGCGCCTGCTCTGTAGTCAGATTTTTTATCGATAAAATGCAGCAGGACCCCGCAAGATTTTCGGCCCAGGGCTATGGTGAATATCGCCCCAAGGTTCCTAATACCAGCGAAGAAAATCGCGAAATAAACCGCCGTGTCGAGATGATTATTCTTTCAACCAAAAAAACAGTGGTGCGCGATTTCGACTGGGAAAAAGGTTTAGGCGATTAAGGCTGGTCAGCAAATACTTTTTGCCGAGATTCACTTAGCAGCTGTTGAGCTTTTTCACTTTCCTGCTCGTTGAATCCATGTTTTTTTGGCGCTGCCATTATCGGGCCAAGCATTTCAATCACATTCCTGAAACGTTTCATGTGAAACGCTGACTCGGCACGACCCATCAGATAGTGCCGATTGGTCGGGTCTGAAGCCAGCAACTGCGAGTAAAAAAGATAAGACTTGTGGTAATTGCCTTCTGAAAATGCCTTTTGAGCAATATCGATAACTGGTTTTGCCTTAAAAATACTTTCGACCGGAGGATGCGGCATGGGCAATGCCACCTCGACTTCTGCCAGTTCTTGTGCCGACAGACTGTCTGAGGTGTGAGTAAAGCCAGGCCCGAAATATCCGCGTTTAAAATAGCGGGCGGTTGCATATTCGTCGCTGCTCAATTGTGATTGAGGATTTGGCGAGAACGGTCCGCTGCGGTATTCTATCTCGCGCAAAAGCGCTGAATATTCGGTTACTATCGGGTGCCTGGGAGCTTTGGCGTGTGCTTTTTTGAAAATCTGCTGTGCTCTGAGGTAGTTGCCGCTGTTGTATTCACTCATTCCTGCCAGCAAAAGAGTCTGCAGATCGTCAGGAAAAAAACGCAGCAGGTTGTCGGCTTCCCGCGCAGCATCCTGGTAACGCCCGGCCTGATACAGTCTCTCGGCCTCGCGCAACTGCGGTTGAAACTCACTGCCAGCTAGCCTGTCAGCTGATCCGCCCAGTATCAGAGACAGCATCAATATTGCCGAAAAATGCGTTTTGCGCATCTGCTTTATTCCTCAGAAGGGTCTTTGACCTTGTTCCAGTCGATTTCATCTTCAAGAATTATAGGTTCAGCATCTTCTTCCGGGGCCGTTACTGGTTCCCCTAGGGGTTGGTCAAAATCGGCAGCAGGCAGATCCGGCGACAGCTGCATTGGCTGTCCTGCGCCTGGCCCGCCCTGGTGCTCCATGTCCCATGAGTCACCTTTTAGGTAATCGTCAGGTGGTTCGAAGGTTTCCTGAGTTGTGATGTGCTGATAAGCCTGATTGGCGGTCACCAGAAAGACCGCCAGTAATATGAATACAACGCCCCATTTCCAGGTTTCGCTTCCGTTCTGCATTTATGTCTCCTAGGTTCACTCGTTGCTATTTGCGGATTTCAGCAACAGGAAAGTTCATGATTAGCGTTCCCTTAACAATTCCGTCGGCTTTGAGAAGAAGATCCATCGATCTTACTGCGCTTATTGGCATGCTCTTGCCAGCTTCGCTCAAAAATTTCCCAAATGAGCGGTAGGTAGAGGCAAAAGTCAATTTAACTGGCAGCACTTCCACGCCGGTCCATTCTTCATCTGCCTCAGCTTCCAGGCCGATTGGCATGCCCTGGTCGTCGAGCTGAGGAAGTTCCTCTACTGCGCCAAAACTCTGTGCCGGGCTTTCTGAAGACATTGTTTCGTCATCTGCTTTGACTTTAAAAGATGGCAGCATCGAGTAGGAATTCAGTCGCAGGCTTTTGCCGCCAAGATCGAGAATAGAGCGCAATAAAGCCGCTTCCTGGCCTGGTAGCAGCAATTTGTTGCTGCGAACCGGAGCATCTTCTTTTTTTATCTGATTTTTCAATTTTTCAAATTCGACTTCGAGTGTCTGCTGACTGGTACGATATTGCTCAAGCTGGCTTAGTTCCAGTTCAAGTTGTTTCTGCGGGGTAGCGAGCAGAAACAGGCGCCCAACCGAAAACACCACGATCAGAACGATAAGAAGCGCCACAATAGTCGTTGTGAGATTGTTCATGGCAGTTCTCCCTTAATAAGAAACTCAAGCCCGGAATTGCCGGCCTTCTGGCTATTTATCGCTTTATAGCGCGAGATTACACGTTTTTCGCTGAGTGCGCCGGTGAATATGCTCAATTCTTCATTACTGGCGATAGAGCCTTTTATTATTATTATTTTGCCGATCAACCCCTCGCTGTCTTGTCCTGAGTCAGCTTCGGCAAAGGCGCTCAAAAATTCGTTCTTCTGGCTGTCTTCGCCAGATTCACCGGGATCCTGAGGCATTGCTTCTTCCGTTGCAAGGACAATGTTTTCGGCCTCCGCCTCTGTGCGCAGCAGGATTTCGTCAATACGAAGGCCCTTGGGCCTCGCCTGATCCACAACAAAAAGCAGTTGATCAATACTCAGGCGATTTTTTATGATTGGTTCGAGAGCCTTGCGGGCCAATGGGCTCAGCTTTACTCCGGTATCAAGAGCGGCCCGCAGCCGCCCGGTTTTTATGTTAAGTGCTTCTACTGCTACCTTGGCGGTGTTGAGCTGTTGTCTCGTTTCGGCAAGATGCTGATTGATGCTACTTTTCATGCTGAATAGAATCATTATTATCAACAGCAGGCCGGCAATACCAACCCAGAGTGGCAGCAATTTTGCCAGATCCTGCCTGCGCTTGTCGCGCTTTTTCTTTTTGAGGCAGGCACTGAGATTCATTGTTTTTGCCTGCTCAGACAAACATGCCATTATCGCGCCAATTGCCGGAATAAATGGCAACAGCCGCCGCTGTTTTTCTTCAGCCGGCAAATTGCCATCAGCCAGATCTGGTAGAATCGGACTGATATCTATGCCTGCCGAGGTGTCGACAATGCTGACACGTGATGGATTGAAATAGGTGCGGGCAAATGGCAGGATGCCAGGCAGTGCCGCGCCGCCACCCATAAAAAACAGGTTGTCTATCTGACTCAATTTGCTGATGGCACGGAAGTAGTCAAAGCTGAATCTGATTTTCTGTGAGAACATTTCGAGCTCGTTTTCGGTAGGCGGTGCCGTCATTTCACCCATTCCCGAGGGAATAAAACGGTAAAACCTAAGTTCTCCGGCGGCAAAAATTTGCAGATGCGTTCCGCTGTGCCCAAAGTTTACGATAGACATTGCCGGCAGCCCGGAAAGATCAACAATATCTCTGAGAGAGTCTGCGCCGAACACTTCTCCATATGCGCTGTCAAGAGATAATCCGGCAGCATCAAACAGTTCGACAAAGCGTTCGAGCATCCGCTGTGGAATAACTGCCAGAGCTACCATGTAAGGACTTTTGCGCACAATCTTGTAAGCAAAGGCATAAGGTTCCTCGCGAAAGCTTGGTGACAGCAGCTTTTTTGCTTCCCAGTTGAGAATTTTATCTATCTGCTCGGTCTGAACCTGACTGGGCAGTTCGATAATCTTAACCTGCATTTCACGATTTGAGTAAAGTGCTGCAACATGTCGGCAGTCCCTTATTGGAAGCTTTCCGGAAAGGGTTTTAAGCGTTTCGACAATCTGCTTCCGATACTCTTCTTCACCTGGGAATTCTGCAAGCGGCTTGAGCGCCTCTTCTTCTATTGTCGCTATGCGTTTTCCAGAATCGGTAACTTCAATAATTGCTGCTTTGATAGATACCGTTCCGATATCAAATGCGGCATACAAGCCTTTGTTGTTGGTGTCTTTCATGTGGCCTCCACTAGCCTTCCGATGCCATTGCGCCCCTTCAGATTTTCAATACCGATTCTCTTGAACTGCTGTTTTGACATTTCTCTGCCCCCTTCAAAAAGACTGGCAGATACCAGCAGGTCGATCAGGCCGTCATGTTTAACTGCCTCGACATTTATTACCAGGCGACGATACTGGTTAATAATAGAGCTGTAGCTCATAATAAAAGGGACATACTTTTGGCGAAGTCGAGCCAGTCCGCGTTCCATACCGCCGTCGGCGGCGTGAAAAACCTGTGTCTCGATAGCTTCTGATCGCCCGAGATCCAGGGCTGTGCGACTTATTTCGTAACTGGCAGTCACCAGTAGAAAAACTACGGTGCTGATCAAAAACGTCAGATATAGGCTGAACCCACGCTTTTTCATGCAGCCCTCCCTCTAAAGCAGAACAGCCGGGTGTCTGACTCTCTGGCGTCCGGTTTTTTGTTGCGGTTACGGTCGTCAAAATAATCTAAGGTTATAAACCAGGTATTATCGCTATGTGCTCTGAGTTTCACTTTAGCAATGCGAAAATTGCTTGGCAGTCTTACGGCTTTTGCCAAGTTGGTGACATTGATTTGTTCATATTCAGAGTGAATTATACGATCACGCAGCCACAGCCTGATTTCTGCAAGTGCCGCCCGTTTTTGCCAGCCTCGCGAAATTTCGCCGTATCGGACCTGGCTCCAGTCAAACATCTGCAAAAGGGCAGTGATGGTCAGACCCATTATCAGCATGACTACTGTAATTTCGATAAGTGAAAATCCTCTGCGCCTAATCATTTTTCACTCCAGTGACTCCAATCGAAGGTACAAATACAAATGATTCAAGCTGAAAAAGTCGGTCTCCCTTGTTAATAGAGCAGATCAAGCGGACAGCTTCTTCGCTGTCGGCTGCAGTCATTACGCTTGTCATTTTCCAGCCTGGTTTAAGACGAAATCGGCTGCCCAGAGAACCAGTTCTCGGTTTTATGCGGCCATGCAGGAGTTCTGTTTTGAGCAGTTCAATCTCGCGTTCGGCCAGAAAAGCTGATTCTGACTCAAAGCTGGCGAACATGTCGAGTTCGGCTGCCTTATCGAAGCCAGAGAACATGATTACGATCGAACCGGAAAGAATCAGAAGAGTAATCAGAATCTCAAGCAGCGAAAATCCTTGATTTAATCTGTACATTTATAGCTCTACTGTGATCACGCTGGTTTGGCCACCAGGCATTTTAATCGGTAGATGCAGACGTTCAACTGATTTCCCATTTTGCGTGAATTTGCCGTCTTTTTCGACACGTAGAGCGTTGAGCAGGCGTGCTCCGGTTGTGGTGTCAATTTCGGGAATTCTCTGGCGCAGGTTGTGTGCCTGGTCCGTGCCAAGATTGCCATTTGAAAACATAATGGTTATGGGGCTTTTGCGCATAATGGCGCGGTGCCGACAGGCGGCGAAGAAGCTGGTAAGTTCATCGGTTCTGGTGCGCAGTTGTGAATCTCTGATGACGCCGGAATAAACTGAAAGCCCGGTGCCAAAAAGAACGCCAATTATCAAAACGACGATCAACACTTCGATCAGCGTAAAGCCAGAAACATTGCCACGGGATCTGCGAGACAGACTGCGTTTGTGGAGATCTGATCCCGGAGTAGCAGCGTTTTCTGAGCTTTCAGCCTTACAGCTTCTGCTCATTAACATTCTGCTTACCAGTAGTGGTGAGAGCTGTCCTTGGAGCCATCCGGGCCCATCTGGCCGTTCATGCCGATCCAGCGGGTGCCGAGTCTGAGAGCACATACGACACCACGGCCGCCCATTTTACCGGTTGAGCCAATTATCCACAGACCAGTGTTGTCGTTGTCGTAAAATCGATAGCTTGAGCCGTTCCAGACGTAGCCCCAGCGGTTGGCTGCTTCAGGGCAGATAAACAGCTTGACGTCTTTGGCGATGTCGTTTAGCTGTAGAAGCGCATTAGAATATTTCCAGCGCATATTGCCTGAACGATCGATCCATGACCAGCGGTTTTTGCCGTAATCAAGCTCAAAATTCTTGGCTTCCCAGAGAGATATCAGGCTTTCGACGCCCTTTTGATTTGACAGGCACGACTTTGCACGGGCAGTGGAGGCGATACTCTGATATCTCGGAATAGCAATGGCAACTAGAATGCCTATTACCAGCACAACGATCAATAACTCGACAAGTGAAAAACCTTTTTTTCGCATAGAGCCTCCACGAAGATTTTGCGACACACGATTGCAGTCTTTGATACTTTATCTCACAGTTTTAATTATGTCAAACAATGGAAGATACATTGCCAGCGCCAAGGTTACCACAAAAATCGACAAGAAGATTACCAGGGCTGGTTGTAGCAATGAAATAAGCGTTTCAATAGTTGTTTCGAGATCACGTTCATAAATAATTCCGGCTTTTTCGAGCATTTCACCTGTGTTGCCGCCTCGCTCGCCAACGTCAGCCATTAGAATGATGCTTTCGGGAAACAGGTCGCGATACTTGCTGATAGCCTGAGTAAGTGATTCGCCGCGACTCACTGCTTCTCGTATATTGTTGATGGCTTCCTTGTATACTTCGTTCCCGAGAGCTTTTTCAACGGCCTGCAGTGAAGTTAGAATGGGAACTCCGCATTTGAGAAGCGTGCCGAGAATGCGTGCGAAAAGCGAAAGTTCCATTTGCTGAAATATCGCGCCGAGCAGTGGGATACTAATGATTGTTTTTGAAATCCAGCGGGCGCCGGCCTCAGACCTACGTAGCATGAAGAAACCAAATATCGACAAAAGAATCATTACGCCAATTAATATTGAATTGCCGGTAAGAAGGTTAGATGCTGTTAACACTATTCTTGTCGGCAGTGGCAATACTTGGTCGCCGACCTGTAGTCTTTCGATGAAAACAGGGAAAACGTAAGCAAGCAGGGCCCAGGCGACCAGGACGGTGAATGTCAGCAGAATTGCCGGGTAAATCATTGATTTTATGATCTTGGCGCGCAGGCGATACATGGTGTCGTGAATATAAGCGTAGCGTTCAAGAATTTCGCCAAGTATGCCGCCAATTTCGCCGACTTCAACCATGGTTATGAACAGATTCGAAAAAACTCTGCGATGTGCTTTGAGAGCTTCAGAAAAAGATTTGCCGGATTCTATCTTTTCGCGCAAATCTTTGAGCAGCTCTTTTAATGGTCCTTTCGGGGTCTGGCGATACAGTGCGTGCAGGCTCATGATTAAGGGGCAACCTGCAGTGATAAGGCTTGAAAGCTGCAGTAGAAAAAAGTTCATGGTATGAGCCGATATGCTGAGCTCGGCTCTGCCTGAGGCTACAAGTGTCTGCAGCGGCGCTGTAGCTATTTCGAGAACAAAATAGTTGCGATCGGCAAGCCATGTTCCGACCTCTTCGGGTTTTGTCGCCTCCATGAAGCCTTCCATGCTCTTGCCATTAAGGTCAAGAGCCTTGTATGCAAACCTTTTGCTCACTTGGCTTTCCCTGTTGATAAGTTGGTGACAACTCTGCGGATTTCTTCACCCTTGGTCAGTCGCAGTACTTCTTCAATTGTGGTTACACCCTTGACCGCTTTAATTACGCCATCGACACGCATCGTGCGCATGCCCGAGCTGACCGATGCCTGTCTGATGTCGCGTGCTGAAGATGATTTAAGGATAAGACTGTGAATCTCATCATTGATGGTCATGATTTCGTGAATAGCAGTTCTACCCGAATACCCGGTGCGGCGACAGGTTAGACAGCCTTTCCCGCTGAACAGTTCGGAGTCTGAGTAGCCGTGCTCAGTAAGCAGTTCGAGAGCTTCGCCTGATGGCTGGAGCGCGGTTCGGCAGGAAGCACAGATTTTGCGAACCAGACGCTGGCCGCCTATGCCGATGACTGCCGATGCCACCAGATAAGGTTCTACACCCATTTCTATAAGGCGGGTGACGGCTGAGGCCGCGTCGTTTGTATGCAGCGTTGAAAATACCAGGTGCCCGGTGAGGGCTGATTCAATCGCAATCTGAGCAGTCTCAAAGTCACGTATTTCGCCGATGAGAATGACGTTGGGATCCTGTCGCAGTATCGAGCGCAGAGTTCTGGCAAAGGTAAGTCCGATTTCTGGTCGAACCTGAACCTGATTGATGCTTGGTATGAGATACTCAACCGGATCTTCAACCGTGGTGATGTTGATCTGGCCGTTTCTGATAAAGTTTATAGCGGCATAGAGAGTTGATGTCTTCCCGGAGCCGGTGGGGCCAGTCATCAGAAAAATCCCGTTTGGCGATGAAGACAGGGTTTTGAAGAGCTCAAGCAGGTCATGGTCGAAGCCTACCTGGTCGAGAGTCAGCTGCATACGGCTCTTGTCAAGAATGCGGATGACGATTTTTTCGCCAAAAACTGTTGGTAATGATGATACGCGCAGGTCGATACTCTTGTTCTGTACCTTAACCTTGATACGACCATCCTGTGGCAGACGTTTTTCAGAGATGTCCATTTGCGCCATAATCTTGAGGCGCGATAAAAGCTCGCTCTGAATAGTTTTGGGAGCCTTCATCAGCTCGTTGAGTATGCCGTCGATTCGGTATCTAACTCTGATGATCTCTTCGTCTGGTTCAATGTGAATATCGCTGGCGCGATCATTGATAGCCTGTTGGATAATGGTGTTGACCAGATTGATGATCGGAACGCTTTGTTCTTCACCGCCAAGGTCAAAAGTCGTAAAGAAGCTCTCATCAAGTGTTACTTCTGAGCTGCGTTCGGCGGCGATGTTGTCTACTGCGTTCTGCAGACTGTCGCTGGTGCCGTAATAATGCCTGATCGCGGCCTCGACCTGAGACTCAGGGCTGATTGCCACCTCAAGTTCATAGCCGGTCTGGTAATGAATTTCGTCAATGATGAATACGTCAAGCGGGTCAGCCATACTGATCTGCAACAAATTGCCGGTTAAATGCACCGGCAGCAGATTGTGACTGCGCACAATGCCCTCTGGAATTGTCGTGAGGACTTCTGGAGGAACTGTCATCTCGTTGAGATTCAGATAGGGAATGTTCATCTGTCTCGCCAGCGTAGTGGCTATACTGTCTTCGGTGGTCATGCCTGTCTCAACAAGGACCTTGCCGAGACGTTTGCCCAGAATTTTCTGCTTACTTAATGCTTCCTGGAGCTGTTCAGAGGTTATCAGGCCGGCTTCGACGAGAATGTCGCCGAGCCTTTTTCGTTGCTGAGGTGCTGGTTTTGCGGACATTATTGTTTTCTTATTTTTTCCAGAAACATTTTCTGGCCGTTTCGTAGCTTGGATTTATTTCGAGCGCGCGTCGAAAAGCCATCATGGCCTCATTTTTGAGGCCTTTAGCTTCCAGGGCCTGGCCGAGTTTATAGTAGCCGTCGGCAAAACCAGGGAATTTCTGGATGTAGCGACGTAGCTGTCTGATCAGTTCTTCGACCAGCTCGTCGTTGTCAAGTAAAACGGCCGTTTCGTAACTATACATTTCGGCCTCATTGGCCTGGTATTCTGCAAAAAACAGCGCGATAATTTTTTTGTATTCGATCAGGGATTCTTCTATGCGCCCAAGAGCTTCTAGAATATGAGCCCGCTCATTGAGCGCCTCACGATATTTCGGATTAATTTTGATTGCTTCGAGCAGCTGTTCGTCAGCTTTGTCGAGCTGATTGAGGCTTCGATAGGCCAACGCCTTGTAAAAATGTGCATCTGGCCAGTTATGCTTGCTGATGACCTGGGCAAAAGCCTCAATCGCATCCTGATACTGGCCTGCATTCAAAAGAACCTTGCCGTAGTTGTTCCAGTATTCTGCGGAAGGAGATGTTTCGATGCACTTTTTATAATGCTTGATTGCTTCGCCAAATTGCCCCAGTTGCGCCAGGCCGTTGGCCAGACTACATCTGAGCATGTGGTTGTCTGGTTCCTGCTCCAGTTTTTTGCGGTTTTCCTGAACAGCTTCTTCAAGCAATCCATCACTGTAATACGAACTCTTAGTCTCGGGAGCTATCATTACTTGTCCTTGTCGACCTTAAGTTCAAAGTTTGCTGCCGGTTTATTTTCACTGCCGGTTCCTTCGGAGACGGTGCCGAGCACTGGTTCCGGACTGCCGGGAATTGGCGGTAGAGTCGGTGCTATTATATGGGCCGGAGCTTCTGTCTTTTTGGGCTCGCCTTTTACTGGTTGTGGAGTCACCTCAACTGCAGCTGGCTTTTCCCAGTTGCGATATTCTTCTTCTGGACCAGATGGTGAATAATACTGGAGAAATTTTACGACATCAGTTGAGTCATTCAGATACTCATGAAAACTTTTGGCCGGTATATATGCGGTGCTGTTAGGGCCAAGAATTTTAATTTCTTCGCCGATGCGCAGAGTCAGGTTGCCTTCAAGCACGTAGAGAACCTCGGTTACATAAACGTGCCGGTGGCTGTCAATATGCGCGCCAGGCAGGTAAGTAAGATGGACCAGCGAAGACATCGAGGGACCGACTTTAGCTGGATCGGCAAGTATTTTGGCGCCGATTCTTTTATCGGGTGATGTGTGGTATGCAGCATCCTCAAATGCGATAAAGAGTTTGGAAGACGCTGAATTGCTGATAGCCTTTTCTGCAGAAAATGAAATTGCAGGACAGATCAGCGAGACTGCGGTCAGAATTGTGACAAAGTTTTTGACCAGGTTAGTTGATTTTTTCATGTGCAAATTTTAGCCGGAATGCCGTGGCTTGTCAAGGCACGTTTATTGAGGCGATAGCAACTCGGTCGATTGACTTTCCCTCCTCTGTCGGGTACTATGATAGAACAACATCGCAACACAGGAAATTTGCATTGCCCAGAAACATCAACCGACTGTTCATTTTGCTTAATGTTATGGCGATAGCATTGTTATGTACGGGATGCTGTGCGCGACAAGGCCAGCAGTTGCCGAGTCAGAAGTTTGCGCCAGACCCGGTTCAAACCGTCAGAAAGCCAGATATCTCAGTTGCAGATGCTGAAAACAATGATGCAATCGAATTTACGGATAATCAAAAGCCCCGTCGTGAGAAGGATAAGCGCACGCAGGAGTTGTATCGGCGCCTTGAATTTTCATTTGAAATGTATGAGAAAGACAATTTTGACGGTGCTTTACGCGAGGTTGAACGGGTGCAGATGGATATAAATGACGATCCACACCTCGAAATGCAGACCTGGTATCTTTCTGCTATGATCTATCATAAAACAGGCAAGACCAGTCGAAGAAGCAGGGCGATGCGAAAAATGTTAGAATTAATGGAAACCGTTCAGAAAGATCCGAGGTTTCGCAATGCTTTCGAAGACGGCATGATGAGCCAGCAGGTAATCGATATGGCTCTCAGTAAAGGAGAAGGGCGCTATGTCGACTGAAAAACGCGGTTCGATATTTCTTCTTGCTTTGACATGTATGTCAGTGCTGTTTATTCTGGGATTTTCTCTTACTTTTTTTACCGGCTCAGAAGACTATTCTTCGGCAATGTCATACGAATCAGAGGTGGCCTTCAATCTAGCGGAGGCAGCTGTTGAAGAATTCGTCGCACGTCTCAAAAATTCGCTGAACCATGATGACGCCAACAACCAGCTCTATAAAGTTTTGCGGTCGCGTAATGTTGATGTAAGCAAGGAAATTCCCCTGGAAGCTTCGCAGGTCGCCAAGCTCACTGCCTACACTCGCGAAACTGCCCGTCAGATTTACGGTATACAGTTTGGTCGTGGTCTGGTTGAATCCAAAGATTTTGTAGTCGATGCCGTTATCAAACTGCAACATATCAATGCGGTAGAAGCCTCCAATGGCGATCAGGTATTATATACGCTTAAGCAGGAACTCAAAGAGAAGCAGGGGGAGCTTGAGGTTAAAGCTGTGGTCACTTATCGCGGACATACCGCCAAGGTTTCCCTGAAATTTTTGATTCGCGTCGTCAAGACCTATGTGCCACCGTTCAATTTTTTTACGCTGTTCGTTAAAGACGCAAGTGTTTACGGTGGTTCTCATTTTAACCACCATAAATCGTCTGCAGGTTTGCAGGAAAACTTTCCCCCCTCAGAAAAGCCGGTCGGATTGTTAAGGCTTGATCATGGCTGGAACTCTATTCGTAAAGATTTTAATGCCATGACAAATGCCAGCGGCTGGGAAGAAGATCTTGCTCAGCTTGGCCCCCAAGCCTTGACTCCGCCTGGGCGCGTTTACCTTGGTCAGGATTTAAATTCTCTTATGAGAGCCGGGCCTGCCGTTATTATTCGCTCTACCAACGGTGCCAAGCTGTTGTTTGGTAATAATGATACTGACCCTAATGACCGTAATGCCCGCCAGGTAAATGGTCAGGAAAACCTTTTTCTACGTTTTGATGTGCCCTGGATGGATATGTCTGATTATGCGAAAAAATACATGGAATTACAGGGCCAGAAGAAGACCAAAGAGGGCATTATATTTACTGGCTGGAAAAATACCAAAATCAGACTGTTCAATGTCGGTGCAGGCACTGAGCTGATCGAGGCCATTTCTGGTGGTCCGCCTTCGTTTCTTAACTGTTTTCAGACTTATAATACTCATACGGGCCTGCTTGTCAGTGGGACTCCCGGTGCGCCGAGTTCCAGCGAAGCAATTATGAAATCGCGATTGATGCCCCCTCTTACCAGTAGCGGATTGGATGTTTTCGGTAACATGCCACCTCTTGGCGGCTCAAATCTGGATCCAAACAGTTCTGCCGATCCGACAAATCTGTCTCCCACACTGGTGTACGGGCCTGCTATGCGTCAGTATTTCAGGGCAGTTCAGATCCAGCCTAAAGATGGCGATGCTTTTGAGTTGCCATTTATCGCGACCGGTGGCCCGATAGTTACCATGAAAGGTTTGACCGGCAGCGTCCAGCTAAACGCTACTCAGGCAGAGGACCTGTTTGGGCTGGCCGGCGCTTCTGTCGACTTTGCCAAAAAGCTTGGTCAGAACTGGGATAAAATGCCGGATGGTCTCAAGGAACTTGATAATTACGGTAATTTTATGAGCGATTCAGGGGTTGAGCTTTATAACCGTGGTCTTGGCAATTTTTTGCAGCGAATGCGCGGTGAACCCAAAGAATATAGTGGTCCGTTAAAAGATTTTTTTGGCGGCTATCTTGAGAATTTTCCTTACCCCTATGATCGCATTCCAAGCGGAATGGAGCAGGTTATCAAAGGCAGTCCGATGCTGGACTTTTATGAGGGAGCCTTAAGTGAAGCTCTGCCAGACGCTTATAGCTCCTATTTGCTGGATTTTTATTTTATCCCGCGAAGCACTGAAGACTTTTTTCGAGGCCGTACAACTGTTGCCGTAGGTGGTTCCTCCTATGACCGTTTTGAATTCAAGTATATCAACAACGTTCAGGCCTATCGCAGTGGCGCCAACAATCAGACTCTCGAACTCAACGGCATTCTTGCTCTCAATGACTCAGAGCCACTTGGTCTGAGAAATCTGAAGTTTCGCGGACACAGCATTATTTATTCCAGCCCGATGATGGGTGGGGGCAAAGTGCTTATCGAAGGTGATCTGTTGGGCATTGATACCGATATAAACTCCTTTAATTCATCTATTGGCAACGATATGATCACCATTATTGCGCCACAGATTGTAATCAACACCACTAACGCACAAAGCGGTCGCTGTTATGTTGAAGCGAACCTGATTTCGGTTACCGAGCCTCTTCGGGTTATTGGCGATAAACCAGTTACCATCAAGGGGACTGTGGTTACACCCTTTCTTAATCTTCAAGAACATTTTGCCACACCGGGCGAGAATGTTATCATTTATAATCCCCTGAACGGGATCTGGCGAAACGCCAAGCCGCAGATGATGGATCAACTCTATGTGGCCAAGATTGTTACCGGTGGTGTTGGAAAGTTTGACTGGAAATATGAGCGCGAGTAATGAATAAACCACTACAATGTCGAGCATTTTCACTTATTGAAATACTGATCGTAATCGTGATGATTTCAGCAGGTATTTTGCCGATTTATTCGCTAATGCAGTCTGGTCAGAGGCGCATAGTTCGCGCTGATACCAGAACGATGGCGACTCTGTTTGGTACCTCGGCGATTGAATTAGCACGCACTCTTGGTTACGACCGGGCGCAGAAATTGCATAACGACGAAGAATACCTTGAGTTGGAGAAGACTGCCGACAAGAACGGGTTTGAAATGCATTTTGAACCCACACTGCAGCCAGTTACTCCTCTTCCGGAAGGTGCCAAACCTATGTTTCTGCTTCGTATCAAAATAACTGTAGTGTCGAAGCATCGCACAGCCGAATCGGATGTGCCGGTCCTCACTTTTGTATCAATCCTTACAGACCCCAGGTATAACTATTATTGATGATATTTAGACGCAAAAATAGAACTGGTATAACGCTGATCGAACTGGTTTTTGCAGTTGGACTGTTCATGCTGCTTTCAACCTCTCTCTATCAAATTTTGCGCATGGTAAGGACTTCTTTTACGCATTCGCGGAACAAACTCGATATTCTTCAGACAACGAGAATAATCATGACGGGTGTGCGCAATGAGCTGCGCAATGCCAATGACAAGCCCTTGTCTGATGGCGAAATGCTGAGTATCCCGGTCTCGCCGACCGAAACGATCGTTTATTTTTTCGATAGCGAAACTAGACGTCTATATCGAGGCAAAAAGGGAGGTTTGCATGAGCAAAACCCGTCGCCTTCTGAAATGAGGCCGTTTTTGTTCAATGACGGGCAGATTCTGAGCTTTGAATATGATTCGAGCTACCGTGATTCGAATGCTTTTGTGGCATCTGAGTTGGCGCTAAACTCGAAGGTCTGGTTCAAGGTCTCGATGAAAATTCTTTACACAGAAAAATTCAGTCGCCTCGAAGAGGATGAAAAAGCGAAAATTCTCGCGAATCCAGATGATGATCCGCGTGTTAAATCATTTTTTATGATGATTACTCCACGCAAGGTAAACTGGCTGCTGCAGGCTACACAGTAGTCATCGGTAAAAGGCGACTATTTTGCCTGCGCAAGACGCAAAAGAATACGAAAATATGACCTTGCCAGGAAGAAATTAGTGGATCTGTGTAAAATCTCGCTTAGGTTTTTGACCACGGATGGTCTTATGCAGTTTCGCCACCTATCCCGCAGTGATTACAGTGGCGAAGCGCAACTGTTTGTCTGTTGCATTACGTGAATCCCTTTTGGGGATTGGTATAGGTCCCGCAAGAGCGCGTAGGAAAACAACTTCTCTTAGAACCGAACAATAAAAAATCACCGCCGGCGCGAGCTGGCGGTGATTCGATTAAGAGCTGTTTTTCGATATTACTGTGGGTCTTTGCCAGTAAGCTTTTTATAGTCTTCAAGAGCCTGAAGATAAGATTTGTGAGCTTCGCTGATACTCTGTGAATTTCCTTCGCGAGTCGCGCCGATGTATGCCTGGTAGGCATTGCGGTAGGCCGCGTCGGCATTGTTGATTTCTTCTGTGGTTGGCGCAATGGTAACTGGTGCATCAGCAACACTTGAAGTGACCGGAACTGGAGCTGTGCTTTCGAGAGACATGGGGACTTCCGGGGCGAGAGCTACACCGGATGTGCTGCCGGCAGTGCTTGCTGAATCTCCGGTCATGAACAGAATGCCGCCAGTAGCTGCGTTGTCACCCTTATGAAGGAGTCCCATTGCCACTTTGCCGAGCAAGCCGCCTAACAGAGCACCGGCAACGAAGCCAATTGGTCCAAATGTTGCAAGAGCTGCCATGCCAGCGGCAGCGCCGCCGACGGTTGCCAGGTTAGTTAAGCTGCCAGTAGCATAGCTGGTAACGATGCCGCCAATTATCCAGCCACCAACGGCTCCGGCCAGCATACCAAGTGGAGGGACAAAGGCTGCGCACAATGAGGCACCAGCCACCGCACCGGCGATACTACCGGCTACTTTGGCGAAGGGGCGCACCGTATTGAGAACACTGCCCAGAATACCAGCTTCGGCAGTAGCGGGCACTATTAGAATTGCGAATACAAATGAGGCCACCAGAAGCAGATTGAACTGCCTGTTTCTAACTAGACGGTAAATCATAAAGTACCTCCCTCAAAAGTTACTTCTCTTAGTATAAGGAAAATAAATGCGCCCCGCAATGTACGAGCTTAACCGAAAAATAGCGTTGCTATTTTTTTTGGTGCGGGTTTGGTCGTTTTCGGCCTGTTAAACGTCCCGAAAAATCTAAAAAATTGATTTTCATGAACCAGATCGAAAGAAATTTTTGTTAAAATTCTTATTTTGCGTCTGAA
>JAHISQ010000149.1 GCA_018818125.1 Candidatus Rifleibacteriota bacterium
AAGTCGGTCGCCGCCAGGTCTATGAAGCCTCAGCCGAGCAATCTGCTGGGGCTTCACCTTTTTAGGCTGATGGAGTTGCTGCTTTTTGCGGCGACCTCCTCTCCCAAGGTGGGGGCCACGCGCGTCCCATCCGGGTGCGCGCGGCATGGCGCCATCCATGGCGCACAAGTCGGTCGCCGCCAGGTCTATGAGAGCCTCGTAACTTTGTTACGGGGCTCTCTCCCATTTAGGCCGCATAGTCTGCGTCTCGGCCACTTGCCATCCTGGCGTGGCTCTAATATAAAAGCCTCACAACTAATGTTACGAGGCTTTTTCCACCTATGTTAAATTACCGAACGCGCTCGTTTTATTACCGGTGCCGATGGGTGGCCGGAGCTGCTTGCATCCACATGCGCTTCGGCGATCGACCCTGTAATGCGCGGCATGGCGCCATCCATTTCTGCTGAAAAGTCGAAACTGTTACCCCGAGGAGGTGTGGGGAGTAAGTATTTTGCGTTGTTAAGGAGTTAGTGTTACTTTATAAATACATGACTTCTCAGTAAGCTGAATTTGTTATCAGACAGAAACTCTCATTATGAAAGGTAACTGTACCCTGTGGATTATGAAATTGGTCAAAAAATAATAAACAGAGATAACGTGTTACGGCAAAATGTGTTACTCCTAGGCGCTGTATTAGCTGTTATTTACTGTGTGTGGTTTGCTTTTGTCAATTTCAACAGTGGCAATTACAGGCTTGCCTTCATTGATTTGTTTGCGACATGCGTTTTTTTCTTTGCTGGATTATGGAGTTATAGACAGGTTGAGAATCCGATTCCACGAATACTTGCCGTTTTGACATGCTGTCTTTTTTTCATATATTTGTTTGCTACTGGTGGTATTAGTGGTTTTGGGGCGCTTTGGAGCTTTCTGATCCCGTCATCAGTGTTTTTTTTAACTGGTTATAGAAGCGGGTTTTATCTCTCAATTGTTTATTTAATTGTCTGTTTATCAGTTCTTGTGCTGAATGAGTCCCAACCGGGGGTTTTCTATCTGTATGATAGCGGTTTTCTGAAACGTTTTTTTGGCATATACATGTTTTCCTTTATTATTGCGGCTGGCTACGAGTACAACAAGTTGCGCACTGAGCAGATATTACTGGAGCTTCTGAACGCCATGCATGATGCACAGCTGCAAACTGCAGAGTCGGAAAATAAGTATCGCGCCCTATTTGAGGGTTGCGGCCATGGGATTGTTGTTGCAGATGTTGAAAACGAAGAAATTGTGGAAGTTAATCCTGCTGCCGCCAAGCTATTCGGTTACCAACAAGATGATTTGGAAGGCGCAAGCATAGAGAGCCTACATCCACCAGATGAATTACTGGATACCATGCACCTTTTTCGTAAAAATGCAGAGAGTGAGCTTAACCAGGTAAAGCAGTTGCCATGTCTTCGCCGTGATCGATCTGTCTTTTATTCCGATTTACACACGGCATTGATGACTTTGGAAGGACGTAAGCGTGTAGTGGGCTTCTTTGCAGATATTACCTGGCGCGTGCTGGCTGAGAGAGAGCTTCAGGATGCCAGAAGAAAAGCTGATGCAGCGAGCGAGGCTAAGAGTGCTTTTCTGGCAAATATGAGTCATGAGATCCGAACTCCCATGCATGGTATCAGCGGAATGATTGAAATTTTGCTGCAAACAGAATTGTCAGATGAGCAGAAGCAATATGCAGAAATCATCAGAGACAGCAGCAACTCTCTGTTAACGTTGATCAGCGACATTCTGGATATTTCAAAAATTGAGAACGGAAAAATGGAGGCTGAGCAGATAGATTTTCCTTTGATTAACGTTGTGCAGGGCGTCGTCGAGCAGATGAGGCATAAAGCAGAACTCAAGGGGCTAAGCTATAAAGCTGATTTAAATGGAGATCTACCAGAATTTGTCCTTGGGGATCCTGTAAAGATCGGTCAGATTCTGATAAATCTGATTGATAACGCAATAAAATTTACTGCACAAGGAGAGGTGCTGATTAGTGTCTCGCCTAATATTCAATCCGAGAAGGGACGAGGTATTCTTTTCGAGATAAAAGATTCCGGCATCGGAATTCCTGAAAATAAAAGAGGAATGTTGTTTCAAAGTTTTTCTCAACTTGACTCTTCTTTGACTCGTCGTTATGGGGGAACCGGACT
The DNA here is from genome assembly GCA_018818125.1 of Candidatus Rifleibacteriota bacterium. GTDB lineage: Bacteria > Muiribacteriota > Ozemobacteria > Ozemobacterales > Ozemobacteraceae > Rifleibacterium. The sequence continues at coordinate 2,166 of JAHISQ010000149.1, forward strand.
TGGTCTGGCTATTTCCAGCAAACTGGCAGCTCTGATGGGTGGTAATATTGGAGTCGAAAGCATTTCTGGACAAGGTTCCTGTTTCTGGTTCACTCTGCCTCTGACTAGTGTAAAGTCAAAAGATGGCTCGAAGGTTAATATCAGACAATTACAGGTTCAACCGGTAAAGCCAGGATCTAGACAAATAGAAGGTGTTCTGCTGAGTAATTTTTATGCATTGCTGGCTGAAGACAACCCCGTAAACCAGTATGTCGTAAAGGCAATGCTCACCAAGTTGGGCATTTCGGTCGATGTTGTCGCAAATGGTCATGAAGCGATTCTGGCGCTGTCGCGACGCAAATACGATGTTTTTCTCCTGGATTTACAGATGCCGCTTTTAGACGGCTTTGCAACTATCGAGCTAGTGCGTAACTCAGTGGATGCCGGCTTCAATCGGCTAATTCCGGCAATTGCTGTTACAGCAGATGCTTTGCCAGAAACTCGAGATGCCTGTCTTAAGGCGGGTATAAACGATTGTCTCATCAAGCCATTCAGGATGCATGATCTAAATAACATTATCCGCAAGTGGCTGCCTGAAAAACAACTCTAATTACCCGACATTTACAATACGAATTGCTGCATAAATGTGCGAAAGTCTATATGCAATTGGACTCTTTTTCTCAAACAGAATTTGTTGCTTCCAACAATTTTCTGATTGTTTTAAGAATTTCTTCCCGGGTAAATGGCTTTTGAATAAAAGCATCTGGGCGTATGTCGCCTGATATTACGGGTGATTGTGAAAAACCACTAAGAAGAATGACAGGAATAGTTGCGTCAGTCTTTTTCACTTTCTCCAAAACCTCTGGCCCCGACATTTCTGGCATATTGGTGTCCAATACTAAGAGATCTACAGCTATCCCGTGCTTCTCGAACAAACGCCACGCTTCTGCGCCATTGTCGGCAGAAATGACATTGTAGCCAGCTTTGCTGAGGGTTTTTGTAAGAATTAGCAGCAACGATTTTTCATCATCCGCTACAATTATTGTCTCCTGGGTTGCCATGCTAATCTGCTGCATCTGATCTGCACTATCAGATTTACCTTCGTGAATAGTTTTACATATCGGGAATTGAATGACAAATTCAGTTCCGATTCCTAATTGGCTGTTAACACTTATACCACCATGATGACTTTTGACAATGCCAAGCACAGCAGCTAATCCCAATCCTCGACCGGTTTCCTTGGTCGAGAAGAAGGGTTCAAATATTCTTTTGAGGTTTTTCTCTTCGATTCCTGAGCCTGTATCAGATACTCTAAGAGTTACATATTTTTCATTTTCCATGGCAGCAGCTACATCTGGTTGGTGCAACCAGACACAATGCGGATCAAAATTTGCTATGTGCGTTGAAATATTGACTGACCCAGTGTTGCCGGATAATGAATCTGAAGCATTTATTATCAGATTCATTAATACCTGTCTGATTTGAGAAATATCACCTTCGATCATTGGCAAAAAATCTTTTAAAGCTAATTTTAGTATCGCTTTTTTAGATAGAGAGGCTTTTACCAGTTCAAGCGTTTCCGTTATCATTGAGTTAATGCAGATTGGCTCAACCGTGAATTTTCCGCCGCCAGAGTAGTTAAGAAGCTGACGAGTGAGATCTGAAGACCTTTGGGCTGCACGTTGAATCTCTTTTAAATAGGAAAGAACAGGGGAGTCTTCGGGTAAATCGAGAATGGCAATTTCCGCGTTACCGATTATTGTCGTCAGCATGTTATTGAAGTCATGCGCAACTCCACCGGCCATAACTCCAAGGCTTTCAAGACGCTGGACGTGGTTCATCTGGGCTTCCAGTTTTCTATTCTCATGTTGAGCCATTTTTCTTACTGTAATGTCTTTAAATGTGCCAACAATACGAACTATCACTTTTTCGTCTGACCATTCCATTACTCTTCCACGCTCTTCAACCCATATCAACCCATCGTTCCACGTGTGTAGTCTATATTCAACTTCGTATGAGTTTTTTTCTTGCGTCAATTGTTTGTTGAATATTGGTTCCAGTAGGTGGGAATCATCCTTATGAACGCGTGCTCTTGCCAGATCATAAAAATCTTTTGCCGATTCATTTCCTGTCACAAATTTTACCCAGGCTGGGCTTATAAACAGATCATTGCTACTTATCGACCAGTCCCAAAATCCATCGTTAGTAGCTTCAAGAATGTTTTTCAGGCGTTCCTGACTAATCTTGAGATCTTCTCGTGATTGCCGAATCTCATTGTATAGAACGCATATTTCGAGCATTCTTCCTACATACAAGCTTATTAAAAAAGCTCTCTGAACATCAAGCGGGGAATACATTTTACTTAATGACAGTTTGTTAATGGCCTGAAAAACACCAATTACGCGTCCGCTAGACTCTCGCAAAGGAAGGGCTATGATGTTTCGTGTGAAATAACCGGTTCTTTTGTCAGTGCCCTTGTCGAAGCGAGGATCAGAATACGCATCATTAATTATTATATCTTCTCCGGTCGAAAAGGAGACGCCTACAATTCCCATGGTATCGGGTAGAATTATTCTTTGAATGCCATGGGCAACCTTTGTCCAGAGAGTCTTTTCGTCATGATCATGTAACCAGATCGTGCAACGATCTGATCTTGTGATTTCCCGGCCAAGGTCTGCCAGAAGAAGTAACTGTCGATCAAGATCTGATTCATGCGTTACCAGGGATAAGTAATTTATGATTTGATGAAAAATCTCATCAGGAGTCAGTTCAGACTTGAAATTGTCGAGGTTTTCCGTGAGGCCCTCATTCATCTTTTAAGTCCATTTAACTATCTCCTGTGCTTATTCTGGTCATTTCAGTCATCCGTTGGAAATATCGAATAGTTAGTTTACCAGTTGTAAATTTTATTATCAATGCTTTAGAGTCGTTAGGACTCTATATTTCGTCTATATTTCGAGTTCACTGGCTATGTTCGTGTAGGTGCTAATGAAGGACACGCCATGATTGGAAACATATTGCCACATTTGCACTGCATTACATTGTAGTGTGCAATGTCCAGTAATTTTAGTCTGAATTTGCCAAATTTAATAAATTGAGCATGTTAAATTTAAAATAAATGTGCAAACTTAATTGCATTTACTTGACGATTTATGTATATGTGATTAAAATTGAGCAACTTCATTCAATTAGAAGTTGCAACAAAAGGGAGTGACTATGTCAAAGTTAACGGAAGTATTTGGTGAACTTACCTTCAGTCGCGCTGTTATGCGTGAAAAATTGAGCCACGACACATATGACAGGCTGATTTCAACCGTGCATAGCGGCAGTGCTCTCGACGAAGCAATTGCCGAGCCAGTTGCCCATGCCATGAAGGAGTGGGCGATAGGTGCAGGTGCCACTCATTTTACCCACTGGTTTCAACCTCAGCGCGGTGGAACTGCTGAAAAACATGATGCCTTCATTTCCTATTCAGAAACTGGCGATATTATCGAGCGTTTTTCGGCAAAACAGTTAATACAAAGTGAACCGGATGCTTCTTCGTTTCCTTCTGGCGGAATGCGGTCAACCTTTGAGGCCCGTGGCTACACGGCCTGGGATCCAACTTCTCCAGCCTTTTTGCTTGAAACTGGCAATGCAAAAACTCTGGTTATTCCATCAGTTTTTCTTTCCTGGACCGGCGCGGTTCTTGATCTTAAGACTCCGTTCCTGCGCTCAATGCGAGCTCTTAATGATTCCGGAATCAGGCTGCAAAGACTTCTGGGCAATCGTCTTGCTAAAAAGATCGTTGTAAATTGCGGGCCTGAGCAGGAGTATTTTGTGGTTTCGAGGAAGCTTTACGAAACCCGTCAGGATCTTCGCATTTGTGGCAGAACTCTATTCGGAGCAGCCCCGGCCAAGGGACAACAGATGGAAGACCACTATTTTGGCTCTATTCATCCGAGAATTATAAAATTCATGGTTGAGTTTGATCACGAGCTTTATCGGCGCGGTATTCCAGCAAAGACCAGGCATAATGAGGTTTCGCCCAATCAGTTTGAAATCGCACCACTTTACGAGGAAGCAAACCTTGCAATTGATCACAACCTGCAAACTATGGATGTAATGCGTCAGGTCGCTATGAAGCATGATCTGGTTGTAATTATGCACGAAAAGCCCTATGCACGTGTGAATGGCTCGGGCAAGCATGTTAACTGGTCGATTGGAGACAATACAGGTGCTAATTACCTTGAACCTTCAGCTTCACCACTTAAAAATATTACGTTTCTATTGACTCTTGGCGCATTGATGCTGGGAATCGACAAGTTTGGCGGATTGTTACGTGCATGCGTCGCTGATGCTGGTAATGATCATCGCCTTGGTGCCAGTGAGGCTCCGCCTGCGATTATGTCGATGTATCTCGGCGAGTATTTAACCCGTTTGATCGATGAAATTGAGAAGATGGGCAAGCCAACCGAGCAACTGATGGCCAATATCAATATGGGTGTCCGCAATCTGCCAAGAATTTCAAAAGATTATTCAGACCGAAACCGCACGTCACCAATCGCTTTTACCGGCAACAAGTTTGAATTTCGCGCGGTTGGCTCGTCACATAATCCATCAGAATCCGTAACATTGCTTAATCAGCTTTGCACCTACGGGTTTTACACAATTGAGAAGCGTTTAACTGCATGCAAGGGAAAAGATACGCGTGAAAACGCGCTTATAGTGCTCAAGGAAGTGTTCAAAGAAACTCGTCGCATTCGCTTTGAAGGGAATGGTTACTCTGAGATATGGCACAAACAGGCCGCAAAGCTGGGTTTGCCCAATGCTAAAAATACGCCTGCAGCTATAAAGGCTTTTCTTGAAAAGGATGCTATCGAGCTCATGGAAAAAACTCATGTTTTGAGTGAGCGCGAAGTATGTGCCAAAGTTGAGATCAAGCTGGAAACCTACATAAAGATCAAGGAGATTGAGTATAAAACAGCCGTTAACATGGCGAAGACAGAGTTTTTGCCCGCAGTTGTCCGGCAGATTTCTGCGGTTGCTTCTGCCGCAGCGGCGACCAAGGCTGCTGGTGTAACCTCAAAAGTTCTAACCGAAGAAGTCAAAAAATTTGATTCGCTATATGCTCAAATCAAGGAACATGCAGAAGCTCTTGAAGCAGTTCTGGAAAAGGCCGAGAAACAGGAAAATGCCCACAAAACGGCGGCTTTTCTGGCAGATCATGGCGAAAATGCGCTCAGCAAGCTGCGTGAGTCAGTAGATACTGCCGAAGAACAGTTGGCGCAAGAGTTCTGGCCAATGGCAAAATATCAGGAACTTTTAACGGTTTTGTAATTGAATACTGGCTAAAGGGGGCTGTCTCGCAGAATCGTGAGGCAGCCCCTTGCCATTTAGTTCTGTAAAGTCTCTCCGGTTTTGATAGCAGCGTGCAACCGATACAGATTTTGAGTTGCTGCGCCTTTAATCTCAACATTTCTGAGCAGGCTGTATTTGAATGAGTCGGATGGCAGGCACCTGAATGTGTTTTCATCAACTACTATCTCATCGCTTTCGGCAAGTTTTTCAATTCTGGCGGCTATGTTTACGGTTTCGCCGATTGCAGTATATTCCATACGGTTTTTAGAGCCAAAATTGCCGACAACAGCCTCACCGGTAGAAATTGAAATACCAAGTCCTAGCGTGCATCCCGTCGGTAGTTTGACAGGCAGCATGAAGTTAGCAAATTCCTCTTGCAGTCTGAACGCCGTGTAAACAGATCTGATGGTGTCGTCAACACCTTTGTTGGGTGCGCCAAACAGCACCAGGATGCCGTCACCCATAAACTTGTCAATTGTTCCACCATTTTTCCCGATTAAAGTGCAGGCTTTTTCAAACCATGAATTTAACAGTGAGACGACGCTTTCAATTGGAATTGCGCCGCTCAACTTTGTGAACCCTCGCAGATCCGCAATCATCACAGAAATCAGTGCCTTTTTTCCGCCAAGAACAACATGATTTTGGCTGTCGATAATGTTTTTGGCAACATCGTCTGAGACATACTTTCCCAGAGCGTTTCCGACCCGCTCGGTCTTTTCCACGGCTTTGTCCAGCAGTTGCGTGCACACCTGATAGGTTTGACAATTTTCAAACGCGGAACCCAGTACATAGGCAAAAGCAGCGAAATGGGCGGGATCAAGAAATCCCTTGTTTTCTTCTTTCTGTCGGAAAATCACAACGAGGCCGGTGACGACCTTGTTGGCGCTGAGGGGCATCGCAGCCAGAGCATCGATAGATGAATCTGGAATTAGTTGCTTGAGAGTTCGCAGGCTGGTTTTACCCCCAATAAGGCTAAGCATGCCTTTGTCGGGGTCGTAACTGTGTTTGCGCCAGAAATCCGGCTTAACTAGAATTGGCTGAATGCTGTTATCCGGCTGAGTTCCAGCCCTGAAAACTGGAAAAAGAAGATTTTTCTCATGATTGGCCAGGTATATTACTGATTTTTCAGCCTTAAAAAAGTTGTCAAGCACGTGATAGGCTTGTGACAGCACTTTGTTTCGGTCTCTGAGGCAGCCAAGCAGGCTGAAATACAGTAGTTTCTGCATACTCTGTTCCTCATTCTGTTTCAGATCCTTCTTTAAGTTTGAAAACTGAGTTTCATATATGTAAGTTCGGTTGAGTTGCCAGTAATAGACAAAAATGCAAGCAGAAATAAGCACATGCTCGAACAGACCGGTAAAAAAGAGCTGAGGGGCGCTATTCCTAAGCGCAAAAAACAAGAGCAGCAGCAGATTTGGCAATTGGGCGGCCACTGCAAGCAGGTAAAACTGTTCAACACCTGTAAGACACAGAGTCAGCAGCAGGCCTGCAATCAACAGACCTCTGGTGCAGTGTGCCAAATCGTGAGAATAGAGAAAATATGCATCAGTGCCCGCAATTAAGATCGCAAATACCGCAAACACAATAAAAAGACGCGAGCTGATGAGGCTTTTTATTGCTGTCATAGATTTTGAGAGATTAAAAAAGGACACTGGTATACCCTTGCTCAGATTAGACTGTGCAATCTGGATGCCATGACCGCTGCAGAACAAGTTTTAAAAGCATAAAAATTTGCAAAGTCAATTAGCTACTAATAGCACTATAAATACTACATTTTATGATAATTGGCAATTGAAAAGCTGTTGCCATAGGGATTTTGCCGTAATCTCGGAGTTGAGAAAACAAGTAAAACTGCAGATGATGATTGTCTGGTTTGCTTTCTAATAACTGTGAAATCTGTTACACTGGTTCTACTACAGACACATTCAGGAATCACATAATGGACATCACAATCATCTTGACCGGTTTGGCAGTTTTTTTTGCGCGTATTGTCGATGTGTCTGTTGGTACCATTCGCATTATCAGCATAGTCAATGGGCGGATGAAAACCGCTTTTATACTTGGGTTCGTCGAAGTCAGTATCTGGTTGCTGGTTATCTCTACGGTGCTGGACAAGATCAAAGAAAGCCCGGTAATTGCTGTATTCTACGCACTTGGCTATGCATCCGGCAATGTTGTGGGTATTTTGATTGAGAAACGAGTTTCGCTTGGCAATTCTCTTCTGCGAATTATCAGCATGGAAAATGGTGCGGAAATAGCCACAGAGTTCAGGCGACTGGGTTATCAGGTAGTATCCTTTGACGGAATCGAATCAGACAGGGCTATTAAGGAAATCGAAGTTCCTTGTCGCCGTAAAGATATCGATCGCCTTGTTAATATTGCCAGGAAAATCGAACCGGATGCGTTTTTTATAACAGCCAACATTGGAGTCGGGCCAAAAATCAGGCACCCGGTTATGCAGCCTCCGACCGGTTGGCGTGCCATTTTTAAGCGCAAATAATTGATCAGCGAATCCCTGATCTGGCGAAGATTCTCTTTAAATCCTGTAAAATCAGTTTGTAATCGCATGACGGCTTAAGCTGGCTGAGCGATTGTTTCTTTGAAGATGCTATTAATTCATCCAGGTCGGCAATTTCTTTAAGTAGCCAGTGTTTTGCTGCAGGAAGCTTTTGCGAAGCCAATTCCAGCTTCAGAAGGTTACTGGCGAGATCATATTTAGCAAAATGTCTTGCAATAAGGCTCAATGCCAGACGGTAGTAATCTTCTTCCAGCAGGTCTGCGCGACCAACCGCGAGAGCGGATAATTCAAGCTGCAGACCGGCTATTTCGGCAAAATCAGACTCATTTGGCTGATCAAGTGTAATTCCAGATTCAAGCCTGTCTATTGTGTGCCCAATCACCTTCACAAGTTGATCAAGGTCGTTCAGAACAGATGCTGTCGCATTGTTTGCGCCGACAGACAGTAGAATTATCAAAATTGCAACAAACCTGGCCTGCCAGATTTTATGAGTGGCATCTGCATGAAAAAGCATTATGAACCTGTGCAAAGGCTGCTCCCGGGCATGAAATATTGTTGTTGGTTCCCCGGCTGATAATGCCAGTTCTGATATTGTTTAGTTGTTAACTGGCTTCGCAATGACATAATGCAGCATCCGTTCATTTATGTTGCCAAAAGCTCAGAAACTTTAATCATGGCTTCTTCGCGGCTGGTTACTTCGCCGAGAAACTGAGCTTCTTCAAGTATGTCGAGAATTCTTTTGAAATCAGGCCCGGGCTTCAAATTGAAAAGGGTGATCAGATCGTTGCCGTTCAAGAAAGGAGCCAGCTTAGGCTTTTTCATTTGCTCGTAAAAAACCTGCATGATGCTCATTATGCCGAGTTCAAACTCAGCGAGTTCGTCAGTGCTGAGCGATCCTTGCGCCGAATAGCGGTCTGCCAAAGACAAAAGCGCAATGCCGAGGCCGTCACGACCAGTCTCTGAAAAAAAGCGAAACAGTCTTTTGTCGGTAATGCCCTGTTGCAGCATAACTCCGGGGCGCATATGGTTCTTTACCAACAGCTGCAGGTAGTTGCTTTCGTTCACCGACAATCTGAGCGACTCGCAAATACTGCGAGCAATGCGCACGCCTTCCATTTCGTGACCATGAAAAATTACTTTGCCTGAATCATTGTCGATTCTTTTGCAATATGGCTTGCCAAGGTCGTGCAGTAGACAGCCAAGTTTGAGCAGTTGCAGGTAGCTGCGGTTTCCCGAAAGATTTTCGTTAAGATACTTAGTGAACATCGGCCACCATTCGGGTCGATCCTGTATAAGCAAAGCCTTTTCGAGGTTCTCAAGAGTCAGAACGCTGTGCTCAAACACATCCAGATGATGCCATTCATTCTGTTCGACCCCTTCACAGATAGCCAGTTGCGGGAAAATTACTTTCAGAATGCCGGTTTCGTGCATGATGCGAACCCAATGTGTGCTGTTGTCGACCTGCAACACTTTGAAAAGCTCATCGCGAATACGCTCACCTGAAACGCCACTGAGCAGAGATGCCTGATTCACTATCATTCTGTGCAGCTGTGGCGAGAAATTGGCATTGAAAATTGCAGAAAATCTGAATGCCCGCATCAGACGCAACGGGTCATCGGTGAACAGACTGTCGGAACAGGGTATTATAAGGCCCTGTCTGAGGTGTTCGCGCCCTTCAAGAGGGTCGTAGAGTGCGAGTTCGCCAGATCCTGAACCACCGTCTGTCTGTAGTAAATCACCTACAGCCTTCTCAGAATCGCCAGGCAAATAGAGTGGGGCGGCTATCGCATTGATAGTGAAATCTCGGGCACGCAGGTCTTCGTCTATGTTTTCAGCGCGAAAACGCGAAATGTCAAAGGTGTAATGTTCATCGTTATAAGTCCTGACTACCCTGACCACCTGACGTTCTTCGTCGAGCACGACAAAGCCGGCGCCAGTTTTGCGCGCATATTCGCGCGCAGCTGACAATGGATTAAAACTTGTAGTCAGGTCAAGATCTGGTAACGATTTAAAGCCCCTGAGCAGGTCTCTGATACTGCCGCCGACCAGCCAGACCTGGCGTTCTTCAGATGGCCGAAGAAAGTACAAAATCTCCCGCAGCATTTTGAGTTCAGGCTGCGGGAGATTAATTGTATTTGTCATCAGCGGTCTATTCAGGTTTCTGGAAGTAGTTGATGTCGGGTTTGCGGGCCGCCGTAGCCTCATCGAGACGCCGCACCGGGGTGCTGGTTGGCGCATTTTTGAGATTTTCAGGGTTTTTGCTGGCTTCGTCCGCTATCATTTCCATGGCTTCAATAAAGCAGTCTAGAGTAGCTTTGCTTTCAGTTTCGGTCGGTTCAATCATCATCGATTCTTCGACAATCATCGGGAAATATATTGTTGGAGCGTGAAAGCCGAAGTCAAGCAGGCGCTTGGCGACGTCAAGAGTTTTGACTCCATATTTCGCGAGCCCTTTTCCAGAAAGTACGAATTCATGCTTGCAGAAGCGGTCGAATGGCAGGTCGAAGGTCTTTTTTAGGCGCTGCATCATGTAGTTGGCATTTAAAACCGCATAAGCAGAGACATTTTTGAGCCCTTCACGGCCATTTACCAGAATGTAGGCAAAAGCTCGCACCAGCACCAGAAAGTTGCCAACGGAAGCTAATACCGGGCCGACTGATTCGCGGCATTTGGTCTGCAGATGGTATTTTTTTCCGTCAAATTGAATGCGTGGGATCGGCAGAAACGCTTCGAGATGCTTTTTAACGCCAACTGGACCGGAGCCGGGGCCGCCGCCACCATGTGGAGTCGAAAAGGTTTTGTGCAGATTGATATGCACAATGTCGAAGCCCATGTCGCCGGGTCTTGTCCAGCCCATGATGGCGTTCAAGTTGGCGCCGTCATAGTATACCAGGCCATCTACCGAATGAATCAGATGTGCAAGCTCACCGATATTCTCGTCAAACAGTCCGAGAGTATTGGGGTTGGTGATCATCAGACCAGCAATGTCGGGGCCCAGTTTGGATTTAAGGTCTTCGATATCGACGCCACCGCGCGCATCGGATTTGATGTTTACGACTTCGTAGCCAACCATGGCGCATGAGGCCGGGTTGGTGCCGTGACCGCTGTCCGGGATCATGATTTTTGTTTTATGATTGCCCTTTTTCTGGTGATACGACTTCATGATCAGCAGGCCGGTTAGTTCACCCTGGGCACCGGCAGCCGGTTGCAGGGTCATTGCATCCATGCCGGTGATTTCGGCGAACGACTCTTCGAGGCTCTTTAACACCTGCAAAGCACCCTGCACGGTTTCGTCAGGCTGCTGTGGATGGATATTGGCAAAGCCGGCGAGGCGCGCCATGTTTTCGTTAACTCGGGGATTATATTTCATGGTGCAGGAACCGAGCGGGTAGAATCCGATGTCGACACTGTGGTTGAGCCGCGAGAGGCGGGTAAAGTGGCGTACCACTTCGAGCTCTGATAGTGAAGGCAGCGGCAGTTCTTGACGTAGAAAGCGTGCCGGAATATGGTCGGCGGGGTCAACTTCGGGAACATCGAGGGCGGGTAGAGCGAAGCCCCGGCGGCCATTTACTGAAAGATCAAAAATCAAGGGTTCAGCCATTGATAAGCCCTCCCAGGAGGTTACAGTAGTGATCCATTTCGTCTTTACTGCGTTTTTCGGTAACTGCTATCAGAACGCAGTCTTTAAGGTTTGTGAACCAGTTGTCGAGCGGAATGCCGGCAAAAATTCCCTGCTTAGCCATTTTACCAATGACCTTGCGGGCGTTGGGGATCTTAACGACCAGTTCATGGAAGAAGCTGCCGGTAAACGGGAAGCTCACTCCTTCAATTTTTGCGAGTTCCCGCTTAAAGTAATGTGCTTTCTGGAAACACTGCAGTGCGACTTCTTTGAGACCGTCGCGACCCATCAGACTCATGTAGATAGTGGCGTTAAGGGCCATAAGAGCCTGGTTCGAGCAGATGTTGCTGCTCGCCTTTTCTCTTCTGATGTGTTGTTCGCGGGCCTGCAGAGTCAGAACGAAGCCGGCTTTGCCGTCAACGTCGAGAGTGCGGCCAACAATTCGGCCGGGCATTCGCCTCAAAAGAGCTTTTTTTGCAGCGAGAAAACCAACATAGGGTCCGCCATAACTGAGCGGTATGCCGAGAGGTTGTCCTTCTCCGGCAACGATGTCAGCGCTTAGTTTGCCTGGAGTTTCAAGCAGACCGAGAGCAATCGGATTGACGACAACTATTGCGAGGGCTCCAGCATTATGGGCTATTTCCGAAATCCTCTCGATATCTTCGATGCAGCCAAAGAAGTTCGGATACTGCATCACAACAGCAGCAACCTGATCGTTGATCAGCTCCTGAACCTTGGCAGGGTCGATTGCACCGTCTTCAAACGGCACGTTGACAGTCTCGGTGCCGAGCGGAGTCGTGAGAGCGCCGATTACACGACGATAATCCGGGTTTACGGTCTGTAAGAGGAGAACTCGGTTGCGGCGGGTTTGAGCCGTGGCCATGTTGATAGCCTCAGCCGCTGCGGTTGAGCCATCATACATCGAGGCGTTGGCCTGATCCATGCCGGTAAGACCACAGATCAGGCTCTGAAATTCGTAGATGCACTGCAGAGTGCCCTGCGATACTTCTGGCTGGTAGGGCG
>JAHISQ010000150.1 GCA_018818125.1 Candidatus Rifleibacteriota bacterium
CTCTGACGCCAGGGTTCCGGTTTATTGTAACATTGACGCTATGCCGACAACAGCGGCTGACGAGCTTAAGAATAAACTTTTGCAGCAGATCACTGGTTCTGTTCGTTACGAAGATGCTGTTCAGAACATGGTTGAACACGGTGTGAGCGAATTTGTAGAGATCGGTCCCGGCAAGGTGCTGGCTGGACTCAACAAAAAGATCGTAGCAGCAATAACGACACAATTTGCATCAGATCCCATTACTCTTGAGGCACTTTGCCGGCAAACCATATCGGTTGAAATTTGAGCTTGACAAAAGCGTTTAAAAGCTGTAAAAAACAGCCCTCTTTTATTTGATTACAACATAATCTGTATAACACGAGGTAGGCATGAACAATTCTGAAATCAACGCAATCGAGATGCCGGTAGCTATAGTTACAGGTTCGGCTCGGGGTATAGGCCTCGAAATAGCCCGCGTTCTAGGCGAGAATGGCTATCGAATAATGCTTTCGGATATTAATGAAGCTGGTCTCGAGACTGCCAAAGCTGATCTTATCGCTGGCGACATGATCGTAGCAACCTGTGTAGCTGATGTTTCCAACGGCGAAGATGCCGAAAAACTTACTAATTCAACTATAGAGGCATTTGGTCGCATTGATTTGCTGGTTAATAATGCGGGTATTACCCGGGATGGCCTGATCATGCGTATGGATGAAAACGCCTGGGATCTGGTTCTAAAGGTTAATCTCAAGGGCGCATTTTTAATGTCTAAGGCAGTCGTGCGTACAATGCTCAAACAAAAGCAGGGTGCGATAGTCAATATTTCGTCGGTGATTGGTCTGATGGGCAACGCTGGTCAGGCCAATTATGCCGCAAGCAAAGCTGGTTTGATCGGCTTCACCAAAAGTTTTGCTAAAGAATTTGGCCGTAAAGGCATTAGAGCCAATGCGATTGCGCCAGGCTTCATCAACTCTGAGATGACAGCTGTTCTTCCCGATAAAGTCAAAGAACAGATGCTGGCCCAGATTCCCATGAACAGTTTTGGAAATCCCCGCGACGTTGCTAACGCCGTGGTTTTTCTTGCCTCAAACAAGGCATCGTACATTACAGGACAAGTACTGACCGTCGATGGCGGCATGGTGATGTCCTAACTCTTTCGCAAATTCTCAGGAGGAATTTTAACATGAGTAACTATTTTGAAGAAATCAAACGAATCGTAGTAGACAAGCTCCAGGTTGATGAAAAACAGGTCGTTCTTGAAGCCAGCTTTATCGAAGATCTCGGCGCTGACAGCCTCGACACCGTAGAACTGGTAATGGATCTCGAAGAGCACTTCGAAATTGAAATTCCCGATGAAGATGCTGAAAAACTCAGAACAGTAAAAGACGCCGTAGACTACATCACCGCTAAAAAAGGCGCTTAATATTCGCTGCTAAAGCCTGTTTGGCTCGGTCAGACAGGCTATTGTCCGCTTTTGGAGACTTCAGGTGAAAATACTGCCACGCCTAAAAATAGGCAAATTACAGCCAAAATACCCTTTAATGCAGGGTGGAATGGCCATCAGAGTTTCTACTGGTAAATTGGCTGGAGCTGTAGCCCGCGAGGGCGGCATCGGTCTTATTGCCGGCTCAGGTATGGGGCTCGATGAGCTTCGCAACGAAATCGCAATTGCCAGAAGCTTTGCCAATGGCGGAATAGTTGGAATAAACACCATGGTAGCGGCTTCGGGATTTCGTGCGATCATGGAGACCGCTGCCAAGGCGGGTATTGATGTAATGATCGCTGGTGCCGGATTCTCGCGTGATATCTTTGATATCGGTCGAGAATACGATATTCCAGTCGTTCCAATCGTTTCTAGTGATAGAGTAGCCGTGTTATCGGAGAAGCTTGGTGCATCTGCTGTGGTGGTCGAAGGCTGTGAAGCCGGTGGGCACCTTGGCACAGACCGATTGGCTCGTGACATCTTTCCGGAAGTCAGAGCTGCTGTACAAATTCCTGTTCTTCTTGCCGGTGGCGTCATTGATCAGCACGATATTGTCGAGGCGTTCTCTACTACAAAGGCCGATGGTGTCCAAGTGGGGACTCGTTTTGCAGCCAGCTTTGAGGCCAATGTCGACAAGGCTTTTCATGAAGTTTATTTGAATTCCAAAAAAGGTGATGTGTTTCGAATCATGAGTCCGGTTGGGCTCTGGGGAAATGCCCTTTCCACTCCGTTTAGCGATAAGGCTGAGCGGGGTGAGATGAAGCCACCTTCCTGTAACAGCTGTCTGAAAAAGTGTTCGAGATGTTTCTGTATAATCCAGGCGTTGATTGAGGCACGCGGCGGTAATCTTGACAAAGGTCTTGTTTTTGCAGGCGAACATGTTTATCGCATCAATGAAATTCTATCGGTAAAAGACATTTTTAACATGTTTTTTTCCGGACTTGATTATCTTGACTGAATAAAGGGTTGTTGCCATGCTTCGGCAAGTAGGTTAATTTTTGATTGACCTGAGGCCGTAAGTCTGGTACAACCCTTTTATAATTTATTTAGACATTTTATACAGTAATCAGGAGGACGTATAGATGAAACGCGTTTTTGTCACAGGGCTGGGGGTTGTTTCCCCGATCGGTATCGGTATCGACAACTTCACAGAAGGCCTCAGACAAGGAAAAAGCGGAGTAAGCAACATTGCTGGCTTCGACGCCTCCAGACATACTGTCCAGATTGCCGGCGAAATCAAGAATTTCGATCCCGAGCAATACATGCTTAATAAAAAAGAAATTCGGCGCCACGACCGTTATTCCCAGTTTGCCATGTCAGCTGCTGCCATGGCGGTTGAGCAAGCAGGCCTCAAAGAGAAGAATTTCGATCCGTTCCGTGCTGGTGTAACTGTTTCTACCGGTATCGGCGGTATTCATACATTCGAAACTGAGTATGATACCTGTCTTGCCGGCGGTCCGCATCGGGTCAGCCCTTTTTTGGTGCCGATGATGATCTGTAACATCTCGGCCGGCTGTATAGCCATGGAATATGGTCTCAACGGACCAAACTTTTGCATTGTTTCAGCTTGCGCCTCAGGATTGCATGGCATCGGTGAAGCATTCTTGAAGATTGTACATGATGAGTGCGATATCATGATCTGCGGCGGCGCCGAGGCTGCCATAACACCTCTTACAGTGGCCGGTTTTGCCAAAATGAAAGCACTGTCAACCCGTAATGATGCCCCCGAAAAAGCTTCGCGTCCGTTCGACAAGGATCGCGATGGTTTTGTCATGGGTGAAGGCTCAGGCGTGCTGGTAATTGAAAGTGAAGAGAGTGCTCGCCGACGTGGCGCCACGCCTCTGGTAGAGATAAAAGGCTATGGTGCGACAGCTGACGCCCACCATCTTACCGCTCCTCACCCGGAGGGAGAAGGCGGCTATCGAGCCATGACGAAAGCGATAAATTTTGCTAACTTCCCGATTGATCGAGTGAATTATGTTAACGCACATGGAACCAGTACTCCGATTGGCGATTTGGCAGAAATGAAGGCTGTTCGCCGGGTGTTTGGCGATAAGATTGGTAATGTAACTATCAATTCCACAAAGTCGATGATCGGTCATCTGCTCGGTGCTGCCGGTGCGGTTGGCTCGGTCGCCACGATCGTTCAGATGCTTAATGGGTTTATACATCCTACTATAAATCTTGATAACATTGATCCTGAGTTAAGTGATCTCAATCTGACGCCTAATGTAGCCAGGGATCACCAGATCGACGGTGCCATTGTGAATTCGTTCGGCTTTGGTGGTCAGAATGCCAGCGTACTTTTCTGCAAACCCTGATAAAAGCGAATCTACATCTTAAAAGGACTGCCGAATAATTCGGCGGTCCTTTTAATTACGGGTGTTTTTTTGCAATTTTTTTTTGGTTTTATGCATCCTTTCTATAAAGCGTTTGCATAATCTGATTCTTTACTAGTATAATTTTGGTGTGAAGAGGTTTTCGGTCAATAAGGTCAAAGGAGAGGCTCAAAATGGAAGTACTTAGAGTTGCATCAACATCGAATCCAAAGTCAGTAGCAGGAGCCATCGCTGCTGTCCTCGAACAGGACAAGCAGGTAGAATTGCTGGCGGTAGGAGCGGGGGCCGTGAATCAGGCAGTTAAATCTATAGCCGTGACCAGGGGATATGTAGCCCCCAAAGGTATTGAATTGGTGACGATGATAGCATTTGCAAAGATTGAGATTGATGGAAACGAAAAAACCGCTATCAAATTTCTTGTTGAAGTTCGCTGAATCTGAGTTTTTCCTGATTAAAGCAACTTACAGACGCACTGGCAGCATTTTGATGCTGGCAGTTGTCTTTTTGCTGCTGTCTGGCGTAGCAATACCGTTGCAGGCTGAGCCCGCCGAGACAAGAGTCTACGGGCTACAGCAGCGTCTTATCGATAATCCTCGCGACATTGAAGCTCATTTGCAGCTGGCGATGGAATACAGTGTTGCTAATAACTTTGTCAAAGCAGTCGAGACTTATTTTGCACTGTTGCGCATTGATGCGGATAATTTTCATGCCTACAACAATCTGGGCATTCTTTACCGCAAAAGTGGGCAATTTCGCGATAGTATTCACTGCTATCAGCAAGCTGCCAGAATAAACTCGGATTCTTACTGGGTACCCTATAATATGGGCCTTTGTTATGAGGCAATGGGGCGCATGCAGGAAGCCCGTGAGAGTTACGGGCGTGCTTTGTCGCTTAATCCATCGTTTACTCAAGCTTTGCAGCGACTTCGCAGTCTTAGCGAAACTGGTTCAAACGAAATTGTGCCGGCTCTGCCAGGCTTGTCTGAATCACAGATTTATCTTGTTGATTCAGAGACTGGCCAGCCCCGTGTCTATTCGCCAACCGTTCCGACTCCGGCCACAGCAAAACCGGCATCTGTTAAAACAGCACCTGAGTCAGTTCCGCCTGCCGCGCCAGAAAAAATTTCTGAAAAAGTTGTCGAGCGCATAAAAAGGGAAAAAGAGGCGCGCAAGCAGTTTCGAACAACTCGCAAGGGGCCTGCTGCCGCCATATTTAATCAAGCGATGGATGCCCTTGATACTGGCAACATCGAAAAAGCCATTGAATATTATGTCAGCTGTATCATAACTGAACGCGACTTGCTGGCTGAACCTGAAAATGGTCTGATTCGAAAGGGGCTTGAATACCTCAAGGAACGCCCGAATCGAATGCCAGACGGCATATTTTACAGGGGTTTACTGATATTCATTTCTGGCAACCTCGAACTTGCTGTGCCTGATATGCAAAGCTACCTTGAAACAAGTCGTAGCCGTGGCAAAGATGCTAATAAGCTCTACATGGACGAGGCCAGCCGAATTCTTGAGCGCCATGAGGCCGAAAAGGCTGCTATCGAAGCAAAAGAGCAGGAACGTGCTGCTCTGCTGGCGTCAGCTCAGAATATCGCAACTGAAATTCCTGAGCCTGAGCAGCCAAGAGCCAGTGACTTCGTGCTCAAGCGCATGAGCGTCGACCAGATTATTGATGAGGCTGACCGGTTGAGTCGCGAAAGCCGGTTGCAGGATGCCGTAGCGGTTCTCGAAACCGGCTTGCAGAGCGACCCAGATGATCTGCGGTTGCTCATGAAGAGCGCCAATGCATATACTGATATGCTGCTGCTCAAAGGCGATAAGGAAGCGGGCAAGATGGCCTTAGAGCGCTTTGAAAAAGTAGTCCGGAAAGCTCCCGAAAATTCACGGGAATCGGCTCTTGCCGGCGAAATGATTCAGGAACTAAAGAGCAGAATTCACTGATTACCAGCGCAGAGTATAGCCAGCCTGAAGCTGATCGTCCCAACCGTAGTCGCGATAGGTGCGCAAATTCTTGTAATAGACGAATTCCAGCGTCCAGGTTGTAGTTGCCTGAAGTCTTATTCCCATCACAAGATCCATGGTGTCTTTGTCGTCTCCGCCAAGAATTTCGCCAGCCAGCTCGCCGATCAGCGATACGTGCTCAGTCGCCTCGTAGCTCATCGCCAGACGATATAAAAAACGGTTGTCTTCGCTTTCTGAGTCGATTACTGTGCCAATTTCCAGATTGGCGGTTGCACGGTCTGTTTCTCTGGTCGTTACACATCCAAAAAGCTTCATTTCATCGCTGTTCTTTGAACCTGCTGGCAGCATGTTTGACGGGTTGCCTGTGGTTATGCCCATTACAACACCATAGGCAAAACGGTAATAACTTTTATCAGGCAGGTATGTCGCTTTCCAGCCCAGTCGCATGTTGCCAAGTCCGGTATTGCTCTTTGCATAGCCGCCAAAAGTTCTTGGAGCACTGAGATCCCAGTCGTGTAAAGGTACTGTGACTGCCCATTCCGCCCATTTGCCGATCCAGGTTAATGAGCTTTCAAAAGATGATACCGAGCCTGCTTCGTCAGAATGAAAACCCATGCCGCGGCTCGATGTTAATTTATGATATTTGTAGCGTGAGCTCAATATCAGTTGCTCAGCCTCGAACAGGTCAGCCGTATTGCTGACAAAAAATCCGCCCAGCCCTTCGCTATTGACTGCATTTCGTGGCGATAGCTTGAAAATGCTTTTGGCCTTGGCTATTGTCGGCGACTTATAATCTGCGACCGAGTAGATTTCGTAGCCGGAGGGGTCATATGCAAAAACGCCTGTGTTAATCAATATGAAAAGAGCTAACAGTATTATTTTTACATCAGAGGTTTTTAACAAAGTTTTTTAGCCTCTCTGCGTGTGGAAATGGCTCGGCGCCTTCGCTCAGGTGTGCAAGAATCTGGTCGGCTTCAAGTCGATGGTCGCGATTGTTTTTGTTCAGATAGAGCAGAACCAGTATCTGAGCCTTATAGAATTCGTGCTCCCTGCGGTTTTCTTCGAGCTGAGTAACGGCCTGAAATTCTGCAAGTGCCTTATTAAGGTCGCCAGCAAACATATAAACCAGTCCCAAATTTGAGTGGGCATCAGGATCTACCGGATCTATTTCGAGCATTCTCTGCCAGATAAGTTCAGATCGTGGCAGAATGTTAAAATCGGGATCAGGATTGAAGCGCCCTTTAATGAGCTTCCACTGCTTAAGAGCCTCATCTGCCTGGCCACCAAGCCAGTAGAGATTGCCGAGTGCCAGTCTCGCCAGCGGTTCACGCGGATAACTGACGGTAGCCTGAGCATAAACCTCAAAAGCCGATTTGAAATTACCTTGAATAGTGTGTATAAAGCCGAGATTTAAAAGGGTATCGAGATTTTCCGGCGACATGTTCCGGGCTTTTTCAAACTCTGAGATGGCTTCACTTATAAAGCCTTTTTCAGCAAGAGCCAGCGCTGATCTGGTCAGTTCATCTGATTTGTCAACTGGTCGTGTTACCGCTTTTTCGGTAGTTTTGATAGAATACTTCTGGATCTTCATTTCTGATGGCAGAGTGTATTTGTTGCTCTGTGAGCCAAAGCCCTGCAGCTTCCTGACCATCCACTGTTTTTCCCGATTATTCATTGTCTGGGCGGTAACATCACGGCGCAGAGGCGCTGTTGGAGTTGGCATAGATATGTTGCCGAACTTTTCGAGCTGGCTTAACACCCACATTTTGTCGTCAGCTGTCATGGTATTTTTGCCATACTCCGCAAAAGCGGTCTCATCTTTGGAAACTGGTTTGAAATCTTTTGCGCTGTCGCCGCCGCTAACTTTTTTGACCAGTTGTTCTTTGACTTCCAGAGCATCTTCAACTGACGGATACTGAGCTGGAGCCATCATTCTGGTGATTTCCCATATTTTTTTACGGGCGTGGCGTCGAATCGACGAATCGGCAGGGGTCTTAGCATAAAGAGTTTCGTAGATATCTCTAGCTGGTTTGAGCCGGTTCAATCTGATTCTGGCCATACCGAGCAAAGCCATGCTTTTATAGAAATTGGGTTTCAGTCGCAAGGCTGCAATTGCATGGCTTTCGGCGGACTCAAACTTCTGTTCTTCGTAGGAAATCAGACCTAGATAGTATCTGGGTTCGGCATCATTTTCACGCAAAGCCTGTGCTCTGGTGAAGTATTCGCGTGCCTTTTCGGGGCGCCCGAGTTTGTGGTGCATCTTGCCAATATTCAACTGCAGCGGGAAATACTCAGAATTCATCTTCTCTGCGCGTTCCCAGGCGCTCAGGGCTGGTACATTCAAGCCAGATTCTGCATACATTTCACCGAGAGCAAAATGGGGCTCAAAGCGCTCAGGTGCAAGGCGCTGACATTCGAGATACTTTTCTTTGGCGCGGGTGACCAGGCCCTTTGCCCTGAAACCGGCGGCTTCTGCCATCAATTGCTCAATTGGCGCGGGCGAATTGATCTGCGGAACCGGCAGTTCGTCATTGCGTTCGTGCGCCAGTTTAAGACGTGCGTGCAGGTCGGTTACCACCCTGCCGAGAACTGACTTGACGTCGAGTTTGCCGCGCAGGCCATCAAGAGTCGAAATCGCTTCTTCTGCATTGTTGGTACGCGCCAGGCTGATAGATTTGAACAACAGAGCTTTCTGGTGAGCGGGCTCAAGTGCAAGAACACTGTTAAAAGCATCGAGAGCAGCACTGAAGTTCTGAGTGATGTAGTTTGCCAGTCCGAGATTGTAGCGTGCCAGCAGATAATTCGGTTTAATCGTAAGCGCCTGATTGAAAGACAGAATAGATTTGGCTACCTCGCCAGTCTTGAACAGCACCCAGCCCATAGTATGATGAAATTCAGCCCGCATACTGTCCTCGGCTAGGGCTCTGGTTGAGTATTCGAGTGCCTTGTCAAGCTTCTCGCCCCGGGTGGCAAGAACGTAAGCCAGATTGTTCAGCGCTTCGCCATGCTTGGGGTTGAGCGCTATTGCCTGCTCAAAACATGGCTCTGCATCGCCGATTCGTCCCATTTCCATGTAGCAATGGCCGAGAATGGAATGAATATCAGCAATGTCAGGGTATTGAGTGCGCAGATACAGCAGTCGGCGCACGGCTTCTGCGTAGTTGCGTACATTAATCAGCTGGTTAACTTCTCGAAGTCTTTCGAATGCCTGTTCGAGACGAATCTCTGTTTTCTTGCCGCCTAGTCCGGGCATATCCTTAACATACTGATCGACTGCGATTACTCTGACGGGAGCGTTTGCTGCAGCAAACTCGCTGGGGTTGTCACGCCTGGCAATCATGTCCATAAACATTGTTATTGTCTTAATCGCTTTTTTTGCCTGTTCACTTTTGGGAGGACTGTCTTTGAGCACACGTCGCATCTGCTCAAGAGCCTCTTCAAGATGATTTTTCTCTGCCAACAGAATCGCCCGGGTGTAACGACCCTCAACAAAGTCGGGTTTGAGCTCAAGCGCGCGGTTAATGTTGTTTATTGCTTCGTTGGTGTCCTTCTTTTTGCCATTGGCTATTGCCAAGATATAAAGAGTTTTGGCGATTTCTTCTTTGAGCTTGCGGGTTTCAATCTCGGCGGCAACAGCCTCGTCGCTTTTGCCGGCGTCAAGAAGCTTGCCTGCATTCGCAGTCAGATCACGCAGTCTGGTTTCTCTTATAAGAACAGCCTGTTCAAGCGACAGTGTTGCCTGGTGATAAATCTTGAGATGGAGAAAGCTGCTGCCAAGATAGAACCAGTTCTCTGCATCTGCCGGATTCAGTTTGGTAGCGCGTTCAAAAGATTTGACCGCGCTCGTGTAATCTTTTCGCTTGTGCGTTAAAACGCCGTGCATGTGGGAAGCCTGCGCCAGATTATTGCGCAGAGCAGCCATGCGACGTGCGGTGGCGACTGCCTTGTCGTTTAGTCCTTCACTACGTTGTGCGACAAAGATATCTTTAAGCTCTGTGAGCTTGGTTTCAATGGTTTCGATCAACTTTGCCGAATAATCTTCAGCTTCTTTGCCCTGATTGAACTCATAGCTCAAGCCGGCAATATGAAATAGAGCTCGTTCGTGGTTTGGATTGAGATTGAGGCACTGCTGAAAAGCTTTGTAGGCATTTTGACGCTTTTCGGCCTTCAGGCTTGAATAGCCAAGCAGAAAATAATTTTGTGCATCGCCGCCATTAAGCTGTGTGGCTCTGGCGAACTTTGCAGTGGCACCGGCATAATCTTTTTCACTCAACAGTTTGCTGCCTTCAGTAATCAACTGCTGCGAGGTTTCCTGTCTGTTTTTCTGTTTTGCACGCTCTTCGTTCGCGAGCATTTCTTTGTTTCTGGCATCTATAGACAGAATAATCAAATCCTGGGCTCTTCGTGCTGCCTTATGATCTTTTGGTGCGTCTTTGATTATGCCACGTCCGACATTCATCGCCTCGTCCCATTTGCCGGTAGAGTAAAGCGATTCCATGCGGACAAGAGAATCTGACAGACTTTCTTCAAAGATAAAGTCCATCGATGCCGGCAATATTGCCGGCAACAGCATAATGAGCAGAATTGTTGCCTTTAGTATTTTCTTTATCATAATTCAGAAAATACATCGGCAGATGCAGTGGTGATAATGAGCATAAAAAAACGGCGCCATTCAGCGCCGTTTTTTGTGAATAATTACCGCTGCAGAGTTAATTCTGAGATGAATCTGCAGGTTCTGTTTTTACTTCAGATTCTGAGGGCGGAGTCTGTGGCTGTTGCGATTCTACAGTTCCAGATGCGGGGATAGTTACAGGCTCAGATGCTACAGCAGGGGCTTCTGGTTCTTTCTTTTCGATAATTATCCACTGATTTGCGAGTTCGCTCATGGTTAGAATACACTGGCGATAATTCTGATAGTCGGCATCAGTAAGAAATTCATCGTTATATATGGTGAAACGATCGGCATAAATAAGCCTGTCGCCATTCTGGTTTATATTCGAAAAGAAAATGATATCGGGAGAAGTATGTTGATATTGTCTGCCCCAGTTTACCCAGTTAAAGTTCTCTGGCAGCTCAAAAACTATGGTCTGCTGATTTTCTTCACTGGCCCAGTACTGCATCGGAAAGGTACGGCTGGCAAGACTTGCTGAACTTGACTGGTAATTAACCCAGAAGTTGGTGAAAGTCATGATCTTGTCTGAAGCCAGTTGTGCGGCTTCGGGGATTTTGTAGTCGAGGGTCATGACTGCCGGCCCGTTAAGGTCATTCAGGTCAGAGAGTCCGAAGCTGGTAAGCACGGCCTTGGGGTGCACTCTTTTGACGCGTTTTTCGGCATAGTTCTGCTTTTCTTTTTCCTTGATAGACTTCAGCTCGCGAATTCCGGCTTCGTATGGACCACGGAAAAGCAGAGATTCTTTTACTTCCATTGAGCCATCAAGCAGGATTTTAACAAATACAGAGTGATCGAACCTGTTCCAACTTAGGGTCTGGCGTGGTAGTTCCTCGAAACAGAAGTTGTTGTTTTCGGCATCGAGAAAAGCAGCCATGGCACCCTGATAATTGGTTGAATAGGTCGAAAATGGCTGATACACTGAGCCCAGGTCTGTGTAAAAAGTTTTTCCGTCGATTACAACCTTGAGCACGGCAAAATTGGCGAGACCAAGAGTCGGGTGATCCTTTGCTGTAACATTCTCGCGGCGGCCGGTGACAAAGCCGGGGTAAGATTTGATGCCAACTTTTTCGAATGCAAAGTGCATAAGAGCCAGAATCGCCTGAGTGTTACCGTATTTTTTGGCGATAGTTACATTGGCAGACACTGGCGCATGTGATCCCATCGAAATTGCGCTCATGCCGAGATCGCGAATGTCTTTGTTGATCGTCTCGTATATGCGCGTTACTTTGGCATAACTGCTATTGGCTTCGTTCAAATTCGCTCTGGTCAACAATTCTTCGAGCAGCGCAGCGTCAGGTCTGGCGCTTTGATAAGCTAGATTCAGTTCAGTTGATATCTTGTTCCAGTCATAGGGCTGATAAATTACACAGCGCGGAAAAACACGCGCGGTTGGCAGCATATTCTGTTCGGGTATGAATCCCTTAGGATTTGCATAGATCCATTTCCAGCTGGTTTTGCCATTATCGGTTTTCTCGATGAATCTTGGCGCATTCTCGGCAGGCCACTGCATGAGGACCTTATTGAGCTTCAATTGCTCAGGAAAAACGACAGATAGCTCTTCGTGCAGAATCGGCTCCCGTTCGCCGAAAGTGTTATGAATTACAAAAGGGCTGAGCTCGCCAATACCTTTTAAACGTTTTACATAGCTGTAGTCAATGATACTGCCAATATCTACCTTTTTAAGCGCCATTTTAAGGCGTTTGAGTTTTGCATACTCAGGTGTGGAAGAGCGCATGCTTTCGTCTGAAACAGCATCATCGGTGATGTGATAGACCTTGCCACTTGCCGAATAAGTATGAGCATATTCCAGGTCAAGTTCTTCCCTGTCTGTGTAGTAATACACGCTCTGGTTGGCCTGATTCAGGCCGGGTTCTTTAAGGATTTGAACGATCTCGCGAACGCGCTGTATGATCTCGGTTTCGCTGACATATTCGTAGTCGTAGAGCCGGTAGAGAGTAACATAATTGGCTTCATTAAACTGCGCGGGGTCAGGAAGGTTCTGCAGAATACCGGCGGCTACAGGGTCGGTAATACTGGCAATCTCGGTAATTTCATCGCCTTTGCGGATTTTTGAAATAAGAATATGCGCTATTTCTGCAGAGTCTATGGTTCGGCTGGTCTCCTGAAGATCGACAATCGTAACCTTCCCATCAGTTATAGAATGCAGTTTGCCAAGGATCTCCTCGCCTTCGTTAAGATATATAACATCAGCTGAGATGCTGCTCGCAATACACAAGAACAGGCAGAAGATCAGGATTTGTAGTTTATTCATGGCTTAACTCCTTCTGACGCTGCTTCTGTTTCTGCTTCTTCGAGAAAGATCTTCTGTTTTGTCGACTGGGCGATTTTTTCGAGATCCATCTTGAAGCTTTGATAATCAGCGACTGGCACAATTCTTCTGGGAAACGCAAGTTTGCGTACAATGTTTATACTTTCGCCCTGCTGGTCATAAATAATCTCAAACTCAACATAGGGGCTTTGGATTCGGAGTGCCGGTGGCAAGTATTTGACATTAAAATTGTCCGGTATTTTTATCTCGACCTGGTCTGTGCGCAAGCGTGATGTGTTGTATTCTATGTCGTATCGGCGTTTTTCGAGACTGACTTCGGGAAAGCCCATTTCGAAAAATGGAATTGCAAATATCATATAGCGCCCAGATTTTGTGGCAAAGCGGTTAAGCAGATAGATTGATCGTGCCTTGAACTGAGTGCCAAAATCCAGCGGCTCGGTATGAGTGGCCAGTTCAAGTACGTAGTCAGCGGTCAGTGCGGAAACCTGCGCGCGAATCTGCTTTTCATATTCCTCTGCTTTAAGGTTCCTGGCAGAACCTCTAAAGCTGGCTTCAGATGAGCCATTTTGGGTGCTCTCAAAGTCAATGCGGGTGGTTCCGTCAGCTGCCAGCTCAATTTTTCGGGTAATGTGCACGGCATTGTCTTCTGGGGGGGGCAACGGTACTGGTTTAAGAGTGCCGAGCATGGTGTTGTCTGCTACTGTTTCGTGATCGTCTGAGCGAAAATACGGGTAACGGTAATCGGTTGCAGTGGAGTCAAGGTAGAAGATGCGGCCGTCGAGGTGCACTTCGGTTATACAGTGGTTGTCGTCAAAAATTGCTATTTCGCGAACTGCTCGACCAGTGTCGTTGGTTCTGACGCCAACCGGGTAGGCTTCGACACCGATCTGCTTGAGCATGGTTGCGAGCAGCATGCCTTTGTCAGTGCAGTCGCCGTAGCGATTTTTAAGAGTATCTTCAGCCGGGTGTCCAACTTGATTGCTGGCAAGGTTGCCCTTTATCGAGATGTATCTTATTTCTTTCTGACAGAACTGGTAGAGGCGGGCAATTTTTTCGTGAACATCGCGGGCGCCTTCGATGAGTTCCTCAACCTTTTCCTTTACCATGTCGGTCAACTGAAACCTTTTTGCGAACATCGGGCGCAGTTTTTCATGAACGTAGGTGAAGTCTTTGTGAAGGCTGTAGTAAACACCTGGCACGATGTTACGGTATGCCGGCATGTTAGGTTCAGAAATAATTGGCGGCAGGTCGGTGAACTTCCATGTGTAGATAACTGATTCAACCGCTTCAGTTTTAACCGGTTCGCCACTGCCAGATGCTATATTGTCAGCAACGTAATACAGAGGCTTATCATGTGGAACACTGACGCGCAGAACAGATTCTCCAACTGGTTGACTGCCCTGAAAATAGAAACGACCCTGAAAGAGATTGCGGTCAAAGGGATTGAACTCTTCAACCTCGTAACTGTAGTCGATGAGCCCGCCAACTGCTGCTTCAGGAATTGTAAAGCTGAGATCCTGATACTGGTCAAAATTTACGCTGCCGGAAGTGCCTTTTGAGATTTTTATCTGATCTGGGGACAACGTATGGACAGCACCATCGGGAGTATACGAGCGGGCATGGAGAACTTTTATCGTTTCGCGATTAGGGTCGAAACTAAGGGAAATCTGGGCTTCCCAGAGAGATTCATCCTGAGCAAGGTAGGTAACACAGCGATAGCGGGAAAGGCATGTGCCATCTTTGCGATGCTGGTAATTGCCTTCTTCGGTTACCAGAATTGATTGGGCGTCTGGATACTTTTTCAGCAGTTCTAGTGCTTTTGGCATGATTTCGGCAAGGTCTGCGCTGTCGGTCGCAAAAATCTCTGCTGTTCGTTTTTGAGCCGTAAAGCTGATGTTTTTAATTTCGCTACGACTTAGTCTAACTGTTTCTGAGCCGGAAAGAATAGTAAGTGCGTTGTCTGCATATTCAATCTGTTCGGCTGCGATGCTGGAATCATCGGTTTTGGTAATTACTGCAGTGTTTCCTGTTACCGTTGTAAGCAAGATGGTGAGGATGCACAGTAGAGCGAACCTGTGATATTTATTCAAAGAGTGCCTCCGACAATGGTTATTGTGTACAGATATGCAATTATATTGTTAAACAGAAAATTTTAAAAGCTAAATCTGCAGTTTACCTGCCATTTATCAGATCTGGCGGTTTGTTTTGCAAAAAAAAATGGACGACCAGTCTGGTCGCCCATTTTCTGTGAAAAATGCTTACTTTACTGATTTAACAGGGTTTCCAGCTTCTATCCAGCCCTGAATACCTTCGGGGTATTCGCGAAGGTTTGAGTA
This sequence comes from Candidatus Rifleibacteriota bacterium, assembly GCA_018818125.1. Taxonomy (GTDB): domain Bacteria; phylum Muiribacteriota; class Ozemobacteria; order Ozemobacterales; family Ozemobacteraceae; genus Rifleibacterium. The sequence goes on from JAHISQ010000150.1 coordinate 15,071, forward strand.
GCCAAGTGACTTGAGGTGTTTGTTAAGTGCAGAACTGGCTGGGCACTGAAGATTTGCGCAGTAGGTAACTACCAGAGCTTCTTTATTCGGCAGAACCTTTGCAATTTCTTCGGGCTTTGATTCTGAATTAAGAGAAAGGGCACCTGGAATTCGCTTCCCGTCGTCATATTCGCCGGAACGGGCATCAAGAACGATCATGGGAACTCCACTGTCGATAAGAGTCTTGAGGCCGACAGTGTCTAATACACCGGTTTCTGACCTGGCTTCTTCTTTGCTGGCGCTTTCCTTGTGGTTGTGCCCGGCCTCGGTAGAAGTGCAGGCGTCATCGACGCAGGCATCTTCTGTATAAGACTTTGAGCACGACTCAACGCTGGCGCAGCTGCTACAGCCAGCCTCTGCATGCAAAAAACCTGCAGAAGCACCGATCATTAAAATTGCTACAACTATGGTCAAGTATTTCATAAATACTCCTTTAATTTGCGATCTCTGATTATCCTACTTATATTTTAATTGACACTCGTTTAATGTCAAATTATTTTTCCGAGCAGAAATTTAAGTGAGAGGTGCAGGCGTCCAGCCCACCTAGTTTCACTGTGAGTAGCCTGTTCTTCAAAAAAGCCCATCAGGTTGTATCCTTCGATAAACCCTTTCTCTTTTAAAAGCTGCATCATTGCAAAGTATGCTTGTGCAATCGGCGGTTCAAATTCTCCGGCGTCGAGATATAGTCTTGCGTTGAGGGGTATAAAGCCTTGGTTTCCAATTTTTTCGAATACCTGACCATCGGTTTTTTGAAAGGCAGACGAAAGGCATCCAGCCAGCCCAAAACTGTTCTCGTAGGCATAAAGCATTTGAAACGATATCAGACCACCCATTGAAGAGCCCATTATAGCGTTATCCTGTGGCTGTTTTGATACGTTGTAATGAGCCTCTACCCACGGCTTGACCTCGTTTACTATGAATTCGGCATAGGCTTTGCCTTCTTTTGTGTAGAGGTTGAGTTCTTTCATGCGGTCGGGTGAATTCGGAATAGCCACGACAATGCACTGGCGAAGCTCACCGCTGGCAAGCAATCTGGAAACTGTTTCGTCAACCTTCCAGTCGATGCCGGCAAAAGCTTTGGCGGGTTCAAAAAGATTCTGGCCATCATGCATATAGATAACAGCACATGGCTCACCGTTTTCATCGTAATTATCGGGCAGCCAGACCTCTACTGGTCTCTTGTATTTAAGACCGCAGCAGGCAAAAGTTTTGCTGGTTTCCAGTCGGCCCTGTACCGGGTCAGACTCCATGTCGCGATGGTCAAGCCAGCCGACAATGTTTACTTGAACATTTTGGTTTTTATTGACCTTTATTACGAAGTTGTCTGGCGGCACAACATCGGGATTGTGAATGCCCTGCGTTTTCCAACTGCCACGGGTGATCTTGCACTCAACTATGAAGCCTGGGCTTGCCGTCAGTTCAAGCGCATAGGTGCCGTCGGTTTCTGGGACGAGCTTCCGTCCTGAAGGGTCCCAGTCGCCAAGTTCAGGCAAGTTGCCGGTAATGTAAAGTGCGTCATCTTCGGGAAGTTCAGCCTTGAGATTGATGTTCAGATTGATCTTATAAGGAGATTTGTGAGACATTTGTGATTGTGCTTGCATGATGTGATTCCTGTTACTGCTTTTGCTTTGACTGTGCTTTTCACAATGTTATGAAGAGGCCGGTGCCACAAAATCGTAGCACCGGCCTGGTATGACTTACAGAGCGTTTGCCATGAGGTCAGCAACCTTGCGGTTGAAACCTGAAGGGTCGGGCAACTGACCGCCCTCGGCCAGCAGAGCCTGTCCATAGAGCAGTTCAGCGTATTCAGAGATTTTAGGGTTATTCTGATCGCGTATAAAGATCTCGTGCATTTTACCCAGAAGCGGGTGACCAGGATTAAGCTCAAGTGTCCGCTTAACCTGAGGCACGTCCTTTCCAGAGGCGCGTAGCAGGCTTTCTAGATGCGGAGTCATTTCGCCTTCTTCGCTGACCAGGCAGACTGCCGATGAGCTCATGCGGCCAGAAAGCTTGACTGCCTTGATGTGTTTGTCGAGCTTGTTCTGGATCAGTTCGAGAAGAGATTTCCACTCCTGCTCTTTTTGTTTGAGGGTTTCGCCGGTCTTTTTGCGTTCTTCTTCAGAACCAAGTTCGAGGTTGCCCCGGGCGGCTGACTTGATTTTTTTCTGTTTGCATTCAGAAGAATACTGCACCCAAACTTCGTCGACCGGGTCAGTCATCAGGAGAACCTCATAGCCTTTGTCCCTGAATGCTTCAAGATGTGGACTATTTTCGATTGCTTCGCGTGCTTCACCGGTCAGATAATAAATCTTGTCCTGTTCGGGTTTCATTCGCTCAACGTATTCGCCAAGAGTATACCAGTCGCTGCTTGAAGCAGTGCTCTGAAAGAGACAGCATTCAAAAAGTTTTTCGCTGTTAGCTGGTTCTTTAAACAGGCCTTCTTTGATTACTGAGCCAAAATGCTTCCAGAAGTCGATGTATTTTTCGCGATCTTCGTTAAGCATTTTCTTTAGAGTATCGAGAACCTTGCGAGTAATGCTTTTGCGAATGGTCTGGATCAGTCGGTCGTGTTGCAGTATTTCGCGTGAGATGTTGAGAGAAAGGTTTTCTGAGTCAACTACGCCTTTAACGAAACGCAGGTAGTCAGGTATGAGTTCTTCGCAGTCACTCATGATGAAGACACGTTTAACATAAAGGTTGATGCCGCGCTTTGAGTTTGGCATAAACAGTTCTAAACCCGGTTTTTCAGGTATGAATAGCAGTGAATTAAATTCGTTTGAGGTGCCTTCGGCCTTGAAGTTGATCCATTTGAGCGGACTGTTCCAGTCGTGGCTGATATGTTTGTAGAATTCGCGATATTCATCTTCGCTGACTTCTTTTTCAGGGCGCAGCCAAATGGCTTTCATCGAATTGAGCACTTCGTCTTCGACTATGGTTTCTTCTTTGGCGCCTTCTTTGGGCTTGCCGGTCTCGTCGCGCTCAATTTGAGTTCTTTCGACCTGCATTTTGATCGGATATCCGACAAAATCAGAATATTTTTTGATAACCTGACGCAGCACCCACTCCTGGGTAAAATCCTGAGAATCTTCGTTTTCGCTGTCTTCTGGTTTGAGATGCAGTATTACACTGGTTCCTTGCATTTCGCGGTCGGCTTCTTCCATGACGTAACTGCCTTCGCCACTGCTGATCCATTTCCAAGCTTTTTCTTCATCAGCTTTGCGACTGACCAGTTCAACCTTGTCGGCTACCATGAAGCTTGAATAGAAGCCTACTCCAAATTGTCCTATGAGTTCAGGAGCCGCTTCTTTCTTTTCGCTGGCTTTTTTGAGCAGAGCGGCAAATTCGCCGGTCCCGGATTTGGCAATAGTTCCGATATAATCGATAATTTCGTCGTGCGACATACCAATACCATTGTCTGCGATAGTAAGTGTGCGGTTTTTGCTGTCGGCGGTAATTCTGATATGCAGATCGTCAGTCATACCGCGCAGCTTTTCGTTAGTAAGCGAATTGAATCTAAGCTTGTCAATCGCGTCTGATGCGTTCGATATCAGTTCCCGCAAAAATATTTCCTTGTGGGAATAAACTGAATGAATCATCAAATCAAGAAGTTGCCGAGCCTCTGTTTTAAATTCATAGGTTGTTGCCATAATTTGTAACTCCTTATTTACTTATGATTTTCCATTTTAACATTTCGTTTGCGCCTGATGTTGCAACGTCAGGAAAAATGGTTATCTGTTTCGGGGGCGAGACGGTCCGCCTTGCCGTTGGGGTCTTTCTTGTCTGGATCTGTCTTGTCTGGGACTTTCCTGCCTTGCTCTTTCCTGTCTGGGAGCTTCTTTTACAGGCTCTTCATCTGTGCCCCGGCCAGCTTTGATCAACTGCTGATGGAAAGTGTCAAGCAGTAGCAGGAAAAGGTCTTCAGCGTTTTCGTGGTCTACGAGTTGACGATAAAGTCCGTGATAGCGCTTCATACGCTCTTTGACTGCAGTTGAGGCATCTCTAAGATTGCCTTCGAGATGGGCAATCAGCTTCTCGGATAGTCTTTCTCTTACCTGCTCTTCGCTGGGAACAGGCCGCTCTTCAAGCGCGATGCCGGATCTTCGGGCAAACTTTTTAAGGTCAACGGCTTCGAGAGTAGAAACCATGCTTATGGCTACGCCGCGATTGCCGGCCCGAGCTGTGCGCCCCGCCCGATGTATATACTGGTCAGTGTCTTTATGCATATCGTAGATAAAAACATATTCGAGATTGCTTATGTCAATGCCGCGTGCCGCTATATCGGTTGCCACAAGAAAGCGCAGTTGCTTTTTTTTGAGCTTACTCATCACTATTTCGCGTGCGCCCTGACTGAGATCGCCGCTGATTTGATCGGCATCATAGCCGAATCTTTTAAGCAGTGCAGCCACATATTCGACTTCGTTGCGGGTATTACAGAAGATAATTGCGTTTTGTGGGTCTTCAACCTCAATTACCCTCATCATCGCGCGGTCTTTATGCATTGAATCAATTGTATAAAAGATATGATCCATTTCGGAAATGTGAACGCCGTCGCCGGAATAAGACAAGAAGTCAGGCTCACGCATAAACTGTCCAGCCAGGCGCCTGACACTGTCGGGCATAGTTGCAGAGAACATTGCAGAAACTTTTTGCTTAGGCATGAATTCGCCGATACGCACCATATCGCGATAAAAACCCATAGACAACATTTCGTCGGCTTCGTCGAAGATCAGATATTTAAGGGTTCTGAGTGAGAGTGTGCCGCGAATCAGATGATCCAGAAGTCGTCCGGGGGTGGCGATTACCAACTGAGCTCCCTCTTTGAACGCGTCGAGTTGCGGGCGGTATGAGGTGCCGCCGTAAACAGGTATTGCTGTAACATCGATGTTCGCTGCCATAATTTTGAATTCGTTGTAAACCTGAACCGCAAGCTCGCGGGTAGGGATAAGAATGACAGCCTGGCAAACCTTGCTGGTTCCCTTTAAGCGTTCGAGCAGTGGTAATAGAAATGCTGCTGTTTTGCCGCTTCCGGTGCGTGACTGAACAATTACATCACGTTTCGCCAGCAGGTAGGGTGCTACTCCGGCTTGAACCGGCATAAGCTCTTTCCAGCCGCGATCAGTTGCTGATTTTTGCAGTTCCTCGCAAAAGTCTTCGATCCGTGAGGGAGGCAAAACCTCCATAAAAGCTTTGGGGGCCTCGTGTTGTAATTCTTGTGTTTCTTCGATCTGTTGCATAAAATACCTTTCGTAAGTCAGGACTCCCCGTCAGAACAACGTCTAACCGGCTCCCGACGTGAATTTCGAGAAAAAATGTGAGCCCATGTTCCGCCAAAGAAATGTTTGGAGTTTTATCAGGCTTGCGTGCCTGATAATTTAACAGGCGCTGAAAGTATATTACTTTCATACCAAGAAGAAAACATTAATTTTATCTTGCGGTAAATTTGCCTCGGCATTGCTGGATTGTTTTTCATGGTGCGGTTTTATTGCCTCGTGTAGCGATCTGCAGATAATGGCAATTCTATCATTAAGGGTTCAGCGGCTGAACCTCTACTATTAGAGTCTTTATGGCATAATTATTGCTAGTTATTGAGCAGATTAGTTTTAAGTTAAAAGAATAAGTTGTTTCAGCTCTGTGGGCAAAGTGAGCACATCGATAACTGGCTAAGTAGTAAGTATCGGCTGTAAATGAGTTCCCAAAAGGTTGGTTGAGATCAAGAGCTGAAAATTCCCTGGCTAAATGCCAGGGAATTTTTTTCGGTCGCGTCAGAAAAGGGCCGATTTGTTATCGATTGTTTTCCGATATGCCATTAGAGTCCCCGTGTATCCAGAAGTGTTCACCGGTGCGAGATGGTCGTTTTAGCTCACCGGTAATGGATTTGCATGAAATGAAATCTAAGACGATTTTCAGGCAAGGCTTTAGCTGTCGCTTGGTTTCTCTTTTTCTGAAGGCAGAGTCTCGATTTCTTCATTCTCAGAGAGATTCTCTTCCTCCTCGTTTTCGGTCATTAATATCTGTTCGAGAGGATTGGGGGCTTCTTCTTCGCTGTCCCATTCGTCTTCTGATTGCGCGGTTGGTTTAAAAAAGAAGAAAAATATCAGGAATAGAGCGAGAAAGAACAGATCGCCAGCATATTTTGCCCAGATTGGTGTCTCTACGCCGTTCATGGGCGAAGTCCCCCCTGCAGGCGTTTGATCGAGTTCAGCCAGTGCTGAAGTCTGTTTGTTAAATCTTTGATCACCAGCTCTACGAAATCGGCGGCTTTACCGCAGTCAAAGATCGGCTGCCCCTGTCCATGCTGGTTGAGCAGGACTTCGCCCGGCGGCGGATAAAGCCAGATGCCGTCTTCTGGAACGTAATCATCTGTTGTGGAACTGTAATTGTCAGGATCAACGAGAGTGGGGCAGAAATGCAGCATGACTGACGTTTCCTCAATAGCGGCATGTCCGCCAGTTCCTGTTTTAAAAACCGGTTCAACGAATTTTTCCGACAGAAGCCACCAGTTGATAACTGAGATAGCAATTGGATGCCGGCGAGTTGTGCGCCTGACAACCCGTTTTAATGCATCGCGGTTGCCGCCGTGCCCGTTGATAATGACGATTGTTTTAAAGCCCTGTTTGTAAAAATTTTCGACAATCTGTTCAAAAAACTGTTCAAAAAGTTCCTCAGGGAAAAAACTGGCGGGCGAGGTCTGTGCCAGAACATTTGTGATTCCGTATTCAAGAGGTGGGGCGACAGCTCCCTGCAGATTAATACTCAGCTCTTCAGCGATTTTTTCAGCACAGATGGTATCAGTGCCGACTGGCAAGTGTCTTCCATGTGCCTCAAGAGTGCCGACTGGCAGAAAAAGCGGAGCTTCCTGTGCCAGCAGAGTTTCAACCTCGACTGTGTTCATGCATTTCAAAAATCTGGCAAGCAGTCTGGGCATTTACAACCTCACTTATCAGCACTTTAATCTTTCATGATCATGCTATCACAATTTTTTGTCGGATAGAATTATCTACAATAAAAAAGCAGTAACTTCATAGTTTGATTAGAGAGAAGCAATCCTATAGTATAGTTTTCAGGGTGGTTTGCCAGGCCTATTTTATGAGCTGGAAACATTATATTGGAAAAACTGACTAAATCGACGCTTGAGCCTGTAGCGATAAGGATGAAGCCATTACCGGTCTGGAAGTGGCTGATTGCAATCGCTATGTTGCTGACTGTGCCTGTTATAATTCTGGTGCAGCAGGCAACCGAGTCGTTCAGGTCAACCGCAGAGATGGCGAAAAATGAAGTTGGCCAGGAAGTCGAAGCTCTTTCTTCGCGCATAGCCCTTGAGATGTCTGTGAAGTTGCAGTTGAGAGAAGTGCTTAATGAATTTTCACGGCCATATTTTGCTATTTCGGAACAGCTTTATTATATACGCAATTTTCGCAGACTTTCAAAAACACCGTTGCCGCCGGAAGCGGCATTGGGCATGCTCGCGCTTGAGACTGGAATGCAATCAAGACTGATGCTTATAGAGGCAAGGTTGCGATCGCTGATTCCGGGGATAAGACTGCTTAAATGGGATTCAGAATATAGATTCACAACAGATAGCGACGAGATGTTGCCGCGGTGGGCGTATCAGAAATTGCTTGAGGCATTGCATCAGCGCCTGATAAGGCGAACAGCGAAGGAATCAGACCGGTCTTATCTGGACAATGTGCCAATGCTGGCGCGCAATTTTCTTGATGCAAACCAGATTACGATGTTCATTAAAACGAATGCAGAAATTTACGAATTTTCTGATGCCGCCGGTCGACGACTGGCCCTATACTGGGATAACAAAAAAGTCTCTGACTTCTGGCACTATTATGAAGCTGGTGCTGGATTCATAGCTGTTGTCGATCTTGAAAAACTTCCGAAAATTTTTGCCTTTGATATGCTTAAGCTTAGAAAGGCGCATGAATGGGAGCAAACTGGTATTGAGCCGGCTTGGATTGTCGAGCCAAAACCAGGGTTTTATCTGCTTCCTTACCCGTTTTCGCCGCTTGAATACGACTACTGGGCGAAGTGGCTGAATAACCGGCCAAATGGAATACATGAACATCGTGGCATCATCGCTTCGGTGCGTCGCGTCGATGGTGGGATTACTCTTGTCACAGCAAAGTCCGGTGCAATGATAGATCGGCAATATCAGCGAAGTGTCTTTTGGTTGATACTCCTGATGTTTTTGTCACTTATTCTGCCGGTATCCATTGTATCTGGCTTTCGCAGGAACCAGGGCATGGCGTTAAGCATCCGCTGGCAGATTATCGCGTTATTTGTTCTGGTAATGGCGCTACCGAGTGCGGTAATTTTTCATCTGGGCAGCGAATTGCTTAAAGAGCGCCGTCAAACCTATGAAAACGATGCTTACAAGGTTCTTGAGCGCATCAAAAAGAATCTCGAAGAGAACACTGATTATGCCTTTCGTCATATGGAGAATTTAAGTTCGGAACTTGCCCGGCGACTGATGGCGCTGAAGTTTGACGCAAAGGGACGTCTGACTGACAAGGCCCTCGCCGACAAAATCGTTGCTGAATATCAGGAAAAAACAGGCTTGACCGCAGTATATATGCTTGATTCAAGTGCTGAGATGACTTTTTCTATCATGGGTCGAGGTGGCGCCGGCAGAGACATGATTCCGCTGGTACAGGCACTGGCAAAGATTAAATTGCGCAATACAGGCAATCTAAGGCTGGATGGTCGTGGTTCAGAGGTTGGCATGATGGATTTGTTTATCGAGGCTTCTGGCGGTATCAGCGTCGATGCTGTTCAAAGCATTCTCAAGCATCGAGAGAACAAGGCTTTTGAATTCAAATTTTCGGACCGCCGCGTGTGTTTTTTTGTTGGCGAATTCTCATTGCCAGGCGGCGGTGACCCCTTTATCGTGGTGGTATTGCTGAAAGATGATGATTTTGAACGCATGTTTATGCGTCTGATGATCGAAAACCATGCTACGGAGAAAAAGTATCAGAACCGTGTTCAACTGTTTTTTGGAACAAACGACATTGGCGGTGACGCTGATTATTTTCGCCCGGCTCAAATTCCTGAGCCCTGGTTCGATTATTCTATGCCTGGCAAAGATACCTCAAAATTAGGCAGACTTTCTGAACCAACAAGGTTTGCTGGAGTTTCTGTGCGCGAGACAGTTCAGCTTGAGAAGACCGGCCGAAAATGTCTGTATTACAGTTTCAGGCCTTCCAACCTTGATATGCATACGGTATTAGCGCTCTATGATTACTCCGAAATCAGCAAAGCACTGATTCAGTTGCGTGTTTTTATTATGGTTACCTTTCTGGTTTCGTTACTTGTCGGTTATATTCTGGCCAAAATCATGGCTCGCTCTCTTATTGAGCCAGTTGCTCTCTTGCGCACTGGTGTTGAGCAGATCGAAAAGGGGAATTACAATACCCACCTGATCATGCCTGGTCAGGACGAGCTGGTTGAGCTTGCCGAGTCATTCAATGTCATGAGTCATGGACTCGATGAACGTGCACGCATGACGCGTTATCTCTCTAAGTCCGCAGTTGAAGCAGTCGTGAGCGGCGAAGATGGCTACATGGGCGGGAAAAAAGTGCCGGCGACCATTCTGTTTTCTGACATTCGCGGTTTTACCACGATTTCTGAGTCAAATTCGCCAGAAGTGGTTGTAAGACTTCTCAATGATTATTTTGCGGTTATGAATGAGGTTGTCGAAGAGCATGGTGGGGATATAGACAAGTTTATTGGTGATGCAATCATGGCACAGTTTATAGCAGTAGATTGCAACTTGGAAACATCGATGAATCAGGCATTTAATGCGGTGAAATGCGCTCTTGCCATGATGCGTTCGCTCGACGAGTTTAATGCAGCGCGCGCTCAGCGAGGTCTTTTTCCGGTTAAAATCGGGGTGGGCATCAATTCGGGCGAAGTAATTGCCGGCAATATTGGTTCGCCAGGCCGCATGGATAGAACTGTGATTGGCGACACGGTAAATGTTGCCTCTCGCCTTGAAGGCATGAGCAAGCTGGGGCGACACACTTTTGTAATCATCAGCAGATCAACGCTTGATCTGTTAAAAGACAGGATTGAAGTAGAGCGGTTAGCTGAAACTTCAGTCAAAGGCAAAACAACAGTTGTTGAAATGTTTGAAGTTATTGCCTTGAAAAGCTATAATTAGCGCCTTGCATTCATAATTGGAGTTAATCAATGGCAAATTCACAGCATAGCAGAATTACTTTGTATAAGGGTTTGAACTCGGCGCAGGTAATTGAGAATCGAGATAAATATGGAGCCAATGTTCTCACGCCAGCAGAACGAGAGCCATGGTGGCGCCTTTTGCTCGAAAAGTTCGATGACCCGATCATAAGAATCCTGATGATTGCAGCTTTAATGGCGATCGGAGTAGGTTTTGTCAATGGAGAGTATTTTGAAGGCATTGGCATAGTAATCGCAATTTTACTGGCGACTACTCTTGCATTTATAAATGAATACAAGGCCGAAAAAGAGTTCGATATTCTCAATCAAGTCTCTGATGAGGCTCCGATCAAAGTTGTTCGCGATGGAGCCTTTACCACAGTGCCGATAAAAGATCTGGTGTTCGGTGACATCGCATTGATTGAAGCTGGAGATGAGGTCCCGGCCGATGCCAGATTGCTGGAAGCAGTTTCGCTGCAGATAGACGAAGCGCGGCTGACCGGTGAATCGATGCCGGTCGCAAAATTTGTTGCGAGTGAAGAAGAGTCTGGCATAAAAGAAGACAATGCTTATCCGCCTGAGGTGGTTCTACGCAGCACTATGGTTCATGACGGACATGGTGTGATCGAAATTACGGCGGTTGGTGATTCTACCGAAATCGGTAAGGCAGCGCGCGCAGCCAGTGAAGACAGCGATGAGCCGACACCTTTGAATCGCCAACTTGATCGGCTCAGCAAGCTTATAGGAGTTGTCGGGTTCTCAATAGCCTTTTTGACCTTTGTTGCTCTCATTTTCAGAGATTATAGATCTGGCGACCTGGAACTGACTTCGGCGCAATGGGGCTTTTCGCTTATTATATTTTTGAGCGCGATGATCGGTCTCGCGAAGGTATGGATGCCGATTATGGCCGACGGCTTTGAACTTGCCGGCAGAGAATTGCGTTTGCCCAGGATTATTGATGCTGGTGGGCTGCGCCCTTGGCTAAGAGTAGCCGCAGCTGGAATGCTGTTCTTTGCGCTGTGTGTAATTACCGGTGTGATGAGCGGATTTTTGTCTGAAGACCCGGCCAATTGGCTTACCTCAAGTGCAGTAAGTGATTTTTTGAAATTTTTTATGATCGCAGTAACTATTATTGTGGTTGCAGTTCCAGAAGGCCTGCCAATGAGTGTCACACTAAGTCTGGCATACAGCATGCGCAAAATGACAGCCGCCAATAATCTTGTGCGGCGTATGCATGCCTGTGAGACGATTGGAGCGGCAACAGTGATCTGTTCAGATAAGACCGGCACTCTCACTCAGAATCGTATGGAGATGAATTCTGTGTTTTTTCCAGCGCTCAAGTCTGCCACACTGACAAAAGAGCTGACTACGCCTGTTGAAAAGATTGTTGCCGAATCAATAGCTGCAAACAGCACTGCCAATCTGAGTCGTAAGGCCGGCGAAGCGGCTGGAATACTGGGTAACCCGACCGAAGGCGCTACGTTAATGTGGCTCGAAGAGGCAGGAATAGACTACTTGCAGCTGCGCCAGGATTTTGCTCTCGAAATGCAATGGACCTTTTCAACGGAACGCAAGATGATGGGCTCATATGGCCTGTCTGCCGCTGGCGGCGAAAAAGTTCTGTATGTTAAAGGGGCGCCCGAGCTGGTGTTGAGCCGTTGCAGTGAAATTCTGACAGACAAAGGATTGCAGTCGATTACACATTTTGCCGATAAAATTGCCGTTGATTTACATCGGACCCAGGCCCGCGGCATGCGCACGCTTGGTTTTGCCTTCCTGCGTGGTCTTGATACTCAACCTGAGGGTGATATAGATACGGTTGCGCGCAAAATGATCTGGCTGGGATTTGTTGCGATTGCTGATCCGATCAGAGCTGAAGTGCCTCTTGCGCTCAACTTGTGCCGTAGAGCTGGCGTTAAGGTAAAAATAATTACCGGCGACAACTCGAATACAGCCTGGGAAATCGCCAAGCAGGCTGGTTTGATTGAGCTGGATGATGTTCCTGAGAAGATTCACATGACTGGCAGCGAATTTCAGGCGCTATCTGATGATGCCGCTGCTGGCAGGGCGATGGAAATAAAGATTTTGTCGCGTGCCCGTCCTGCTGACAAGCTCAAAATGGTAAGACTTCTGCAGCAGTGCGGCGAGGTTGTCGCGGTTACCGGCGATGGCACCAATGATGCGCCGGCTCTCAATCACGCTAACGTTGGTCTTGCCATGGGTAAAACTGGCACTTCGGTCGCCAAGGAAGCAAGCGATATAATTTTGCTCGATGATTCTTTTCCCAGTGTGGTCAAGGGAATCATGTGGGGCAGATCACTGTATGACAATATTCAACGTTTTATCATGTTTCAGCTGACCATTAACGTGGTGGCTCTGGGAGTGGCATTGACCGGCCCGTTTATTGGCATAAAGATGCCACTTACCGTGGTGCAGATGCTCTGGGTTAACCTTATCATGGATACCTTTGCCGCTCTCGCTCTCGCCACCGAACCTCCGCACTGGAAGGTTATGGCGCGCCCGCCGCGTCGCGCTGAAGATTTTATCGTTTCGGCGCCTATGTATAGGCATATTCTAGGAGTTGGCGCTCTGTTTTACTTTTTTCTTATCGGCTTTTTAAAATACTTTCAGCGCGATGGAACTGTTGATGTTGCCGAACTTTCAGTTTTTTTCACTACCTTTGTTATGTTGCAGGTCTGGAACATGTTTAATGCCCGTGCGCTTGGTTTTGACCACTCGGCATTCAGACGGCTAGGTGAGAATAAAGGGTTTATCGTGATTCTGCCAGCGATTCTGGTAATTCAATTCTTGGTTGTTCAATATGGCGGAACCATGTTCAGAACCGTACCACTGTCTTTCTCTACCTGGCTTGCCATAGTTGCCGGCACTTCGCTGGTGCTTTGGGCAGGTGAGCTCTGGCGCCATTTTCTGGGATCGTCAGAGAGAAGCAGTGTTGCCGATGTCTCACCGTTTGAAGAGTTGCCTGACAGGTAATGAAAAACCCCAGAACCGGATGACCGGCTCTGGGGTTTAAATCAAAACGGGGGAGTTTAAATTTCTTTGATAATTATGCTGCCAGCTGTTCGTCGCGATCTTCGTGTCTGATCAGGTCGATTTCGCCGCGGCTGACGTCATACAGGCGCTGCTGAATCTTTGCCTGCACAATGTCAAGACCGTTGGGCAGATCAAGAAGGTTAACATCTTTGCCGAGAATGTCTTTGTAGGCTGATTTAATGTGCTGAATCATTCTGATTCGGAATTCGGCGTCGGTTTTTGCCTGGTAAAGCGGGGTATTGGGCAGAATCATATTTGCACTCCTTAGAGGTTTTATTTGTCTTAAGGAGCTATCGGCCGTTTTACAACAATTTTTAATGTTTTTTTTAGTTGCGTGCAGATTGGCGTCAAATAAGGTTCTCTGTTTTATCAGATCTCAAGACCGATCTTTAGACCGGCAAATGAGTGCATCTGTGATAGCGCGATGCCTATTCCAGGCATGAATGAATCGCGATTGAGTGAGTCGTGTCTGATGGTTAGAGTTTGTCCAATGTCACCGAACATCACGGTCTGATGGGCGACCAGACCGGGCAATCGCACAGAATGAATCGGCACCTGTTCGGTCACAGATTCATCCTGGATGCCAAGTTCATCGAGAATGTGCTGACGGGTTCTTATTGCTGTACCAGACGGCTTGTCCAGCTTTTGCGGATGATGCATCTCGATTATTTCGACATTTTTCATGAATTTTGCAGCCCTACGAGCGAATTCCATCATCAGGATTGCGCCAATAGCAAAGTTTGGCACGATCAGAACTGCTGTGCTCATTTTTTGGGCAAGGTGGTCAAGCTTGATCTGGTCTTCCTGGTTGATGCCGGTGGTGCCAATCAGAACGGGGATTTTGGCCTGCAGGCAGATCGCAGTGTTGGCAACCACCGCATCAGGAATCGTAAAGTCGATGGCTATGTCTATCTTGGCTTCTGATAGCGTCGTCTGCAAGTTAGACGAGATCAGAATGCCGGTATTGCCAAGTCCAAGTACCGAACCAAGATCATCTCCTGATCTGGTACTATCAATGCCGGCGGCGAGCTCATAATCATTGTGAGAAAGCAGATACCTGCAGACAACCTGGCCCATTTTACCGCAACAACCAATAACCGCAATTTTTTTACGCTTCATTTTTTCCTCGCTATCTACCTGGTTCCGGTTGAGCCGAAGCCACCTTCACCTCGGTCAGACTCATCAAGTGAATCGGTTTTAACAAAGTCAACAGTGGTAATTCTCGCAAACACCAGCTGCGCAATGCGCATGCCCGGCTCGATCAGAAAATCTTCCTGTCCATGGTTGATCAACAGCACGCAAACTTCGCCGCGATAGTCGCTGTCAATAGTGCCTGGCGCGTTTAACACCGTTATGCCGTGTTTGGCAGCAAGTCCGGAGCGCGGCCGCACCTGACCTTCGATGCCAGCGGGCATGGAAAGGCGCAGACCGGTCGGTATCCGGGCATAACTGCCAGCTTTGATCAAAACCTGCTGACTGGCGCATAAGTCGTAGCCAGCAGATCCTGATGTTGCTTGTGCCGGTATGCTTACACCTGGTTGATCTTCGAGCTGAATATAAACAAGTGGTATGCGCGCAGTGTCATGCATTGGCTGTAGAAGCCTTTTCAGAAACTGTCTCTGATTCTTCGATTTTCTTGAACAGTATAATTGCTTTGGCCAGCAGATTCATTGCCTTTTCAAGTTTTGCAACTTCGAGAACGTAACTGATGCGTATTTCATTGAGTCCAAGACCGGGGGTTACGTAAAATCCGGCCGCCGGTGCAACCAGAACGGTGCTGTTCTCTGAAACAAAGTCAGTAAGCAGCCATTGTGCAAAGCGTTCGGCATTTTTGATCGGCAATTTGACGATTACGTAGAAAGCTCCGGTCGGCACTTCACAGACAACGCCGGGCGCTTTGGCCAGACCAGCCATTACAGTGTCGCGGCGACGCTGATATTCTTCGAGAATTGGCGTGAAATATGACGGATCCATGAGGATGCCAGCTCGAGCTCCCCACTGTTCGACAGTTGGTGAGCTGAGGCGAGCCTGAGCAAATTTCATGCAGGCGGCCATAATCAATTTGTTGCGGCTGGCAACAACGCCAATGCGGGCGCCGCAGGCAGCATAGCGCTTAGAAATGCTGTCAATAAGAATTGCGTGCTGATCCATTCCGGCAATCTGCAGAATAGAGGTGTGATGAAGGCCGTCATAAGTGAATTCACGATATACTTCGTCGGCAATTATGTATAGATCGTGTTTTTTAGCGATAAAGGCGAGATCTTCGAGCGCCTTAGCTGGATATACTGTGCCGGTAGGATTGTTGGGGTTGCAGATCAGAATGCCGCGAGTCCGACTGGAAACAGCCTTTTCGATCACTTCAACTGCTGGCAGCTGAAAGCCGTCTTCGGCGTATGTGGTGATTGCTTTGAGCGTTATACCGCTTTCGAGTGCCATACCGTTATAGTTCGTGTAAAATGGTTCGAATACGATTATTTCATCGCCCGGATCACAGATCGAAAGAAATGCAAAAAAGATTGCTTCGCTGCCACCAGTAGTAACAATTATGTCTTCTGGAGCAAGCTTGATGTTGTTCTGATGATAATAGCCGGAAAAGGCTTCGACAAGAAAATCTTCCCCCTGAGATGGGCTGTAAGCAAGAATTTCCTGGTCGAAATTGCGAATGGCTTCGCGAATCGGTAGTGGCGTGTGGATATCTGGCTGCCCGATATTAAGCGGGTAGACAGTAATACCTTTTTTTCTTGCCTCTACGGCAAAAGGTATTAGTTTGCGGATTGGAGACGCCTGCATTTCTTCGGCTCTAAGCGAAATCTTTTTCATCGACGGTTTCCTTTCCTGAGGTGATCTCAAGATATTTTGACCACAATAGCTTATTCGCCAGAAAAATGTAACTCCATTTTTGTTTTTCTTTCAACCTTTTGGCTCTAATGATAATTGCAACTTTTTCCGAGAACTAGAAGTGAATGAAAAAAATTAGATATATAGTGACACTATTATTGTTTATTGTTCTACTGGCGCATGCTGGTTGTATGAGCACCGAATCAGCAGGGCGCGGTGGCGTTGCCGGCATTGTAACCGACTCTTACGGTGCGCCGTTGAGCGGAGTGCGCATTGCGGCACCAGATGCATCGACCATGTCGGATGTATATGGAAAATGGGTGCTGGAATCGCTGCCAGCACAAACAACTGAGCTGACTGTTTCACGCGAGAATTATCAGACCCAGAAACGTTCGGTTGAGGTAACAAGCGGTGAAACCTTAGAAAAAGTGACGTTTGCGCTCGCTTCTGATGGTGACATTTTTGATGTGCAGGTTACTTCGGTTACCTCGACGTCGGCTCAGGTAATCTTTTACACCCGCCAGAAGGCTTCCGGTTATGTCAAATATGGCCGCAGCGGTCTTCTTGAAGAGATAACCTTCAGTGATACCGAGGCGATTTTTACGCATCAGTATGTCTTGACTGGTCTGATACCTGCCAGCACCTACCGTCTAAAATGTGTGGCTATAGATCAAGCAGGTCGAACTATTGAATCTGAGCTGATAACCTTTAACACTCCTTACACATTGCGGTCTGAGTCTCCAACTGCGTTGACACCCAGCAAGGTTGCCAACTCCAACATTATCAAACTTGACTGGAGCAGTGATGTTAGCGCTGATTTCGCAGGCTTCAAGATTTACCGAAGCGAATCAGCGCAGGGACCATTTGCTCTGGCAGGTTCGGTCAACCAGAACAGTTATTCTGACAACAATGTCGTTCCGGGTATCAAGTATTATTACCGTGTTACCAGAGTTTCCGGGACAGGAGAAGAATCATCTCCTTCGGCTGTAGAATCTTTTCTGATGCCAGGTGTCATGACGCAGAACGTAGTTTGGAAGGCTCAGAATTCGCCATATCAGCTTACTGGTGATCTTACAGTGGTGCCCGGTGTCAGTCTCGTAATAGATAAGGGCGTGACTATCAATGTTTCGCAAGGCAACCAATGGGATTCTGATTCAGCAAATGATCTGATTGAGTTGCGTGTACAGGGAACGCTGATGATTCAGGGAACTGCCGATATGCCGGTGGTTATGACTTCAGCAAGCGGCGCGCCAACTTCTGGGGACTGGCAAGGAATTGTTTTTGATGTGGCTTCTGATCTTGGCGCGGGCCTCATTAAGGGACTGCGTCTGTCGTTCGCTGAATATGGTCTTGATGGCTTGTCTGGCCTGCCGCAGATTACTGAATCTAACTTTACCAGCTGTCGTGTGGCTGGTGTAAGATGCAGCTCAGCTCGTTCTAATCTGCTTATTCAAAAGCTATACATCGACAGTTGTGCTTCGGGCATGCTGATTCGTGACAATAATGTGAATGTCACCATCAGTGACAACCGGGTGATTCGTTGTGTTTATGGCATTGTCAGTCGCGATAACAAGTATGCCGAAATCGAGCGCAACCAGATTGGTTTTTCTGGCGTAAGTGGGCTCGATGTTGGTAATAACAGTATATCTTCGATTGTCAGATACAATATTGTAGGCTGGGGTTCTACCGGCACCGGTCTGATCTGTCGCGGTCGTGACGAAATTCGTCGCAATACTCTGCATGCAAACGTGGGTATTGAGATCAGAGATACGGCTCAGGCTGTGATCAGAAGCAATCTGATGCTTGTAGATAATTCGCGAAATGGTATTGGAGTGCTTTACACCGGCGTGGTAGCTTACAATCCGACAACAGCGACTAATACGCTGACAATTCAGAACAACGCAGTTTGGAATGTAACAACAAATGCCCGCAAATACGCTAATTCGAATGGCGCAGTTCTGGGCGCTTCGGCGGATTTAGCATTAACTCAGTCAACTGGCCCTGCTCTGCAGGGTGGCGATCCGTTTGTTGAGTTTCCCAACCTTAATTACAGCTATATACCATCTTCTGGTAGTCCGCTTAAGGGTATGGGTTATGATTATGAATCGGTGGGAGCTGAAAATGTTCCTGACTGACCGCAAAAATCTGGTGCCTGTCTGTGTTGTTACAGTCTTGTTAGTGCTGGTCGCTTTGTTGTCTGGCTGTGGCCTACGTCAATCTCAGACTGGCAGTTTAAGTAGCAGAATAATAGATGCTGACGGCAATGCCGTGGTTAATGCCGTTGTTTTTTCGATCTTTGCCGAACAGGAAAAGGTCTATAGCGGCGTTGACGGCGGATTTTATCTGTCTGAGCTGCCAGCCGGCATTAATAATATCGTAGTAATGCATTCAGATTTTGCGCTGGAAGAGCGGCAGATTGAGATCAAAGCGAGCAATGCTACTGTGGTTGAATTTATCAGGCTTGACCGGGCTAATGCGCCGCATCGAATTTCTGATGTGCAGGTGGCCGATATCGCTTCTACCAGTGCTCGTATTACCTGGAACACCTATCGTAGCGTCGCGTGCAACATCGACTATGGCACTACCATGAGTTATGGCACTATCTATCGCGAGGTCAGACCGTCTGAACAACATGCTGTAATACTTACAGATCTGCAGCCAGAAACAGTTTACCATTTCAGAGTTCAGTATATAGACGAAGATTCGGTGAGTCATTATTCATACGATTTTCCGTTCCGGACTGATGATTCCGACCGGCCAGAAGAGCCGGCAGCAGTAAGGTTGAGTCCAATTGCCGCTCTGGGAGTGGTAAAAGTCGAGTGGGATGCTTCTGACGGTCATTCGGTAAAAGGTTACAATGTTTATCGCAAGGTTAATGATGGTGAATGGCAGCGTATCAACGATACAACAGCCGGTGCGAATATCCGCATCTTTTCCGATACCAACGCGGAGTCAGGCACTTTCTGTCGCTATGCTGTTACTGCGGTTAATGCATTTGGCGCAGAATCATACAAGCAGGTCACTTCAGTAGTATTTATTCCAGGCATAATAAACCGTAATGTAACGGTTACAGTTGCGGATTCGCCAGTAATAGTTTATTCGGATCTCATCATCTCTGCCGGGGTAACCTTTACGGCAGAAGCTGGTTGTGAGTTTTTAATTGCCGAGTCAGATGCATTTGCAGCTGGTCTTGACGAGCAGAGGATCGAAATTCAGGTGCATGGTCGAATTTCATTGCAGGGCAAAGCAGAAAATCCTGTTAAATTTGGACCATTCCAGGGATCTGGCAAGCGCGATCACTGGGCTGGCATAAGAATATTGTCCAGTTTGACTGGTATTTCAGAAATTGCGCATACTCAAATGTTTGGGTGCAGTGGCTATGCAGTTACAGTTGCTGCAGACCGTGCAAAAATTAGTGCGCTGGCAATTACCCATTCTGAGAATGGTTTGTCGCTGTCTGGGCTACGCGACACAATTGAACTTGTGGATGTCAGCTTTTCGCAGATTTCAGGTGTTGCGTTCAAGGTTAACAAATGCCGACGGGTGCTGGTCAATAACGCAACTTTATCAGAAGTTGGCACTGCAATCGAGAATTTTACCGATTACGCTGACGATCAGTTGCTGGTTCGTAATACCGTGATCCATTGCCTGCAGACAGGCATTGTCGGGATATTTGGCAAGTTCAAAATTTACAATGTGCTTTTAGTGACTGATACCGGGCTTGCAATCAACATCGAGAATGTTCTCAACAGTCGCGAAAATTTTATAGATCACTGCACGATAGATGCTATGAATGGCATTCTCATCAATCAGGGCGAGATCACTGTCGAAAACAATATCGTGATTAATCGGAATCTACAGGGTAGTGTCGGTATCAATAACAGCTCATTTCTCGTCCCGGATTATGCATTTAACAATGTTTATGGTTTTACAAACGCCTATCAAGGTTGTGCCGCCGGTACTGGCGGAGTGCAGACCGATCCGAAATTTGTTGGCGGCAACCCATTTGATTATAATCTGGCACCTGATTCGACTCTGCGTCTTCAGGATCGCTATGGCTCGGAAATGGGCAGATACGGAATTTCAAGGTTGTAATGTATGAATAGACTTTATGGCGCCATCAACCAATGGCTGCGTTCGCGTCAAAACCGGCTTTTGTCGCTATTTTTTCTGGCGGCTCTGTTGCTGGTCGGCTGTGAAAATCAAATGGGCACACAGCGTGGCGTTGTTTCAGGCACTATAACCGATATGAACGGGCATCTCATCAAAGATGCTGTGGTAACTTCACATCGATCTTTGTTCAAGGCTGAAACCGACGAAAAAGGAGCCTATTCGTTCACCTCGCTCGATGTCGGCTCACACCGACTTAAGGTGGAGAGAACCGGCTACTATCTTGCTTCGAAAACCATTGAGCTGGGCTACGGACTGGTTCAAGAAGGCATTAACTTCAAGCTCGAACCGCTTGAAGATATGATTAGTTTTGTCATTTCGCGGCGTGGTACTGACAATGTTGTGATAGATATCAACTGTCAGGAACCAATGTCAGTGTGGCTTGGCTGGCGTGAAATGCACAGTGCGAGAGTTCAGACTCAGCCGACGCAGACGCTTGCGCAACATCAGATAACTCTCGGCGGGCTTTTTCCAGGCGCTGACTATTTGTTTGAAGTTGAAGGTGTGACTGCAGATGGCCGCAGATTTATTTCGGCACAGGGTTCATTCAAAACGGTTCCTAGGGGAGATTTGGCCGGAGCGCCAGATTCCGTCACGAATTTTAAAGTTGGTCAGAGCGTTGCCGGGCCAGTGTTAAGTTGGAAGTATGAGGGCATAGATCCGGTTACCGGCTTTCGCGTTTATCGTGGTGTTAACGGTGGCAGTATGGGTTTGATTCAGGATGAGAGCATGCTTTTTGCTGTTGAAGAGCAGTATCTGGATGAGAATACGGTGCCGGGGCGACTGTATAGCTATGCTGTGCAGTCAGTTGATCTTGACGGCAATGTGTCATCGCTTTCGGCCAGTCTTAGTATTGTGCCGGCCGGCAAGATAAGTGAAGATCTGGTCTGGGAGAAGAGTTGGAGCCCAATTTCGATTAACGGTGATATTATTGTTCCGGCAGGTCGCACAATTGAAATCAAGCCGGGAGTGACTGTGCTGTTCAGCAGTGTTGATGAAGCTCACACCGGATATCGCCCGGAGATTTGCGAATTGATTGTTGAGGGCACCCTTCTGGCAGCGGGCAACGAAAATGAGTCGATACGGTTTATATCGGCATCGGCTCTTGCTGGCAAGTCCGACTGGGATGGCTTGCGCCTGGTTGCGGGTAGTGACCAGAATCCGAGTGTTTTGCGCCATCTGGTTATTTCCGGCGCCGAAAAGGGTCTGACTTTATACGATGGCACCTATGAGGTCGGCAACATCACAACGCGGTTCTGTCAGACAGGAGTCGCGCTGCAAGGCGCCAGCGGAACAGCTCTGCTCGACATGACCTTTGAAGACTGTGACTATGGTTTCATGGCCGAAAGCACCTATAACTGTAGCCTTGAAAACGTGACGGTCCAAGGTGGATTGGTAGGGCTAAGTCTGGCTGGTAACAGCAATTTTTCGCTTTCGCGTTTCGATGTCAGGAACGTGCGTGAAGTCGCTGTTAAGGTTGTAGACCGCTCGTCTCCGCATCTGCGCAATGGTGTGATGCAGTCGCAGCAGACAGGTCTGTTGGTTGGCAGTTGCAGCGGGGATCATCAGTATTTGACTGTAGATGCTGTTAACGGCATTATCGTAGATGGTGCTGATGTACAGACAATTCGCAACTGTATAATTGTGAATATGCGACAACCACGCACCGGTAATGGTATTGAAGACAAAACTCTTGGCCGAAGCTATTTGTATGACAATATTTTTGGTTTTCTGCAGGCTACATTCAACTGTGATCAGCTTGGAGCGCCAATAGTCAACGCTGATCCGAGATTTGTCGGGGGCACGGGCGAAGATTATGACTACCATCTGAAGGCTGATTCGCCGTTAACTTCGGCCTCAGACAGCAATGGTCAGCCCGGAGCTTACGGAAGCGGATCATAAAATTCTCAATGTTGTCGTGCTGAATGCCGATATTTGCAGAAGAATACAAAGAATTTTCGGAGGTAAGTGATGCGCGGCTTTAGTATTGGTTTTGTTCTGGCAGGTCTGATTCTGACTTCAACCACCAATGTTGATGCTCAACGAGCTTTTACCGGCAGAGAAATGAACGAGCGAATCAACGCGCTCAGGAACAAACTGCAAAATTATCAAGTTGAACATGTGCGTAAAGAGCCCGAAAAAGTGGCTCTGGTCAAAGAAAATGAAACTGTCGAAATCAAGTTCGAAAAACTTGTCGAAGAATTTGAATCGCGCACTGACGTTGCTGTGACTGTTTTATTTCATGATCCGGATTTTGGGCAGAGCAGCGCTAAGAATGAATCCCCCAACGATTCCAGGCAGGTAAAAGAGCCGGCATTAATAGCACAGGCTCCGATTAAAAATGCGACACAGCCGCTTGACGTTGAGCGTACCCTGCGTCTGGAAAAATATGAAGAACTAAGGCGAAAAGTTCAACTGGCTACGCGTCGAACGCATGCCAATGCTCAGCAGATCAACAGCATGATTGCCCAGGTTCCCTGAAGTTTTCTGTGAATCTACCCCCTCAAAAAGAGGGTGCTAGTCAGCTTTCTGGAGTGTTGTTTTTAAGCTGATTGAGCCATGTTTCGGCTGATGCGTCGCTGGGAGCCCGCCAGTCTCCGCGTGGAGAAAGCGCGCCACCGGAGCCGACCTTTGGTGAATCAGGCACGCAGCTGCGTTTAAATTGAGACTGGCCAAAAAATCTTTTTATGAATACGCCGAGCCATTTTTTTATGGTGGCAAAATCATAACGATCTTTGCCATTACCCCAGGCGCACCAGCTTAGATAAGCGACCTTGGACGGTCTGAATCCGTATCTCAGTAGATAAAACAGGTTGAAATCCTGTAGTTCATAGGGGCCAACCGTCTCTTCGGTAATTTGTGCAGGCTCATCATTATTCTCACCCGGTATAAGCTCTGGAGAAATCTGGCTTTCTACGATTCTCCGCAATATTTTCGAAGCCTTATCGCCGAACTCATTGCTGCCAATAAACCAGTTGATCAGATAGCGCACAAGAGTCTTGGGAACTGAGGCATTGGGGTTGTAGTGTGACATGTGATCGCCAACGCCGTAAGTGCACCAGCCCAGAGCAAGTTCGCTCAGATCGCCGGTTCCAACTACCATTGCGTCGTTGGCATTCGCGAGTCTGAAAAGATGTGAGGTGCGTTCACCAGCCTGAACATTTTCAAAGGTAATATCATAGAGCTTTTCGCCTTGGGCAAAAGGATGATTTATGTCCTTGAACATCTGCATGCATGATGGCTTTATGTCAATCTCGCGACTGGTGATGCCTAGTGCCTTCATCAATTCAAGGGCACTGTTGTGGGTCGCATCGGAGGTCGCATACGCGGGCATTGTGCAGCCGATAAGATTGTTGCGCGGTAAACTCAGACGATCGAGTGCCTTGCATGCAACTATAAGCGCAAGTGTAGAGTCGAGACCACCTGAAATGCCGATGACGAGACGCTGGATGCTGCTGCTCTGCAGGCGCGTTGCCAGTCCCTGAATTTGTATGTTCAATACTTCCTGGCAGCGCTGCAGGCGTATTGCGGCCGAGTCTGGAACGTAGGGAAATCTGGCGATATCGCGCAGGATTGGCAGGTCGGTAGCTGGTAAGGCACTGTTGAATTCGACTGTTCTGAATTTTCTGGTTTCGACAAGATGCTCGCTGGCGCAGTCTTTGAAGCTGCTGTTGCGCATGCGTTCGAGTTGGAGTTTCTCGACATCGATATCGCTTATGATTAGCGATCCAGAACTGCCAAAACGCTCGCTTTCCTGCAATATTTGGCCATTTTCACCGATGAGGGCGTGCCCATCCCAGGCAAGGTCGGTTGTAGACTCGCCCTGACCGGCACCGCTGTAAATGTAGCCGCTGAGCAGTCGTGCTGAAGTAGACTTAACCAGCAGTTGTCTATATTCCGACTTGCCTATGATTGCGTTGCTGGCTGAAGGGTTACATATTATTGTCGCTCCCGCCATGGCCAGATAGCTTGACGGAGTAATTGGAGCCCAGAGATCTTCACAGATTTCTACTGCAATTGTTGCGTCAGGGATCTCGCGGCTTCTGAATAAAAGATCATTTCCAATGGCTACTGTCTGGTTGCAGATATTTATATACTGATGCTGCAGTTCTTTCGCCGGCGAAAAATGTCGCTTTTCATAAAATTCAGCGTTGTTCGGCAGATATGTTTTTGGCACCAGTCCGAGCAGGCGCCCGCCTTGAATAACTGCAGCACAGTTGAACAGCCGCCCAGAGAGCATCAGAGGCAGGCCGGTTATCACAAGTGATTTGTATGAAACAGTTGCGTTGACAAGAGACAAAAGCGCAGACTCGCACTCGTCAAGCAGGCTCTGCTGATGAAAGAGATCCTGAAGTGAATATCCGCTCAGGCTCAGTTCAGGAAAAACCACTACGCCGACATGTTTTTCATGACACTGTTTAAGCATGATGATCTGGCATGAGGCATTGTGCATCGGTCTGGCAAGACCGACCAGCGGTGTTGCCGCCGCGCATCTGAAAAAACCGTGAACAAACGGGTTGAAAAATGACTTCTGCATTAACTCATGCTATAGCGTTTTTGCTTGTCTGACAAGAGAATCAACGCAAATTTGCCTGAGAATCGTCAATCAGGTTCTGCAGACTCGGAGGTACATATGACCTGGCTGGGCCTGGTGGCGGCAGACTTAACGGTTGTTTCCCGACTTTCAGGATTTTACCGGCTTTTTCTGGATCCATGAAGCTGAGAACCTTGCCTGAATGCTGGGGATCTATACTGGAAAGTATTTCATAAATCAGTTTGTCGTCAGGCACTTCGTTGAAAATGGTAGAAAGCGCCTTGGGGTCCATCTGAGCGGCGATACTGCGAACCTGGTCGAGCTGGTTAGACTGTTCCATAAAACGGATAAGGCTTGATTCTAGATTGAGGGTCTCTGATGCCAGGCGATTTGAAAGCTCGTCAACCGCAACTTTGCGCTTCTCAAGATCTGCATTTCCGTCAGCGACTTTTTTCTGGTCAAGAAGCAGTTCCTCGCGTTGTTTGCGCAACTCTTCCATTTCGCGGTTGGATTGTTCTTTCTGAGAACGGATCAGGCCGCGATAAGAGTCTTCAAGTGCCTTGGCGCGTGCTTCAAGATCACGACTGCCTTCGGTGATCAACTTGTTAAAGCGCTCCTGCTCCTGCAACATCAATTGCTGGTAACGTTCCTCTTCGGGCAGCTGATGAAGCTGTACAAAGTCGAAATACTGTTCGAATGGCCAGGCTTTACGCCAGTTTTCCGGAATTCGATGGCGAACCGAATAAATATTGAGAAAGTCGAGAGTGAGAACACTTAAAAAGATGGCGACACCGAGCGCGCCGAGCAGAAACAAAAACACCAACTGACTGAGTGCCAGAAAAATCCGCGAAGGTTTGCGTTTTTCCTGTTCCTGGCCTTCCGGTGTGGGAAGTGGCTCTTTGGATGCAGGTGCTATCGGCTCAATTGCCGGAACTTCTTTTTTTTCTGGCATTAAAAGGTTTCCTTATTTTGTTTTGTCGTTGCTGCCAAGTCCACCTAGAACCTGACTGACAAAGTTTTGTGTGGATGGGAAGGGCGGTACACCGCCAAATCGCTTGACTGAAGCCGGATCGCTGTTGTATGAGGCGAGCGCCAGAGGCATATTTCCACCGTTTCGTTGCAGCATGTCGGCGAGATGTTGAGTTCCCGCTTTTATGTTTTGCTCCGGGTCAAACGGGTTCTTGTAGCCGAGCTGACTGAAAATTTCAGGTTTGACTTGCATCAGTCCTAGATTCCCCTGTTTATCGACCGCTTTCGAGTTGTTGCCTGACGCAACGGCGATCAGCTGATGCACTAATTCCGGACTCAGATTGTGTTCTTTTGAATATTTTTCAACCAGGGTTTCGACATCAGCTTTTAGATTGTTGGCAATATTGGTTGCTGCTGGATTAGTCGCAGGAGTAGCGTTGATACCATCGGAAACCGGGGTTTTGGTAGCTTCGAGCATTGCTGCAGCAAAGGTTTGCTGCTCGCGTTTTGCGCGCTTGTGCGCCATGCCCTTAAAGCTCTGATTTAAGCCATCAATGCGTTCGAGAATGCGGTTCATATTTTCAAGCATCGTCTAAATCTCCTGCCGCTTTTTTTGCCCGGTTGCCGTATTCGTCGAGCTTTTTCTGTTCCTTTTTGAGCATTTCCTTTTTATATGCCGCTTCGTCTTTTTCTTGCATTTTTTCGTAGGTCATGCGGCTACGACGCTTGATCATGAGCTCATCAAAAATTTTCTGGCGCTGCTTTTCGAGACGCTCCAGTTCTTCTTCATGATACTCCCATGATCGTTGCAGGCGCGCGAGATAAGCCGGATACATCTGAACCCGCATCATGTCGCCGGACAGCAGGTCTACAGCTTTATGTTCCAGTCCCTGATCATATTCGTCTTTGAACTTTTTGATTTCTGCTTTGGTCTCGTTGATTTGCCCGTCCTTTTTGGCCAGACGGGCTTTGACCTCGTTCTCTTCATACAGGCAGATCTGTAGTAGTTGCTTAAAGCGAAAGACAAATGCCATAATCAGCCGCCCTGACCGACGATTTTTTTAAGTTCATTAACGCTTTTTTCATAGGTGAAAGCTTCATTTATCCCCTGTTTTATCAGCCCTACGATCAGCGGTTCTTTTTGTATAGCTTCGTCGATTTTAGGGTCTGAACCGGTTTTGTATGCCCCAAGGCTTATTGCATCGGCGTTTTTGATGTAGGTGGAATAAATGTTGCGCAGTTTGCCTGCCATTTCAAAGTGCGATTTTTCGCAGATTTCTGGCATCAGGCGAGAAATACTGCTGAGAATATCAACCGCCGGATAAATGTTCTGGTGAGCAAGTTCTCGGCTGAGCACGAGATGGCCGTCGAGAATACCGCGCACAGCGTCGGCTACCGGTTCGTCCATGTCGCCCCCTTCAACCAGCACTGTGTATATACCGGTGATCGAACCCTTGCGGGCAGTACCGGCACGCTCAAGCAGTTTGGGTAAGAGCGAAAAAACCGAAGGTGTGTAACCTCTGGTGGTTGGCGGTTCACCTACTGCCAGGCCAATTTCGCGCTGAGCCAGCGCAAACCTGGTTACTGAGTCCATCATCAGCATTACTTTTTTGTCACGATCTCTGTAATACTCGGCGATTGCCGTGGCTGTGAATGCCGCTTTGACGCGAACCAGCGCTGGCTGATCAGAGGTCGCTACAACTACAATTGAGCGTCGCATGGCTTCCTCGCCAAGATCTTTTTCGACAAATTCACGAACTTCGCGTCCTCGCTCTCCAACCAGCGCGATAACATTGATGTCGGCCTGAGAAGAGCGGCATATCATGCCCATCAGGGTGCTTTTGCCAACCCCTGAGCCGGCAAAGATACCCATACGCTGGCCGCTGCCAATGGTAAGCAAACTGTCGATAACTTTTACACCGGTTACCAGCGGAGCATTGATGCGCTTACGAGTCATCGGATTGGGGGGCTCGCGGTTGATGGGAACCCGTGCTATATCAGGAGAAAGATCGCCTTTTTCATCTATTGGAAATCCGAGACCGTCTATCATGCGTCCGAGCAGTTCGTCGCCGGCTGGGGCAGTAAGCGGCATGCCGGTCGGAATGACTTCGCTGCCTTGTCTGATGCCTTCGGTGTGAATAAGCGGCATGAGCAGGACGCTTCCGCGCCTGAAGCCAACAATTTCGCAGGGCAGGGGACCGCTTGGCGTTATAATGTGGCAAACGTCACCGACTGGGTTTTGTGGCCCGGTGGCTTCGATCAAAAGCCCGACAACCTGGGTAACTTTGCCGTTTACTCTTATCGGGTCAGTATTGGCCAGGGTCGCTGCATAGTCTGAGAATGAAAAATCGTTCATGTATTGGCAAGCGTCTTTCTGAACTTGTTGAGCAGAGCGCGTTCAAGCTCGCGAGACTGCGATTCGATGGTAGCGTCTATGGTGCCGACACCGGTTTCGATCTTGATGCCACCCGGAGAAAGGGTTGGATCTTCTATTATGCGCAGCTCGTTAACCGAGCCGAGGCGCGCCATGAACTGCTCTTTGTGAGCCTGGCACATGGCTTTATCTCTGATGTTGATGCGCAAGACAATCTTGTCGACCTCAGAGACACGATTGAGAGCCTGGTCGATGTTTTTGAGCACGATTTCGGGCTGAGCTATGGGCTCGACCTTAATGACCGCGCGGGCAAAGGAGATGACCAGTTTGAGCATTTCTTCTTCAGAAGCCTTAAGAATGCCCATTCGACTGGTTTGCAGCTCGTTGATGAGGGCTTCGCTTTCCTGCATCAGAGTTTGCCAATCCAGCGCGGCCTCGTGCAGACCTTGCACTTCTCCTGCTGCTATGCCTTTTTCTTCACCGAGCGCATAGCCTTCTTTGTAGGCCTTGTCGCGAACCGAATCAACTTCCAGCCGTGCAGCCTTTTTGATCGCCTCTGCTTCGGCTTTGGATGTTTCTACAATGGTTGTGGCGGTTTCACGCGCTGTCTGAATGCTTTTACTGGCATCTGCGTCATTATCCTGCCGCTTTTTGAGCGCCGTCTGACTGAAATCCTGTTCTTGTGCCGTCAGCTTGCCTTCTTTGTTTTTAAGCTCTTCTTCCCAGTTGCGCAGTTCTTCTTCCAGGGCTTCAAGTTCGAGCTCCTTGAGCTTGATCGCTTCGAGTGCCGCGGCGTGCCGTGATTTCTTGGCGGCAGGAGATAGAAATGAAACTGGCTCGGGCGCAGGCTGTGGTGCGGGCGCACCGGTCGCTTTTTCGTCTTCTTCGCCAGTCTTTGCCGGCTTGGTTAAGATTTTTTCGCCTGAACCGGCCAGATGCTCCGGCGATAAAGCGCGAAATGTCTCTACGGCAAATGCATCTTCTGACGGTTCGAGATCTTGTTCTGGTTTAGCGATCTTCTGGTGGTGATCGATAAATATCGGCTTTTTGCTGTCGAAATTTATCTGATGCGCCTTGAAAATTTTGCCCATGTTTTGAGGTTTCCTTAATATGCCAGATCGTCGCTAGGTCGGCTTAAGAACAGTTCTTTGCTGTTCATCAGCTCTGCAACAACAGCCAGGATACGGTCTCTAGCCGCATCTACCTCGGATTCACGCGCTCGACCAAGTCTGGTGATTTCTTCCTTGAGGTCATTCAGGGCGCGTTGCGACATGTTAGCTGCAATGTTTTTGAGTACCGCAGTTGGTGCGCCCTGTAATGAAATCGCAAGGTCGCGAATTCGGATCGTTTTGAGAAGACGCTGCAGTCCGCGTGAATCGGCGTAGGCAAGATCATCGAAGAGAAGTATGTGGCGTCGCAATTCGAGAACAACCTGCGGCAGATCCTTTTGCAGTCCGCCAAGAATGTGTCGGTTGGTTTTTGCATCGCAGTGCCGCATGATGTTGGCAAGTATTTCCAGACCAGTGCTGTTTCCCAGTTGTCTATTAGCCAATCAGTTCCTCCTCTCCCGGTCGAGAAATTACGATCTCGCCCCTTGCTTCGAGTTTTTTCACAACTGCCACGATACGCTGCTGTGCCTGATCGACGTCGCGCATGCGCACCGGGCCCATGTAGGCCATTTCTTCCTTGAGCATTTCTGCTGCACGTTTTGACATGTTTTTGTAGAACTTTTCTTTGACTTCGTCGGTAACGCCCTTGAGCGAGATCGAGAGATCTTTCATGTCGATTTCCTTCATCAGGCGCTGTAGGCTGCGATCGTCGATAAGTACCACATCTTCGAATACGAACAGGCGCTTTTTGACTTCTTCTGCCAAGCTTGGCTCCTGAACTTCCATGGTTTCGATGATGTTCTTTTCGACAGCACGTTCGACTGCGTTCAATACGCCGATAAGAGAGTCTATACCGCCGACACTGGTGAAATCCTGACCAATAATCGAAGACAGACGCTCTTCGAGATAGTTTTCAACTTCTCTGGTAACATCAGGACTGGTGCGATCCATCAGCGCCAGGCGCTTGGCGATTTCAACCTGAGTGTCAGGCATCATCGACTGCAGAATTACCGCAGCCTTTTCAGGTTGCAGGTATGCCAGTATTAGAGCGACTGTTTGTGGGTGCTCGTTCTGAATAAGTGTTGCCAACTGAGTAGGGTCAGCAGTTCTGGCCGCTTCGAATGGCTGTATCTGTAGTGAAGTTCCCATTTTGGCAAGTATTTCGAGAGCCTTGCCCGGGCCGATGGTTTGCTCAAGCAGGTGCTTGGCGTATTCGAGACCGCCTTCTGCGTAGAACTTTCGCGCCATCATCTGTTGCTCGAATTCGAAGAGCACGGCCAGCTTGTCTTCGGTCGAAATCTTGCGCTGTTTGGCAATCTCAATGGTCAGAGTTTCGATCTCTGAATCTGAGAGAGACTGCAGGATTGCGCCGCTGGTTTCCGGGCCAAGAAAAATCAGTAGAATTGCAGCTTTGGATCGACCTGGTATGTCGAGTATCGGCAGCTCATCAATCTTGATCGGAGGCAGGTCATCTTCCATGTTCACATTCTGACTCCTATGATTACTTGCTCAGCCACAGGCGCAATACCTGCACTGCATCTTCGGGTTTACTGACGACCAGATCTCTGACGCGTTTCTCAAGAAGCTCACGGGCGTTAGCCTGGTCATTGAGCTTGGACAGCTCTTCTTCTCTTTCGCGGTCGCGTTCTTTGATGATGACGTCGAGTCTGGCGAGACCCTCGGCGAGTGAGCCGTTGTCTTTTTTCTGAAATGCTTCGCGATAGACAAACTGCTCTTCTGGTGTCATCTCTTCAAAATCAGGGGGAAGGTTGTCATTGTCAGTGGCATATTGATAAGCCTGGTGACGAAGATCCTGAACCTTACGCTTCTTCTCTTCCAGGTTGCCAATTTCCGGGAAGAAATTCTTAATGTCCTTGAAGCGTCTTTCCCAGTCCTGCCATTTTTGATCGTTCTGACGCAGCGAGGCATTGTCGCGGGCATGTTTAAGAGCTTCTGCTTCTACCGCAGCCTCGGCAAGGCGCTCTTGCTCTCTGGCAAGTGCTCTGGCTCTCGATACCCTGACAAAAATGTAGATCAGGCCGAGAAATACCGGGAATGACATGAGTAGGCCTACAACGATCATGAACATCTGTTTCTCCTGCTGCTTCTTCAGGTCAAAGGCGGCTTTGGCACGATCTAGCTCGTCGTTCCTGAATGGTAATACCATCAGCGCGAGTTTGTCGCCGCGTTCTTTGTCAAAGCCGACTGTGGTTTTCGCTATTTCTGTGATCTTCTCTTCGAGCGTGCCCATGGCGGCCGGGTCGTCGTTCAATACCACCGAAACAGTCAAGCGTCGAATGGTGCCCTGTTCCTTGATAAATTTTTCTTTTGAGGTTGTGTAAATAACATTGCGTATGGACGCTTTGCGGGAATATTCGTTCCAGGTCGAATTCTCGGTGCCCGGATAAGCTGGTGCACCGGGAGGCAGATTTGAGTTTACGCCAGGCTCGCCGTCTTCGACGAGATCTTTTCCTTTATACTGCTCTTCTTCCAACTTCTCTGAGGCAACAACGCCGGTGTTAGAGCCTTCTACGGGCGGAATTACGACGTCGCTGATGGCTTCTTTCTGGTCAAAATCCATGTCGAGTCTGACTCTGACAATCGCTCTGCCATAGCCAAAAGAGGTTTCGAGTAGGCTCTGCAGCTCAGAACACAGGTGTTTTTCGCGACTGCGCGTGTATTTCATCTGTGTGCTTTGAACCTTGTCAAGTGTCATCGCTTCTTCATCTTCGATGATTCTGGTCAGGTCTCTGGCTTCGGTGTCAGCAATTCTGATCTTGTCGGGGCTCAGGCCTTCAACAGCTGAACAAACCCAGTCACGTATGGCTCGAACTTGATCCTGATTGATTTCTGCGCCTGGGTGCAGCTTTAACAGAATACTGGCTGAGGTTTCTCTCTGATCTTCCTTGAAAACTTCCTTTTTTGGCTTAACGATGCTGACGCTGGCTTCTTCTATCGGTCCCATACGTATCAGGGTTTCTTCAAGCTCTGCCTGCAGGCCGCGCACGTAATTAAGATCGAATTCCTGCTGGGTGGTGCCCGAAAACATTGAGCGCTTATCGATGAGTGTCTGCCAACCGGCTTTTGCCTCTGGCAGGGTTTTTTCCTGGGCAAGCTGAAGCAGGATGTATGACTTGTCGGTTAAGGGCACAAGAACATCGGTACTGTCGTTACCGAGCTTGTATTCTACATTCAGCTCTTGAAGCTTGGCGGTTATCTTGCCGGCATCTTCAATCTTGAGTTTCTCTTCAAAGAGAGGGGTAAACTCTTTTTGCGTGCCCCACATTGAAGCGGTGGCGATACCAAGAATTACTACGCCTACAATTACTACCAGCGCAATCTGCTGGCTTCTGGGTAATTTTGCTATCGGTTCCCATAGTTGCCTGAAAAAATCGGTCATCGTCTGCTACTCCCTACTCCCTGTTGTGCCCTGTGTATGTTATTTGTTTTTCCGGCTTTGGAGTTTAATAGATTATTTATAGTACGACAGAATAAATCTGTAAAGACTAAAAATTAAAAATTCATACGCATTATTTCTTTATATGCCTCTAACACTTTGCCTCTGACTTCAAGGGTCAGATTCATCGCAATCTTAGCTTTTTCGGCGGCAATCATGACATCATGCAGATTTTCTACACGACCAAGAACGGCATCCTGAGTCAGTCTGTTTGACTCCTTGCCGAGTGCGTCGACCTCGCCAATAGCAGTCTGAAATTTGTCGAGAAACATACCCCATTGCTCCTTGGCATTGGTGGTCGGTTTCGTTGGCTTACTGCTAATTTCTGCCCATGGGTTACTTGCCACTTTCATCGTTTATTACCTTCCACCTATACCTAGCGCTGAATTGGTCATATCCTTTGCCGAGTTGATACAGGTTACGTTCGCTTCGTAGGCACGTGTGGCGGTGATCATGTCCACCATTTCGTGCACAATGTTGATGTTCGGTCGCCGAACATATCCTTCGGCGTCAGCATCGGGGTGTTCGGGATTATACTCCATTTTGAACGGTGCCATATCCTCCATGATCGCGTTTACTCTAACACCGCGGCCAGCTACCTGTGGATTGAGACGATCCTGGAACGGCCAATGTCCCTGTGCGTTGCGCGCCTGGAATATTACCATCTTGCGTCTGAACGGCTGACCGTCTTCGGTTCTAGTGGTATTAACATTGGCGATGTTGTTCGAAATGACATCCATACGCAGTCGTTCTGCGGTCAAGCCGGAAGAAGAAGTGTCAATTGCTTTGAACATGCCCATTATGCTCTACCTCCTCTGCTGATAACATCGTTTAAGCCCGCAAACATTGCGGCAAGGCGGGTGGCGTGAATTTGGTAAGTCATTGTGTTCTTGGCCAGATCGCTCATTTCTACGTCGATATCGACATTGTTTTTGTCGTTGCGCATTACGTGCATGCGATCTTTGATGGTAGTCGGGCCGACATCATGATAGTTTATCTCGCCGATCGGAATGTGCTTGTCGCTCTCGCGTCGGCCGACCAGATCTACCTTGCCGTCAAAAACCTTTGCCATCTCGTCTTCGAAGGTGACAATCTGGCGTTTGAAAAGAGGAGTGTTGACGTTGGAAATATTGTTGGATATTACCCGATGCCGCACGGACGAAACTTCCAGCCCTTTGGCGAGAAGATTTAAAGTAGCGGTTCCGGTCAATCTTTCAAACATTTTTTGTCTCCCTTACGATTCAAATTAGAGAATGAATCTTGCCAGGTCGTGGTTCTTGAGCAGAGGAGCAATGGCTTTTTCGACTCTTTCACCGTTAATCGCATACTTACCGCTGAGCTTTTGTGGAGCGTCAAAGGCGGCCTCTTCCATCAGCTGTTCCATGATGGTGTGCAGGCGCCGTGCCCCGATATTTTCGTGGTCAGCGTTTGCCTGGAAAGCGAAACGGGCAATGGCTTCGATTGCATCTTCGGTAAACTCTACTTCGAGTCCGTCGACTCCAAGTAGTGCCGTATACTGCCGGGTCAGGGCATTTTGCGGTTCGACGAGAATGCGCTTGAAGTCCTCAACGTTGAGAGCGTCGAATTCGACCCTTACTGGAAAGCGGCCCTGCAACTCGGGAATCAGGTCTGAAGGCTTGCTGACATTGAAGGCGCCGGCGGCGAAAAACAGAATATGGTCAGTTTTTACAATGCCATATTTGGTCATTACGCTGGTGCCCTCTACAAGTGGCAGCAGATCGCGTTGTACGCCCTCGCGTGATACATCGGGTCCGGTATTGCCTGTATATGAAGAAGCGATTTTGTCAATCTCGTCGAGAAAGATTACGCCGCTCTCCTGAGCGAGATTGAGCGCTTCTTTCTGCATTTCGTCCTGATCGATGAGATTGTGCATTTCTTCCTGAAACAGGATGTCGCGGGCCTCGCTGATTTTTACGCGGCGGCGTCGCTGGCGGCTGGGCATCATGTTACCCAGCATGCTCTGCAGTCCTTGAATGTTGATGCCCATTTCCTCGAAGCCGGTCTGGGAGGAGAAAACTTCTACCATTGGTGATGTCTGGTCGTTCACGTCGATTTCTACCTCCTTTTCGTCGAGTTCGCCTGAATGTAACTGCTCCGATAGCTGCTGGCGTTTTGCCGATACAGAATCAGTCTCTTCAATACCTATCGACAGGTTGCCAGGTTCTTGTGAGTTTTTTTCGTAGCCACTTAGCGGGTGATATTTGCGACTCTCTGGAAACAGTATGTCGAGCAGTTTTTCGTGCGCTTTTTCGCGTGCCTTTGGCCCCATCTGCTCGATTCTCTGTGAACGCAAAAGACTCATGCTGACTTCGACGAGATCACGCACCATCGAGTCGACATCGCGGCCTACGTAGCCGACTTCGGTAAACTTGGTCGCTTCAACTTTGACAAAGGGTATGCCGGAAATATTGGCGATACGGCGTGCGATCTCGGTTTTTCCGACGCCGGTAGGTCCGATCAGTAGAAGGTTTTTTGGCCTGATGTCTTCGCGCATTTCGCGACTGAGCTGGCGGCGGCGATAACGGTTGCGCAGCGAAATGGCAACGGCCCGTTTGGCTTTGTGCTGACCAACAACGTAGCGATCAAGTTCTTCGACGGTCTGCTGCGGGGTCATTTCGCTATACATCTGACCAGTTTTTTGTTCGCTCACTTCTCAAGAACCTCCACAACAATCTCGTTGTTTGTGTATATGCACTGCTCGGCGGCAATGGCCATGGCCGCTTTTACAATCTCGATGGCTGACATCTGAGTGTTTCGGAAAAGCGCCTTTGCAGCTGCTCTGGCGATCGGAGCGCCGGAGCCGATGGCGGCTACTGGTTCGTCGGGTTCGAGAACGTCACCTTGCCCGGACAAAACCAGAATCTTTTCTGAGTTGCCAACCAGCAGCATTGCTTGTAATTGCCGCAAGGCTTTGTCCATGCGCCAGTCGCGCGCGAGTTCTACTGCCGCTTTGGTCAGGTTTCCAGATGCTGACTCAAGACGAGCTTCAAACCTTTCAAAAAGAGTAAAGGCGTCGGCAGTGTGGCCGGCGAAGCCGCTAATTACCGGGTAGGCGCTCAAACGTCTGATTTTGACAGCCTTTGATTTGATGATTTGTTCGCCAAGAGTGACTTGGCCGTCGCCGCCGACTGCCAGGACGTTGTCCTTAAGAACAGCCAGAATAGTCGTTCCTTTATAGCTCATTTCGGTCTCCTGCTCTCGGGTGAGAGAGCCTGTAGGTCTGCATCAGCCGTTCCTTGCTGATTCTGGTGTAAATCTGTGTGGTAGAAAGGCTCTCATGACCGAGCATTTCCTGCACAGCTCTTATGTCGGCGCCGTTGTTGAGAAGATGGGTGGCAAAGCTGTGTCTGAACTGATGGGGAGTTATATTCATCATCATTGCCAGTTGACGCGCGTATTTGTCGATAACTCGGGCAATCGAGCGCACCGAAAGTGCCGTGCCGAATTTATTGAGAAACAGGTGCTGATTCACTTTCTGTGTTTTCAGCTGCCCGTTTCTGGACTGAAGATAAGCAAGTATGGCCTGGCATGACGGAGGTGTGAGCGGCACGATGCGATCCTTGTTGCCCTTGCCGGTAACGCGTGCCTGCTGAACGTCGAGGTCGAGATTGTCGAGACTGAGCCCTGCCGCCTCTGAAACGCGCAATCCGCTGCCGTATAATACTTCCAGTATGGCGCGGTCGCGCAGTCCGTTCAGCGTCTGCAGGTCGGGCGCGTTTAGTAGCAGGTTGATGTCTTCCTGACTCAGTGCACGCGGCAATGGTAGCTGACGTTTGGGTGAATCCATGGTTTCAGCAGGATTCGTCTCGATGAGTTTCTGGCGGCGTGCAAATTTAAACAGGCCTCGTAGTGCCGACTGACCCCGGCGCATGCTCTGTGGCGACAGGCCACCGTTGCGACGTTCTGCCCAGAAAGCCCGCAGCGCTGCATGCGTAAGCTTTCCGAGATCTTCAGCGTTGGTAATGTTGCGCTGAGTGAGCCAATTGCTAAAAAAATCGAGATCGCTGCGATAACCGCGCACGGTGTTGGGCGACATAAGTCGTTCTTTGGCCAGTAATTCCAGATAGCGTTCTATCAGCTCGTTAACAGGCACTTATGGGGTCTCCGTGGGTGGTCAGGGTTTAGATGTGCAAAGGTTATCACAATGCCCGACAACGTACAAGAGCTCATTTGCATTTTTTTATTCAATTTTGTCAGTATGCAATTTGCACAGTCATTATTGAAATCCAGAATCGATCATTCGACTCAAGCTTGATTATGAGGAGCCCAGGTTTTGCATTTGACTATTTGTCCCAGGTCAGGCCTGGATATTCAGCTTTTGCCAGAAACTGGCGTGCTTCCTCTTCTGTGGCGAAACTTTTGATAACATCAAATACCAGTATCTGCCGCTCGCCGTCAAGAATTAGCTCCAGCACCGGGCGTTGCATCATTTCCTTGTCCGGGGGATCGACATCGAGCAGGCACCATCGTGGCTCATCCTGCTTCCGGCACAATTCGCAACGTTCTGGCCCTCTTTTGCAATGAGGGACCCGCAACTCTTTCATCAGGAATTTCACTTTTGGTGTTTCCCCTATTTCCGTTATTGCTGGCAGATCAGTATCGCTGTTTATAACAGTTTCAGAGCCCACGGCAGCTGTCTCTGGCTCATCTGCAAGCGCAAGTCTGCTGGTCACTGAAAAAAACGTTAACGCAAGCAGGCACGCGACGATTATACGTTTCATCAATTCTCCTGCAATACTCTTTTGGGTTATCGCACTGCTTTGGTAGGACATTCTTATGTCGCAAATTTTGTTTCAGTGATTAGCCGATTTTCCACTTTGCCAGGGTTAATTATCGTCTTTTTCCATATTGCCACCGGGATGCCTTCTCTTTTCCGGTTCCGGTCCCTGATTTTTCGGCGGGGGAGGCGGAATCAGAATGAAGAGCTTATAATCCTCGCCGTTGCCAGTGGCTTTGCCCTCCGCGGCCAGAACCTCTATGTCGGTCATCATGGGACTCTTGAGGTCGCTCCTCTTCAGTCATTTTCTCCGTCTCGCCCGGGTCTATCGCTGGTGGCGCGATATCCAGAATCGCGTCACTGATCGTTGATGTAAAGACGAGCACGCATAATACAGTCAGAATCAAAAAACTTCTCATAATCCTCTGATCCAAAAGTCATTGCTTATTCCATGTATCAGATCAACGAATCGTATTCATTTGTTTCGTTTCGAAGATCATTCGTGATACCGGCGAGGCAATTAGAGCTGGCGAATAAGCTGAGAAGCTTCTGCACTGGTGATTTCGGCCGAAAAGTCTTTAACAGTCTTTTCAAACTCGGCACTGACTTGCGTGGCTTTGAGCAGCTTTGACCGCAAAACAATCTGCATATCACTAAGGTTTTTTTGCATTTTTGCCAGCGTTGCTTTGGAAGCCGGACTGTCTGTTCTAGATGAGAGGTTGTTTAATTCGCCCTTCAAGGTTGCCATGATCGGGAAAAAGCATTCAAGCTGGGCCAGGGTTTCGGATTTCTGCAATTCTTTAACGAAGGTTCTGATGCGGCCTTGATAAAGAACCTGTTTTATCATTACACCCTGCGGTGATTTCATTATGCCGGTAACTGCGTCCTGTTCAAGGCCAGCTTCGAGCTGAACTTCAAGATTGCTGACTATACGTTTTACTAGAAACTCAGAAAGTTTCTTCTGTAGCTTGCCCAGTTCTGGCAGGTCGCGGCCAAAGTCGGATTTGCGAAGAGCGCTGAGAGTCAGAATCATTTTTTCCAGGGTGTACTTCTGCTGAAGTTTGTCTATCAGTGCTGAAATCTTGTCGTCAAGTTTGACCAACGGCTTCAGGAAACAGGGAATCTTGCGGAAAAAATCCGGAGTCTTGTCTATTGCTGTTATGTAGGTTTTTTGAGGAGCAGCTTCTTTTAATGCCTCCATGGCTTTTTCAGAGGCTGCTGCAAATGGAGCGAGTTCTTTGAATTCATTGCGGACATTATTGAGAAAATAGGAAAATGCTGCCTGGTCGTAACTGGAAGGAAGCTTGGCAATATATTTTGTAATTCTTTTTGTGAAATAATGTGAGTCGCTGTTCAGTTCTTTCTTCAATTCTATGCTTTCAAGTAGCCAGTAGCGGTTGAGAGCTTTTTTTAGATAACCATTCAGAACCGGGTCAATATTGGTGGCCTGGTGATATTCAGCCTTTACCATTTCTCTGAAAATAAAAACCACACGGTCCTCGATGCGATACATTACCGACAGGCTTTCATCGTACTTTTCCGGAAAAACGTTCTCCATCTGAGCAGTAAGTGCAGAAAATCCGCTGGCGGCGGAACAGAGCACTGAGACTAGAACGAATGTAAGAACTAATGCGTGAATTTTATAAAGTCGCATATTTACCCCTCAAAGTTTTAATATAGAGTTTAATTATACTGATTTGCTGGAAAATGTAAATGGCCGGTCAGCACCGAAAAATAGCGTTGCTATTTTTTTTGGTGCGGGTTTGGTCGTTTTCGGCCTGTTAAACGTCCCGAAAAATCTAAAAAATTGATTTTCATGAACCAGATCGAAAGAAATTTTTGTTAAAATTCTTATTTTGCGTCTGAA
>JAHISQ010000151.1 GCA_018818125.1 Candidatus Rifleibacteriota bacterium
TTCGTTTCGGCAACCCTGCACCACCTGGTCTG
This sequence comes from Candidatus Rifleibacteriota bacterium, assembly GCA_018818125.1. Lineage (GTDB taxonomy): Bacteria > Muiribacteriota > Ozemobacteria > Ozemobacterales > Ozemobacteraceae > Rifleibacterium. The sequence goes on from JAHISQ010000151.1 coordinate 33, forward strand.
GATTCAAAACGGAGTGGTTCAATTAAGCGTTCTTTTTATTGCCATAACTCTCTTAATACTGTTAATCGTGGGGCTGCTGTAAAATGTCTTTTCTCATCAATCTATTATTAGCTCTGGCTTTCGCTCCGCTTCTTCGCGGGATCATCAACAAGACCAAAGCATTCTTCGCTGGAAGACAGGGTCCGCCAATTCTGCAGCTTTACTATGATCTGGCAAAGCTCCTGCGAAAAGGTGCTGTTTACAGCAGAACCACCAGCTGGATCTTTCGCTTTGGCCCGGTTGCCGGTCTATCTATCAGCATCTTATGCCTTATATTCCTGCCGTTTGGCAACCTCCCTGCGGGTATTTCCTTTCAGGGCGACATTATTCTCATAGTTTATCTGCTTGGGTTATTGCGTTTTTTCACGGTTCTCGCCGCAATGGATACCGGAAGCGCTTTTGAAGGCATGGGAGCCAGCAGGGAAATGACTTTCTCCGCCCTGGCTGAGCCCACGCTGCTTTTTGGACTGGCCGCCCTGGCCAGAAAAGCGGGATGCTTTTCTCTGTCGCCACTGATGCATGAAGTTACTTTTGACATCTGGCAAACCAGCGCACCAACGCTGGCTCTTGTCATTGCCGGGTTGTTCCTGGTTTTTCTCGCCGAAAATTCGCGTATTCCCATCGATGATCCAGCCACTCACCTTGAGTTGACGATGATTCACGAAGTTATGATTCTTGACCACGGTGGCGTTGATCTGGGTTTTATCGAATATACCGCCTCCCTGAAAATGTGGATTCTCGGCTCCATGATCGTTGGACTCGCCGTTCCCATCAGATCCGGAATATTAGGAATCGATATTTTGTCGATGTGCGGCGGCATGGTCGGGTTAGCAGTTTTAGTTGGAATTATCGAATCCACCATGGCCCGCTTCCGAATGATTCTAGTCCCTCAGTTTCTCGTCGGTGCCTGCGTTTTTTCGGTCATCGGCTTTATTATTCAGTAAATAGAAAGGTTGGTCATCTGTGCTTGATCTTTTGATTATATTCGTGGTGCTGACCAATCTGCGCCTTCTGGCTACGAGCCGCATAGAATCTCTCATTTCGTGGACAGGTTTTCAGGGAATGCTTCTCGGCATTTTTGCTCTCTTGTCGCGCTGGCTTCATCTTACTCCCGACGTATTTCTGGTTGGAGTGACCGCCTTTGCCTTAAAGGGAATTGTTTTCCCGATAATGCTCTTCAGGCTGACCAAAACCGTGCATTCCAGCCGTGAAGCAGATCCTTACGTAGGTTTCATTGCTTCAACCATCATCGGGCTTCTGGCTTTTATCGCATCACTATGGCTGGGAGAGCGTATTCCCCTGCCCGGCAACGACATGTCAAGACTGGTTTTACCAGCCACATTGTTTTCTATTTTCAGTGGACTGTTTCTTATAATCAGCAGAAAAAATGCGATCAGTCAGGTGATCGGTTTTCTGGTAATGGAAAACGGCGCGTTCATGCTTGGCGTAGGAACCCTGTATTACGCTCCATTCCTCGTCGAAATAGGAGCACTGCTAGATATCCTGGTGGCGGTTCTTATCTGGTCAGTCCTCATACGTTTCATGAATAGAGCTTTCCACAACATTGACACTCAGAGGCTTACCCATCTGAAAGGTTGAATATCACATGTCCAACGAGATGATCTTTTCTGTAATGCTTGTGATACCGATTCTGTCGGGCATCTTTTCGCAACTTTTCACTTCACCACGAATAGTCCTGAGAATCTCTATTTCTGGCGTATTTTTGACCACGCTGATTGGCTGCTACGCCATATTTTTAACTTTTTCTCGCGGCCAGATTTTTGCCTTTCACGACTGGCTTTTTCTCGATGAGCTTTCGGCATATCATCTCACGGTGATGTTCATGGTTTTCGGCTTAAGTTCGCTTTTTGCTCTGGTCTATTTCGGCGAAGAACTGCGTGAAAAGAAATTGAGCATTAAACAAGCCCGCACTTTCGCAGGTCTATGGAGCCCAGCCATGGCAGCCATGTTACTGGTTCTTATCTCAAACAACCTCGGCATAATGTGGGTGGGCATGGAAGCCACAACCTTGCTTACGTCTTTTCTTGTCTGTGTCCATGTCACGCGCGAATCGCTTGAAGCGACATGGAAATACATGCTGATCTGTTCTGTAGGCATAGGATTCGCCTTTCTTGGAACCATGTTGCTCCGCCTGGCAGCTAAAGATCTGCCGCTCGACCCTAATCAGGCGCTTCTCTGGACCAACCTCATGGCAAACACAGCCCTTCTGTCACCTGCGCTGGTAAAGGCAGCCTTCATTTTTGCGCTGGTCGGCTACGGCACCAAAGCAGGACTGGCGCCGATGCACAGCTGGTTGCCAGACGCCCACAGCAAAGCCCCGTCCCCGGTATCTGCCATATTTTCTGGATTCATGCTGAACACCGCTCTCTATTGCATTATGCGCTATATTCCGATTACCGAGAAAACCCTGGGGCATTCAGGTTGGGCGCTGAATTTTTTAACCGGATTCGGGCTTCTTTCGATACTCATGTCTTCGGCCTTCATTCTCTTTCAGCACGATGTAAAAAGGTTTCTGGCCTATTGCTCCGTCGAACACATTGGAATTATAGCTCTGGGTCTGGGTCTCGGCGGACTTGGCACTTTTGCCGCGCTTTTTCACACCCTCAATCACTCCCTCGCCAAATCCCTGGCCTTCTTTTCGGCCGGGCGCCTGGGACAGGCTTTCGGCAGTCATAACATGGAAAAAATGTCGGGAAGTTTTCGCGTTTCTCCGGTCTGGGGCACCGGCATTTTTGCCAGTATCCTGGTGCTCATCGGCATAGTTCCCTTTTCCCTGTTTATAAGCGAATTTCAGATTTTAAAAGCTGCGGTTGACGGCAACCGGATACTGGTAATAATCCTTTTTCTCGCCGGCACCGGCGTGGTTTTCATAGGAGCACTGCGCTATGCTCTACCACTGGCTTTCAGTCAGCCTGCAGGGCATTTTGAGTCGATTCCGGTGAAAAAGCTTGATGCTTTTCTGGTAGCAGCACCTCTCGCGATCCTTCTCCTCCTCGGCCTCTGGATGCCGAAACCGTTTCAGTCCGCACTTACCCGCGCCGCAGCCATCATTCAAACTGCCCCGACCATTCCCACCAGTCAAGGGCTTCTCGGAGGCAAACCATGAGTTCAGTCAAACACTGCTTCGTTCAAAACGGTGGAATTAAAGCGCTTTCAGATGTGCCGTGCCTTGCTTTCAGCGAGTTTCAGCAATACATTCTTGATGCCGTTGCGCAAGAATGGCGTGTATGCTCCTTCTTTGGAATGGAAATGGAAAACGCGGACAACAGAACAGGACAGCCTCTTAGACTTATCGCAGTGCTAGCCAACGAAGCAGAAAAGCGCCTGGCAGTTATGACAACGCAAATAGAAAAGCATTTTCCGTCATTTACGACAGCAATCCCCCAATTCCACATGTTTGAGCGAGAAATCGCCGAGCAGTGGGGTGTCACTCCAGTGGGACACCCATGGTTACGCCCTGCCAGATTCCATGAATCATACCGAAAAGGAACCGACATCTGGCCTGGACTGCCACAGGAGCTTTTTCGAATTGAAGGCGGCGAAGCCCACGAGGTTGCTGTCGGACCGATTCATGCCGGAGTTATTGAACCAGGACATTTTCGCTTTCAATGCCATGGCGAAAAGGTTTTTCATCTTGAGATTTCACTCGGATACCAACACCGGGGTATCGAAAAAACGCTTTTTGGGGGGCCGCATAAAAGGACCGCGTATCAAATGGAAGCTCTTGCCGGTGACACCACTATCGGCCATTTTCTCGCTTACTGCCAGGCAATGGAAGCCTTGCAGGGTGTAAAAGTTCCGCCAAGAGCACATGCCTTGCGAGCCGTGGGGCTCGAACTGGAACGCCTGGCCAACCACACTGGTGATCTGGGCGCATTGGGCGGCGATGTGGGCTATTTGCCGACCTCCTCTTACTGCGGAAGAATTCGAGGTGACTTTTTGAATATGACCGCACTCATCTGCGGCAGTCGCCTTGGACGAGGCTTTATCAGTCCAAGAGGCGTACGTTTCGATCTCGATACCCCGGAAAGGCTTGAGAAGCTTTGTCAGGCGCTGGCACGCGCAGAAAAAGACAGCAATACTGCTATTCAGCTTCTCTGGGACTCGCCAACGGTTATGAACAGGTTTGAAAACACCGGCAGGGTTTCAAAAGAAACTTGCCTTGCACTTGGGCTGGTAGGGCCGACAGCACGTGCTTGCGGCGCTTTAAGAGACATTCGTCACGATTTTCCTCTGGGTCATTACCAAACTGCAAAATTTCCGACAGAACCGCGCCATGAGTCTATGACAGGCGATGTAGCCGCCAGGGCATTGGTTCGCTGGCATGAAATGCATGATTCGCTTCGCTTTTTGCAGGAACTGCTGCCAAACCTGCCTGCCGGTGGAATTGCCAGCTCCGCTACAAAAGCAGCCCCCCCCCTTCGACCGAACTCTCTGGTCGTTTCGCTGGTAGAGGGTTGGCGTGGAGAAATCTGCCATACTGCGATCACCGATGCAAAGGGCCATTTTTCGCGATATAAAGTTGTTGATCCATCCTTCCACAACTGGATTGCTCTGGGGATGGCTCTGCGCAATCAGGAAATATCTGATTTCCCCCTGTGCAACAAAAGTTTTAATTTGTCTTATTGCGGATTTGATTTATGAGGGTAAAACAATGCTGAAAATACTGGCCGCCCGCCTTCAACAAGGCTTTAGAACAGTTGACTACCCCGAAGAAGCACCGGTAATTCCAGACCGTCTGCGTGGTCTGCCCGTAATCAGGGAAGAACAATGCCGAAAAGGTTGCCAGGCATGCATTGAAATATGCCCAACCAATGCTATTATTCGTGATAATGACCTACAGATCGATCTCGGGCGTTGCATTTTTTGTGGAGCATGCGCTGAAGCTTGTCCCGTCAAGGCAATCAACTTTTCCAATGACCCATGTCTGGCCGTGAGCAAACGCGAAGACCTGATAATCGGCAAATCAGGAATCAAGCTCGCCACCGAACCTGAACAGCAGATTTTTGGCCGCTCGCTTCAATTCCGTCAGGTAAGCTCCGGCGGATGCAATGGTTGCGAAGTAGATATAAATGTTCTCACAACCATCGTCTTCGACCTCAGCCGATTCGGCATTAAAATTGTGGCTTCTCCGCGGCACTCAGATGGCCTGATAATCACTGGACCAATAACCCGAAACATGAAGTCAGCAACCCTTGAGACCTTTGAAGCAGTGCCAACTCCAAGACTGGTAGTTGCAGTAGGAGCATGCGCTATCAGTGGCGGTATTTTCCGCGACCAGACAGAACAGAATAATGGAATCACCGGGCTATTACCCGTAGATCTCTTTATTCCGGGCTGCCCTCCACACCCGATAACAATTCTGGATGGCTTACTGCGCCTCATAGGCAGAGTAAATAGCTGATAAATTTATATTGCCGACTGAGCAAAATTGCTTTAGGCTTTGACCAAATTCAGCTACAGGGGTGATCAGATGGGAATTATCGCAAGATATAGAGCAATTCCAATTCTTTATCGTATGCTGGGCGCTTTTACAATTGGCGCCCTTATTGGTGTCATCTGCTGGTATGCCGAAGCAAACTACGGAGTAGAGCTCAAAGGGCATCTTGACACCTGGCTGTCGCCTCTTGGACTTATTCTGGTCAAGATGCTGAAGATGATCGTTGTGCCGTTGATTTTCTTTTCACTGTTTCAGGGTGCGGCCAGCCTGCCGTTGAAAAAATTTGGTCGCATCGGGCTTCAGGTAATAGTGCTGTATTTGATTACTTCTCTGCTGGCAGCTGTCGTTGGCACGGTATTCGCGCTTGCCATCAATCCCGGCAAAGACGGACTGTCGCTTGGATCAGCCGCCGCCGGAGCCAGCAATGTATCACTTAACGTTAATCCCGGCGCAACCTCTCTGACCGACGTATTCATGAGCATGTTCGAGAACCCGTTCAAGGCATTGGCTGATGGCAATTTTCTTGCTGTCATAGTTTTCGCAATTCTGGCCGGACTGGCTCTGCGCGTTATTCTCGACGACACAGCAGAGAATGAAGCAGCGCCGCTCAACCGGATTATCGAACTGGCAGCAACGCTTAACCGCATATTGTTCGTGCTGGTAGAATGGATCATGGATTATGCGCCAATAGGCATTCTTGCCCTGACCATAGTTAACTTTACCCAGTATGGCCCTGATCTGGCCGGGCCATATTTTAATATCGGGATGGGAATTATCGTCGGAATCGGCCTGATGATCACAGTTGTCTATTCAACCATGATTGCGTTAATGACCCGCACCAACCCTCTTAAATTTTTTAAATTTGCTCAGGAAGCGATGATCACAGCCTTTGTGACCAGGTCTTCAGGCGCAACACTGCCAATCACGCTTAAAACAGCGGTAGATGACCTTAAAATCCGCCGCGAGCTTGCTGATTTCTCTCTACCGCTTGGTGCGACAGTCAACATGGATGGCGTCTGCATTCACCTGCCAATGTTTGCGATTCTGGCCGCCAACATATTCGGCATCGAACTCGGGTTTTCCTCTCTGCTGGTTCTGGTTATCACCACAGTTCTGGCAGCAGTAGGTGCCGGTGGGATTCCTGGAGGCAGCTTGATGCTGCTGTTCATAATACTAAAAAGTATGGGTCTCGACGAAACCCAGATTTCACAGATTGTTGCATTTGCACTAGGTATCAACCCGATACTCGACATGTTCGAAACTATGAATAACGTAACTGGTGATTTGACCTGTACATACATAGTTGCCTGCAGAGAAAATATGATTTCTCAAAATTAAGTAAACTTTTTTCATTTCTGTCGGTATTCTTATCTGTATGGGAAAAAAACAATCAGTCTGATTGCGCAATCTTGCTTATGCAGTCACTCTTGATCTGGTCTTCCGTTTGGGCTGAATGTTTGGTATCATTAGAATACTGTTATTATCAGCGGTACAATATTGTTATGGCTGCTCTTCACTAAGGAGGGGATTATGAAGGTAAAATTGCGTCACAGATGGTTTATCGTTCTGTTTTGTCTTTGGCTTGCATTCGAGCCGTTGGCTCTTGCCGTTTTGCATGCCAACGACGACGTGCCGAAGCCAATACTGAATACAGAAGGCATTGAGGGTATTGTCGATGTCAACGAGATCGAAGCTCCGGCTGATTACCTCGAATACGTTCTGGCCCTGAGAGGTCGCAACAAAGAAGAAGCTGAAGCCAAAGCCTGGGGCGATTGGATGATGACGCTTTCTGGTGCCTACATGATGATGGACGATGGCTGCTCAGACGTGTTCAGTTTTTACAGCACGCTCAGTGACATGTCTCCTCATTTCACCAACACGCCATATTACTTTAAAGCTGTGGCCATGGCTTCAAGCAAGGCCGCTTTGGCGTTTACTTTCGTTGCAAATGCAGGCCCGATTGTCGCCACTGTAAAACTTGCCGGTGATACTGCACAGAGAACTGGTCTCACCCGTGGCGCCGCATGGGCTGCCACAAAAGTTTCTACTATTGCCAAATGGACCGGCAGTCAGGTAGCTAATTCCCGCCTTTATCAGAAGGGCGTGGGTTTTATTCAGCGCAAAGCCAATCTGATGAACGGTTTTCAGCGCATGGGAAACATGGCGTCCAGCGTTCAGAAAACCTTCAGTGCCAATAATGTTTCGACATTTCTAAGCCACATGGCTCCGCCCTGCGGCTATAAAGCTGGACCCGGCGAAGGTTTTTACTCTTACTGGCGCTGGGTAGCCCGCAAAACTGGTCTCGAAAATCAGGAAACTTATCGCGCAGTAGCCAAAAAAGCCGGTATAAACACTAATCGTGGTGCCGCAGTAATTAATGACGCCAAAGGCGTAGGCCATACCGTTGGCATTGGCCTGTGCGTGCTTGGCATTGCGATTGACACCTATGGCATCATAACCTCTGAAGACCGCCAGGGTGGCCGCTATGGCTCATATCCTCTGGTAAAAAATTATGTCGGTCTGGCTCTCGGTTCAGCCGCGCTGATTGCCATGTTCTGCATACCGGTCGTCGGCCAGGTAATTGGCGCTTTGGCCCTGATCTGGACGGCACTAACCACTATTGGAAATATCCTTGGCGATTACAATAAACGCTGGAAATCTGCCTACAAAGGATCTTACTGGTATCTTTACGAAAACGACCCCGAATTCAAATCGTTCTACGATAACCGAGGCCAGCTTGACCCAAATGAAAAAGCTGTGGCTCTGCTGGTTACCGAATCAAATTATGGCGACTTCATCAAGAATGCAACCGCCGAGACAGAAGAAGAACAGGCTATCCAGGAAAAGAACCTGCGCGTATACAAAGAACTTGAGAAGCAGGGCGTACTCGTCAGCTACTACAGCCAAAAAGGCTTTTCGCTGCCAGACTTTGGCATGGAACGCCTTCAGGAACTCTGGCAAATGAAAGCGGACTATATGTCATGGAAACCCACCGAGGCCGAAACAGATAAGGCCGCCAAGCGCGGTTTCTGGGGCAAGGTCGGTCATGCCATCAACCCGATGACTTATGTCAGCTGGGCTGGCGACAAGATTCAGTCACGCGATTACAAAAAGACTATTGAAGACTACAATATCCTCAAAGTATTCTTCAACCCCGACTACGTGCTGATCAAGAAGTATCAGAACTGGATCACCGCCAATAACTTCCGCGGCGGCATCTTTGATGTGGTTGGTTTGCGCATGGAACAGTCACCGTTCAATTACATTCCGCTGGTCGGCATAGACTCCGGCACCTGGAACGAAGATCTCCTTATCCAGGCCTTTAATGCCGATGCTTTCCAGGTCGGGATTAAAGAACTCATGTATTTCAAGGAACAGATCAAAGCCGCGCGTGAACAGGTTAAAGATTCAATCAAAGACAACGACAAGATGGTCGACTTTATCCGCAAAGAGCATCTCAAGTATTATAAAAACACTCGTGAGGCTCTCGAAAAGCTGGTTAGATGCTATGACATTGACCCCAACGCCAAATTGTCGAAAAAGGATTGGAAAGTACTCAATAAGGGTTTTGGCTGGAAATGGAACAGTAAACTCAACGACAATCCGAAAAACATCATCAGGATTTATCAGGGCGACATCGAGCAGGCACTGCTTTATGACCCGTTGTCGATCGCGCAGAAGGCTGCAGATACAGTAATGATGGTTGCTACCGTCAAGAAAAATCTCGACCTGGCCGTGATGATGACGGAACTCGGCGAAGAAAAGCGCCAGGTCCTGAAGGATTTCAAAACCGACTTCACCAATTACGACATCGCCAAATTCCTCAAGGAAGGCACTTTCCTTGATGTTAAGGGTAAAACCTTCTGGGATTGGCTTGCCGATATCTACCCTGCCTACGAAGAAATGGAAAAACACACCAAACTTTACATGAATGAAGTTGAAGACTTTACTGAAATTGCCGATGCATCGAACTCTGACTCTCGTAGCGCCTGGGTAATTTTCAGCAAAGATGGCTATCATCCTAAGAATCTCCTCAAAGACCTCAACGCCGAACTCGACGCCTACAAAAAAATCGTCGATGACTTCGAAAAGATCAAGAGTGAAACCGGCCTCTACATGGCCTTGTCAGACAGCGACCTCTACAAGGGTGTTTTCTCTGACAAATTTGTTGCCGATGATCCCGAAGCGCTTGATCTCGATTTTGCAGTTTCTTCTGTAGTTCCGTCAGGCGACTGATCAACTAATTCTCTGAGCTTAAAACAGGCTGTTTCGCAGTAGCGAAACAGCCTGTTTGCTGTGTCCGCACATTTTGTTTTGTCTATTAGCCTAAGGACTATATAATCAGATACAAATGATGTATCGAAAGTTGTTTAATGCTGGACCTTAAAAAGTTGGTAAGCTGGCTGTCGGGAACTAGCCAGCAAAAAGTTGAACCGGCCACCGACAATGCCGAACGTCGCCAATTTCAGCGTCTGCACATGGATGATTGCGAGGTTACAATCGCTCAGAGCAAGCCTTTCCCGGTCAGCAATCTGAGCTATGGCGGATTCAGAGCAGATCTAGCCGGCTGGCAAGGTCTTGATGCCCTGCAGACCGGAACAACACACGATTGCCAGCTTAAATTGCAGAATGTTCAAATGGTCTGCCGCATCACGATAAGAAACCTGTTTGGCACGCTGGCTGGATGTGCTTTTGCCAACTTTTCGCCAGTACAGTCCCGCGTGGTCAGCGATTTCATAAAACCCCGCATTCTCGGCGACTCTTTGCGCGAAATAAATACTGCAAAGCTGAAAAACGACAGTCCAGAGCTAAAAATGCGCTGGTTTCAAGGTGATGATGGAGTTCAGGTGTTTTTGTGGCAAACTGTCGAAGGCGAAAGCATAAAGCAGGAATTTTATTTTTTCGATTACTTTATGAGCTGGGATAAAGCAGGCGATGGCTTGCAGACCGGCAAAATTAAAACAGGCAATCGCGGTGGCTTTGGTCGCATATCGCCTGATTCAGTAGCATTTTTTCGCATACCGCCCTATCGCGCTTTAAAACTTGGGCGCACTATTCTTGAGTGCTCAAAGCTGCCTGATGAAGCGCGCGACCAGATTCTGCGCGAGATTGCAGCTGAAGAAAAGCGTCTGTTCCATCGCTACATCGTTAAGGATGGCGGCGTACTATTCGTTACCGACAAACCTGCCAGGCACGAGTTAATGGTGCTCAATGTAAGCATGAACGGCATGGCGCTTTACAAAACGCCAGAAGCAGATCTTAACTGCGAAAGCCCTCTGAACGGAAATCTTATAATCGGCGAGAAATCAGTTGCCGCTGTTTTTCAGCCGGCTTATTCGCATGCCTGCATTATCGGCGGGCAGCTCTTGATAAGTGGCTCAGAGTCAATCAGAAACTTTGAAGCATTTCTGGCACCACGCCTGCTTGCACAGTATCTCGAAGAGGTGCCGGCTCCACCCGAACCACCGCCTTTTGCACCGCCGAATGCGAGATGCTATCTATATACAGGCCTGCATAACACACATCTGCTTAGCCTTATTGGAGCAGGAGGAAGACTTCATAGTGGTCGCATCGCATTCATGGATCGAGCACTAAGATTCCATGGCAACACATTTTCTGAGTATCGCTGCCCGGAAGGCCTTATATTTCCGGGTGACTGGGAACTCGAAGCATCAATTGCACACCCGTTTGAGTCGCTTGAGCCACTAACGATGCTGATCTGTCGCGAAATGATCGAAAACGCTGAGCAGGTCGCGCCTGAGGTAAAAAAAGCCTGGCTCGACTTACTGCCTGGCTCAAGCTGAAAAGTCTTATTAAAGCTGTTCGAGAACCTTTTGAATTTCGCTGAGAACAGCTGGATCAGGGTCTTCAAGCGCATCGTCGAGCATGGTTTTTACCCGCTGAGAAAAACCTTTGAATTCAGACAGAGTTCTAATCGCAATTATGCGCACTTCCGGGTCGGGGTCGTAAAGAAGCTCTTCAATTTCTGTCAGGCCCTTTTCTTCAAGCTTTAAAAAGAAGCTGGTTGCCGCCTTTTTATCTTCGGGAGTACCGGCGAGCAGTTTGTCGATCTGGCTTTCGATTTCTTCGGCGCTTGCTGTCTGCGCAGAAGCATCTGCTGGTTTACTGTCAGCTGCCACCTGTGCCGGAGCAGACGCTGTCGCGACTACTGGGACTGGTTGTTTTGCAGGCTCGGACTTTGGAGCAACAGACGCCGCCGCAGATTGAGCCGTTGGCATGGGTCTGGGAGTGGGCTCAGTCGTGACAGGCTGTGCTGGCACCGATGATGCCGGGGTTTTTGCCACAGTAGCCGGGAGAGGCATCGGCTCAATATCACCTGCAATAGATTCTCCGGGCTCATCAGATTCTTCAGATTCATCACCTTCATTACTATCTTCGCCTTCATTACTATCTTCGCCTTCTTCCACATATTCTTCTTCGTCATCTTCAGAATCTGGTTCTGTCACTACCGGCTGAGGACGGGGTGGCTGGGCTGCCGGAGCTACAGGAACCGGCTTTGCCACGGGCATCGGACGTGGCACCGCAACAGCTGGCACTGTTTTGCCTGTTGCCGGCTTCTGCGCCGGAAGCTGCACAGCTTTTTTAGCAATTTCGCTTCTGTCTTTTGTGCGGGTCTGTGGCTTGTCGCCATATTTGGCCATTACTTCACCAAGCTTTTCTTTTGCTGGCTGATAATCAGGGTCAAGTTCTATTGCTTTTTTATATGCCTTGATGGCGTCAGCAGTGCGGTTGTTGGCAAGATAGATGTCGCCAAGGATTTTGCGGGGCATCGGATTTTTTGGCGACGCTTCGGCTGCTTTTATGAGAGTTTTATTTGCCTGGCCGGTCTGGTTCAGTGCCAGATGTGCGGTAGTTAAAATGCAGAAGTAATAGCAGACGCTGTCTTTGTCCATTTCGCGCTGCGCCATGGTCAGACCGGGTTCCAGCAATTCGATAGCACGGTCGTAAATACGCAGTTCGACATAGATTTCGCCAAGTTCAAGATAGGCAAAAGTTTCCTGTGGGTCAAGTTCGAGAATCTTCCAATAGTTGTCGAGTGCCACCTGCACTTTGCCGCTGTCGTAGCTCTTACGAGCCGCCTTGAGCATACTGGTGATCTTGCGGTTCATCTTGCGTTCGGAAACACCGCCGGCCAACATTCTTGCTTCAACCTGCTGCGGTGCCAGCAAAACAGCACAAAAAGCTGCCACCACAAGAATTTTATAAAAAAACGAACCGGTTTTGTACAACGGCTGCATATTTGTTTCTCCTCAACATCAATTACCTCAATACATTCTAAATCAAATCACGGCAAAATCAAGTCAGACAAATATACTCCGTTGAGCACTACGAAATAGGTGGCCCTAATGGCCAAAAACAAGCCATTAGAGCCACCTTATCCTGCGGCGGTTGGAATCACATCTCCCAGTGACTATGAAGCTTGCACCAGAAAATAGTTAAATCGTGCTGGAGCAGTGCCAAATTTCTGTCATTCTACTTCTCGGTTCGGTTTGCTCCATTGGCAACGTCCCATTTGATGCGGCCGCCCTTGGCTGACCCAAGCTCAATAGTAACTTTGCCACCATAGCTGGCGCCGTTTTTCTTTAAAAATATGTGAATCCTGTTGCCATTATGATAGCCACTTGACCATTCCTTCACTTCATTGGCACTGCCATTAATCCAGACTTTTTTATCAAAATCCCCATGTCGATATTTTGGTGGCAATATCAGGGCTACAACACCACCGCGAGATTCTGATATCGGTTTCCAAAGAAAGCCGCCGCCGGATCCAGCAACCACGGTACCGGAAGAAGCTGAATTTTCTGAAGAAGCAGAAGCCTCTGACTTTGGGATTCCGGGCGCAACAAGAGTAAGATAAGCACTGGCGGCACCAAATTCACCAGAAAGATTCAATGTCAGCTTATCGCCCTTTTTGACAGCAATTTTAGTTTCCTGAGGTTGAGCTGTAAAATCACCTGGCTTCACTTCGATGTTTGATTCTGCGATTTCCTCGCCTTTAACTATCAGCTTTGACGAATCCGTGTCGTTTTGTCTCTGCCAGGTAATGATTTTTTCATCATTAAGGCTCACAGAAAGCTCGGCAGGGCCATAGGTTGTAAGGAAAGATTTTATCGTAACTTCACAATCCGAGATAGCAGTGTAGGTTTTGGTTCCCTGGGCCTCGGCAGTAAGCTCTAATTCGCCGGCATCAGCAAGAACGTCTTCCACTGTTGCCAACATATTCTTGGCACCAGCAGCGTCCTGACACAGTGCTTCAGGTACACACGGAAATGAAACCAACAAACACAATAAAACTCCTAAGCGGCAAAACCAATTTTTTCTATTCATTCTTTTCTCCCATAAGTATTCAGTAAAACTCTGAAGCGTGTCCAATGACGATGTCAATAGAATATTGTTAACGATTTACTCGTATTACCAGCATTAGCACAGATAAAAGCTCCTCCATGGGAGGTCCATGTATCGCCATTTTTGTTTGAACCACCTGGCCTATAGATAAACTTATCCTTTGTAAATCTTTTTGAGCTATCCGGCACAATTACAGACCAACCATTAGAAAAGACCACTTTGAAAGTTTTTCCGAATGCTTGCCCCTTCTTCTTGACTCTGAAAGTGGTGCCGCCACCTCTGTGGGCTTGTGCTACTCCTGTACTGGAGAATGTCTCCTTGCGGCTGAATCCTTCAGAGCTTGCCGTATCTTGGGCGGAAGTATCTCCAGTGTTAGCTGATGGCTTGTTCGCCTGGCCAGCGCCATTTTCTGATTTTGGAATCCCAGGAGCAACAAGAGAAAGATACCCTTCGTATTTGCCAAAACTGCCCGAGAGAGATAGCGTTAACTTATCCCCTTTTTTGATGGAAATTTTGGTCTCTTGAGGTTGAGGAGTAAAATCGCCCGGATTTCCTTCTATATTGGATTCTGCAACTTCCTCACCTTTCACGATCAGCTTTGCCGAATCGCTGTGGCTTTGCCTGTTCCAGGAAATGATTTCCTCACCATTGAGTTGGACGTTGAGCTCAGAGGCTCCTTGGGTGTAGAGGCAAGATTTTATAGTAACCTCACAGTCTGAGTTAGCTGTATAGGTTTTAGTTCCCTGGCTCGTTGCAGTAAGTTTCAGCTCACCCGCATCAGCAAGAACGTCTTCCACTGTTGCCAACATATTCTTGGCACCAGCGACATCCTGACACAGTGCTTCAGGCATATATATCGGTGAAACCAGCAGGCACAGCAAAACTCCAAAGCCCCACGCGCCATTGATAATTTTCATTTAGTCCCCCTTAAACCAGGTATTATGTTCATTCCGATAACTTCACATTTGTTAATTACCATTTAAGACATCGTCAGCAGAAGAAGGGGTTGTTGTAGTTGTTTTGCCTGCGTTAGTACCTGGCGCAGCGGTTTTTTCGGTTGCGCCGGTCTTGGCAGATGTACCGGCAGTGGCAGGCTTATCGCCTGCAGTAGAGGCTGGCTCAGTTATAGCCTTAGTGTCGGTAGCAGTGTCTTTTGTGTCATCAGTGGCATCTTTATCGTCTGCGGTGACGGCCTTAGTGTCTTTATCAGCTGTTTTTTTGTCTTTAGTGGCTTCTGCTGCGCCATCAAAAGGTCCAGAAATCTTCAGAAAAGAAGCACCTTCGTAATTTCCGCTTTTGCTGGATGTTACTTTTTGCCCGGCTTTCAGAGCCATTGTGTATTTTAACCCTGAGGTCGGTGAATAATCGCCGGGTTCAACTTCGGTCATAGATTTTTCATCAGCAGCTCCATTAAAAACGCAAGGTTCATTAGCAGAGTCATTCGATCTGACCCAGCTGAAAACTTCCTTTCCATCAACTGCAACATGAAATTCAGCGGCACTGTAAGTAGAAAGAAAGGGTTCGATAACCATATCGCCATCACGCTTAGCAGTAAAAGAACTTTCAGCAGCTGTGTCGCCAGGGGTGCCGCCAGCAGCGGTATCACCAGCTATTGCGTCCTTTGGAACATCAGTGGAAGTCGTGAAGGTATAACTGACCAGCGAATATGACTTTCCATCCTGGGCGCGAAGTTCGACAGTCGATTCAGGAGTTAGCTCAAAAACACCGAGCGAAACCTTAGGGAAAGCCGACTTACCACCAACAACGCCGCTTCTCTGGTCAACTTCTTTTGCTTTGGTGCCGTTAACAAAATAAATGGCTTTGTTACCGCGATTCACTGTCGCCTTAAATTCTGCAATAATCTGATAGGTCCCTGTCAGGTTTGGCTTGCATGTCGCAATGCCTTTACGGCCACCAGAGCCAACAGTTTTAGATGTATAAGCCTGATAGCTTATCGACAACCAGTCACCTTCGTATTTGATACGAGATTTATCGGTAAATTTGATTTTGACATCAGCGGCACTCGCCAGGCTTGTTAATGCAAAAGTAAACAATACAATGATGAGAAAGATACGTGAGAAAGATCTAGTAATCATGATTATTCCTCCAAAAATTATTTAAACACTTTGCTGTATACACGCAGAAACTTCGGACAGGTCTTTCATTGCTTTTTCTCTGCGCCAGATGGCTCAATTTCTTGAAACACCCAGTCTTTACCTGATTTTATTAATTTCACACCCGGATCAGGACTCTGAGAGGCAATAGCTCCATCAGCTGAATTCATCTGGGCAAAAGGACTTTCTTCGACTGTCAGCGAACCACGATTATCAGCTCTTATTAAAATTCTGATGCCCGCGGCGGCCTCTCCTTTTCTGGAGTTATCATGAAGAGCCCATTCAATTTTTCCCTTTTCCACGAAAATAACATCAGAATTGTCTGTAAGCTCCAGCTTAATTGTAGTTCCGACAATCTTTAGCAGAGATCTTCTGGTCTCAATTAAATAGCCCTTTGCCGAAGGGGTGAAATTCATTACAGCTTCACCGCTCTGGGCTTTGATACTCATGTCTGCCGCTGAAAAATCAAGGCGGCCATCTATAGCCACAGTTTCAATCTCATTCCAGAAAAGATTCAGTCGCCCCTTTAAAAGTGATATTTTCTCACCCAAAGCCAGCTGAAGCGACTTCTGATCGAGTTCAATTTTTTCCATATTGCGCAGAATCACGGCCGATCCCGAGATCTGTATTTTACTATCTGGATTATTCTGACTGAAAAACATGATCCCAAAAGCCAAAATAACAACAGGCAAAACAAGTTGCAGGCGATGGGCGAAAAGCCAAGCCAAGAAGGTGGAGAACGGGGTGTTACTTTCCTGCGTTTTTTCTGCTGCTATGGTCTGGTGAATCCGGGCAAAAATTTGCTGCTTCTTTTGCGGGGAAAGTGTCAGCTGGCTTTTCAATAAATCAAAGCTTTGATTGTGGTTTTCCAGTAATTTGCGGCAGTTTTCACAGACCGCCAGATGCTCTTGAGATTCCTTATCAATAGCAGTTTCGGGGTAATCTTGCAGCAGTAAGATGAAATTTTCGCAACTATTTTTCATCTAATTTCCCCCTTAGCAACTGTAGGCTTTTCAACATAATATTCCGCAAAGTTCCTTCTTTTTTACCGGTGAGCTGAGATATTTCCTTGTAACTCAGGCCTTCAACTTTTTTTAAGATAACAACTTCACGTTCAAGTAGAGAAAGGGAATTCAAAAAATCAGGAAACTCATCTGAAACTGGTTCTAATTGAGATATATCTAGATCATCAATTGGCTTAACGCTGGTGACCACAGCTCTTTTGGCCTGGCGCAGCATGTCAAAACAATGATTTTGAGCAATTCTTCCTATCCATGAGGTTAACTTTTCTCCTTCAAAATCAGGCAGAGCCTTATAGACTTTGAAAAAAATTTCCTGCAATGCGTCTTCTGCTGCCTGTCTGTCACCAAGCAAACCCATTGCAATAGAATAGACCAGGCCTGAGCAGGCATGAAACAGCTTTCCAAACGCTCTCTCATCAAGCCTTCTAAGGCAGGCAATGAATTCGGTGTCTATCTCAAGGTTGTGATAACTCATTCCACTTGCTTATTTGTATCTTTCATTGGTCTTAACGAAATATCCAGACAAAATGTCATATTGCAAACAACACTTTGCTATAAACCCATGATTGCCCACTTACATGGAAAACATTAGAACGCAGTCCCTTTGACCCTTATATAGCTGGTAGGTTCAGCCTGTCCGCCAGTCTTCAACACAATTTTCTGGCCTTCTTTCAAGTCAAACGAATAGGTAAGATTATCGCGTGGACTGTAATCTCCATCTTTGACCTTAAACATGCTTGACTGGTCAGAATCACCCTTAAAACTCACAGGGGCATTCGCGCTGTCATCAGGTCTTTGCCAAAGGAGAAGAGAAAGCCCTTTAAACCAGATCTCCGAACCATCTACGTCATAAAGATGAACTTCCATGGTAGCTGGGGCATAAGTTGAAAGATAAATTTCCACGCTTGCCATACCATCTCGAACAGCTACCAGTTCCTTTTCACCTTTTCCCTTCAGTTCACTTTCTGAATTTGGAGGTTGCAGCACCTCGGCAGCATTCGCATTAGGCCTGGAGGTGGTTACATTCGAAGATAGCGGATTGGTGAAAATATGTGGTAACTGCTCGATAATTTTTTTAAGGAGATTGGGGAGCGCTGTAGTCTCAGCATCTGGAACCTCTGAGGCTTTGGTCTGCTGACTGGCCGACAGTTCCGGTTTACCTTCGGGCGAATTCAGCTTTTCAATATTCATGGTGAAAGTTCCAGGTTGAATGTCAAATTCAAACTTGACAGCAAAAAGACTGGGTAAAGTTAGACAAAATGCCGTGATCAGCAGGGTTTTGCCCAAAGCACTATGGGATAATCTTGAAGTTAAGCTTTTTCCCTTTAAGAATTTTTGAAAAATCATAGGTTTTTACCTTCCCCCCCTCTGTTATTGAAACTTTTGTGCAATTTGTATCTATCTCATAAGTTAGCAGCTTCTTGCCTGGCAAGCCGGTATCGTCAAATTCAATTGTTTCTATTTCCCATGAACTCGGGCTTGTTTCTTTAATTGCCACCGAAGACCGAACATCTCTTTTTAAGGTCTGTATCAAACTGGCACGCAAACTGTTGTAGGCTTGATCTTCGTCCAGCTCGTTGCTACTATTTCGCCCTGCTGATAAAATATAGGTCCAGAGAACAACCGCGCCACAAACAAGCGCCAGAGCCACAACGATTTCAACCAGGGTAAATGCTTTTTTACTGGACAAAGGTAATTCCTTCCTCGGGCATGAAAAACCTGAACCCTCTGTTATAAATCTGCGTATCGGTTGCATCAAAATTAGGATTATATAAAAGTTTTCGTGAACCCAACGGCGACAGCAAAGACATCGACAGATCCCGCGCCGAAAGAATACCCTCAACATTCAGAGATGAACCAGCTTGAATTGATCCCTTTAAGGCAATCAAACCAGCCTGAATCTTACTGGATGTTGCAATCCGAATATTGCCGCCAAGACTTATCAATATAATTGTTTCCAGGTTTGGCGCCACGATCTCATTCTGGATCGTAATATTGCCACCTACGAGCACCATGCCGCCGCAGCCATCTTTGGCCTTAAGAGGCCGATCAATCAGCAAATCTCCCTTAATGTAGTAGATATTGCTAATTACATTTTCTTTTTCTTTGTTTTTAATTTTCTTGAAGAAATCGACGGGTTCATCAAAGCTCTCGCCAGCTTTGCTGAGAAAATGTCGCAAATCTTCGAACCCTGAAAGATTACCATCGAAAAGAACTTTTCCATCATCACGGCAAACCTGGTAGCTATTTCCATGATTAACATCGATAAATGTTGCAGGTCTTGTATCTACCTTGAGTCTCCGGGAAGTTCCAGGTCTATCTTTATCGGATATGCTTATAGGATCAATCTGAATAGCAGTGCTCAATGGCGGGCTCGGAAATTTCAGAGCACGTAGATTGATAGAATTATAATTTTCTTCGATCAGATATGACATTCTGGCGCTATAGCGCTTAAAATCTCCCGCAAAATTCTCCTCTACGGTCATGGCAGCATTTTGGCTCATTCCCGGCCAATTGCCACCAGGAAATTGCGGTTCTTTGAGCATCGGGAACGGGGCAAATTTTTGGGTCGCAGTATTGGTGAATCCTTGAATCAGAGCCCACCTGTAAATTGCTTTTCCCACAATATTTGTTGGCGTTGGCGTAATTCTGCTTCCAGAAATTCTGATTCGTGACGAGAACAACTGGTCATTATTGACATCGCGAAACGCCTGGTTATACAGGGGCTTCTTCAAATCAACTGCTAAAAATTCCGGCTGTGAATAATATGCGAGAAAGCCCAACGAAGAAAAATCATCCTGCGCCGGGATTGGAAACATCTGCTGGTCGTTCATCTGCATCCCTGAAGCATGCTCACCGCTTCCACCACCCGGCCCGGAACCGACAATCCATGGCGCATCACCACCAAGAAAAATCCAGCCCTGACTTTCAAAAAAATCGGCGGCGGCCTCAGGCTTCAGCGAAGCAAAACCAGTGCTCTTTCCGCTGTAAACTATGAGTGGAGTATCTTTAAGACCTCCTGTACCGGCAAAAGTGTCAACAAATGAGTTGTTATCTAAGGAACCCTGCTGACGCAGATATAGCGAAAACTTTCCCAGAATAGACGGAAGAATATTCACCAATTTTGCTTCGCGATACCGACAAACTTTCGCTACAGCGCCATTAATACTGGCTTCTGCATGCAGCATTACCAGAATTTTCTTTTCCCTTTCATCTGAAACTGGGCCTGGTGCGGATGGAATCACAAGAGTCTCCAAGTCTTTCAGCTCAACTTCAACCTTTAAAGTGGCAAAATTTTCCCAGCTGCTTTGAAGGTGCTTGAACACCGCGGGCTGAATCGGAATAAATTCTTTGCGGGTATACGGTAATCCGTCTTTATCAAGTAAAGCCTTCAATATCGGCAATAATTCAGGGGGGGCTTTGGCAATTTTAGGCATGGTTTCAGCCCTGCTGTCATTAAAATACGAAACGGCCTTCATGAAAAGTTCATCAGCAGAATCTAGCCCACCAACGGCAAGATGGTATGCCTTTTCATAGTGAGCGCCGTGAGCTGCCTGAATCAGCTGATTTCGCGAAAAATAATGTCTGGTAGCGGCAAGAAGAATCAGTATACAAACAAGCATGAGAACACCAGGCAGAACAAATCCCGAACGAGTTTTCATATGGCACCCTTGAGTAGATCTCTTACAGTGTAATTAACAGGGGTTTTGGTTTTTCGGTTAAACCATGTGATCTGAACTTCAACTAAGTAAAACGGGCCACCTTCGCGGCCCGCTAAATCAAGCGGTATAATTTCAACCTTGCGCGTGAATTCCTCAGGGGCTGGCAAAACATCAAGAATCCCCAATTGATATGGCGGACCAAGCAGAGTATCTTCTTCGAGAGGTTGTGGTCGCATTGCTTTGGTTGGCACATCTCGCAATCCGGCAATGAGAGAACTGGCAAGATTGGCAGCCGTAAGAGTATCAGCCGCCTTATACATCGTCCTCTGGGTTTCAGTGAACATCAAATACACAGGTGCTATAACCAGCTGCAAAATAAACATGGCAATTAAAATCTCGACGAGCGTAAAACCATATTGCGCACGCCTGTGTCTTTGTCCGGAGAGATTTATACTTTTTTTAGTCAAAATATGTCCTTTATAAGGCCAACGATAAAAATTAAGGATTTGTAATATCTATTTTTATCAGGCGTTCTTTTAGCCTTATCAGTTCTTTACCGTAGGCATCAACTGCAAAGATTTCCAGGTAAAACCCTGAACCAGCAGGTGCGCTCTGAAATACATCAATAGACCAATAATCATCTTTTCTCAGAAACAGAGGAAACGGAAACTCTTTTCTTTGGTTTTCTTCTATTCTTTCGACGCCAGTCTCTTTGAACAGATATAAAACTTCCTGAGACTCTGGCATTCCGGCTTGTGTCAGCTGAAAGATTTTAAGCCTGATTCCATCTGGCGAAATGAATGCCTCTGTTGAAGAGCGAACATCTTTTCTTATTAAACGCAGCAGTTTATTGGAAAGATCCTGCATGATCTGCTTTTTAGAAGTGTATTCTGCGGTATTAGTGGCCTGCGAAAATGCATAACTGGCAAGAATAATTGTCAAAAGGGCCAACGAAAATGCAATCATCAATTCAACAAGAGTAAACCCAGAGCTCTGTTTTTTTTCCGGCCATGCAACTCGCCGAAAAAAACTCAAATCAGCTTCTGCGACAAACTGGATCATTGAAAAAAAATACATCCTTGCATACTTTCACAGTTGATAAGCCAATGAATGATGCTCTCAGATTTTAGCCAATTTTTTCTGAAAATCATCTAAAAAACGGAACAAGACAGGAAAAGCCGCTTCAGCAAAGAATTTTACACCAAACAGGTTCTTCCTGGCAAGATTAATCTGCTTTTGACTTTTAAAGCTGACGAACTTTGCTGATATAATTCAAACTTGCAACTCTTGAATATTCAAAACGACCGCAGTGACAAAAACCAAATATTTGACGTTAATGAAATTGATTGCTGATAAACTGATTGTTCTCGCAAGAAAAATAGTGCAACCGGAATTGTGGAGGTATAAATGATGTCTTCTTTTTATTATCGAGATTTTGTGGCAATTGCTGTCACGTTGGTCATCTGTAGTTTTTTATCCGGTTGTGGCGCAGAAATGCCCAAGGCAGAGTTCGTCAGAGTGTCAGGAACGGTTGAAATGAAGCAACCAGGAGCGCAAGTCTTCGCTCAGGCCCGAGAAAAAGACATTCTTCAGACAGGCGGAGCGGTCAGAACAATGCTGGAAGCCTCAGCCGACCTGATTCTTTCAAATCGCGGAATTATTGAAATAATGCCAGATTCATACTTTGAATTAACATCCGCAAATGGTGATGTCAAACAAGATTCAGGATCGATTATTTATCGCATAAATGAAAATAAGAATGGTTACAAGGTCAATACTCCGCACGGCGTCACCGCCGTTCTTGGAACAGTGTTCATGCTGTCTGTGACCTCCGATTCCACTGAAATCGGAGTAAAAGAGGGAAAAGTTTCTTTTACTAACACTAAGGGTGAAATCAGGTATGTTGAAGCCAATGAAAAAATCGCGGTTAATGCGTCAGGCATGTTTAGCGAAAAAGCTGGTTTTGATCTGATGTCAGGCGGCTTCAATTACAAAAAAGAAAATGGCAAATGGTCACCAGTGAAAGATACGAAGTGACAAAAGTTCAATCTATCAGCGTTTGAAGCCCAGAATAAACACACCCACACCAACCAGAGTGATACCAAACCACTCGCGGGCACTCGGTCTTTCATGTAAACAACTTTGCCATAAGCGACAAGTCGATTGTCCGGCAGAGGCAAAAAAGATTTTAAAATGAGGCGCGGCACTTTTTCTTTGGCCAAAGCCGGTACGGGCATTACGAAGAAAAGACATATAATTGACAACAATGCTGTGAATGCTTTTTTCATATTCCACCTTCCTTAAGACACGTACAATTACACATTAAAAACAGAAAAACCATAACAAAATGGCCTTGTGATTTTTGACTTGATTTTTGATTCACACGGCAACAATGACAGTAATTCAATTTTGGTATAAAATGATCTGTAATGATTTTTCCAGACCCAAGGATTAACGATATGGCAAAAGCGAACTCGCGCCAGGCAACCTCCAGAAAAATATTTTTCAGACCATACGGTTTCAGAGCACTGCTAACTGTTGATGCAATAGCACTGTCAGGAATAAGTGGGCTGCTGGTTTTTATGTTGGCCGGCATTTATAATTTTTCAGACCAGACAAAAGCCATCCTGGCAGGTCTTACTGCTTTTGCAATAATCGTATTTTTTGTCATGAAAGAGCCTAAAGAGTATGTTGCTCTTTTCCAGGATGGACTTCATTTTAAGAAAACGAGATTTTTCATTACCAAAGATTGCATGGCTAAATTTTCTGACATAAAAGAGGTTTATACTCGAACTTTATCTAAGGGTGCAGCAAGAAGCACTTATTTAGAAATCGTCATGCGTGATAACACTACCCATAGTTTCGCCAAAGAACTTTTTAACAAAAACCAGGATTACGAAGAGTTTAAGCAACTTGTTCTAAAAAATTCTGACTGCCTCTAAATAAGCCTTTTTACCTATAAAAACCTCTGTTAAAGCATGCTGATAAAAAGAGCTATGTTCAAAATCGTTACAATAACTCCCAAGGCATAAAGAGTCACTTTGTTCACTGTGGAATTTTTGTATTTTCCCATGACTTTTTCGGAGGAAGTTAAATAGACCTGCAGAAAAATGGTAAAAGGCAATTGAATACTCAATATCATCTGAGAAATGATCAGACCCTTGAATGGATTTGATATCATGAAAATAATTATGACCGCGAGAATCAGAGAGAGCGCAACGCCCAATTTTGAGTGATTATCCTTGATGTCATAGGGTTCTCTGTACATTCCGGCAAAAATACTTCCGGCCGCCATACCGGATGTCATTGTAGATGCCACACCAGCAAACAGCAAAGCGACCGCAAAGATAACGGCAGAATGGTTGCCCAACAAGGGCGCCAGCAACTGCTGAGCCTGTTCCAGTTCTGACACCATGGTTTTGGACTTGAAAAAAGTTGCCGCAGCCAGCAGGATCATGGCGCTGTTGATTGCCCAGCCAATAAGCATTGAAAACAGGGTATCGAGAAATTCGTAAGTCAGTTGTTTGTCTATTATTGCTTCATCTTCACGGTTCCATTGTCGGCTCTGAATTATTTCAGAATGCAAAAACAGGTTATGAGGCATAACCACTGCACCTAAGACGCTCATAATCACCACCATTGAGCCCTCTGGAAACGATGGAGTAACCCAACCGGCTATGGCACTGTTCCAGTCAATGCTTACCAGGGAAAGTTCATACAGAAATGACAGACCAATAATCGAAACAAAAGCAATAATCCACTTCTCAATCAGCTTATAAGAGTTGGTAAACAGCATGGTCATAACAAAAATGGTAACCAACACTGCTCCGGCTCTTATCGGTATTTCAAACAGCATTTTCAAAGCAATAGCGCCGCCCAGTATCTCGGCAAGCGATGTGGAAACAGATGCCAGCATTGCTGACAGAAGTAAAAATTTCGCATAAACCGGTTTAATATGAATAGCAGCAGCTTCTGAAAGGCAAAGTCCTGTAGCAATGCCTAAATGTGCCACATTGTGCTGCAATAAAATAAGCATAAGCGTAGACAGCGTAACCATCCACAACAGGGCATACCCGTAGTCGGCCCCGGCAGCCAGATTTGAAGCCCAGTTCCCCGGGTCTATGAACCCAACTGTTACCAGAAGACCGGGGCCAATAAATTTAAAAATTTCCAGGCCACCAAATTTTGGCTTGTAATTTTTTCTATCTATATTTTTGAATAATTTAAACATTCGAGTCACCAGAATTTTTTGGTTCTTTTAAGATTGCGTTACTGACGCTTATAATAACACAGTTGCCGGCGGCTTTCATTGGGAAAGGTCACGGCGCAGCAGCGAAATGCGCAAGCTTGGATAATCAGTGAATTCAAATAAAAACCCAGCCTGGCGATGCCAGGCTGGGTACAGTTAGTCAGTCGTCGAGTTTGATTTTATTTCTTTTTGGCGGGTTTTTTAGTCGGCGCTGCTTTAACAGGTTTTACTGTTTTGGCAACTTTTACTGGCGCTGCTTTTGCCGGCTTTGCCGGTTTGGCGACTTTAGCTGGAGCTTTAACCGCTTTTGCAGGCTTGGCAGCAACTGGTTTCGCTGCTTTTACGGCAGGCTTGGCGGCTACAGGCTTTGCTGCCTTGACGGCAGGCTTGGCAACCGGTTTAGCAGCATCTTTGCCTTTATTGGCCTGCAGCTCTTTGATTGCCTTAAGCACTTTCTCAGCAGTAAAGGGCGGCTGGGTCAGTCTTACGCCAACGGCATTCTTGATCGCGTTACCTATAGCTGGCAATGCACCGTTGATGCTGATTTCACTGACGCTCTTGGCGCCGTATGGGCCGGTCTTTTCGTAGGTCGGCACCAGAAAGGTTTCGAGTTCGGGCAGGTCACGGGTGCCCCAGATCTTGTAATTGCCAAAAGTAGGATTGAGCATACGACCGTTTTCGTCGAAGATGTATTCTTCGGTCAGCGCAAAGCTGATCGCGTTCATTACTGCGCCTTGCGTCTGCCCGTCAGCGAGCTGCGGGTTGATAGCGGTGCCGCAGTCAACGCCGGCAACATATTTGAGCAGCTTAACTTCGCCGGTTTCGGTATCAACTTCGACTTCAGCAAAGTGAGCTGAGAACGGCGGCGGCGAAGCGTGGCTGATGTGGCTGCCAATCGCGCCGATCTGGAACTGCTTATGCTCATACATTGAGTAATTGCAGACCTGCGAGAAAGTTACTTTTTTCTTGCGGCCTTTACTGTAGCAGACGCCGCTATTAATCGTGATATCGGACGCTTTTTCGCCCATCATGAGTGCTGCTACTGCTTCGATCTGTTCACGAACCTTTTTGGCAGCGTTAATTACAGCGCCACCGGTCAGGTAAGTGGTAGAACTCGCGTAAGCACCGACATCAAAAGGTGTCATGTCAGTATCTGAACTGTAAACCAGCATGTCGGTGAGCTGACAGCCGAGAGTTTCGGCGGCAATCTGGCCGAGAATGGTGTCTGAGCCGGTGCCCAGATCTGTGGCGCCGAGCAGCATATTAAATGAGCCATCTTCGTTCATTTTAATAAAGACAGCACCCATGTCGATCTCGGGAATTGAGCTGCCCTGCATCAGGCAGCACATACCGAGCCCGCGTCTCTTGACGCCAGTGCCCGGTTTGCCATATTTCTTAGTCCAGTCAATGCGCTTCATGCCTTCGGTGACACACTTCTCAAGTCCACATGAACCAATGCTCATGTCGACGCCTTCACGGCCTTCGCCGAGGGCTTTAAAGATTGGTGACGATTCGCCTTCTTTTATGTGATTTTTCTGGCGAAACTTGATCGGGTCCATACCGATTGCTTCGGCCATTTCGTCCATCTGGCATTCCATGGCGTAGGCAGCCTGAGTTGCGCCGTAACCACGATAAGCACCGCCAACCGGCAGGTTGGTGTAGACAGTGTCGCCGATAAATTCGATATTGTCAGCACGATACAGCGGCAGAACCTTCGAACCGCAGTTGCTCAGAACAGTAAGCGCATGCGAGCCGTAAGCGCCGGTATTGCTGAGAACGCGCATCGAAATAGCAGTGATGCTGCCGTCTTTTTTGACGCCGCTCTTGATGGTAACTACCATCGGGTGGCGGGTGCGGGCTGATATGAATTCTTCAGAGCGAGTCAGCGCCCAGATACAAGGTCGGCGGGTGCGCAAAGTTACGAGACCACAAACGTCTTCGAGCAGGACTTCCTGCTTGGTGCCAAAACCACCGCCGATTCTGGGTTTTATAACTCTGATCTTTTTGACCGGAATTCCCAGTGTTTGTGCAGTAATGCGGCGAGAGTGAAACGGAACCTGGGTTGAAGTGCGCAGCACGAGTCGGTCGTAGCCGTCAAGATAAGCCATGCAAACGTGTGGTTCGATCGGGCAGTGCTGGGCATAATGCGGATAATACTTACGCTCGAACACGTAATCAGCGGTTTCGTAGCCTTTGTTTACGTCTCCAACAGCAGTCTGCACATGTGAGCAGTGATTGTGTTTGGGATCATAAAAAATGGGGATCGGCACGCGACAGTCTTTTTCGTCGTGAATAACCGGCGCGCCTTTGTCCATGGCTTTTTCACAGTCCAGAACCGGCTTAAGCACCTTGTAATCAACCTTGATTTTTTTGCAGGCATCATCAGCAGCTTCAGCTGATTCAGCCGCGACAATAGCAACGCGGTCGCCAACAAAGCGCACTTTGCTGTCGAGCAGATAGGTGTCGTAAGGCGATGGCTCAGGGAAACCCTGACCAGCGGTTGTTCTTGGCACGCGCGGCACGTCTTTCCAGGTGTAAATGGCCACGACACCGGGCACTTTGAGTGCGGCGCTGGTGTCGATTTTCAATATTTCGGCGTGAGCATAAATGCTGCCGAGAACTTTTACATGCAGCAAATTCGCAATATCCATGTCGGCAACATACTGTTGAATGCCACAGACCAGACCCATCGAGTCAATTTTGGTGAGACTGTGACTGACCTGATTGAATTTGTCGGGTTTTTCAAAAAACAGCGGGGATTCCGGAATTGGAGAATATTCAACCGCAGCTGCTTTAGCAACTGGTTTGACTTTTTTTACAGCTTCTTTTTTAGTGATCTTAGCCATTATTTTTTGCCTCCTGCGCGCCCGGCAGTTTTCTTGTCGGCCTTAACAGCCTTAACAGCTTTGTCTGCCTTGACAGTCTTAGCGGCTTTAGCAGTCTTAACGGCTTTTGCAGCCTGAAGAACTGCGTCGATGCGCTTAATATAACCAGTGCAGCGGCATAAATTGCCATCAAGAGCATCTTTGACGTCTTCGGCAGTCGGATTGGAGTTGCTGTCGAGCAGTGCCTTGGCGGCGATTAACGAACCGGGGTTGCAATAACCGCACTGAGTTGAACCTGAGTCAACAAAAGCCTGCTGCAGAACATGCGGCTTCTCAGGGTTTCCCATGCCTTCGACGGTGAGAATCTCGGAGCCTTCAGCCGTGCCGGCCGGAAGGATGCATGAATTGCGGGGGCGACCATCGATCATGACGGCGCAGGCGCCGCAACTGCCTTCGCTGCAGCCGATTTTGACACCCTTAAAACCGGCGGCGCGCAAGGCTTCAGCCAACATGGTATTAGGTTTAATTTCGAGGCAAATATCTTTGCCATTGATTCTGGTATTTATTTTCACTGGCTTTCTCCTTACTTGCCGGCCTTGTCAAAGGCTTCCTGCAGACCGCGACGGATCATCACTTCGAGAACCTCTTTGCGATAGTCGTTGCTGGCACGGATGTCGCGGCGAATTGTCAGACTTGACGCAGCTTTTTTAGCAGCTTCAGCGAAAAGCTCAGCGTTGCCTTTCTGTCCTTCCAAGACCTTTTCAGCTTCGAGGCAGCGGGTCGGAGTGGCTGTAATAGCATTTACAGCAATTCTGGCCTGTTCAATTCTGCCGGACTTCTGAGTAAGCCTGATGGCAAGACTGATCATGGCATAATCATTCGAGGTCTTGGCAAACTTGGCAAAGTGAACGCCAGTGCCTTTACCGTAAATGGGCACCATAATTTCAGCGATTATTTCGGCTTCGGCCAAAAATTGCGAGGCTCTGGTATCGATAAACCTCTGAACCGGCACAGTGCGTTTGGGCTTGCCTTTGCGGCAGACCACTTCAGCGCCAAGCACCATATAAACTGGCGGCAGATCAGACCACGGAAAAAGGCCAGCCAGGTTGCCGGCAGCAGTTATCGAGTTGCGCAGCAGGGTTGAGCCGATTTTTCCAGCGGCAGCTTTGAGAAGCTCGCCAGATGGGCCTTTTAAATCTTTGCTTTTATAAATATCCTGAACCGGGGTGCCCGCGCCAATGTGAATATAGGCTGAATCATGCCTGATATAGCAGAGTTCTTTAACCTTTGTCAGGTCGACCAATGCTTCAACATTGTTGTCGTTGCGCAGAACTTCTGAAGTTCCGCCAGCGATCAGGGCAGTTTTCTGTTCTCGGTTGCCGAGGTGTAGACAGGCTTCCTCAATGGTTTTTGGATAGTAAAACCGGGTGAGCTTTTTGAGCATTCTCGCCCTCCTTTTCCTTGTGTTACGGTATATTATTCAACTCAGCTTAGAATTATACTGACAGCCAGCCCAATATGCCAGCACAGACTAAAATAATCAGCAATTTTCTTTGCCAGCTTGTCAAAAAATACGGCAAAGCCAGCACCAACTCTAAGTTTGCCAACCGGCACCTGAATCTGAGGGCAAAACGCGCAAACCTGCTCCATCAGCTGCGCTGTGCATGCCCGGCGAATGAGGCATAGCCGGGACTTAACTGGAATAGGTCATTGCTTAATGTTAGGATGTCGCTGGTCAGTTATTGTAGATGGCCAATTATGAGTGAATTGAGGTTGGAAATGTTTTATACGGTGCTGTTTTTTACGACACTGCTGCTGATATCTGCTGTTTTTTCCGGAACAGAAACTGCCTTTACATCTGTTAACGAAATCAGCATGTCACATTACGGGAAAAAAGGCGGCCGCCGACAGCGTATTGTGCTGGAAATGCTGCAAAAAAAGAGCTCGGTGATCGCTGCCATTCTTGTCGGCAACAACATCGTCAATACGGTTCTGGCGGTATATGCCGGCGCATTTTTCGACCAGATATTCGTTAATACAGGAATGCTGACTGACGCGGTAGCACCGATTCTAGCATCTGTCGTCACCATTATTTTTCTGCTGATATTTGGCGAAGTTATTCCCAAACATATAGGTGTTACCTTTGCCAAAGCATGGACAATGGCGGTGGCTTACCCGCTCTGGCTGATTGTCTCTCTGATGAAACCGGTTACCGCTGCTATGCAAGTCCTCAGCCGGGCAATAATGACTCTGATAAAAAGACCGGGCGAACATGATAGTGCGCCGTCAATTCAGGAACTGCTTCTGCTCGCCAAACACAGTGAAAAAGCCGGCCACATCGACTCGATCGAGCGCAAACTGATGTCAAAATCAAGCAAGTTCAACGACCTTCAGGCCTGTGATGTCATGATTCCGCGCAGTTCTGTCAAGGGAGTTCCTGTTGAGGCGGGCTGGCGCGAAGTGCGCGAGTCATTCAAAGCTGATATGTATACGCGGGTTCCCGTTTACAACCAGAGTCTCGATGATATTCTCGGAGTATTCAACTTTAAGGAACTGGTTAAACTAGGCCCCGAAGACGCTGACCGTTTTGATCTGCGAAAACTTATGATGAAACCTCTTTTTGTGCCGGAAAATGTAGTTATTGGTGAAGTGTTCGAGCGCATGAAGTCGAGCCGAAAGCACATGGCGGTCGTTGTCGATGAATTCGGCTCCACATCTGGCATTGTTACCATTGAAGACATCGTGGAACGCGTTTTTGGCATGATCAATGACGAATATGATATTGAAGCGCCGTTAAATGTGCAGAGCCACGCCAATGGCGAACATGAAGTTTCCGGCAGCATATCACTGCAGGAACTCAGCTCAGCTCTTTTGCTTGAATTTTCCGAAGAAGAACACCATCAGGCCAACACTCTTAACGGCCTGCTGACTTTTCTGAAGGGCGATTTTCTGCGCGAAAAAGACAAGATTATCCGGGGTAATCTCGACTTTATCGTAAAAACAATGGATGGGCACGTCGCCGATAAAATACTGATAAGAAAGAGAGAGACAACAAAGCCGGCAAAAGCATCATAACAACCTGGCGATCAGATCAGGGTTTTTCGTCACTGGGTATGGCAAAGCCAACCAGATGCGCTTTGAGAGCAGCAAATTCGATTGTAACATGGGCAATGACATCTTTAACTTTTAGAAAATCAATCGAGAAAAAGAAAAGACTCTTGCTGCTGCCAGGCTCTTTGGGCCGGGCTGAAATAAACTTGATGCTTTCTGCCTTGCCATTATTCTGGGTTACTTCACTGAGAATTGCGCTGACTTTTTCGCTGCCAAACTGTTTTTGAACACTTTCAGTCATCATGGCAAAGGCATCAGCCTCTTTGCCTGACAAGCCGGCCTGCCAGAATGCTTCGGCCCTTTTTGCATACCTTTTTGCGGCGTCTGCCGGGATAACGTTGGTTTCTTTTAAAGCAGCCTGAGCTACAACAGGATCTTTCACATTAAAGCCAAACAGCAGACCATTAAGAAAGTTCATTTCCATCGGGATTTCTTTCTTCGCAAAGCGAAAATTTCCGCTAAAATCCTGAGTCCGGTTTCCGTTAGCAGACTTGTCGGAAAAGTTCATGCCGTTCATGTTCAAGCCTTCAAAGTCGCCGCATTCCTTCGTCACGCCCTTAAAGAACAAATACAGCAATTCCGGGTCGACTTCTTCTGCCAGACCGGGGTGAACTTTAGCAATAAAGTCATCCGGGCTATCTTTTGCCGCCAGGCTGATAAATTCTTTAACTATAGCCTCGCCGCTAGATTGCCCGTACATCATTAAGCCGACAAACAGAGCAATCGCAAACAAGAAAAAACCACAGCCAAACTTTAATACTGATTTCATGATCTGTTCCTCTCACGCTTTATCAGATTAAATTATTGTAGCACGCGTAAAAATACAGAATCAACTTCAGATTAGTATGCCGTCGCATCGTAAAAACAGACGCGACGAAGTATCGCGTAAGCCTATCTGTTATGCGT
Organism: Candidatus Rifleibacteriota bacterium; assembly: GCA_018818125.1. Lineage (GTDB taxonomy): Bacteria > Muiribacteriota > Ozemobacteria > Ozemobacterales > Ozemobacteraceae > Rifleibacterium. The sequence goes on from JAHISQ010000151.1 coordinate 31,789, forward strand.
GAAGATTGTGAAACGCTACGTATTAGATGTTTACGGCAACTATTGTTCTGTTAATTTAGATTTTAAATCAAGGACTTCACGGAGTTTAATAGTCAGCGCATCTTTCGAAAATGGCTTCTGCAGACAATGAATGTCACTCCCTAGAATCCCTTTTTGAGCAATAATATCAGCGGTATAACCAGACATGAAGATACATTTTAATGCCGGGCGAAGAGCTTTAACCTTAATATACAGATCTCGACCGCTCATTTCTGGCATGATTACATCAGTGAGCAGCAAATGGATTGCGTCCGGGAAATCTTTGGCTATATTGAGTGCTGCTTCCGGACTGTTCACTGTTATGGTTCTGTAACCAAGACTTTCGAGATGACGTTTACAGATTTTCAGCAATGCAGGTTCATCCTCAACTACCAAAATCGTTTCTGTGCCTCCCAGTATTTCGCTGGATTTATGTGTTTCTTCAGTGGCTTTTTCTGTCAGGCAAACGGGAAGATAAATTGCAAATGCCGTGCCTTTTCCCAGTTGACTGTCAACATGAATAAAGCCACTGTTCTGTTTTACTATTCCATAAACAGTTGCCAGGCCAAGACCTGTTCCTGTGCCTAAATCCTTAGTTGTAAAAAATGGTTCGAAAATTCGTCCAAGAGTTTCCATACTCATTCCGCAACCGTTGTCACTGATTGAAAGTCGAATAAAATTTCCAGAAATCGAATCTGACGAGATAAGCTCTTGTGCCGGAGCGCAATCTACTTTATCAGTTCTAATAATTATATTACCAACTCCTGCGATTGCATCACGGGCGTTGACGATCAGATTGGCCAGAATCTGGTCTATCTGTGCCGGATCCATGTTGACCAGACATTTTTTATCAGTCGGTTGCCATTTAAGGTCAATATTTTCTCCGATCAGCCGTTTAAGCATTTTGAGAATGCTGGAAACGACTTCGTTCAAATCCAGAACCTGGGGCACGATGGCCTGCTTGCGGGCAAAGGCGAGAAGCTGTCTGGTGAGCTTGGCTGATCGCTCTCCGGCACCCAAAATTTCCACAAGACTTTCATAGGCCGGGCTGGACTTATCAAGAGCTGCCATGGCCATTTCAGCATTCGAGTTGATAATCTGCAACATGTTGTTAAAATCGTGAGCTACGCCTCCTGCCAGCTGACCGATCGCTTCCATTTTGTGAGACTGGCGGAGTTGCGCCTCAAGCAATGCTCTATTTTCTTCGCCGGCCGCCATTTCTCTGGTCTGGTCTATCGAATAAAGGGCAAAAGCCACATCTCCCGCCATTTCTGTAAACAGCGACAACTCTTCTTCATCTACTCCGAGAGAGTTTTCTATCATAACTCCGAGATAGCCAAAGACTTTGTTGCCATGGCTTAACTGCAGGCGCAGGCAATCGCAGTCAGATTTCACTCCTGCCAGCGGGCACCCCGGGCAGAGTCTTTCACGGTCAGAAATAAGGGAGAATTCATGAGTCACTTCATTATTCAGACAGCATTTCGGTAGAGTCTTGAGTTGCAGTTTTTTCTGTTCTTTTTCGATATCTACATTCAATCCGGCCTGCACCCACTGTATAAACTCCCCGGTGCTGTCGGTGAGAATAACCCAGGCTCCCATGTACCCGCGAAATTCAATCATCATGTCGCATGCTTCCTGAATAAGCTTGTCACTGTCTTTCTCACGAACGATCAATTGATTAACATTTCTGATGGCACGCAGAACCCGGTTGAGGTGCTGAATTTTAAGCTCACCTTTGCGATGCTCGGTTATATCCTGGCCAATAGCCAGCAGGCCGGTAACCTGCCCATTTTTGTCTTTGATGGTTTTGTCATACCATTCAATCTCGCGCTTCGATCCGTCTTTGCATATAATGGTGTTTACGTTTCCAATGGTCTGATTACCAACCACTGCCTTGGCAAAAAGTTTAGCCACTTTATCCCTGTCGCCCTCTGTCAGGAAGATATCAAACCAGTTTTTACCGAGAACCTCCTCAAGACAATAACCCGAAAGTTCTGCAAAATATGGATTGAAATGGACAATTTTACCCTGCTGGTCGAGCAGAAGAATAACGGCCTGAGCAGTGTTGATAAGAGTTTCAGCGAAATCGCGCTGGCTCTGAAGTTCGTTGGTGCGCTCTTCGACCAGTTCTTCAAGGTGATCGTTGAGAGCATGCAATTTTTCCTGAGTTTTGATCAGTTCGACATTACGTTGGGCGGCGGCTTCGTAGGTCGAAAGCAGCAAAGAAAGCATCTGCTGCTGATCTGCGGTAATAAAACGCCTCTTGCCGCCAAAAACAATTTCTACGCCAATTCGAACCCGTTCAACTTTAACCAATCTCCGATTGGCCAGAATTTGCTCAATGTGTGAAAGCAAATAATCGCCACTGAAAGGCTTGGTGATAAAATTGTCTGCCCCGCAGGCCAGCCCTTCAAGGACATCTTCGGGATTGGCAAGAGAGGTCAGCAGAATAACGGGAATGTTAATTGTGCTCTCACTGTCTTTTATCTGACGGCAAAGCTCATACCCGTTCATCACCGGCATTACAATGTCGGTGAGCACAAGATCAGGTATTTGTTCAGCAATCTTCTCAAGAGCCTGTTTGCCGTCTACGGCCAATGTTACATGAAATTGGTGGGATTCAAGAAGGTGCTTTAACTTCTGCGCCTGGGTGGAACTGTCCTCGACTACAAGGATTTCAATTTTTTTTTGCAAAGACCCATCATTTGTTGTCATATTTTTTTCCCTCGTCACTTATCTGTAGCTGGAAAGCATATCTGCTATTTCGTCGGGCGAAAGAACTCTGGTTGCAGCATCAAGCCTGACTGCCTCGCCTGGCATTCCAAATACAACCGAGCTTTCCGCATTCTGGGCGACTGTAACTGCTCCTTTATCCTTCATGAGCTTCAATTCCTGCGCGCCATCTCGACCCATTCCCGTTAACAGTATTCCAACTGCATTTGCACCCAGAGCTTCAGCTACCGAACGAAAGAGATAAGAAACCGATGGCCTGAGTCCGGCCTCTGGTGGCGTCCCACTGAGATTTATACGCAAATTTTTGTCGATACCCATATGAAAATCATCCGGGGCAACATAAATGTGCCCCGGCAAAGCAATTTGTCCCTGGGCAGCCAGGTGTACCGGCATAAGGCAGCTTCCGGCCAACCACTCGACAAAGCCATTAACAAAGCCAGCTGCAATGTGCTGAACAATAAGGATGGGCATTGAAAGGTCTTTGGGTAGATTGCCCAGAATTTTCTGCAGAGTTATCGGGCCACCGGTCGACGCACCAATAGCGACAAGCTGAACGTCGCCAGAGGGTTTTATGGCTGGCAGAAACGAAATCGGAGAAGCCTGGGGCTTATTCTGCAAATGATTTAGACGTCTGACAAGCTTGACCTCAGACATAAGTCTTACTGTCTGCAAAAGGTCTTTTGCGCATTTTTTATGATCCGGATGGGTTATGCCCGGTGGGCGATGGAATACTGCCAAAGCTCCGACTTCTATAGCCTTAAACACCTGAGAAGCCTCTCCGGTAACCATACTGCCGCTTACCACAACGATTGGCGTCGGCCTGATCGACATAATCTGCCTGGTAGCTTCAAAACCGTCAATCCCTGGCATATGAATATCCATGGTGATAACATCTGGTTTGAGAAGTTGAACCGCTTTGATTGCCTCTTCTCCGTCGCGAGCCACTCCCACTACTCTTATTTCAGGATCTGAAGTCAGAATGTGAATCAATAATTCCTGTGCTACCAGTGAATCTTCAACTATGAGTACTTTTAGCATGTTATTTTCCATCAAATCAGCTTATTGATAACTTCGAGAAGATTGCTCTGATCGAAACTGCTTTTTACAATATAGGCGTTGGCGCCGACGTCGATGCCGCGTTCACGGTCTGCTCGCGATTCAAGAGCTGTGACCAGAACCACAGGCAATTCGCCCATTTTTTTGTCGGAGCGAATTTTAGCCGTGAGCTCAAACCCGCTCAGTCTAGGCATATCTACGTCTGAAACCAGCAGATCGAACTCACCGGCCCGCAACTGAGCAAAAGCATCTGCCCCGTCAACCGCAGTGGTGACTTGAAAGCCTGCCGATTCGAGAATGCTCTTGAGCAAAGATCGCGAGGTAATCGAATCTTCTGCCACAAGAACTTTCATCGAGCTCTTCAAAATTTTCTCACCGTCTCGATGTTTGCTGACAGATGCAAACTGGAGGGCAGACTTCATCAGATCGTGAACGTTTAGAACCGCCACCACCTTGCCGCTGCCAAGAATTGTGGCGCCAGAAATGTTGCGCACCCGGCTCAGTTGTTTCCCGAGACCTTTAACAAGAACCTGTAGTTCGTCGAGCACCTCATCAACCACAAAAGCGATCTGGCTGTCGCCGGTTGCCAGAACGACAAAAGTTAACCGCGGGGCAACGCTGTCGGGGCGGTTTATCGCTGACGCCGAGGTTTCAGGCAATCCCAACACTTCCCACAGCTTTACCAGGGGAAGGATTTTAGCATCGTGACAAATAGTTTCACGGTTCTCTACGGTTTTAATATCTTCAGGTTTTACACGTAATGTTCTTACTACATTAGCGGTCGGAATCGCGAAAAGCTGTTCACCGACGCGCACTAGAACCCCGCGGAATGTAGCAAGAGAAACAGGCAAAAGCAGGCGAAAGGTGGTTCCCACGTGGGACGTACTCTCAATTGAAATACTGCCTCCGAGCTTCTCAACCTTCTCGCTGACAATTGCCAGGCCAAGACCGCGGCCGGAAATATCAGTAATAATTGGACTGGTCGTAAAGCCAGATTGAAAAACAAGCGCCAGGATTTCTTTTGAATCCATCTTTTTTGCTGCTTCTAGCGAAATAGTTCCGCGTTTTATAGCCAGATCTCTAATCTGGTTTACATCCATACCAGCTCCATCGTCAGAAATGGAAATTTCAACCTGACGATTTTCATTAGTGGCAAAGGCAATGGTAATCTTTCCGCTGGCAGGTTTATTCAGTTCTTTTCGTCGGGCGGGTTTTCCTATCCCGTGATCAGTGCAATTACGCATGAGATGGATAAGAGGATCCTTGAGCTCTTCGAGAATTCTTCTATCAATTTCAATATCATCACCGGAAATTACCAGATCAATTTCTTTGCCCTGCTGCTGGGAAAGATCGCGAACGATCTTGGGAAAAAGTTCTGTCAAAGATGCTGCAGGTAGCATAAGGACCTGCTTCATCGACTCCAGATGGTCGTCGACGATACGTCGCATAACTCGAAAATCTTGTTCGGCCGCCTGGGAAGCCGCGACAATCCTGGCGTGAAGTTTATCCAGGTGGGTTTCGCGCCAGTTTGCAGATTCGTCGTGTTGGCTCGCCTTTGCCTCGTTCTGCCTGTTTTTCCATTGCCGGGAGCTCAGGCTAAAGGATGCAAGAGTGCTCTTTATTTCGCGCAACTCGATAACCAGTTGCTGCATTGTTACTTTGGTCTGAATCATTTCCTCCGCCTGAAGAAGCAAAGAATCAAGCTTGGCGACAGGAATCCGAATAGTCTGCCCAGAAATAGTGTCCTTCGGTCTTGGCTTCAAATCCTCAGTCTCTAGCTCTTTATCAGAGTCTGACATAAGTATAGACTCGGATTCAGGTTTTGCCGCTTCGGGGGCTTTACTATCTCCTGTTGCAAAGAATCCCAATTGGCCAACCAGCTCTTTTTGCGCTGATCTTTGCGCCGAAGTTCTTTTCTCTCCTAATGTCGAAATCAGTTCAGTAAGAAAATCTATAACGCGATGAAGTAAATCGAAAAGGTTCGATTCTAAAGAAATTTCTGCGAGCTTTAAACGCGAGAATAAAGCCTCAAGAGGTTGACAAACCTGCTCAAATTCGCGCAGATTGACAGATCTGGCAGCACCCTTAAGACTATGAATTTCACGAAATACCGTTTCAATGAGTTGCGTGCATTTTTCCGGAGACGGCGATTTCTCCAGTTCAATCAGGCCGATGGTTACTGTGTGAATATGTTCTTCGGCCTCACCCCTGAAGGTGTCAAGAAGTCTTTTGTTGAATTCTGAATCACTCGGATTCATTAGACTCAAGCCCCTTTGATTCTGAACTGATCTATTATTTTTCGCAATTTCTGGCCAAGCTCATTCAGATTTTTGGCGGCAATTTCGGCCTGCTTCATGGCTGAAGCATTCTGCACTCCGGCCTGGTTGATGTTCGTCATCGCCACTCCGATCTGATCCATGCCCACAACCTGTTGCTGGCTGGAAGCCACGATCTGACTGGCGACCTGCGCTGCCTCCATACTGCTTTCGGCGAGAATTTTGACGGCCTCGCCAGTTTGAGACGACTGTTTCACACCACCATCAACCGCCTTGGTGCCCTGTTCAGTCGCTAATACCGCGACGTTGGTTGTTTTCTGAACTTCGGTTAAAATTGCGCGAATCTGCGTGGTAGCCTGTTTTGACTGCTCCGCGAGACTTTTGATTTCCTGAGCTACCACGACGAAACCTCGGCCCTGTTCTCCGGCTTTGGCAGCTTCAATTGCGGCATTTACTGCAAGTAGATTCGACTGATCGGCCAGATCGGTGACGGAGGCAATAATCCCGCCAATGGCCTGACTTTGCTCACTCAGTTGCAGAATCGTCTGAGCAATCGCTTCCATCTGGTCACGGATATGCAGCATAGTGGCAACTGTGTCGTCTACGGCTTTTTTACCAGTCTGCGAAACCTGAACAACGCGCTGGGCGCTGTCGGATACTGATTTTGCTTTATCTGAAGAAAGCCGGGCCGCCTGCCTCACCTCTTCTACGGTCGTCATGGTTTCACTGATGCCGGTTGCCGATTCGACCGCGCCAGAAGCCAGTTGTGAGGTCGAAACCAGAATCTCATTCGATGAAGTAGCAAGAACATTAACTCCGTCTGCAATAGCCCCGATCTGCTCTTTAAGCATCTCAGACATATCACCGAAAGACTTAGTCAGAATTCCCAGTTCATCCCCACGGTCTTTATAGGCAGAAAAATCATTGGCAAGATCTTTGTTAGCAATTCTCTTCGCTGCTGCAGTGCAAAAACCCAATGGTCCGGTGATACCCAGGGTCAAAACAATGGATACAACTAAAGTCATAACAATGGCCATAGCTCCCAGCAGGAGAATGAGTTTATATGCCTCGGCCTGAGCGTCTTTGGCCTCGTTATAGCGAAAAATTGAGCGGCTCTGAGTCAAATGAATAAGCTCATCTACCAGATTTATCCATTGTCTCACCATCGGGCTCGCCTTGGTGAGCATCAAATCGTTTGCCTCTCCTGCCTTTCCCTCCACCGCCAGCTCGACCACCCTGTTGTTCAGATCTCTTGAAGGCTGCTGGATAGCTTTAATACTGGCGATTTTCTTCAAAATATCGGGCACATCTTCTGGGGTCAACTTTTCAAATTTGACCAGACATTCATCGTATGCCTTTCTTATTTCAGAAATGTTCGCGATGATTGCCCGCGATTTTTCACTGTCGTTGAGCAGACAGGCATCGCGGAGGGCAATCGAAACATCTCGCACGTGATTAATCATATGGTTGGCCAGTTCAACGCGAACATTGTTTACTTCTATAATTCTTTCAAGATCATCTTTACTTGTTGCCATAGCATTTAGGCTGAGAACAATTATCCCAATCATAAAAGCAAGAATAAGGCAAAAACTCAGACTCAAACGGACACCTACTTTTATATTATTCAGCACAACATGTTCTCCTGATATTTCATTTGTTGCCGACAAAGGCAGTTTCTTCGTGAACGATCATTTCACGGGCGTTAAGAAGCTTTTCTCCATCCAAAATTATAAGATGTCCTGGTGCGATCCCTTTCAAAAATTCTCTTCCTGTCCCGGTGATAGTTGGAAGAGACGATTGCATTGTTTTCAGCAAAACAGATGTTGTTCCAAGAATATCATCCGCCAGCAAACCAAATTCCATAAAATCATTATGAAGTATAATAACCTTGTTAAGCTCACCCAGACCTTTTTCTGGTAACTCGAAAAACTTTTTAAGATTGACAACCGAGAGAATTTGCCCGCGAACATTGATGATCCCAAGAATAAATGCCGGTACGCCAGGTAACGGAGTGAAGTCCTTCAGCGGGTACACTTCTCGAACAAAAACAGACTCTATGCCATAAGTTTCGCCACCTAGCCTGAAAGCAATGATCTCCAGCAATTCGCTGGCAGGAACAGCCTTTTGGGGCTCCTGCGCCAGAGCCTGAGCCCTGACATGCAGAATTTCCTGCTCTGATTCATTTCTAGTGGTGATCTGTGGTTTCTTCTTTTTAATCATGTCAATGCTCCTGCCTGCATGGTTGCGGAAACAATTTCGCGCAAACGACCTGCGGTTAGTCCTTCAGACTCAAGCAGTACATCATTCTGGGAAAATTTCGCCAGAATCACCAACGCATTTTCGAAGTGTTTTCTGGCGATTTGCTTTTTGCCCTGATGAAGCATCAGGTTGCCGAGAGCAAAATGCCCCATGTAGAAATCGGGATCGAGATAAAGGGCTCGTTTAAGTGAGGCTATAGCCTCCAGATCACGATTCTGTTCCTGCAGGATGGTTGCCTGAAGGAAGTAGAGATTCGGATCAAGTTTGTGTTCGAGAATAAGATGTTCGCAGGCATTCAATGCTTCTTTAAGATTTCCCTGGTTGGCAAGCTCTCTCACCGGCCCTGAAATATCTGCTGAAGCACTTTTCGGGCTTTCTTCAACCACATCTTTCGCCAGAATCTGCGTCGGCTCAGGCTCTGTCTGTGGCGGCTTGAACAGCGGCGCCAGTGGCTCAGATGTTTTCTCATCAAATGTCATTTCATTAGTAAAAAAAGGAAATAGTGGCGATTCATCTTGTAGCAAAGAAGGCTGAAAAATTATATTGTCTGCAGGCTTCTGATCAGTTCTACGATAAACAATAGCCTCGGGGAAATAAACAGGAGTAAATTGCGGAAAGAGTTGCAGTGAAAGCTCTGAAGAACTCACCATAAACCACCCATCTTTTACCAGTGATTGATAAAGGCTTTCGCCAATCTGCTGAATTCTTCTGCTGGTAAAATACATAAGAACGTTACGACAGAAGATAATATCCATGGCATTAGTATTGTTGATCGGTGAAGGAAAAGTGTCTTCGGCCAGATTCATGTAGGCGAAAGTCACCATATTTTTGATTTCCGATGAAATTTCGTATTTCTGTTTGTCAACACACCTGAAATATCTCTCTTTAAGCCAGACAGGTGAGTTGCGAAATGACCATTCCCCATAAACCCCTGCAGCAGCCCTTCTGAGGATTCGCGGATTAATATCAGTGGCGAGAATCGTAATATTCCAGTTTTTATAATCAGGAATAGCTCTTCTGACGGCGATAGCTAGAGAATACGGCTCTTCACCGGTTGCGCAACCCGCACTCCAGATTCTAAGGCGTTTTTCTCCCTTTTCCCGGCCTCTAACCAGTTCAGGAAGTATTTTTGCTTCAAGCACCTCAAAAACATGCGGTTCGCGCCAGAAATAGGTTTCAGAAATGGTCAGATGGCTTGCCAGGATTTCTGCCTGCTCGGCATCCAATTTGGAATCAACCAGCCACTTACAAAAAGCCTCATGATCAGTAAATCCAAAATCTTTGGCGACGAATTTCAGCTTTTGTTCAAGATCATTCCAGCGGTCAGGCGAAAAATGCAGAGCCATTCTGGATTCAATAAACTGGCTCACCTTTTCTATAAGTGCGACGGGAAGGTGTTCACTCATTTATTGCCATCTCTCTTTTCACTGCTGACAGTCGAGATAGCACTGCTCAAAGCCTGCTCTTCGTCGAGAGACAGAAATTGATCAAGATCGTAGATCATGATGAGGTTACCCTTGATTTTGGCAACACCTTTAAGGTGTTCGGCAAAGGGAAGATCCTGCTCAACGGGCACCATTTCATCATCGGTGAGTTCAGTGATTTCATCGACGGCGTCAACAACCAGGGCAACCAGGCGGTTTGCCGTTTTCGCGATAACAAAGCGATCATCAATGCTTAATTCTCGCGACGCGAAGCGGAATCGTCTGCGGACATCAATAACTGGAATCAGCGTTCCGGCCTTGTTGATAATCCCAAGAACTATTTCTGGCGCTTTTGGTAGTGGGCTGATTTCGACAGCGCGAATGACTTTTTCGACACGCGAAAGAGGGAGAGCGCAACGAGGCGCGCCGAGTGTGAAAATCACAATCTTGTTCTGCACCGTAATTTCCTCTTGTTAATCCAGCTCTATAAGTGCGGCTCCAAAAAGCTAATTGGTGTAATTTTCGCTCTCAATTTCACCAAATCTTTTGTGTCTATTTTTACTCTAAGCTCATATTAGCACATCCATCGGCCGTAATAAACTTTTTTGTGGCAAAGAAATGCACACAAAACGGCTTGTCAACATCACCCGCGTCAAAGGTGCACGTTTTAACGTTTTTCTCCCACACGAAACACGAATTTTGAAAGCTGCTCAGTATTATTGCTTTTTCTTGCCGACAGGCTTTTTCTTGCTGGCAGGCTTCTTTCTGGTTGCAGGTTCTTTCTTGACCACTTCGGTTCTTATGCCGGTGTATTCTCTAACTACATAACCTGGCGGGTGCGGCGGAAAGACTGTTTTCAGATCAATTGAAAGCTCAGGAAACAAACCGCAAGTAATCGTCTCGTGGTCGTAATAGCCTTCAAGTTTTTGGTAAACGCCATTTACCAGCTTGTAAACCATCAAAGTCCGGTTGTTGGGGTCTACAAGCCAGTATTCTTTCACACCTGTTCTTTCGTAAAGAGCACGTTTTCTTATGTGGTCATGCGACGAGGTGGAGTTGGACAACACTTCAATGACCAGATCAGGTGCGCCCAGGCAGCCCTTTTCATCTAGTTTTTTGGGATCACAGATAACCGAAATATCGGGCTGAATGACGTCATAAATGTCGCCATCTTTTGGCGATATTTTGGGCAGTCTGACGTCAAAAGGCGCTGCATAGACCTCGCAGGTTTTATTGAGAAAAAAAGTTGCCAGTTGGCGGCAAAGTTCTATGGAAATCTTCTGATGAATCCGCAAAGGCGCATTCATATTATAAATAACGCCGTCGATCAGCTCAAAACGCTCATCGTTCGGCCAATTCAGATAATCAGCATAAGAATAGCGCTTTCCCACAGAACGTTCAGAATCACCAGTCATCAAGTTACCTCCGCAAAGTCATACTCCAATTATAACCATATCATTTGGCAATTTCCACCCGCAGATTTGTCGCACTGCTGCGGCAAAGGTGTCGCGCAGAGCCAGCGTGTTTGCGGTCAGCTTCCCCTCAACAGCGGCAATCTGGCTATGGCATGAGGATTGCTAACTTATCTACACCATTATTTTTTATTATTTTATTATTCGGGGGAACATTATGATTACTGAAAGACGAAGAAACGGGGTTACGCTGCTTGAACTAATTATTGTCTTCATGATTATCGGCATCCTTGCGGCTATTTCGATTCCGAACTTCAGAAAAGCCAGGCAAGGAAGACCTCGACTCGGCTTTGCCGTCGGCGGCGCCATGGATTCGGTGAATTTTCGCGAAAACATCGACAAAGGCTATCTGCCACTGGCAAGTGCGATTACCACCGAGGGTATCTACAATGAATATTACTTTGACACCGGCATGGTCAAAGATGAAGAAGCTACCCAGCTTTTCTACCCGACCTATACAACCGCAGTGTCACGAAACCCTCTCACCGGTGAGCTCGAAAACTATGTGTCGGTAGGGCTCAATTCGAATCTCAGCGAAAGCGAATTTAAACGCCGTAAACTTAATCTGGTTGTCGTTCTCGACATCTCAGGCTCAATGGCCTCTAAGTTCAACAACTATTACTACGGCGGACAGAAACCCGCTGCCAACGCCAACCAGAGTCAGAACAAAGATTGGAGCATGCTCCAGATCGCTGCCGAGAACATCAGCAATATGCTTGAGCATCTCAACGAAGATGATTCTTTTAGTCTCGTGCTTTTTGACGACACAGTTGCAACTCCATTTGCTCTGCAGAAAATCAGCGATAATTACAAAAACAATCTGCGCAATTACGTGAAAAAACTGACTCCTAAAGGCAGCACAAATATGGAAATCGGTATAGAAGCTGCCATTAATCAATACAAAAACTACAAAACAGCATCTGATTCAGAATACGAAAACCGCATTATTTTTCTCACCGATGCCATGCCAAATACCGGCAGAACTAGCAGCAATGATCTGCTGAGCCTGGCCGAAGGCGCAGCTGCCAATCGTATTCACAGTACCTTTATCGGTATCGGCCTCGCATTTAACGCTGAGCTGATCAATCGTATAGCAAAAGTTCAGGGAGCAAATTACTTCTCTGTGCAATCTGCCGATGATTTCAAAGAGCGCATGGACGACAACTTTAAATACATGGTGTGCCCGCTGGTGTACAACCTCAGCCTCAAAATGATTTCTACCGGTTATCAGATCGAAAAAGTCTATGGCTCACCCGACTCGAACGTCGCAACTGGCGAGCTGATGAAGGTCAGCTGTCTGTTTCCATCGCCGGTGAACGAAGATAACGAGACCAAGGGCGGGCTCATACTGCTGCGCCTCAAAAAGATCGGCAATACCGGCGATCTTAAGCTTGTGGTCAATTATGAGATGAATGATGGGTTTGCCTGCAGTTCCGAAGCAAAAGTCGCTTTTGAAGCCACTGAAAACGAATCCTATTATAATACCGGAATCAGAAAAGGCATTCTGCTGGCGCGCTACGTAGAAGCTATGAACAACTGGATAAGCAGTGAGCGTCGCACTGGCAGCGAAATGTATGGGCGTCATCGTGAAGTATGGGAAAACGAGTCGGTTAAGCTTGTTGCTTCTGACGAGAATCGTGCCATGCTACGCTCATTCAAAACTTATCTGGCTTCAGAGACAGTGCAGATCAACGACCAGTCACTCAATCGCGAGATCACTCTCATCGACAAGATTCTCAGCAGCTCCGTTTATATTGCCCAGTTTCAGAAGGAATATGACAACGCAAACATGTAAAGGCAACCCTTAACCAGCAAGCCTGGTGCGTCTGTCGCACCGGGCTTGCATGGTTGTTACGACAATGTCTTGCCGATGTCAAACAGTGGCAGAAACATTGATAAAGCCAGAACCAAAACTACCACACCCATGATGACAGTCATTATTGGTTCGATTGCCGACAGCAGAGCTGAGATTGCTTCCTGCACTTCGGCTTCAAAATAGCTGCCGACTTTCTCAAGCATGGCATCGATATTACCGGTCGTTTCGCCAACGCTTAACATTAGAATGACCATGTTGGGAAATAAAATCGGGTACTTTGCCATTTCACTGGTCATTGTGCCACCACGTTCAACACATGAAGAAATAACTTTGAGCGCATCGGTCACTATTACATTGGGAATGGTCTCACCCGTAGTGGAAATCGCTCTAAGCGTCGGAACGCCGCTCTTAATAAGCGCACCAAGGGTTTGGGAGAATCTGGCAAGATACACTTTTCTGAACAATCTTCCAAATAGTGGTACATATAGTTGAAAAAGACAAAATGCGCGCCAGCCGAGTTTGGTCTGCAATATCATGTAAAAAGCCATTCCCAGCGAAAAAATTGCAGCTAGAATCCAATGGTAACTGTACATCAATGTATCTGAAACCCAGATTACAAACTTTGTCGGCGCTGGCAACAGATTCTCTTTTCCTTTGAACAACTCCATGAATGTCGGAAAAACATAGGTCAAAAGGCCGATTACAACGCCCACAGCGACAATAGAAATAATTGCCGGCAATATCATGGCGCCACGAATTCTGCTTTTGATCTTTTCCTGGTTTTCTACGTATCCAGCATAGCGCATCAGTATCTGATCAAGCATACCGCCTTCTTCACCTGACTTGACAAGTGTTATAAACAACTGATTGAAGACTCTCGGATGTTTGGCCAACGATTCAGACAGCGCTTTACCGCTGGTGATATCGCGGTCGATTTCGAGCAGCACCTTTTTAAAAAACTGGTTTTCGCTCTGATCAGACAGGGCGGCAATACTGGTTTTAAGGGTACAGCCGGAGTTAATGAGCGTAGCAAGGTTGACGTAAAAATACTTCAGTTCCTTACTCGATACGCGATCAAAGACCGTGCCCAACTTACTGAAACTAAAATTGGAAATGCGCTTTTTCGGCTTTACATCAATAACCGACAAGCGCATGCCAGCAAGTTTCTTTATCAGGCTTTCCGGGGAATCGCCATTTTCTTCGCCATCCACCATCTGACCATTGTGGTCAACTGCTTTATAGGTATAGAGTGGCATCAGATTTCCTCGTTAGAGGTAACACGCAACAACTCTTCGATTGTAGTGATTCCTTTTGCTGCCTTAACAATTCCGCACTTGCGCAATGGCATCATGCCGCGCTCAATCGCGACTCTGCGTATTTCAGAAGCAGAGGCCTTGCTGACGATAAGTCTTCGCATCGGATCGTCGAGCGTCATCATTTCGTGAATCGCAGTTCTGCCCTTGTAGCCGAGACGGTTGCAGCTTCCGCAACCTTTGCCACTAAAAAATTGCGGGTCCTGAGCAAAATTGAATTTGTCAATTTGCAGATCGACCAGTTGTTCTGGGGTGGCAGTTATTTCCTGTATACAATTTTTGCAGATTTTGCGAACCAGACGTTGAGCAACAGCTGCCAGCAGAGTTGAGGCAATCAGATATGGTTCTACTCCCAGGTCAATCAGGCGGCCAATAGTGCCTGGAGCATCGTTTGTGTGCAGAGTTGAAAGTACCAGATGCCCGGTCATTGAGGCTTCAACTGCTATCTGAGCAGTTTCTGAGTCACGAATTTCGCCAACCATGATAACGTTCGGATCCTGGCGCATCAGGGCGCGCAAAGTTCGCGCAAAAGTAAGCCCAATGTCAGCTTTCACATGCACCTGATTTATGCCACGAACCTGCATTTCAACGGGATCTTCGGCAGTAGAAATATTGGTTTTCGGGCTGATGATGAAATTCAAGGCAGCGTAAAGAGTCGAAGTTTTGCCGCTACCGGTTGGTCCATTCAAAAGAATAATCCCGTTTGGCTGCCTGATAGCAATTTTGAACGTTACCTGCAGATCCTCTTCAAAGCCAACATCTTTAAGCGACAGACTTAAAGCGCTTGAATCAAGAACGCGCAAAACAATTTTCTCGCCCCAGACAGTAGGCAAAGTGCTGACGCGCAGATCGACATTTTTCCCGCCAATTCTGACGCGTATTCTTCCGTCCTGTGGCAGGCGCTTTTCAGAAATATCCATTTCAGCCATGATTTTCATGCGAGAAATAATTTCTGACTGATTCGACTTGGGAACTTTCACAATTTCTGAAAGAACACCGTCAATTCTGAAGCGAACACGCAATGCGTCCTCTTCGGGCTCAAAGTGCAAATCCGATGCCTTCTCGTTGATGGCCTGTAGAATCAGCTGGCTGACAAAATTGACAACACCGGCCTCTCCTGCCTCCATAAGATCGAAGGAAGAAGATGAGCTCTGGCCACCGGTGGAAGACGTCTGCTCTGACTTGATAGTTTTGAGTGCCTGGGCAACATCTTCAGATGCAAAATAGCGCCGGATCGCATTTAGAATAACGGATTCAGGTGCAATACCTTCTTCAACTTCCAGGCCGGTCTGATAACGGATTTCATCAACGACAAATGCATCCAGCGGATCTGCCATGGCGACGGTCAGAACGTTTCCATTTATCAAAACCGGCAACAGATTGTGATTGCGAATAATTGTTTCAGGTATAAGCTGCAATATTTCCATGGGAATATACTGTTTATCAAGCTCTATATAGGGAATGACCAGCTGATCAGCCAATGCCCTGGCAATCTGCTCGTCGGTACACATGCCGATATCCTCAAGCACCTTGCCCAAACGCTTGCCCAACTCTTTTTGTTTACCGAGAGCTTCGGTAAGCTGCTCTGCGGTAATCAGTCCCGAGTCAACGAGCGCGTCGCCCAGTCTTTTGCGGATCATTCTTTAGGCTCCCCATCTTCTCCCCAGTGCCAGTAATAATGTCTGGCCAGGTGCATATTGGGATTTATCTGCAGAGCCTTCTTAAAGGAAGCCAGTGCCTCTTCTTTGCGACCCATCTTGCGATATGCCATGCCGAGTTTGAAGTGAAGGTCAGCATAGCCAGGTTCAGCACGTAAAACAGACTCCATCTGCCTTATCGCCTCTTTTAGAAGCAAAGCATCGTCAAACAATATGTCGATGTCATAGGGAAACGGATTTTTTGATCTTTTGAGCGCTGCAGGCAAGGCAATTATCTGTTTTAAGCAGGTAATAGCTTCAGCCAGATCGCCAGATGCTTCGAAAATTTGTGCCTGCAGATAAAGGGCATCTTTAAAAGCAGGGTTCCTTTCGAGTGCTATCTTGACAAAGCTGGCCGCGTCTTCCAGCTCGCCTTTGGCAAAAAATATTTTCGCTTTCCAAAAATAGGTATCTGGCCAGTCTGGCTTTTCGGTTAAAGCGCAATCAAAAGCTTCAAGAGCGGCTTCGAATTCATGCAATAACTCGCAACATCTGCCAATGGCCAGATATGTCGCGGTATCACGCGCGTCAAGCCCAACGACTTTTGCATAAGCTTCTTTGGCTTCCCGGTAAGCCCCCTTTTTGAAATAGGCGTGACCGAGATTGCGGTAGCAGACAGGATCATTTGGCCTGCTCTCAACGAGAACGCGACACTTGGAAATGATTTCATCGACCATTTCCTGGCTGAAATAGGATATGAAACTTTCTGGCATGATACCCTCACTTTCACAGTGAAATTATTGCCCAAGTCTATTTTATTGTCAACAGGAACTTGGAGTCAGACCACACAGAAACCAAATTGCAATCAGCATTTTGTGTAAGGATTCAGGGCTAATCGCCCCAAAACTCTGGATGTTCAGCGCAAGTTTTCAAAAAAACAGTATTAATAGTTATTTTTTCTGTGGAATTGTCGATTAGTCCTACGAAGGGCAATTTGTTTGCATGAAAGCTGCTATCCAAATCCAGCTAAAAGCCTTTGCATAGCCGGAATAAGCTTTGTGAATAACAAATATTGATTTTGCAATACTATCATGGCAGACGACATGGTTCTATCGAGCCAGCTGTAGCTCGGCTGACTGATGCCTGATTATTTAGATAATCGAAGGAGAAGAGATGAAAGAAGGAAAAAAGCAATTCATTGCTGGAGCCATGGCTGGCAGCCTGTTATTCTCAATAGCCTTTGATTCGAAACGCCTCGACGCTACCCAGGACACTGAGGCATGGCATCGAATGGCTCCAGAGCTGCGCCTTGGGTATGACCTTGGGATTCTTTCTCCGAAGGCTTATGAGCCTTATAACTGGACTTCTCCTATAATTAGAAAAGACTTCGAACAGGCTTTCGATAAAGCCATGCAGATGTTGGGCATCTCAAACGGCTACGACATCGGAACTCTGGCCCAGACGAAGCTTATCAACAGTGCTTCTTCAAGAAAAAAAATCCGGAGAGAAGAGGCTCTGGACAAGATTTTTCAAACTCTTGTTCTGCTCGACACATGCGGCTACATCAGGTTACCTGAAACCGAAGCAGCCCTGATCAATTTTACCGATTACAAGACTCCGCAAAAATATGAAACTGCTATGACCTATCTGGTAAATCGTGGAATAGTAAAAGGTTTTGCTGATGGCAGACTACACGCCAAAAGGTATCTGACCAACAGAGATTGCGTGTTTTTGATAACCAGATTCTATGAAGCGATTGCCACTGAAAAAAAGAATAATTTACCCAGACGGCAGCTGTCTTTTATAGACCTGCCTCTTGATCACTGGATTCTCAAACAGCTTGAAGGACTCGCTTCTGTTGGCGGTCTTTCGCTGGTAAGACTGGGATCAACCTTTGATGGCGAGGCCTGGCTGAGCACAGGTGAATTTGCCAGTATGGCAGCGGGCATTCTGGTTCATTTCAACAGGGCCGAAGTTTTGTCAGAAATCAATGCGGTCTGTGAAAAAGCCGGATCAGGCAGAGGATTTGACCGCAAATTTCTTGCCAGAGTCCTGGCAGTTATACTGAGAAATCTCGCACATTTGTATCCTTCACTTAACGAGCGCCAGCAGATTTCATACACAGATGTTAAACCAGGCTCTGATCTGGCTTATGATCTTCAGGCCATAGGAAACTATGGAATTCAGCTGGGTTACGTCGGAGGCAGATTTGCGGGTGATGAAAAAATGACCAGATATGAAGCTGTAAGTATTTTGTATGCCGCGATAGAGCCTTTGATAACAGCGGAATCAGATCTATTAACGCCCGGCACCAATAATTCACAGCTATCAGTAACAAGACTTGAGAATTGCTCAGATCCAGTAACTTCAGAAGAAAACAACAAGGAATTCGATCTCGACAATTTTGTCGACAGGATCAGAGAAAAGCAGAAAATAATCAGAGAAATACTTGAGCGTAAAAAAGCCAGGTAATCGGAAGTATAAAGCATGTCCAGAGATCAGATACAAAAAGTAATAGGAATCGATATCGGAAGCTCTTCAATCAAGGCCGTGGCCCTTGGCATTGAAGGTGGTCAACTGAGCTGCCTTGGCATCAAGGTTAACAAGTTTCAGCATGGAATAGAGATTACCGATGGTATTCTGGCCGAGAATCTCAAGGAGATCATCGGTTCTTTTAAAAATATCACCCAGAATGTCGTGTTAATAGCTTCTGATCGAGAAATACAACTGCGGTTTCTGACCAAGCCAGCGATGGATAGAAATACTCTCGACATGGTCATGAAAAATGAGATGAAGGTAGGAGATTCCGAGGGAGAAGAAAAGTCTGCAACAGCTAAATTCTACTCGGTAGTCGGAGAGCAGGAAAACGAAAACGCCAGAGAATATCATATATTATCGCTATCCTGTCCGTTTGCGTATCTGCGCAAGCATGAAGCCCTTGTAAAAAAGGCTGGCGGAACTCTTATCGGGATGTATCCTTCATCTGTAGCGATAAGAGAATGTATGATGACCAATTATGAGGATGAAATTTCGGGTCAACCGTTACCCCATCTGATCGCACTGCTGAATTTCGGTGCAGATCAGAACCAGATTACGGTCTGTGATGGTGGAGTTTTAAAGCTGGCGCGCAGCTTTCCTCTTGCCGGAGAAGATCTGACCAAAGCTTTGATTGGCAGCTACAAAACACCGGATGGCGTTTTCGAGTTCGATCGAAATATGGCAGAGGACTATAAAACGGCAATTGGCATACTCTCACATCAGGAAGCGATGTCATACTCTGATGGTGCCGTTGAAGTAAAGATTTCGCAGATGATTGAGCGAAATTTTGAGAGAATGACTCAAAAAATGCGGCTTTCACTTGATTATTTCAAGGGTCAGATGAAAGTGCAGGTTGCCAGAGCTCTAATTTATGGTGGTGGTGCAAATATGCATGGCATCATAGAAAAGCTCAAGGATGCGCTCATGGTGGAGCACATAGCCGAATTTTTACCTTTGAACAAAATTAGATATGCGCCTGTCGAAGCAGCAGAAGACCCCTCTCCCGATGTCTTAAGCGCCCTGCCCTTTGCGGTTGGTTGCGCAATTTGTGCATTCAGGGAAGATCAGTCGCTGAATCTCGTGTCAGCAATAAAAAGGGATTACTCAAAAATAGTCCGCAAAGTTTTGCTGACGGCTGTTCCTTTTGTGTTTGCTTTCTTTGCTGCTCTGGTTCTGCCTGCTTTTTATGGCTGGCAGGTTGTGTATCCGGAAAAGTTCGAAGCTGTAGAGCTTAGAGAAAAGTATGCAGTGCTTTCTGATGAATTCAGCAAGGTGGAAGCCTATAAAAAGCAGCATGATCAGCTGGTAAAAACAAAAATTGACTGGAAAATAAGATCTGCCTTCATTAAAAAAGTTATTAACGGAAGAATGTTCTGGTCTGATCTGCTGATCAAATTGGAAGCAATTTTACCGGCTGAAATCTGGATAACCCAGATGTCTGCCGGTGATATGGCTAATGCCGGAACACAGAACAACAGCTATTCGCAGTCTAATGGCGAAGAGCAGGTAAAAGCCAAACCCTCTTCTTCAAAAGTCGCGATAAAGGGGCGCAGTTACTCGCATCAGGCAATATCTCAGTTTGTAAAAGCACTCGAAACCTCCAAACTATTTCGCAACATAAAGTGGGAAGGCAATGTCAAAGACAGCGAAAAGAAGCTTGAGGAAATCCAGTTTTCTCTGACATTTACCGTAAGTAAATCAGTCCTTAGAAAAGAGAGGAACGCGGGATTATGAACCGGTTAATTGCAGCTGCAGCCATTATCTCAATAATCCTGGTTGGCTACGACTATTTTCAGATCAAGCCTGGACGTAACGCAGCCATATATGCACAGCGCGACGCCAACACCAAGCTTCAGGCTGACCTGGATACCGCTTTAAAAGCCAAAAGTGAAATAGAAGCGGTTAGCAGCGAAATCGAGGAATTGAAAAAACAGACGGCTGAACTGCTGCAAAAATTGCCGCAGAAGGAAGAGGCCGGCACACTGCTCGAGCAGATAACCAAAATAACTACCGGCAAGGGCTTCTCGATGGAAAAAGTTACTCCCGGAGCAACACGTCTGGCCGAAGCAACTATCAAGGCCGACAATGATTCCGGCAAAGTCGTTTATACAGAGATAGAAATCAATATTGAGATGCAGTCAACCTTCAAGGAGCTTGGCAAGTATCTTGAAAGTATCGAGCAATTACCGAGGCTGGTAGATGTAACCGGATTCAAAAGTAAACCTCTTGACGAAGGAAACCGCCTGGTTTCACAGATGAACGTTAAAACATACGTTTACGGAGGCGAATGATGCCAGAAAAAATGCAATATAGATTTCTGGTGTTCGCATGTCTGATGGTCATGTTTTTTCTGGGCGCACAAAATATGTCTGCTCAGGATGCAACCTCTTTCGGAATGACTGGCGGCGGAGAAAACAGTGAAGAAAAGGTGATTATCATCAAGGATGATCCCGATGATACCAGCAGATGGGCAAAAATCAGGGATATTTTTCAGTCATCAGCGAGCAAGAAAGAAGCTGCAGAGTCGCAGCAACTGAAAGACCAGATCATCGAACAGGATAGTATTGGGACAGACGGCAAAAAAATCGATAAGCCAAATATTATGCCGCAGTTAACTGGAATTATGAGCAGCGGCAAAAATGATACTTCAGCATTAGTGAATGGCTACATAGTAAAAAAGGGTGATTTTATCGATGGTTACACAGTGAAAAAGATTGCCAGTAATTCGGTTATCCTCGAAAAAAATGGTAAGGAGTACGTCCTTTATGTTCAGCAATAGATTCTCAGGGAAATTTAAGTCCATACTTGCGGTGTTGATCCTGGCGCCTCTGTGTGCTTATGCTTCAGGCGTCAGAACAGTCAGCTTTCACCGCAAAGTGCTCGACCGGATTTCGGTACTTTATCTTATGGGCAATGATATGGAAAAATCTATTGTAGTTCAAAGAAAAGCCATGAAACCGCAATATCAAACTGATATCTCAGCTGATACCAGAAAAGATGTTGATGAGTTGATCAAGCTCCTCAAAGAAATCAAAGCAAACAAAGAAGCAGAAAACTGGCAAAACGAGTTTGCCAGTTTGTCAGGAGAAACTGAATCAGCGATTACTGGCAAAGATGCAGTCCCTGAGATTGTCGAAAAAGCTGTAGAATCAGAGACACCTGGGGACCAGGAAAATGAAAAAGTCACTCCTGTTGAAACCCAGGAGCCAGTTATCTCAGACGAAACGAAAGTTGTTAAAATTGAGCGTTCAGCCGGAACGCCATTTTCCCGCCAACTCCCTGACTCTTTCAGACTTAGAGTCAGAACAGATGATTACACTGAGGCTCCACCGATAAGTTCAGATGAGCCAGAAAAGCAGGTTGAAGAAAAAACAGAACCAGCTCCAGAAGCAAGTGAAGTTGAAAGTCAGGCTCCGTTAGAATCAGAAAAAGAAAAACCACAGGAAATTGAGCCAGATAAAAGCCTGGAGCCTGCTATCACGCCAGAAGACACTGCTTCTTCAGACAGCGGAAAAAGCACTCTGAAGCAATTGCTTAAAGACAGGCTGGTGCGGGCAAAATTAAGAAATGAAGAACTGAAAGCCGACAGACTTGCTCTCCGAGAAGCTGAAAAACAGGCGGCTGAACAGAAAACTGAGTCTGAATCAAAACCCAAGACTGAACCTAAAGCTGAGGCCAAAGCCGAACCTAAAGCTGAGCCCAAGACTGAACCCGTAGCTGAAATTAAAGCTGAGCCTAAGACTAAACCCATAGCTGAAACAAAGATTGTACAGCCCGCTTCGAAACAGCAGGTAGTTAAGAAAAGCGCCGAACCGGCTGTAACCGAATTCCAGATAGCCAGAGAAGTGGAAAAAACAGAAAAAGTCAAAGCTTCGCCGAAAATCGAACCAGAAGTTAAGCCAGAACTGGAATACAAAGCTCCACCATCTGTCCAGGAAGCGCCAGAAAGACCACGACTGATTCAGAACCCCACTGAACTTGCGGCGGCCGAGGCTAGACTCGCCCAGAGAATCAGCAGAATAGAAGAACTCAGGGCTGAACCCATAGCTGAAAGCACTGCCACCAAACAACCCGAAGAAACTGAAGCTGCGGTTAAGACATCCGACTCAGCAGTGGCTGAAGCCCGGCCCCTGACGAAAAGACCCAAAAAAGCAAAACCGCAGACAAAACAACGCGAGACAAGTCAGCCAGAAAGACAGGTGGCTCAGAAAAAAGCAAAAGCAGAAAAGCTGGCTGCTAAAACCCAGGAAGAAGAATGGATGCCGGATTACAAACTGCATAAAGAAAAACGTTCCGCTACCCAGGCACCTAAAAAAGACGGAACAGAGGAGTATCGTCACTCGAAGCCTTTGTTTCCAGATGCAGCAGATGGAGCTGTTTCTGCACCGCAGCCCGGCAAGTCAGTAATCATTTCTTCGTCTCCTGATGTAAACCAGCTCAAAGCTCTTTCTGACACCAAAGTTTCACTTAATTTCAGAGATGCCGATCTGGCCGATATTGTGCGCATGCTGGCCTCTAAAGGCAATTTGAATATTGTCAGCAGAAACCCGATTAAAGGCAAAACCACGGTTAATTTTGACAACATCCATGTGGGAATGGCAATCGATATCATCTTGCGAACGAATGACTACCTGTATGAGATCAAAGATGGCGTTCTCTGGATATTCAGCCGCGGCGAAGAACCAGTGGAGACCAAAGTGTTTTTTGTTCGTAACGCTGTGGCAGCCAACATATTACCAATGATTCAACAGGCATTAGGTCAGACACCCGACTTATTGCAAAGAGAGACCGGATCCTCAGACTCCGCTGCTTCGACAGGTGTCAGCACTGACAACACCACTTCTTCGGACACAACCGGCGGCAACTCAATGATGGGAACAGGCGCGGCTGCGCAAGGCTCCAACATGGGAGGCATGTCTGATTCGAGTTCTGGTTCTTCCAGTTCAACTGCAAACTCGTACAGGGGCAATGTATATCTCGACGAAAGATCCAATTCACTTATCGTCACCGCTCCACATTCAAAACTGAACGAAATCTCCAAACTGATTGAGGTTTATGACTCACGAAGCTCTACGCTCCTCGAAGAGAGAGTCTTCAAACTTATGCATATCGATAAGAAAACCCTCGAAGATGCAATAAAAATGGTTGTGCCGAGTTTTGATCCGGCTAAACAAATGTTTGAAGTACAGCGTTCGTCTCAGGGAACATCAGGTGGAAAGGGAAAATTATGAATATCATGTTAAGGTATCCAAATGCTGTCATTTCGACTGCGAGACGAAGCCGAAGCAGGAGAAATCTCTACTGCCAGAAATCATTGGGTTACCCCGGGCTATTGAGATGTTACATGTTAAGAGTGTTATGCCTGGTGATTCTATGTCTTACCGCAACGATGCCGGTCTGGGCCCAGGCGCAAGGGCAAGCTGCAGGCCAGTCCGCTGGTCAATCCGGCGGAGGGTCTATTTCTCCAGAAGTAACATTGGTAATCAGAGAAACACCAGCGAACCTGGATAAAATCGAGCAGCTGATAAAAACGCTCGATATTCCACCCCGACAGGTTTTTATCGAGGCTCATATTTTTGATATTTCACTTGATAATCAGAATTCAACCGGCGTTGACTGGTCGGCGCTGATGACCCAACTGGGCAGAGACACTCCGCTCTGGCAGTATGACAGCACAGTCTTGGGCGCAGCCGCCAGCAATGCAACCTTCAAATTCGGCAGCCTGAGCAGCGAGCATTTCAGCATTCTGATGCGCAGTCTCAAAACAAATAACAAAGCACGTTCACTTTCCAACCCTAGGGTAACTACTCTTAGCGGTCAGCAGGCAAATATTTCGATTTCTCAGAAGGTTCCATATTTTGACAGCAATACAATTGACACAACCGGCGGACAGCAGAGAACTGAGCGTAAGACCCTGTTCGAAGACATACCGATAAGTCTTGATGTAACCCCTATAATATATGACAATGAAACCATCAGACTAAATGTTACTCCTACGATTACTTCACTTAGATCGTTCGTTGACGGTGTTCCGTGGACAGAGAAGAGATCTGCAACAACCAATCTGTTCGTAAAAGATGGCGAAACCATCATTCTTGGTGGCCTGATCACCGAGAACCGGTCTGAAGACAAAAACACTGTACCTTTCTTCGATAAAATTCCTTTGGCCCGCAAGCTGTTTTCACGCAAAGACAAGACGATCAAGAGATCAGAGCTGGTTGTTTTTATAACTCCGCACATCATTACCAGCGGTCCTATACCGGCCGAAATGAGGCCGAAAATTGCCGGAGGTGAATTATGAGAAAATTCAACAAGGTCTTTGCCCTGCTGTTATTCTTTATTCTAGCCAATCTGGCCGGTTGCCAGAACTCTCCTGGCTCAATTTTCTCGCCTGCTTCAGAGCTTTTTGTCTCCAAGGTTGAACCGGCGTTCCTGCAGCCCGTATCAAAAAGCTCTTCTGGAGAAGACAGTTCAAGCAGCTCTGCTCCGACATTATCTCCTCTGGTTTTGTCTTTTAGCGTATCTAACGGGGTTTCCTGCTTTCTCAGCTCTTATGCAGTCAGATATTACACAACTGATGGCAAGTCACTGAACAGCGGAAAATTCGATCATTCTGGCGCGATATCTTTATTTGTGAAGGCTCCGGAAGTAACCTGGACTTCTACAGCAGCTGATTCGCAGGATTCCAGCTCAGAAAGCACAGCAAGCACAGTCAACCAGACATCCATCGACATTTTCCAGGGCGCAATATATTCATATATGACCAAAAATAATACTGCGGTAACTGATGATATTTCGCCAGTCATCGCCAAAATCGAATTTGCCGGCAGAGATATTAACGACAAAGACATCAGTGCTGCTGCACAGGTAAACCTGGTCACAACGGTCAAGGAAGAAGAATCAAACTAATGATCATTATGATAATAACCAGTCTGAAGATGAATATTCTGGAGGCGGAAAATGCGAGCTAAAACAACAGTTTTACTGTCTCTTATTGCCTTGCTGTTTATGATTATGCTTGGTTGCAGTTCCGGTGGCGACGGACCTGCCAGAGGAGTCTGGATTGGCATGCCAAACGCGACTCTGCCGGCTGGATTTTCGACAATGGCCGGGATGATCGTCGATTCAAATGGTCTGCCGGCGCAAAATGTCGCGGTCAATCTGCTGTCGGGTTCGCTGCTAATAGCCTCAACGACAACAGATGTTGATGGCCGTTATCAACTTGTTGCTCAAACCGGCACATATACGGTATCCGTTGTCAAAGATGGCTATGCAACGGTTGAACAGAGTGTCAGCCTCGTTGCCGATGAAATTGCTGCTTTTAACACGGTAATAAGCTCAACAATTGGTATAATCTCAGGCGAGATAACCAGCCAGAAAACAGGTGAATACCTTGCGGGAGTCTCTCTTAAAGTTGAGTCGGTGACAACCCCACTTTTAGAGATCAATCCGATTATAACTGAAGCCACCGGCACTTATCGCTTTACCCTGCCACCTGGTAGTTATAAATTAACCGCCACGCTTTCTGGCTATGCCTCGCAAAGCGTTGACATTACGTTAGCTGCCCTGCAGACCGTGAAACAAAATTTTGCGTTGTCTCGAACCTCCAGCGTGGTTTTTGGCCGAATTACCGATCAGGCTCAAAATCCACAGAAGGATGCATTTGTTCGTTTCGTCTCTGCCGATGGAACAAAGCCTGGAGCTGAGGTTACCACCGGCGACAACGGGCAGTATTCATTCAATCTTATGGCCGGCACTTTTAACATAACCGTCATCAAAAGCGGTTTTAACAAACATGAATCCAGCGTTGCGGTCGTTGTCGATACCGAAATCAACCGGGATATTGAGCTGATTCCTCCTTCTACACCGGTAAATTTAATCGGAACTGTATTACTAAACACCACCGACGAACCACTCGCTAATATTCCTGTTAACCTGGTAAGAGATGGCGAACTTCTGGCGTCTTCGCTTACCACTTCAGAAGGAAAATTCATCTTTCAGGAATATACAGCTGGCATGTATTACATTGGCCTTGCTGATAATTCTGTGAGTTACAACCCGGCAACTTATGTAGTTCACATTCTTAATGACGGAACTCTCTCGCCTGAGGCACCGAATCTTTATCTGTCGGCAAAGATAATGGGTGAAGACGATAGTCTGGTTTACCATAAATTAGCCACCGGCACTGTTTATGATATGTTCACCAAAGCACCCATGCAGTATGTAACCTGCTCTATCAAGGGAGTTGGCAGCACTGTAACCGATCTGAAAGGTTATTTCGAATTCAAGAATCTCTTGCCCGGCAGCTATGAACTAAGTTTGGCTCGTAATGGCTGGTCTACTCTGACAACCAACTTTACAGTTAGAATCACTGCTGCCGATCCTACCAAAACCGAAATTTTGCCGGCAGATCTGACATTTACCATGTCGCAAAGTCCTGAAATAGACCGCGGCTCAGTCGCCGGACGCTATGTTGATGAGACAACCGGTGCTGGAGAGAATGATCTTATTGTAAGAATATACACATTCAGAGAGGTAACTAAAACCATTACCATCGGAGGCGTAGACAAGGAGGTAACCGAATGGACTCTTTTCTCACCGACTCCTGGCTCAGTGGTCAGCACAAAAACCGGCAATGGTGCCCTGGACTTCGATACTGCCGGTTCATTCAGGCTTGAGCACATTGAACCTTCGACGTTGCCAAAAGAGAACCCGGCTGATGAAATAGCTGGATATCTCGTTTATGTTGGAGATGGCTATTCAACGCTGAGTACTGTGGCATCTAGCTGGAATGGAAATGGGTATGACTGGTGGCTGCCAGACCCCAACACTGTTGGTGTAAAGCACATCTGGAGCTATGTTAAGGTCAAACCGAACACAACCACCTACCTGCACAACTACGATCAGCCTAACGAGTAAAAAACCTTCTGATGAGAAGCCCGGAGGCGACCATCAATACTGCCTGCAGTATTGCGCCTCTGGCTTCGCTGAAGATGGCCCATTCGCTGGCCTGGTGATGCTGATGTGAACACTCCTGCGCGGAATGATCAGCATGATCGCATGAAGGCTCCTCAGAATCCGGCTGTTGTTCATGTTGTTCCGGCTGGTTTTCCTGTGTGGATCGGGCAGAGGCAAAGCCAGTGGGGCTAAACGGATTGTAAGCGTCAATTCTTGAAGCACTGGCACGGTTCAAAAGATACGAGATAGATTTTAAATCATCTTTTGGGTCGTTGAACAGGCTCTGATACCAGCCATCAGGCAAAATGTAAGGATGTGGCTTTTCTTTGCTGCCTGACTGGCCCGCAAGAATCTGTTCAAACAGCTTTCCCGGTGAGTCTGGCACAGCAACACCCTGTTCCATCAGCGCAAAGTAGGTGGCCAGCAAACCACTTCTAAGATTTTTGGGAACCAGCTGCCAGGTTGCGAGGGCTTCAGATTTTTTCCCGACATCAAGCAGAAATCGACTTTTCAGCAGATAATAGTTATCGAGGTTGGCGAAAACATCGTAAGAATCTTTACTCATGCGATCAACATTTGCCAGATAGCATTTAATCGCGGCCTCCAGATAGTTAAGAGCAACGGCTCTATCATTATTTATTGGCATGGGGCCGTTAAAAGTATAACTCTCGGCAAAACCATAACAGTAAGCCCCGGCCGAGTAAAGTTTATGCAGATCTACAGAATCCTTGTTTGCCAAAATTCCCTGCTGAACCAGCCTGATACCATCTTCGAAGCGATCGAGATACATAGCCAGATTCTGACTCATGATTGTATAAGTCTCAATATGGCTTGGCTCCAGGTAGAGAGCCAGTTTGAGCAGGCTCATTATTTCGGTGTTTCCGGCAAAACTGCCGGCGATAAAGTTTTGCCGGACCTTTTTATAGGGTCCAATATGCATGTATTCATCGGCAGTCAAGCGCATCAAACCAGCACTCACGCTTTTAAGCTGAGCCGGTACCGCCTGCAACACAAGATCGTTGTAGTCGATAATTACCGTTTCCGGATAATAATAGTTCCAGTATCTGGCTTTAATCGAAAATTGCGCGGCAATAGCGATGACAAGCAGCAGCAGGCGCAACAGAATACCCAACGAACTTAGTTTACCTGCCTTTTTCATTGCTATTCAGAGATCCCTGTGTTCCAGAGCCGCTCCGCCCAGTGACAGATAAAAAAAGATTGCAGCAAAGGTGTAAAGAGCCAGCAGAACCATAGCTGTACCTCTGGCCGGGATTTCGTTCATAACCATGACCCTGGTTTCATAGAGCGAAAAATCTGGCAGCACAAAGATGAAAAAATCGGCAAGCCAGCCTAATAACCAACTTCCCTTGCGCTCAGCCAGCATGCGAAAAATATCAAGACCATGGCCTATGACATAAATGAGAACACTCAGGCTTACTGTAATTATCTTGGTCGAAAAAGCAGCCAGCATCATAACTATAGATACCAGCAGCAGCTGTTTTAAATAGATCATGAGCATTGCCACTGGAACCTCAGGGAACCATACGCCGGCACGCATTCGCAGAATTACAAAAAGCATAGTACCGAGAAATGCGTTCAAAAACAGCAGCGTTAAACCGATGCCACCAAAACGCCCAGCCATGTAAACATGTCGACTCGGAGCTCTGGTGATGACAAAATATATGGTGCGGCGCTCAATGTCTGGAATGATCTGATCAAGCGAGAAGAAAAGCACAACCAGCAGACCTATCAGTGAAATCAGGGTCAGGCCTGCATCTGTTACCAGTCGGACTTGAAAGCCAAGGTTATAGGTATCAAGAAGCCAGGCCGCCGATGAAAGAGGAATCGCCAGCAGAATTACGCCTAGAAACAGACGGTTGCGAAGAGCTTCAAGAAAAGAGTAATAAGCGATCGAGCAGGACGTCAGACAGGAAGATTTGAAACCACCATGTTGCATTTTTTATTCCGTAACCGAGACAAGTCTTAAAAACAAAACACTCAGCTCGACAGGCTGATAGCCTTAGAGCCAAGTCTGCTGATTATCGTATCGTATCGTGCTCGTAATCGTAATCGAGATTTAAATTCGATTACAATTACGAGCACAGATTCACTAAGCACAAAACAGAAAGATTACATCTTGCTCTGCCAGGTCAGGTGCAGAGTATTGCGGGTTCTGTCTGGGCCACCATTACCAGGATTGAAGCTCGGAGCGGGAGCGGCACCATTAATGCCGTTGGGAGCAACGCCCCAGGCAGCGGCGACATTCAGACCATCAGAATTGTTATAGCCAAATGCAAAGCAAGTGGTAGCTCTACCAATACGAGTAGGCACCCAGCTCCACGAACCGTTAAAGGCAGTTGTTACTTTAAAAAATCTGTAAGCTACCAGCCAGTTGTTATTGGGAATATTTCTCTGATCTCCGTATCTGTTGGTAAGTTCCGGGCAGGCAAATGTACGACCATCTTTAATGACATCTGCTATCTCTAACGCCATTGGGCGCACGCCGGGAGAGGCTGAAATGTTAGTGGCGTAGCCAGGATTCGGTTTTCTATAATCGGCTGCATATATGTTGCCAGTTTGAGCGTTGAATCGCAAATCACAGTAATCAGCGATGCCAAACGCAATATTATTGGTTTCCCATACCGATATTGCCTGGTCAATAGACTTCAGCTGTGAGGCACAACTTCTCTGGCGTGATTCCATCATAAAATTCTGATATCTTGGAATACCTACCGCAGAAAGAATACCGATAACCAAAACAACAATCATAAGTTCAATCAGCGTAAAACCTTTTCTATTCATAGAAATCTCCTCTGTCAATTAATTAAAGAAAGAGCAACTTGCAAAATTGGATTTTCCGAGATTACTTGCAACTCTATCTTCACCCTGAGAAACAGCCCTCTATTAATCTTCGTCTTCGTCTTCGTCAGAAGCGATTCCGCTGTTTACTGGCGCCTGAGTCGAGCCGGCAGGAATAGCATGTTCGATCGTACCGTCAGCACTTATAGGAAGCGAAATTTTGGGATCCGGTGCAATAGCCACCGGCTCAGAACCACAACCAGTAAAGCCAACAACTGCTACAACTAAAAGAACAACTGCGAAAAAACGCATAAGAGACATAAATACCCTCCTGAAAATTTTACTCTAAAGTCAATCCTAACCAAATCCTGTCGTAGAGTCAAAATTATTATTTGGATTGAATCGGCCATCTGTACCTTTTTCTGGAAAAGACATCAGTCACTATCGCCATATTCAGGCCTTCAGAAGCAAAACAATGAGTGCCTTACCACATCCAACAAGTGTACCCACACAATCTCAAAACCCTTCTACAGAATAATTTGCTCATTACGGTTTCGACCAGCAACCCTTGTTATATCTGTGCCTTTCGACATCGAGACAGTGATTTACGCTTCTACCACCAACTTCTTTGCCATTTCTATCAAGCGCTGTGCCGGTAACTGTTACGATAGCCGGGGTATAGGAAGAAAGCTGGTAGGTAAGACTGGCGGCAGCAATCTGGGCAGAATTAATCTGCATCTCATAGCTTGTCGGCGCAATGCTTGCCGGCGGCTGCCAGCGTTTGCCATTGTCAAGAACGTTACCAGCCCCGTTTCTGCCACCCCAGATAATCATATATTGACCGGTCCAGACCGATGAACAGCTCTCCCTGGCAATTGGTGCGCCACTCTCGGTTATAAGTCCCCAGTGACCGCATTCGGGGCGCAAAGCACAGCCTGTGCTTGTCGCCGTCGTTGGCGGGCCAGTAAGACCACCCCAGACAGCCATAACCTCATCCATCCAGACCGCAGCATTTCCGCGGCGGGGAGGAACATCGGGCAAGCTCTCAATCTGGCGCCATGGATCGAGTGAAAGGCTGTCTGAAGCAGGGTTATAGATGCCACCGTCGCCCAATGGATTCGGGCTCGGGTTTTTAGAACCACCCCAGACAATCATTTCGCTGCCAGTCCAGATAGTTGTGCAATCAGCACGTGCCACAGGAGCATTCAGATTGTTCATGGAAAACCAGGTATCAGTGACGGGGTTATATCTGGCACCTGTCGAGACTGGTTGTGGTGGTGCCCAACCACTTCCGCCCCAGACAATCATAAGTCCCTCATTACTGGCCCATACCGCACTGTGCCCTGTTCTTTGCGAAGGAGCATTCAAAGCACTTATTGCCGACCAGGTGTTGGTCGTGGGATTGTAGCGACGACCATTGTTAAACGGCTGATTTGGTGGCGATGCACCGGCGCGACCACCCCATACAATCATCTCGGTGCCAGTCCAGATAGAGCTATGCCCTAAGCGTGCAGAAGGAGCCAAAGACAATGTAGTACTTGCCCATGTGTTTGTAGAAGGGTTATATCGACCGCCAGTATTGAGAGCAGTTGTGCCACTTGCGCCACCCCAGACAATCATTTCGGTGGTGGCGCTGGCCCAGACTGCCGTGTGATATTTTCTATTTGAAGGCGTGGCGGCAGAAGGTGGAACAGCAACCCATCGAGACCCGGGAGCCGCACTCGGATCATAAATCCCGGTAATCCTGGTGTGGGTGTCTGATTCATCGACGCCCCCCCACACAATCATTTTGCTGCCGGTCCAGATTGCGCTACAATCTGCCCGCGGAACTCCGGGCGGCGGCAA
>JAHISQ010000152.1 GCA_018818125.1 Candidatus Rifleibacteriota bacterium
ATCGTGAACAAGTCTTTCCGAATCTGCGAGTGCCATCCGAAAACAGTCTTCAAATTTTCTGCTGTTGTCGCCTTGCAATGTTTTGAATAGCTCAAAATCAATACCTTCTACATTTGCCTGCGTCGGTGACAGAGCAAAATGCCTTTCGGGAAAGGTCAGAAGCATTATGCGAAAGACTTCGTCTGATTGGCGCTTCAATCCTTTCTTTTCAAGAAACGCCATGAGCTTGTAGAGCTCTTCAGCGATTCTTATTTCATCTGTGTTTTTTTCGGGATAGGCTTCGTCATCCCAGCTCGAAAGGTTTTCTGAGAGCATGGAATAATTGCTTGTCTCGGTTGAAGCCGCATAGGACGCCATTATCGCAGCGTCAATTTTATCTATATACCTGCTGCCTGCGTGCATTTTTCCACCTGTCTCTCTACGTTGCAGGGGTACAATCTGATCCCTGTCTAATTTTAACATATATCTGATGGGTCAGTCTGAAATACTATATTTTTCAATAAAGCGTTTTAACAAAACGGGGTGCAGCTCGTATTTTTTTCACGCTATTTCCCAATCTTGCTTGAGTTCATAAGAGGGAAGCAGTCGAGTAATCTTGGAGTTCGATTGCAATTACGAGCACAACTTCGCTCAGCCCGAAATACTATGCTGATAAAATTTTTGCTCTATGTTACAATGTTGCTGCCCGATTATAGGGTGAAAACCTATGAAAAAAATTACGTTACAGGTAAAAATCACGGCTTTGATGCTGGTAATGCTCCTCATACCAGTTGTCGCAGCTAACCTTATTTTTAAATATGCCGATGCCGCTTTTAAAGCGCGCACGGTAATTACCGGCACCCGCAATGTTGCTCTGCAGTTAAAAAGCGCGGGAAATATGCCAGTGCTCGAAAAAGTGCGCAACATGGATCTTGCCGAGCTGCAGGCTCCGGAAGGTGAGACCCAACTTACGCAGGCCGAGCTTGAGAGCGAAAAACAGAGATTGCTTGATGAAGCTTCCAGCTGGGTCGAAATTGCAGCGTATGAAGCCGGAATTCTCTCGGAATATATCGACAGCAAACAGGCTGAGCTTGAAACGCTTGATTATGGGCTGCGCGAGCTCGAAAAAGCGGCGCATATGTTTTATGTCGGTTCGTTGATTTTCATGGGCGTCTCGCTTGTCCTTTTCTGGTTTTTTATGAATCAGGTTGCCGGGCCGATTAAAGATGTTGTTGAGCGTCTTAAAATATTTCAAAACGATAGTACCACTGATGATCAGGTTGATATGCTGGAAGCAGCTATTCATTTTGATACTTTTCTGGTGACTGCCCGCACAATTCTGCAGGAATCTCATTCGATCGCCCAGGAGCTCAATCGCAAACTAGAGCCGCTGACCGTCATGCCGGTTTTTTCTGACGAAAATGTTCGCCAGTTTTTTACCGATGTCCAGGAAATATCGCGAAGTTCGAATTACATCGCCAACACACTCGATTCGACCACTCTTCATATTCAAGAAGTTTCGGCTTCGGCACAGACCATCGCGAATCGTTCCCACCGTGCGGCTACCGACAGTGCTGAGACTGCAGCGATCGCCGGCGAGGGCAAGAACGCGGTGAGTGAGACTATCGACACCATGGAAGCAATCAAAGACGAAGTTCTCGGTCTCGAAGATGTTATCGAGAACCTTAACTCCGCTGGTAAGCAGATCGGGGAAATTGTTAATACCATTACCAATATCGCGCACCAGACCAATCTGCTTGCGCTCAATGCCGCGATCGAAGCGGCACGCGCCGGTGAACATGGTCAGGGTTTTACGGTTGTTGCAGGTGAAGTGCGCAAGCTGGCTGAAGAATCTGGTGAAGCGGCTGAAGATATTGGCAAAAAAATTAAAGAGATGTTGCTCAAGACTGGTAAGGCGGTTGAAACGATAAATCGTGGTGCCTCAAAGGTTATCGATGGTGTTAATATCGCGAATGTGGCTGGTAATAACCTCGACAAGATTGTTAGCTCGGTTCTTAACGTCAACAAGATGATTCAGGAAATCAGTGCCGCATCGACCGAGCAGTCGCAAAATATTGATTCTCTGCGCGGTAGTATAGAGAGCATCAGCGGTGCAACCAAGATCACTTCTGAGGGCACTCGCCGTGTCGCTTCCGCTGTTACCGAACAACTGTCGCATATCAAGCAGTATATGAGCATCACCAAAGAGCTTTTAACACTTGTTCAACTCATGGGTGACATGCTTGACAAATTCAACCTCAACAACTGACCCGCTTTGCAACCTCAGCTACGGCAAAAGCCCGGGCCATGGAGATATCGCGCAGAGCCACGAAGACGCAAAGAATACAAAGTTTGAGATCTCTCCCTTCGGTTTTGGCCATGGATGGCCTTATGCAGTTGCGCTACAGGGATAGGAGCGCAACTGTCGAGATGATATTCTTTGTGGCTTCTTACGAGTATTTTTGTTAACCTACCCGACCAGATTCTGGTCTGCCTGACTCTCAAAAATCTGAATAATCTGTGAAATTACCCTGGCGCCTCTGTCCTGCGGCGCCAGAGTATCTTCCCACATCTCTGTGGGAGACTGCGGTTTGGTTCGTCTTTTCTTACTTGCGTTTTGTGGCTTTGCGGCTTAGTGCTAGTATGTTCCTCTCTTATGTGATTGGTATTACATAAAGATTGTTCAGAGCATTGTATAAGGTTGCCGATGTATTTTCAGAAGGGGAAAAAAATGACTGTAATATCTTTGTTTTCATGTGGTTTGACTGAACTCAAAAAAGTGTTGGCCGATGCCGGAATGCCCTCGTTCAGAGCAGGTCAGGTGCATGACTGGATTTTTAAAAAGTTCGTCTTTTCGTTTGACGAAATGACCAATATTTCAGTCGCTGACCGCGCCAAACTCAAAGAGGCTTTTCCCAAAATTCTGCCGCCTGTTCACAAGTTTTTAAAAGACAGCGATGGCACCTGCAAAGTAGTGCTCAAGCTGTCTGATAATAATTTGATCGAAGCCGTGGCGATTCCTGATGAGGATTCAATGACCTTTTGCCTGTCGACTCAGGTCGGTTGCCCGGTTGGTTGCGTGTTTTGCCGTACCGGCGAATCAGGATTCACCCGCAATCTTACGGCAGAAGAGATCATGCTGCAGGTTATGGTGCTGGTAAAACGCACTGACACCAAGCCGACGAATATAGTATTCATGGGAATGGGTGAACCATTTTACAATCGCCGCGCCTTGTTTGATGCGATTGACATGCTTACCGATCCGCAGGGTCTGGCACTGGCGACCCGGCGTATTACCATTTCTACCGCCGGTGTCATCGAAGGCATTCTAGAACTGAAAGACCGGCCCGGCGAGGTTAATCTGGCAGTTTCACTGCACGTGGCTGACGATGGTGGTCGCAATGCACTGGTTCCGATCAATAAACGCTATCCGTTGACCCGTCTTAAAGATGCGATTCTTACTTACTGTACACAGACGAGCCGCCGGGTTACTCTTGAAGTCGTACTTCTTCACAATATAAACGACCAGCACAATGATGCTCTTAATCTGCTTAATTTCTGTGAGGGACTGATTGTGCATGTAAACATCGTTCGGTTCAATCACTTTCCTGGCACAAAATATCAGCCATCATCAGCGACGGACGAAAAAGAATTTCGCCGGGTCCTCAAAAAGGCTGGCATTGCGGTAACAGTCCGAAAATCACGCGGGCAGGGGATTCTCGCTGCCTGTGGACAGCTGGCAGGAAAAGAAAATGTCTAAGAAAAGCGGCGATTCGTGTCTCTCTATTCTTTTCAAGATGACTGTTCTTATGGTCATTCTTGTTGTTGTGGTTGTTGGCGGTGTTTATTTTGCCTATCTGAAACTTAACGATTTCTTTAATCGTGGCGGTACCGTTATTGTGCCAGATTTTCGTGGGCAGCACATTGCCGAAATTATCCGCAGCAAGCCCGAAGGAATCGAAATCGTTCGCCGCGACGAAAAATATGATGACCGCCATCTTAAAGATCATGTAATTGCTCAGTTTCCAGAGCCCGGCACGGTAGTTAAGCCTGGAAAAAAAGTTTTGCTCTCAATCTCTCTGGGTCTGCAGAAGGTCAACGTTCCCGATATAGTCGGGGCGAACATGCGTGAAGTCGATATGGCTTTGATGAATTCGCAACTGGTCATTGGCGATCGCGCTTACGTTTTCTCAGACAAGATCCCGCCTGATCGTATTGTCGGCCAGTCGCCATTGCCCTCAGAAGAATATGGCGTCAACAAAGAGGTTGATCTGCTTATCAGTCTGGGAAGCCGCCCAGAATCTTACCCATTGCCGAGTCTAGTCGCCGTTTCGCTTGATGACGGTAAAACCCGACTTAAAGCCTGGGGCTTCAATTTTGGTCGGATCTTCTCAAAAAAAGATCCAAGTCGGCCAAAGTTTCAGGTTATCTCGACAACGCCGGCACCTTACACGCCGGTTCGCAAAGGCGATGTCATCAGCATGCTGGTATCATCCGGCGACGACGAGGGCACGGCTTCAGCCGAAGATTTGCAGCGTTTTGAAGTCTATGCTGGCGCAGCAGCTGAGCGCATGCCCGACAAACCAGCGCAGGCGACTTCCCCGACAGCGGCAGTTGAGCCGCCAAGAATTCTGATTGCGCAGGACAACATATCAGTGCCTGAGACTCCTCGCCCGCCGCAGGTTTTTCAGCCTCAGGCTGAGCGGGAGATGAGTTTTGTAATGCCAGACGGATTCATGCCCAAAGAGGTTAAATTTATTCACATTACTAATGATGGTCGGCAGCAACTTTACGCTGGCGCGCACAAACCACTCGAACTTGTTAAGGTTAAGGTGCCAGTTGTGCCGAATAGTAAAGTACAGATATACATAAATGATGTTCCTATCGAAGAAAGAAGAGTTGAGCCATAGTGTTGGCAAGTCATTCAGGAGGCAGAAATGATCGGAGAAACTATTAATGGAAAGTACAGAATAGAAGCTGCTTTCTCTGAGAGTCACATGTATGAGATCTTTACCGCGAGCGAGCTGGATACTAGCACGTCTGTGGTGATCAAGATATTGAAAGAAGAAATGGCCTGCAATGCCGAGCGTGTTAAGGGATTTAGCGACGAGATTCGCTCGTTTGCCAGTCTTTCGCACCCTATGATCGCTGAGATTCTCGATGTGGACATGTATGAAGACCGTCCTTATGTAGTGTCGCAATTGGTCAAAGGTACCGACCTTCACACCATCCTTAAAAACGAAGCACTTGGCTTTGCTGAATGCTGCAGGATTACTCAGGATCTGGCAACTGTACTGCAACATGCTGCGGATCAGAATGTTGAATATCGCACGATTAAACTATCAAACGTTCTGCGTGGAAGTGATGGCAAGCTGACTGTGCTGTCGTTTACTCACCCGCGCCTTAAACTGGCCAGTCGCAGCGCGCGCACGGCCAATTCTGGTATTCATGCTGATCTTTACTTTCTGGGTACTACTTTTTATGAAATGCTGGCCGGCGAGTCGTTGATTCGCAAACGTGGCGGCGCCAACGAACTTTGGGATATGAAGCTTGAACAGCTGTTGCGAATCAGACATTCTGATCTGACACCCGAGCAGATTGGTCGGGTTCTTGATTTCGTGCGCAAAACGCTCACCCGCGAAATGAAATTGCGTTTTAACAGTCACGAAGAATTTTTGAAGGCATTGGCTGATCTGTCTGGAGTTATCAGGGGCAATAGTATTCGCAATAAAGCCCGCCAGTTATCGATGGCCTCGCAGGTAGTTGACGCACTTAACGGCAGAATGTCAAACGTAAACATGAATATGCCTGCTCCTGCTCAAACCAAGAGTCCTGTTCATTCTCTGAATACTGCTTATGCGCAGTTGCATTCGGGGGAACAGTCGGATAGCACTGAGGATGTTGCAGTTGGATATGCTCAAGTTTCTGTCGAAGGCAATCTTGCGCTGGTAATTGATAATTCCGGTAAGGAACTGCCGGAGGATGGTTCTGGTGACGTCGCCGCTAGAAAATCGTCTAGGCCGCATCTACGACTGCTTAAGCCTGATCATAGTAACAGTAGCGCCCGTGCCGAGGTCTGGCAGAGCAGTGACGATGCGCACTGGTTACGCAATCCTGTGATCTTTATGGGAATCTGTCTGGTGGTAATGGTGTTTCTGATTTTGTTCTGGTGATCGCCATGCCCAGAAAAATACTGTTGGCTCCATCTATCCTGTCTGCTGATTTTGCCAAAATGGCAGTAGAGCTCAAGGCCGTTGAAGATTCCGGCGCCGACTGGATTCATGTCGACGTTATGGACGGCCATTTCGTGCCCAATCTGACCTTTGGCCCTCCATTGATCAAGGCTTTTCGCAAGCATTCACGCCTGCCTTTCGATGTGCATCTGATGATCGAAAACCCTGAACGCTGGCTGGAAGCATATCGAGATGCCGGAGCTGATCGCATAACTTTTCACATTGAAGCCTGCCGGCATGCGCACCGATATCTGTCGGCAGTGCGCGAAATGGGACTGGCTTCCGGTATTACGCTTAACCCGCAGACGCCTTTGTGTTCGATCGAGAATGTTCTCGAAGAATGTGATCAAGTCTTACTAATGTCAGTTAATCCTGGTTTTGGCGGTCAGAAATTTATCGAACCGCTGATTGATAAAATTCGCCAGCTGCGTATAATGATTGATTCGCACGGTCTTAAGACCCTGATTCAGGTTGATGGTGGCATAGGTTTGCAGAATGCGCAAAGAATTAGCGCGGCTGGTGCCGATATATTAGTTATGGGCTCTGCATTTTTTGCGGCCGAAGACAAAAGCGCTCTGGTCAGAGAAGTGCACAGCCTGTAAAGCTACGTGCGGACCGATAAAGTCCGGGTCGTGTTAGTTACGATTACGATTATACCCGGCCGCATCATTCCTGTGGCGACCGAGTATGCTCACATCCATGTGAGCACGAGCTTAATAAATATATACTGAGGCAAACAACATGCTGCAACGCCCTGGAGATGTGAATGGGCTGCTGGACCAGCTCGAAGCGAAAAGCCGGCAAAATCCGGAAGATATCGAACTGATGCAGAGATTGTCGCGTCTATATCTGCGCAATGGCAACAATGATTCTGCTGAATCTGTAATCGACAGAATTTTAAAACTTGACCCCGATAATGCGACGGTAATGGTTGAACTCGCGGATTGCCTGATTCGCCGTAAAGCCTATGAAGAAGCGGCCTATCACTTAGAGCGTTCTCTTGAACTGCGCCCGGGTTTGAGCTACGCTTTTATCACCATGGCCCGCCTGCACGAAGCTCAGGGTTGTGTTGAAAAACAGGTTTCGTTTATGATGCGTGCTGCCAACGCAGCTCCGGATAAAATCGAGGTTCGTCTTTCTCTGGCTGAGCTATTGCGCCGCCACGGCGATTTTAATGGCGCAATCGGCCAATATAGATTACTTCTCGAAATCGAGCCGAATCTTGAGGCTGCTTTGTTTTCGCTGGGCACTCTATTGATAAAGCAGAGCGACGTTGCCGGAGCTATGGGCAGTTTTCGCCGGATAATTCGAAATAATCCGGGTGCTTTTGACGCTCATTTTAATCTTGCCAGTTGTCTGTTCAGGCAGCGCAAATTTGTGATGGCAGCTAGCCATTTCAAAATGGCGCTTCGCAAACCTGAACTGGCGCAGAGATCACTCTATCTCATGGCGCAATGCTACTTTAAACAACGCGATTTTGACCAGGCAATAGTAACGCTTGAAAAACTCTTGCAGCTCGACGAAAATAATATTTCTTACCTCAAAAGTCTGGCAGAAATTTACCAGGCTGCCGAAGAGCCTGACATGGCCAGAGACGTTTATCGTCGGCTCACCACTATTGCTCCTGAGCGCCCTGAATTTCTGGTCCAGCTCGCCTCGATCATGATCGGTCTTGGTGATTACGACAGGGCCGAGAAGACGCTTGATATACTTTTCCGATTGCATCCAGGGCACGTCGAGGGGCACCGAATTTTTGGCGACCTTTACTCAAATCGTGGTGATTACCGCAGTGCCATCGAAGAATATCGGCGAACACTGATGATCAATGAAAATAA
Organism: Candidatus Rifleibacteriota bacterium; assembly: GCA_018818125.1. Classification (GTDB taxonomy): domain Bacteria; phylum Muiribacteriota; class Ozemobacteria; order Ozemobacterales; family Ozemobacteraceae; genus Rifleibacterium. The sequence goes on from JAHISQ010000152.1 coordinate 8,048, forward strand.
CGTCCAGGTCTTTCTCGGACTGGCCAGAGTTTACCGCGCTATCGACAGTGCCGAAGAAGAGCAACAGTCGTTGCAGCGCGCGGCTGAACTCGGTTGTGAAGACCCTGAATCACTTCTTCGTCTTGGTCAGCTTGAGAAAAAATTGCGCATGCCGGCCAGTCTTGATCGCTTTCGCCGGATTGCCGAGCTGGTGCCTGATTCGAACTATGCCAGAGAAGCTGAATATTATATTCGTCACCAGGCCGCCTGATCGTTGTAAGGCCTTATCGTCTAAAATGGCCCGACTGCCACTGCGATAGCTGCGACCTGCAAACCGAAAAACAACAGGTTAGCAGCGCGACTCGTGCGGTCGAAACAGTTTAAAACTGCGGCAAGCAATAACGGTAGCGCAACCAGCGTCGAAAAACGCGGCATCATGCTGAACACGAATATGAAGCTCAGACATCCCCAGGCAAAATTATTGGCTTTGGCGTTGCGAAGGCCCGCGATAGAGCCAACTGCTACTGCTGATATAAATGGTATTATCAACGTGCGTCGGTCGATAAAGGGGCAACAGCCACCCGGAAAGTTAAGATAAGCAAAGAAAATCGCCGCCCACGCAAAGGGGTTGGGTGACTGCACTTCGTTGCGTACAAACAGTACGCTGGCGACAAACCAGATAACCGAACGCCCTGCCAACGCAATAAAGGTAACCGAAGGTCCGGCCTTAATAAAACTGAAGCCGATTATCAAAGAGATACAGGCTTCAACTACCGGGTATTGCCATGCTATAGGGACCTGGCAGTAACGACAGCGCCCGCGCAAAAAAAGCCAGCTGAATACCGGAATCAGGTCGATGGCATGCAGTTGATGATCGCATTTTGGGCAGGCCGATGGTGGAAATATGACCGATTTTCCGCTGGCCATACGCAAGATTACGACATTGCTAAAGCTGCCGATCAAGCTGCCAAAAACAAAGAAGAATCCTGATAATAGTAAATTGAGTGCTTCGCTTGTTGCCATGTCTCACAGCATAACGCGCCTGACAGAATTGGGCAATCGGAAAAATCGAAAGTTAAAAGGCAAAAAAAAAGAGCAGCTTGCGCCGCTCTTTTTTTAGCAATTACGATGTCTATGGCAGAGCTGTGGGACTCTCTACTGTGCCGTGGATGGTGCATGTAACAACGCCGTCTAATTTCAGGCCTGTTCCGCCGATTACGCAATCGGTTTCAGCTGGTACGATTGATGATTTGAGGTATTTTCCGCTTACTAGCCCTGCTTCATCAAGTGTGTCCATCATGGCGTTGTTGTCCATATTGTACATTTCAACGGCGCCCATGATAACTCTCTGGTTTGCGAAGCATGCTTTCTGACGTGCCTGCTGGCGTGCTTTGCGGAAGTTCGGAATCGCAATAGCAGCAAGAATACCAATAATGGCGATAACGATCATAAGTTCGATCAACGTGAAGCCTTTTCGAGATCTCATAATAAAAACCCCTTTCGATAAAAAAATAAAATAGAACTTCGACACCTTAAGTTTACCTGGGAAACCGCATTTTGTCAATGCAAGTTTATCATGCGCTTTTGAGCATTCTTTCTAGTTCTTTCGGATGCATGGTGTGAACCATTGCTTCCTCAAGAGTGATGTCGCCGCGAAGGTACAGATCTCTGAGCGACATTTCGAACGTCATCATGCCTTCGTCGTGACTTGTCTGCATTACTGTGTACAATCCGGAAATTTTCTGTTCACGGATACAGTTGGCAACCGCCGGGTTGCCAATCAGAATTTCGTTACAGACAACGCGACCTTTACCACTGGCTACCGGGAGCAGTTGCTGAGCGATAACCGCACGAAGAACGAACGAGAGCTGTGAACGAATCTGTGATTGCTGATGGGGCGGGAACATGTCGATAATACGGTTGATTGTTTGCGCCGCATCGGTGGTATGAAGAGTGCCGAATACAAGATGGCCGGTTTCGGCCATTGTGCAGGCTGCACCTACGGTTTCGAGGTCGCGCATTTCGCCGACCAGAATAACGTCGGGATCTTCGCGCAGTACTCGGCGCAGTGCTTCGCCGAAAGATTTGGTATCTATGTGTAGTTCGCGCTGGTTAATAACTGAGCGCTTGTGATAATGCAGATATTCGATCGGATCTTCGATCGTCATGATGTGGCAGCGTCTGCTTTCATTGACAATGTTGATCAGGCAGGCCAGAGAAGTGGATTTGCCAGAACCGGTTGGGCCGGTAAACAGAACCAGGCCTTTGCGCATGCGGGTGAAATCGCGCAGTTTTTCGGGCAGGCGCAGTTCTTCAAGCGATGGAATTTTGGTCGGAATAATTCGGAAAGCGGCGCCGATACAGCCGCGTTGTTTATAGACGTTAACGCGGAAACGCCCAAAACCGTGAACAGAATAAGACATGTCGAGTTCAAAATTCTCTTCAAATTCTTTCTGTTGCTCGGCGGTGAGCATGTTGTAAATTAAAGATCTTGTGTCCATTGGGGTTAGAACGTCGAGGTCGGTCTGGATTAGCTCGCCGTCGACGCGAATAACTGGTGGTGTACCTACAGTTATGTGAAGGTCAGATGCCCCATTTTCAATGACCAGATTCAACAAATCGTTCAGGACAAACATTTCCGCGCTCCTTAAAGGTTCGTTTTTTTATTTTTGATTGGCAGGTCTGTAAAAATAACACTCCCGCAGCTGCTGTGGCAATTGGGGAGTGCTGGTTATATTCAGATTGAGAAACAACAACATCAACTCAGTGTTCGCCCATGGTAACACGAAGAACTTCTTCAAGTGATGTCATACCGGTTAAGGCCTTGCGCATAGCTGATTCGCGTAATGACAACATGCCTTCTTCAATTGCCTGGCGGCGAATATCATCAGTCGAGCCGCCATTCAGAATGATATCGCGCAGACGTTCTGACATCATCATAACTTCGTATACGCCAATACGGCCTTTGCTGCCAGAGTTGCCGCAGGATTCGCAGCCTTTGCCTTTGTAGAACATCATGTTCTTTTCGTTGATGTGCGGCAGGTCAATGCGGCGGATCAGTTCCGGGGTGATGCCAAACTGACCAATCTGTTCGGCACGTGGCTTGATTTCAAATTTGCAGTCTTTGCAGATCTTTCGAACCAGACGCTGAGCCTGAATCAGAATAACAGAGGTAGTTACCATGAACGGTTCGATACCCATGTTTATGATACGACCAATGGTGCCGGGGGCGTCGTTCGTATGCAGGGTTGAGAGAACCAGATGGCCGGTCATTGACGCTTTGATCGCAATTTCCGCGGTTTCAAAGTCACGAATCTCACCAACCATGATTACGTCGGGATCCTGGCGCAGGAACGAGCGCAGCGCGGCTGCGAAGGTCAGGCCGATTTCGGGTTTGCACTGCACCTGGTTGACGCCGTGCAACATGTATTCTACCGGGTCTTCCGCGGTCATGACGTTGGTGTCGATAGAGTTAACAGAGGTCAGCGCCGAGTACAGAGTTGTGGTTTTGCCAGAACCCGTTGGGCCGGTAACCAGAATAATTCCGTAGGGCGAAGCGACACCGAGTTTGAAGCGCTCAAGCGTTTTGGGTTCAAAGCCAAGGTCTTCGAGGTTAACCTTCAATGAGGTCTGGTCAAGAATACGCATAACGATCTTCTCGCCCCAGATAACAGGCAGAACCGAAACGCGCAGATCGATCATGCGGTTGGAAACTTTAATTTTGATGCGGCCGTCCTGGGGAAGGCGCTTTTCTGCAATGTTGAGCTGCGCCATAATTTTGATACGTGAAGTGATCGCCGCAGTTGCTTTTTTAGGTGGCTGCATCGCGGTATACATCATACCGTCCTGGCGGTATCTTATGCGCAGCTCTTTTTCGAACGGTTCGATATGAATATCTGAAACGCCGTTTTGAACAGCCTGCGAGATGACCAGATTGCAGAGCCTGATGATCGGCGCATCGTTTTCGCCGAGTTCGCCGAGGCCGTCAAGATCTTCGTCGTCAGAATGACCTATGTCTTCAAGGTCGTCCATCAGTTTGTCCTGCTGGGCGACTGCTCCGTAGGCGTCCTGGAGTGCTTTGTTGATATCTGTATGTGTTGCCACGACCGGTTTGACCATCAAAGCTGTCATCAGCTGGATGTCGTCGATCGCGATAATGTTCAGCGGATCTACCATCGCTACAGTAAGCTTGTTGCCGACCTTGTTGATCGGAATGAGCATGTGGCGCTTGGCAATGTGTTCTGGCACCAATTTGGCAATGACCGGGTCGATCAGATAGTTGGACAGATCGATAAAAGGAATGCGCAACTGCTTCGAAAGAATCTGAACTATGTCCTGCTCAGTTACCAGATGCATTTCTACAAGAACCGCGCCGAGACGTTTGCCGCTCTTTTTCTGCAGTGACAGTGCCTGCTGCAGCTGTTCTTCGTTGATCAGGCCTTCCTGAATCAGAGCGTCGCCAAGTCGCAGTTTTTTGGAAAGAATCGAGGTGGCCGCCGCAGATTTTGGCAGGGGTGCCTGGCCCGGAGGTAACCCGCCGGCAAGTGTTTCGGCTGGCGCTCCTGGTGCGGCAGGAGGGGTTTGATTCATTACTGCAGTTCCTTCCTTATTTCTTTACCAGAAATAATGCCTCATTTTATCTTACTAAGCAAGTAATCTGTTATTACTCACCAAAAATGCACCTTTTTATAACCTCTTCAGGTGCTGCCAGACCAGTCAACAATCTGAACGATTCCAGGCCTTGTTCTAGCAACAACTCTCGACCATCCACTACGGTACAGCCCCTTTGTCTGGCTGTAACCACCAATCTGGATGCAGGTGCATAATTAAAATCGACATAAAACTTGCTTTTGCTGAGAAATTCTTTAAGCTCTGCAACAAAATCATCTTTATGCCACCCCAGAGGGGTCGCGTTAAGTATTATATCAGATTCTTCGATTGCGTATGCAAAGTTTTTCTCATTCCATGCCAGTCTTTTTATACCATCTGCCTGATTTGAGTCAATAGCATCGCTAAAACTTCGCGCGATCTGGAAAACTCGTGTGCCGCGTTGCAGAAGCGCCCATGTTGCTGCTGCTGCTGCCCCGCCGCTGCCCATTACCAGGCCAGTTTTGGGCTGCTCAAGACGGTCTATAATTCGCAGGCAGCCGGTGGCATCCGTGTTCCAGCCTTCTGTCTGGCCATCCTCGCAGAACTTTATACAGTTAACGGCTTTTAGAGTGTCGGCTGGACTGTGCAGAAGATCGCACAGTCCGGCAGCAGCGTGCTTGTGGGGTGCGGTTACGTTTATACCGCGCACATTAAGAGCTTTGAGTCCGGTAATAGCTTCGAGCAAGTCGGCGCGACAGACTCGGAAGGGTACATATACGGCATCAAGGCCGCAGAATCTCAGCGCGCTGTTCCAGAAAGCGGGACTCAACGAGTGAGCAACCGGGTCTCCAATGATCGCGAAAGTATCGCTCGAACCAGAAATTATACCAATCATAAAAAGGAGTTATCCGCAGTCCCCCACAGGACGTGGGAGGATACTTTGGTCAAGTAAACCGCAATTCATCTGTGTCATCTGCGGTTCGATTCGTCTTTTCTTCGCCAGTGTTTTGTGGCTTAGTGCGAGAATCAAATCTGCGTAGGGGTGGGATCAACCAAAACTCTTGACGGCTTCTTCTTCTGATTCAAAAACATCGAAAACCTTGTCTAGTCTTGATCTTTCAAGCAGTTCCTGCACGGTTGGAGAGAGATTGATCAGCTTGAGGTCACCGTTGCTTTTCTTGAGCTTCTTCAATGTGGCCGCAAATACGCCTAGCCCCATACTGTTAAGATAATTTACTTCCTGCAGATCGACGATCAGCTTCTTTTTGCCATCGTTGACCACCTGATCCATTTTTTCTTTAAACTGATTGACAGTTTCGGTGCCTACTTCGCCCCGTACGATGATAAGCGTGATGTCGTTTCCCTTTGGTCTTACATCGATTTTAATTTCCATAACAAATCCCTCCCAGAACTTTTCTGCAATTGATCATCTGATCCCGGCAAATATTGCGGAATACATGTCTCTAAAGACCAAAGGTCATAAGAGACACCTAAAATTAACTCATCTTTCTCTTATATGCAAGAGAAAGACGAGTTAATGAAAGGGGAATCAATAATTATCGATAATTAGAACTTCTTTGAGGCAGAAATTCTGTGTGCGTCACCAAGAATTTCGTCGGCGTATGAGTAATCAAAGCGCCAGGTGTCAAGCTTGAAACTGGCACCAAGAGTCAGATCGCCATCTTTGCTGCCGATGCGCAGTGCTGCATATTCCTGTAACCACCATTCGGCTCCGGCGAACAGCTTGGCGTCCATGTCTTCAACCTTGTTGATGTCAGCAGCCAGCGTCAGATTAGAGCGGGCCTTGTAGGCGGCACCAAAGGTTGTTGTCATCGGCACGTCATCTGAGTGACCAGAAGCCGTGTTCCAGTCAAGAGTTTCGCCGATGTCGCGAATTGACAGACCAAGAGTGGTTTTTTCGTTTGCTTCATAAAGGAAACCAAAATCGAGACCCCAGGTGCTGGCTGAGTTAGTGAACAGTTCATGTTTGAGATACTTGACGTTCACGCCACCGTAAAATTTGTCAGAAAGTTTGCGGGCATAAGAGCCGAAAGTGTTCTTTTCGGTGTCTTTAAAGTAGCTGAAAATCCAGACATTCATGCCGGCTGTGTAACCACCGTTTGCATCAGTTGCAGGGTCTACGCCATTGTTGGACAGTCTGGTTTCGGGAATGCCATCAACACCGAAGCTCATATGCGATAGAGCTGCAACGCCATTCTTCTTGCCGCTTTTGTCTTTCAGAACGTGAGCGTAGTTGAAGAAGTTGTAGTCACGATCCATGGTCAGGTCAGCATGCATGAAAGATGCTTCTGACTGTTCAAGTCTGGCGAGACCGGCCGGGTTCCAGAATGATGCGGTCGAGTCATCAGCGAGGGCGGTGAATGCACTGCCCATGCCGAGCGCTCTTGCTCCCACGCCCATTTTGAGATATGCGCCTGCCTGCCCTGCCGATTCGGCAAAGGCGGTGCTCATGGTTCCTACGCTGAGTGCAACGAGGAAGAGCGTTTTTAAAACCTTTTTCATATTGTTCCCCTTACGATTCGATAGAACTGGTTGTCAATCTATTCGGCAACTTTGTTGCATTTATGAATGATATTTCCCAAAAACTTTTATATCCCGGACAGTCCCATGGCCTGAAGAGTTTTGAATATCTGTGCCACAGCGCTGTCATTCGAGTTGTCTTCTGATATAGCCACGTTGATCTGCGACTTTGCCTTGTCTTCGTCGCCAACCCCATTGCGCCAGTAATAACAGAAGGCGAGCATGGCATGCGCTTCCGCATTGGTTATTCCAATCGGATGAGTTGAAGTGAAGCGATATGCGGTATTGTTAAGTCCGACCGCTTCAAGAAGTTGTATGGCCTGGGTAATGCCTGCTTTCTGGCCTCGCTGGATCAATGCAGCCGCCAGTCCGATGCGAGCTTCGTTGTTTGAGGCCGAAGCTTGTGTGAAAGACGAATAACCGGATTCAACTCCCGAAGACTTGGTGAGAGACCAACCGAGTCCATTATAAGACTGAACTTTCTGTTCGTTGGTTATACTGGTGATAGTCAGAACCTGGTTGAATTTGTTGATGGCACTGCTGAAAGCGCCATAGCGGAAATCTTCCCAGGCCGAGGCAATCAATGAATCCGGGTCGGTTTCGCCGGTGCCGCCAATGTCACCGGTACCACCGGTGCCGGTTCCAGAAGTTGGTATTTCGGGCGGAATAGTGTAACGGCCACTACCGCCGCCGCTTCCGCAACCACTGGCAAGAAAGAATATTATCCCAATGGTCAACAGCACTATCATTTTTCGGTTCATTTTGCTATCTCCAGCTTTTTTTTCTGCTTATCAGTCAGAACTAGACGATTCTGTTCTATGTTATTGCCGGGCACCTGGTTTGAGCCTGAGCAATAGCGATTACACACGGCCGCATTCTATCCTGTGGCGGCCGAGTATGCTCACATCCATGTGAGCACGAGAGCTATCTCAATACTGCGATCTTATGGATGTATTTTGTCTTCTTGCCCCAGTCATCAGGGTCTCTGATGACGATACGGGCAAAATACACGCCGTTTGCTACCGCTTTGCCGCCGGTTGTGCGCAGATCCCAGATTACTTCCTGAACGTTGCGGGCACCCTGGGCAGAGTTACCGCGCAGACTCAGGTTATTATTGTCGGCAACCTTGTGACCGGAAACATCATAGATGTTAACTTCGATTTCGCCCCAGTCGATGTCGTCGCGCGTAGTGCTGATGCGCAGACTAACACGGCTCCGAGCCGGGTTCGGGAACTGCACAACCTCATGAATTACCAGTGGTGGCTGAGCGACGAACCGTAGCGCCGGAGTTACGGTCAAGTTTCCGGCCTTGTCAGCGATGCGCAGACTCATTTCGTGTTCGCCGCCAAGCAGATCTTCCGTTGGTATGAATCTGGCAGTAACGCCATCGGTGTCGATCATCAGGGGTTGCAGTCGGCCATCAAGCATTACCCATGCCGAATCGCGGTCAAGTCCTGAGGCGAGTTCTTCGAGTGTCCAGCTAAAGGTCGGGCGAGCTTCGCGTATAGGTTTATCACCGATTACTGTGGTCATATTGGCACGCGGTGCCAGCACGTCTTTCAGCATGGCAAAGGTGCCGCCGGAAGAGGCTTCGAAGCTGGCAACACTATCGCTGATCGCAAATGTCACTGGTTTCCAGCCAGTTGCGTCGCTACGATAGAGGCTGATGCCATTGCCGATCTGACTGTTTTCAAGTTTCATGCTCATTTTGACCGCTTTGATTATGCGGCCTGCCGGCACATTGAGACTGTAGGCGCTGCCGATCGGTGTCAATTCGACGTCGCTGTTGTTGCTGGCGACCAGGCTACTGGCGCGCACTGTCTGCCGCTGGGCGGCGTTCAGATCAGCCAGAATGCTGGGCACGATCGCTGCCGGCAGAGTCGTGTCGCCATCGACTTTGCTGAGTTCTTCGTTGAGAATGGTTACGACACTGTTTGTTTTGAGGGTGCCGGGTTCGAAGACCACTTCGAAGTTCTCGTCGACGGACTTGAGCGCTGCTCGCACTGATGAGTTAACATAAGCGGTAGAGAAGCTCATGTTGGAGGTGCCAAGGTTGTTTGTTGTGTCACGAGCAGTAACCTTGATGGTTGCTACGCCCGGATAGTTCGAGTTGAGATGCGCGCCACCGATGAACATGCGATTGTTTGGGCCGGCGTTGAGTATTAGTGATACTGCTGTGCCGCCGCTCTGAGTTATTGTGGCTGTAGGTGCACCAGAAAGATCTTCGTTGGATTTTACGGCAACACTGATGTCGAATTCGTTAGCCGGACTGCTGAATGCACTGATGGTCAGCACTGGTGGTGTAATATCCTGACCTTGGAAGGTTATTATAGCCATGCTGCTGTCACTCAGGTTGCCGAAAAGATCTTTAACATCACTGGCTACCAGTGTGTAATTTTTATTCTCGGTTATGTCGTCGAAGCAGGTGATGGTAACTGACTTGAGATCCGAGCGCAGCACTACTGACTCGATCGCTGTTTCGTCGGATCCGCTGGTTAAGGTGTAATTATTAATGCTTTGAGCAGAAACGGATTCTATCTGTTCGTCAAAGGTCACGTTGAACTGCTTCTGAGAAGTCAGACCATCGTAGGTAATAGGTGGACTGATACGCGGTCCCTGAGTGTCAGCCGTGAATTGTGCGGTATTGTTGCCGGCAGCAAGCTGTTCACCGTCTACGCTTTTTACTGCGACTTTGACAATCAGTGTGTAAGGCGTGCCATGGTTCAGAACCTTGTTCAGCGGCAGAGTGACGCTGTTGCTACCGATGACAATGGGAGAGCCGATTCCAATGCCGGCTGGTGATGCTGGCGACAACTCGTAGTTGGTCGGCAAACCACCATCGGTGAGGTCTATGTCGTGACTGAGGTTGACTCTGATTTTCTGACGATCGACCTGAGTTACGCCGGTTATCTTGAAGATCGAGTTAACTACAGTTATATCGACTGGATCTAGTGCTGCCGGGTTTCCGGCAAGGTCGGTTACGGTCACCGAATACACGCCATCAGCAACAGGTTGCAGATTTGTGTCCAGGCCATTCCAGATTGCTATGTAGGGTGAGGCCATATCTTCTACTGGTATTTCACGAATGAGACTGGAGCCAGCCGTTATTTTTATCAGTGCGGTGCCAGATGCAACAGTCGGGTCTGTGGATATTACGCTGAACCTAAGATCGGTGACTCTAGGATTGAATCTGGTTACTGCCGCTCCACTATCGACTCTGAACATCTGTATGGCATCAATCAAAGGTGCGGTGGGGTCGATTACCAGAGTAGAAGTAGCCTTCCCATTAATACCGAGAGCGGTGCCAAGGTTCCCGGCCAGATCGACAAGAGCCACCATATATTCGCTTTCTGGCAGCAGGCCAGAGGGCACTTCGGTATTCTTGCCGTCGAAGCTGATGGTATAACCACCGCCGGTGCGGCCAGACATCGGATATGTTTCGGTTCCAATTCCTGGGCTGGTAAGTCTCATTTTGAGTGCCTGGCCAGTAGACGGACCGAACACATCAACTTTGGCAAACGAGTTTATAGCTGGGCTGAAGTAAGCTTTGCCGTTAAAGGTTTTTACGTTTGAGAAGGCCCATGAAGTGACATCGGGTGCGCGGCCATCGTAAATTATATTGCCACGGTTGCTTCCTTCGTTGGCAGCATCATCATAAACGCGCATTGCATAGGTGGTTGGGCCTGTGAGGCCAATCGGAACCCCGTTGAAAGTTCCATCCCAGGTTGCTTTGCCTTCAAGACCGGTCACTGTTATCGGGATACTGGCCAGAGAGGCTTCGCCCTGGTATAAGTGCAGCCACAGACTGTCGGCAATCGGAGCCAACTGGAAGTTAACTGTGATAGTTGCGATTCCGGGTGCTACATACGGACTGAATGGAGCGTCGGTCAGATCACCGGTTGGTGATGTGTTTTTAGCTGTAGTTGATTGATAGGTAGTTACTCGATAAGATAGAATTGATGGGCCTTTTGAGCGTATCTGTATCTGGCTGGGTAGCTGCACTTCGTTGTTGCCACGGTTCCCGGCTTCGTCGAAGCCGCCCGAAACAAAGTAAGTATAGGTTCCCTGCTGAGTGTTGGTGCCAAATGCTGCAGAGTTGGTGAACTGCGCTGTTGTTGAGCTAATCCACTTCGAGAATGTGAATGACATAATCGAATTGCTGACGTCACCCAATCTAAGCTGCGGTTGCCAGGTCCCGCCGACGGTTTGATCCATTGGCTCGTTAAATGCTACGTTGAAAGTCATTCCATTGGCCGGAGTAATGCCGATGGTGCCGGTTGGAGTGGCGTAAATCGGATCCGGTATCTTGCTGTCAAGAACCATGGTGTAACTGCCATTTTTGAAGCCGTTGAGCGAGGTATCTTTATCGTTGAGATTGTATGCCATCGAGGCGGTTTCAGTAAACGTGATATTCTGGCTGCTGTTGTATACGTCTGCAAAGTTGCCAACTTTTACCAGGCTCGGCTGTCTCTGGATAGCTGTGCTGGTAAGGTCGCTGTTGTTGGCAAAACGTGCAACAGTGCGCACGATACCACCCTGGTCGTGGTCGAGCCAGGCAACGAACTGCGCAGTGTCTCTCGGGCTGGTAAAGCCAAGGTCATCCTGAGCAAACAACTGGAGAGTCGGCACTCTGGTGCGATCGACCGGTATGTAGACGTCTGCTGATACTGTTGCTGTATCGAAGGCGACTTCGTAGAAGAGGTTTCCGACAGCCTGTCCTTTGAACAGCTGTATCTGTTGTGCTGAAAGGGATTTGGCCGGTGAGATCGCAACTGTTTTGATGGAAGGTGCGGACATCGCAGGGAATGTTGTCGTTATCGGCTCGGCTGCGTTGCCCTGTGCCGGGTATCTGATGCTGGAGTTGCCCCAGAGATCTTTGAATGAGCCAGCGGTGCAGGCGATGTAGAACTTGCTGGAACCCCAGCTTAGCATGGTTTTGAGTGCTTCAGCAGTCAATGGAATATAGACAGTGTTTGATGCGTAATCGGTATTGAATATCTTGTATTGCGCATAGTCGACCATGGTCTGGCTGAGTGGAATCGAACGGCCTGAGAGGTCTGCTTTTTCATGCAGATAGATCAGTGACATATCCATTGGCATGTCGCGACTCAGCTCAATTGTTTCGGCCAGATTCTTATAAGGATCCAGATAGAGTCTTGCTCTGCGTTCAGGACTGTTCTGGAAATAGATTTGAAGCAGTGGTTGCGCTCCGGTCAAATCAAGGCTTGCCGGGCCTCTTACCGAGAACTGTGTGTTAAGCGGAATCAGGGTTGATGGCGTGGCGTTCTGGTAGGTGATCGGGTTGACACGGTTGCCTTCAAAGTCTCTGATTAATGCTGGCGGGTCCAGCGGATCCGGCGGTTCGTATTCGCTGCCGTTGATTTGCATATGGAACTGTGAGCCGATTCTTGTATAGTTGAGGGCTATCCAGTCCTGCGCTTCCTGAGAGAGTCTGACGCAAACAGTTCTTATACTGCTTTTTGCAACGTTAATCGTGTCTGATGCGGCTGTGGTTATGAATCTGTAACGATTCGAATAAGAATCATCCGGATTAGACCGGCTGCGCCAGATTGACAGATTGTATAGTGTGGCTTCATCAATGGTTGTGAGATCCATATCTTTGTCAAAGTCAAGATATAGAGAGTCTTTTTCTGAGGGTGTGTTTCCGTTATATCTTGCTGTAATCAGGTTTGGTCTGGTGGTATAAGTCTGGGTAATAGTAACCGGGAAGTTGGCCAGAGTTCTCGGTAATGGTTTGAGCCAGTTGCCTGAGACGTCGAGAGCAAGAGGTACATCCGAGTTCGCGCTTGGCCAGGATGGAGCTTCACCTGTGGTTGTGTCATGGGCAATAGATATATACAGGTTGCCTTCGCCCCAGTCGGCGATGATGCCTTTGGTGTATGAGTCCAGCATGATATTTATGCTGGCTGAATCAAGCGTTTCCATTACCATGTCAGTAAATGGATCAAGAGATATGGCAGATCCTGGCACCTGGATATTGTCATGATCCATTTTGCTGCCCAATCTTACGTAGGCAAGACGATTCTGGAAGTCAAGAGGATTTATGGCTTCGCTAAAGTCTAGTGTGAGTAGTCTGCCATCATATCTGGCCAGTTGCAGTTCTGGTCTGGTGGTGTCTACAGACATCTCGTGATCGACAAATGTCTTATTGCCGGCGCGGTCTTTGACGTAGATTCTGATGCTGTAAGTTGCCAGATCTACAGACGCTGATCCAAGTTCATAGGGTCTGGTTGTATTGTGAGCAATATTACCGATCACCTGATCGAGTGGGTAGGTGGTGGTGCCCAGAATGTTGGTGCAGTCTATGTAGGCAGAGCCTCTTCCATAAACATCAATCAAGTCAGTGCCTGTGGCTACGGTTATCGACGCGATAATTCCATCGGAAGAACGATTGTCGCCAAGAGATTTAATATAACCATCGCCGATGTTGGCTGTGTAACTGGCAAAGTTTAAGTCATTTATTCGCAACTCTGAGCTGATTATCAGCGGTGGGCTGTTGTCGATTGTGAAGGTTGCCGGAGTGAGATTTGACTGCGAGAAGTTGTCGGCGTCATCTGTTACCATGACTCTATATCTCGGGGTCGCACCGTCCATTGCCGGCCAGCCAGTCAGCGTTGCAGTAGCAATTCTGAATTGTGTTTCCCAGAAATTGGTGCCTGAAATCTGGTAGATCGGAGTGCTGAAAATTGTGGTGACGCCGTCTGGCAGGAACATCCGGAAAGTTGCAGAACCCGGGTCAGGAAATTTTTCGATTTCGGCACTGACATAGAGCAGATCGTCAATGTTCATCGAATTTGAAGCTATGTTGTCGTTATTTTCGTCGAGTACTGTAAATACAATGTTTTTCACATACGGCACCTGGGTGTCGATACCGAACGGGTTATCCGGGTCGCACATGATCGTGCTTTCAGCCATTACGATCGAGCTGGTGTCAGGATGCAGCACTTTTGTCTTGAAGCTGGCTTCGGTAATATCTATACCGCCAGCCGATACGGTAAAGACATCACGATAGACATAGTTGCCTGGCCCGCTGGTTGGAGCCACCTGATAGGTCAGGGGAACCCAGTAAGTGCGCATGTCGCCATCATAATAGGCTGAATTAGAGTCATCTGAAGAACTGTTGATTATACTGCGAATGTCAGCCAGAACAATTGCGTTCGGGATATTGTGGGTGTTGTAAAGAGAAGTTAGAACCACGGTCAGGGTGACCTGATCACCCGGATTGGCTATATAATTTGGACTGTTAAGCGGCACGGTGTCTGAACTAAGATCAGCCCTGGTTTGCGGGAATTCAGCAAAAGCCGGAATTTTTGACAGGAACCTGATTTCGTTAGTATAGGCGTATGCCATGTTGCCGGACTCGTCGTAAGCGAGTATGGTCAGAGCAGAAAGTGTGCCCAGACCGGCTGGCACAGTCCACTGATAGGTGAATTCATTGCCGCCGGAAGTGTTTGGCGGGAAAAGTGTCGGACTTGGCGGGGTCATGCCGTTGTCGAGATAGAGGTTGGTGAAGTCAATCATCGGCAGAATACCATCGTGATTGGTCAGACGCACTTTGATCTGGATAACATCACCAAGATTGGCTTCGCCAACGCGTCCATTATCTACCACGAACGAAATCGGGTAGATCTCGATTTTTGGCGGCCGATTGTCAACAGTAAGTGCATTGGTGGTGTTTGTTATCACCTCATTGCCATTAACGTCAGTAAGAGTTACAGCCAGATTCACAGCTTCGCGGTTTGTGGTGCCGACGATTGGCAGATAGATAGCTGTGCCTTTCCAGCCGCCTGTGTTGGCGACATAAGGCACGTTGCTGGCATTGTCACTGTATCCAAGCGGGGTGAGGTCAGCAGTGAGAGTGCCCATGTCGCCGGGGTTGCCCTGGATCATGACTTCGAGTCTGAGCTGGTCGGTGGCGACACTGGGGTAAGTTGTATATACACCATCAAGGTCAACAATGCTGTTGCCATTGTTGTCAAAGATCTGGGTGTTGGTTACTGAGGTTATTATCAGCGGCTTGTTGTCGACAAACAGCTGCTCGGTGCTTGCAATTGCGCGGTTGCCTGCATTGTCGGTAACTTGAACCGTAAAGGTGCTGCTTGCGCCATCTGTGCTGCCGGTAACAACTGTGTGGGTATAACCATAAAGGCCATCGCCAGCAATACCATCATTGTTAGCGCCATCGTCAAACAGCTGCTGAGATGAGTTGCCTCCAATAGCGGTCAAATTGACTGTTGGTGCGCCGCCGTCGAGCCGACTCAGGTCAATCTGGGCGATAATCGAAACTTTGTCGCCAATATTAACGACGTTGTATTTGCCTTTGAGTTCCTGATAGGTCGCTGAGGCATACTCTATAACCGGAGGTCGGCAGTCGACCTCGTAGGGCGAAGAAACTGAATTCATGATGTTTCCGGCTTTATCAGAAACTGATGCCCGGAAAATATAGCTCGGGTTTTCTGTTGCCGATTCAAGACAGTCATGTATCAGATAGTATCGCCTTAATACTGCATCATAACTCATTATGTAAGCACTTGGGCCGCCTAGCAGAGAAAGATCTATAGTACATGTGCCGGCGTCCGGCTCGTCTACCGGAACAATAAGTTCGAGGCGATCGCCGATATTTACGACGCTTGCCTTGTTGAGATCGGTTAGCCAGTTAATCGACATGTATCCTGCGACAGGAGCCTTGTTGTCGATTTTTACCTTGACAGTACCGGGTCTGCTGTTGCCAGCATTATCAGTGGCGGCAAAGGTAAAATAATACTCATTGTTGAGGGTTCCGGCGGGCACGTCAATGCTGAATACGTATGACGCAACTCCATCATAAACCATGTCTGCTGCTGTGGCCTCACCGAATTCGGCGAGGTTAAGTTTTACCGTTTCACTGTCATGTATTGTCGCTGAAGAGCTTGCCAGTTGAACGCGGAAAGTCAGTCGATCACCGACTCTTACATATGGGTGAGTTTCGCTTAGAATCGGATCTGAAAGGTAAGAAGAACCTAAAACCAGCGGTGGTTCATTGTCGATTGAGATCGGACTGGAAACTGCCTGAACCATGTTTCCAGAATCATCTGTTGCGTAAATTGTGAACGCTACGCTTTGATCGTATGGCGTGCCGGAAGTGGGGTCGCCAGCCACGTGGTCGAGTCGGTAGGTTGTGCCGGAATACGGTGACAGGGTGCTGCTGGCAGTGCCGCCAATGCGTTCAAAATCGACCCAACAACTGCCGTTGTCGAGATTGGTTACGTTAGCCTGGATAGCAAGTTGGTCTCCGTGTCTTATCGGCTGGCCTGGCCGCGAGATGTTCTGAATTAGAGGGGAGTTAAGGGTTGGTGGAGTGTTGTCTACATAAACGATTGGCATTATAACCTGACTGATTATATTGCCAGCCGTATCTTTGGCCGTGACAGTGAATGTGCGCGGCATGCTGTTTTCTGAAGTATACTGACCGACTGTGTATAGCAGCTCAAATGTTGTTGATGCTGAGCTGTTAAACGGGATTATCTGGTTGGCTACGCCGCCAATAGCACTGAGATCGACGGTAACGAGAACGTCGGTCATTACGCTGGAGAGATTCCCGTAAAAATAGAGCTGGTCGTTGATAATCGCGATGTTATCGTTCCGGATGCCGCTGTTTTCGATTATGCTTACGCCCATCGGGAGGTCGAATGCCGGCGGAATATTATCAAGTGCGAGCGGGTTTGAAGTGCGTGGTGTGCCTTCGTTGCCAGCATCGTCTTTGGCTCTGACTTCAAAAGTGACAAAGTTACTCTGAACATCAGGAACATCAGCAAGATAGTAGTCATATTGAAAAACAGACTCAGTGCCCGGGGTGTTACCGGATACTCTGATCATGGTAATGCCGCTTGCAAAAAGTGTCGGGTGATACATTGTCAGCTTGTCAAAGTCATAGTTGCTGACTACTGCCTGAATCCTGATTGTGTCGCCAGAAGTTACCCAGGTTTTGCCGGTAGTCATGTTGACTGCGGTTACTGACTGAATTTCCGGTTCTTTGGTGTCATAAGAAACAGACATATCCCAACTGCGACTGTTGCCGGCGTCGTCTGTCGATCGCACGCTGATAGCAGTTGCTGTTCCTTCTCGATTCATCGGAAATAGAAGACTCAGGCGATATATTGGCGCCGAGTCTGGCCCGCCGATTCTTGACATGATATGGCTGGCGCCCAGGCCTATGTTGGTTAGATTGGCTCTAGGAGCATCACTGTCGAAAGAAGAGCTCATTTCCATGTCTATTTGCAGGCTATCGCCAACCTTATATACAGTGCCAAGGCCAGTTTCCCCGCTATTAGACGGGCCATAGATGGAGTTTGGCCGGCGGTTGTCGACCATGAGACTGCCGCCTACACGTACGCCATCTTCGTCGATGAACTGAAAAGTCTGCACGGTATTGTTTTCGATACTGCCTGGAGAGACTGTAAAAAAAGCAGAGTAAAAGTTACCAGCAATGTTTACCAGCGGGAAATAGGCATTTCCAAACGCTGCCAGATTGACAAATGGGTATTGAGTCTGGTCAGCGGTGGTAGAACGGCACGTAAAGGTGATCGTGTCACCAATGCCGGCAATGCCATCGCCATTTAAATCTGAAGACAGTACGGCCGTCTGATTAGTAATGGCGGCATTGGCTGCTCCTGCCATCATCAGAAGCACGAGCAACAGAAATGCACTCCTGATCAGGATTTTGATCGATCCAGTGTTTGCCTTTTTTCTCGCCATATCAATGGTTCCTCCGGGTGGAACTAATAGTTTTCGACTAGTCAGATAGTTCATCGGCAATTCCGAAGGAAATTCCAAGCAAAAAAAAGCGGGGTGTGTCTTGTGAATCCGGTAAATCCTCTGTCATGCCATTAAAAGAGACTGATCAGAGTTTTT
The DNA here is from genome assembly GCA_018818125.1 of Candidatus Rifleibacteriota bacterium. GTDB lineage: Bacteria > Muiribacteriota > Ozemobacteria > Ozemobacterales > Ozemobacteraceae > Rifleibacterium. The sequence goes on from JAHISQ010000152.1 coordinate 26,069, forward strand.
TGATGAGTCAGCCAGGGAATCTTAAAACGGGTAATACCCGAAACGATATTTTATAAGACTTCTGAACGGGCCTATTCGGCGAAAGAATTCACCTGGAGTGGGATAAAAGATCTGGTGCAAATATGATTCGCGGCAGTTTGCGGTATGGCTTGCGGAAGCAGTCATGGAGAAAAAGACGCTTGCCGCCGAATAATATTCAGCGCTTTCGAGTAGTAGTTCAAACAGTTTGATGTTCGCTGCATGATTGTCGGGTTGCTTGTCAATTATACACATGATGTCAGCAATTGCCATGGAATACTGGCCTCGGTGGGATCGGAGTCTAGACCTACAAAGATGTGTTGCGAGATTAGTCGGATCAATCAGTAATGAGGTTGATAAATCTTCTTCTGCAGCTTGAAAATTATTGAGAGTAAAGTTTAGCATCCCCCTGTTCTGAAATACCTCAAACTCATCTTTACCTCTTTCAGCAGCCTTGTTAAACATGTCCAAAGCTTTGTCATATTCACCACGTTTAGAAAAAATTACGCCCCGCCCATTATATCCCGGGTAATATTCAGGATATCTCTTTATCAACTCGGAATAATGGAGCTCTGCTTCGTCTAATCGCTTTTCTCTAACATAAGCACCAGCCAGGTGATAGCGTGCAAATATGCATTCAGGGTGAATTGCAATTGAGTGTTCAAATAGACTGATAGTGTTTTGCCAGACACGACAATGCAAAAATGAGGTAATCGACATAAAGATGAGCAAAACACAAGATCCAAAAATAAGTAAATCTTTGCTAATACGTTTATGCAGGATTTCCCACAGCCAGACCCCAATTGCAAGTATCAGTCCGAAAAGGGCTATATGCATAAAATGACATACTGCATAGAACTGGTATCCAACCCTTATCAATCCTGATAAAAGCAAGATGTTAGCAAGAAAAAAAATCATGCCGGTCGCAACAACTCGACGTCGCCAGGAAATTATCACAGCAAAAGAGAGAAAAATTACCAGATATAATGGTCCGTTATCAAAGAGTTCTTTAGTTGAACTGTTTTCTTCGTATGTTGATGTCAGATCTACCGGTAAAACAGTTTTTGCAACATAAAAGCTTATAGCATAAGAAGCTCGGCGCCAGTTTAAAGAATTTTTCTGCTCGAGTGAAATTCCCTGACTTGCTGCTGAGAACAGAGATAAAATCATGAGAACAGATAAAATAAAACCAGGTATCTTTTCCTTGAAAATTGCTTTTTCCGCTGGCCTTTGCTGCGCCCAATCTAACAATAGCCATAAAAATGGCAGTTTAAATGCCAGGGGCTTCGTCAGTCCAGACAACAGCATAAAAACGCTGGCCAGATAAAGTCCTGGTTTTTTTTTAGTCTGAAGATACTGCGCATACCCCAACAATGAGGCAAAGAAAAATAGACCATAAAGAAGATTGCGACGCTCCAAAACCCATGCAACGGTTTCAACCTGCAATGGATGTACTGCCCAGAAAGAAGCAATCAAAAAGGCAGATAAACGATTGTCAACCAGGGTTTTAGTCAGAAAAAAAACTACGGTTGCACACATAATATGTAACAGGAGATTGATAAAATGGCTCAGAGCGCTGTTGAAACCGAAAAGATTGTATTCAAGCCAGTGACTGGCAATGCTTATTGGTGTGTAAATGTTGTTCAGACTCTCAGAAAAAGAAAAAATATTTATCAACGACTCAAAATTAAGGGGGGCAAGCACTTGCGAATTTTGCAAAATAGTCAGGTGTTCATCAAAATGAACGAAATCGGCCGCAATCGTCTGATAAAAAACCGCTATGTTCAGAAGCCAGAGAGCAAACAAAGTATACGTGGTTTTTTCCATGATTTTCTCAAGGATTTTTCTGAAAATTTTGTATGAGTTTAGCGGGTTGTAGATCATGCAGCTGAATTTTCCTTCAGATCGCAATTTGAATTCAAGCACACAAAAACACGAATAAGATTCTTAGCTATCTCCAGGGGGGCTTCGAAAGGATTTTGTGAGCGATTTTGCTGGCTGATTTTTTTCATTCAACCCTATGGACATAGGCTTCTGCCCAGATTTAAAACGATCATTTTCGGCTGAAAGCTCCTGAATCTTGATAACTACAGCATCTTTTTCAGCTTCAAAAATTTCCGTAGCTTTGTCGTGACTGATCATATCTTTACTAAGCCATATAATCGGGAAAAAATACAGAGGATTTTATATTTTTTTTCAAACCACTCAGATTCTAAGTGGAGAATTGCTGAAAAATCCATTAAGAGCTTGTCTTTTTTTTAGATAAATGTTTCCATGACGATATGGATAAAACAGTTGAGTTGTCTGAAAGCAAGATTAATGCCACTTTGTGTCTGATAGCCCTTCTGCTGGGATTGGGCTGGTGGCTTTTTTTATCACCGGTAGCGGGAGCAGCCGATGTTCGTGTTCACATCCGTACGGCTCATAACTTTTTTCTCGGCCTGATCGATGAAGGTGGTTATCCTGACTGGGACGCAACTGCATACGGTGGACGCGGCAACCCAATGTTAAGATTTGTTGGTCCTTTGCCGCTTGTTTTCACTTCATTATTACAACTTTTTGGCTGTGACGATATAGTGGCAGTCAAAGTCGTAGTTCTTTTATTCGCTACCGTGGGTCTGATTGGGACATACAAACTGATGGCCTCTTTGGGCTTGTCTGCTTACTTCTCATGGGCGGCTCTATTTGTGATGATACAGCCGCTGATCAGCTTTCATCTGGGCGTAGCTTTTCTTTTTCAAAATCTTTGCGCTCATTTTCTGGCACCATGGCTCTGGCTCTCTGCCAACAGGATCTGGCAGGGAGAAAACAAGGCTATTTATTCTGGTGGCTTGATACTTGGTCTAATTGTTTTAACACATCCCTATTTTGCTTTGATGATCGGCTATGCCTGGGGAATCATTATCTTCTCTGGCTGGTTGTGTAAAAGGGATTGGCGTTTTCTGCAGGCATTGATTATGGTGCCCTTGCTGGCCGGATTGCTTGCGGCACCGTATGTTTTGCCAGCCTGGCTTACATCTGGCGACATATATTATAAAGAATTGACGCAGGTGTTGCGCCCCGGGAAGCCAGGATGCGAATTCCTGGACGAACCAGTCCGTGATGATAAAAACCAGATTTTGCCCTTTGAAACAGCCATGGCTGTTCTAACAGAATCACCAGGCATGCACGCAACTTCGATTTTGCAGATGAAATCTTCGCCTGAGCGTTTAAAGGCTTTGCACCCATGGCTTTTCATAGCCCTGCTTCTTTCGCTAATGATTAGCTGTATTGGAACATCCAGATGGAAAGGCTTAAGTAAAAACAATTCAATTCCAGGCTGGGTCTGGCTTCTATCAGGCTGCTGTTGTGCCATAATGACGCTAAAATGCTCGACATTTATTTATGCAATACTGCCTGGAGCAATGGCGGTGCAGTTTCCCTTTCGCTGGCTTTTACCGGCATTCGGACTTTGGTTGCCAGTTATTACCGCCAGCGTAGCCTTCTCTGCCAGCACTAACTCAAAAAATGTTGATCGAACTGCAATATTAAAATGGGCCGCCAGAGTAATGTGGTTGCTTATTCTTGTCGGCGGACTCTGTCTTCAGTCAATGTATTGGCCGCTTCCCAATGACTCGATGGCAAGCTTTTTCGCATCGCCAGGACACCTTTCCCCGTTTTACCCTCGTTCGGTTCCCAGGCCCGGAAAGGTTCCTCTTGTTGCCGGAGTTCCTCATCAAGTCAAAATTGCATCAGGAACCAGCACTGTTGAGGATTATCAAGCCGGAATCGCATGGATGACGGTGCAAGGAGTGGCGCGAACTCCAGTGGATTTACATATAAACACGCATTTTGATCCATATTGGAGAATTCAGATGGAAAGCGGAGAAACCATTTCTCCTCAACTGATACCTGAAGATGGAACCATAAAAGTTAACATTCCAGCAGGCCCCTGGAAGCTGTTGATGGATCGAAGATCTCCCGTTGGAAGAACAGCCGGTTGGTTTTTGATGGTGATTGCAATTATACTGATTGGTACTAAATTGTGGAAAAAGAAGCTTTCCAGCATTCCTTTCTGAAGGTGCCAGCGATTTGACTTGCCTGTGTGTGTGTGCTAGTTTTTTTGTGTCAGTTCGGCTCACCCAAACCTAAAAGAAGGTGTTATGAATAAAAAGACAGAAGTAGAAAAAAAAGGAATCTCCATTGTAATCCCGGCTTATAACGAAGAGCAGTCGATTGCTGGGACGGTTGAGAAGACTCGTGCCGTGCTCTCTTCTTATCCGGGATTGCCTTTTGAAATCATAGTAGTTGACGATGGTTCTACCGATAAAACAGCTGCCAATGTTCCCAAAGACATGTGCAACTTTTACCAGCACCCAAAAAACTATGGCTATGGTCGAACTTTGCTCCTGGGTACGGGTAAGGCGCAGTATCCTTTTATTGGCATCATTGATGCTGATAACACCTATGATCCTGAAGTATTCAAGCAGATGATTCCTGCTATGGACATTTATGACATGGTCATCGGTGCCAGGCAGATCAAAACTCAAACCATGGTTGTCAGGATGCTTAGAAAACTGCTCAAGTTTTTGCTATATTTCTTCGGTGGACATGTTTCGCTTGATCCAAACAGTGGCATTAGAATTTTTAAGAAAGCTCTGGTTGAGCAAGGTGGACACCTGTTCAGCAAAGGCTTTTCTTTTTCAACTTCTTTGACTTTTTTTGCGGCTCTCAATCATCAGTTCATTGAATATATTCCGATTGAATATGGTGATAGAACCGGAGTTTCAAAGGTAAGGCACCTTAGAGATTCTTTTAGAACCTTTGTTCTTATTATCAGTATGTCGTTGATATACCGCCCGGTAAAGTGTTTTTCCGGTCTCCTGCTTTCCTTTGTGGCAGGCGTTGCCGCCTTGGTATCGCTCAGAGGAAGACTTAAGGGAGAAATGTTTTTAGGATCCATATTTTCCCTTGGTGTTGGTGTTCTTACATTAGCAGTATCATTCTTAGCATTTATTCAGGGAAAGATTTATGAAGACACCTTGTCCAAAACAAAAATCTCTTGAACCTCTAGTAATATTAATTCAGCCTCAGTTTGGGCTCTCTGGTGATTTTTCCAGACATCCGCCTCTGAGTCTTCTGTACGTTGCCGCAGCACTGACTAGAATGGCGATAAAGGTAGAAATTCTCGACACCAGGGTTTCTGAGGAGTCCTGGCGTGAGAGCCTGCAAAGACTTCTGCTACTCAAGCCGGCCTGGATTGGTTTTACCGTAATGGCTGGTTATCCGGTGGCTCATTCTTTAGAAATTTCCAGGTTTATAAAAGAATGTTCCGACACCCCAATTGTTTGGGGTGGGGCAATGCCAACGGTAGATCCAGCATCCTGTCTGAATGAGAAATGTGTGGATTTTGCGATTTCCGGCAGCGGAATGGAGAGCGTAATGCGTCTCACAGAAGTAATTCTGGCTGGGCAAACCCAAAGCGAGATGCAGCTCAAGAAGATCCCCGGCCTGGCTTATAAAATTGGTGACAAACAGTTTTATAATCAAAGATTTCGCGGCTTTGAGCCTGTTCATTTTCGCGAAATACCTTACCAGCTTATTAAAGATTATTCTGTTTATGGACAAATTGGCTCGACCGACCGCATTTTCCCTATCTATAGCGCTTATGGTTGCCCATACAGCTGTGCTTTCTGTATTTCGCCAGCTCTATATAGCAGCTTTAAGCCAAAATGGCAGCCGGTGTCTGCTGAAGAAGTCGTTGACCACATTGACTTCCTGCAACGAGAATATGGTGCCACCACAATCTATTTTTATGACGACGACTCGTTTGTAAGTCTTGAGCACATTCGAGCGGTTGTTATGGGCTTGAAACAACGCCACATAAACATCAAACTCAACTTTCGGGGAGCGCGTGTTGATGAAATCAAGCGTATGGATGACGAATTCCTTGATCTGCTGAGTGAAACCGGAACAGAGATGTTGCATATTGGCGTTGAATCTGGCTGTCAGAGAATTCTGGATTTGTTTCAGAAGGGAATCAAGGTTGCGGATATTATCGAGATAAATCGAAAGCTGGCAAGACACAAGAAGCTTATTGCCGCTTATAATTGGATAATTGGCACGCCAAGCGAGACGGTTGCCGAAGTAAAGCAAACAACCAGACTTTTGGCGCAACTAATCAAAGAGAATCCGCGTTGCTTTATTTTTCAGCCAAATATATTCAGGGTTGTGCCAGGCTCTGTTCTTGGCGAAACAGCAAAAACAATGGGATACAAGGCGCCTGCTAATCTCGATGAATGGATAAAAGCTGAAATCGAGCAGAGTATTTCTTCGCCATGGCTTTCTGCTGATATTAAAGAGCAGATTGAGATGCTCCAGGTAACAGCCTATTTTGTCGATCAAAAAGCTGCATTATTGTTAAAAACTGGCTCTATCAAAGACCGCTTGATTAAATTCGCGTCAAAACTTTACCAGCCAATTGCCAGGTTCCGCTTTAAGTCTGGATTTTCAGGGCTATTGATTGAGGCCAAGCTTTTTTTCCTTGCGCAAAAACTGCTCAAATGGTGGCGCTAAAGCATGTGTGGTATTTGTGGTTTTTTATGTGCAGCTCCAGGCGAAAATAACACTGTCATTATCAAAGACATGGCAGCGACTATTCGTCACCGCGGCAATGAAGCCAGCGGCTTTTTTTTAGAAGCTCAAATGGCATTTGGGCATCAGCGCCTATCTATTCTCGACCTTGATCAGAGATCAAACCAACCGATGATTTCGGCGGACAAGCGCTTTGTAATAACTTTCAACGGTGAGATTTATAACTATCGTGAATTGATCAACCGCATTGATAAAGGTGTTCTGCATACTACTTCTGACACTGAAGTGCTGCTTGAATTGTGGGCAAAAGAGGGGCCAGCATGCCTTCAACACCTAAATGGCATGTTTGCGTTTGCCATTTATGATCGCCATCAAAAAGAACTCTATTGCGTTAGAGACCGTCTGGGAGTAAAGCCGTTTTATTACTGGAATGATGCCCGGAATTTTGTTTTTGCTTCTGAGGCGAAATCAGTTCTGAAACATCCAGTTGCAAAAGTTAAGGTCAATTTTTCGGCCCTTTCAGACTATTTGTCGTTAGGATATATTACGGGTGAGACAACAATCTATGCAGGTATCAATAAGCTTAAGCCGGGGCACTATTTAAAGGTTGCCGGTGACAAGATTCAAGAACACTGTTACTGGAATCTTTCCGCCAAACTGGCTGCGAACGAAGGTCTGACTGCTGACAGCATTGTTGATTTACTTGATTCCGCAGTAAAATACCGGCTTATAAGCGATGTCCCGGTTGGCTCCTTTTTAAGTGGCGGAATGGATTCCGCTTCTGTAACTGCCCTTGCTGCCAGATATTGTCCAGAATTGCAAACATTTACCATTGGCTTCAACGAACGGAGTTTTGACGAATCTTCGGCTGCAGCAAAGCTCTCTGCCGGATTGGGTTTAACCAATCAGGTCGATTTTTTTCAGGCGCCTGATCTGGAATTCCTGCAGCAGCTGGTAAGGTTCTTTGATCAGCCTTTCGCTGACACCTCAGCTCTGCCATTCTTTCAGTTATGCAAGAACACCAGCTCTCGCATCAAAACGGTTTTGTGTGGTGACGGCGGTGACGAGTTATTTGCCGGTTATGAAACAAGAAGAGCAGATTTATTCGCGTTGAAAGGATTCCGTTCTATTCCATTTTGGAACAGAATTCTTCAGCTCGGCTCTGGCATTATGAGCATGATACCCGCAGATAGAGGTAAGGTTTCAACCCATTACAAATTGCGACAGTTTTTTGAGTTTGCCCACTTGCCGCCGCAGCAGAGCCATTTTTCATGGCGACTGTTGTTCAATGAAAAAGAGAAAGGTGCACTTTTCAGTCCAGCGATAAATGAAGAGCTGGCTTCACACAACACCTGGAACGTATTTGCCGAACTATTCAATAAAACCGGAAATTTACCAATACTTCAACAGCAGGCGATTGTGGACCTGCAAAGCTGGCTTGTTGATGATATTCTTTACAAGGCAGATCAAGCCTCCATGGCTCACACGCTTGAGGTTCGAGCGCCATTTCTTGATTACAGGCTGGTTGAAGCGGCATTCTCGATCCCGGAAGAACACAAATTCAGTGCTTTTAAAACTAAGACACTATTGCGGCAAAAACTGGCGGATTTAGTTCCGACAGATGTTCTGAAAAGAAAAAAGGAAGGTTTCGGCAGTCCAGTATCTATATGGTTAGAAGGGCAGCTTGGGCGAGTTTTTGTTGATTATATACACGATCGGCAGTTCAGAGAGTTTTTCCCTGATACCGAAAAAATCATGACCCTTTACCGCGACCATTGTAGTCGAATTAGAGACAATGGCTATCGTCTATGGGGGTTATTTATGTTTGCACTGTGGCAGAAAGAGTGGTTGAATGTTAAAAAAAGTCTTTGATCAAATCGCTTCTAATCGCTCTTATCTTATATTTTTGTTGTGGATACTGCTGATAGTTACATTTTCTCCCGTTATGTCAGCCGATTATCTCTATTTCGATGAACATGTCTTTGTTCTGAGAAACCCTGCAGTAACCGCCCCTTTAACTCTTGATTCGCTGATTGACATTTTTTCTTCGTTCGAGACGAACATATACACGCCCCTCAGTGTTGCCAGTCACTGGCTTGAATACAATCTTTTCGGCTTCAACAGCTCAATATCGCATTTTATCAATCTCTTATTGCACATTGCCTGTGCCACTATAGTTTTTTTTATAGCAGAATCCATACTGCAGAATCTTCAGCTTGCTTTTGTAGTAGCAACAGTATGGGCTCTTCACCCCATTCAGGTCGAATCTGTAGCCTGGGTTCTTGAGCGGAGAAATCTTCTGTTTGGCATGTTCTATTTTGCTTCTATGGCGGCATATATTAGATTTCTAGATAGATCACAAACCCGGGATATCGTTATTGCTACGCTTTTAATGCTTTTATCGGGACTTGCAAAAAATCTTGCATTTTCTTTACCGTTCTCTTGGCTGATGATCGACTGGCTGAGGAAAAGGCCATTTACACGCAAGCTTTTCACCGAGAAAATTGCCGGCTTTCTGTTGGCGCTGGTGTTGCTGTCGATAATGCTTTTTGGCGCACACGAGGGAATCCCCGGAACCGGCTGGGATCGATTAAATTGGCGGATGGCGAGCTATAACCTTGGTTTTTACGCGGCAAAAACAATGTTGCCAGTTAATCTGTCTTCTACTTACGAAATCAACAGTGTTTCTGAACCGTGGTTCGCATCCGGCCCTTTTTACCTGTTTATTCTGCTGGCTGTGACAATATTTATCGCCTGGAAAGATCGCTTGTGCATTTTCGCGGCATTATTCTACTTTGTTCACATTTTTCCTCTCTCCGGAATTGTCACAGTTGGCTACAATTTTTACGCTGTTTTGCATTTTATGTATGTCGCTTTGTTTGGGGTCGTACTCTGTGTATTGGTGTTTCTTTACAGACTGATTCGATCAACTGCAATGAAAGATATGTCGGTTGTACTAAGTCTTTTGCTGATTTGTTGTCTGGCTTTTGCTTCTTTCAACTACAATCAGGTCTGGAGCGACTCCAGGACATTGCTTGAACATTCTCTCGCAATTGATCCAAATAATCGATTCGCTAGAACCCAGCTGGCCACGTATCTTGAATCAAATAAAAAGTTTGTTGAAGCGGCTGAGCACTATAAGGAGCTCATTGAGCGCTGGCCAAAGTTTTTTGGTGGATTTTATGGAATGGGGCGTATTCACATGTACTCAAAGCAGAATAAAGCTGCGCTAATTCTGTTCAACAAAGCGATAGAGTTTAACTCGAAAAGAGCAGACCTGTTCCTTGATAGAGGAGCCACTTTGTTTTATACAGGGCAATTCAGTGCAGCAGAAAGCGATTTTTCAACGGCATTGCAATTTAAATATCTTGATAAATCGCGAATAAGATTCTGGCGAGCAGAAGCCAGGCGACGTCAAGGTGACTATGCTGGTGCTATTGATGATTTGAATACTATTGCAGCTGAAAACCCAGATGATTTCAGCATAAAGATAGGCATATTCGAGAATTATGTGGAAAGCGCACATGGCATAGACGCGCTATATAGCCTTTTGAATGTTTTTAAACTGATTAACGAGAATCCTTCCCGCTGGGAAGAATTCTACAACGTTATCTGCACGCCCAGTTTTTCTGAAGTAATTACGCGTATGGCGCCATATCGCAACCTATTTATACATCGCTTTAACTGGTACCCGTTTTAATGCTGTCTTCCGGCCGATTTTTAACAGCGATTAGAGACCACAAAACGCTATTGGTGTGACGAATACATTCTATCGACATGCCATTGCTCTCAGCTAACCGACTGACTTCTTCGCGCCTGAAATGGTAAGAAATTGGCGCATGAAACAGATCAAAGATTGACATCCAGGTTGTTTTAAACTTGTTCTGAGACCAGAAAATCATATGTTCATGCAGTGGTATTTTTTTCAGTAGCCTTGGCGAAACCCTGGCAATTGGGACATAAAAGAACATTATTATAAATTGTAGAACCAGGCTGGGGATCAACGAAAGGAAATATAAAACCGTCAAAGGAATCTTGTGCAGAAAAAATTTCAAAGGTTCTACCATATGGGTCATTATGAAATTGCCCTCCCAGCTGTAGACACATATTGCAACTTTTCCTGAATCCCTTGTAACTCTGGTCATTTCGCTGAAGCCTTTTTTGTGGTCATGAACATGCTGAAGTGCATGATCGCAAATTGCGATGTCAACAAGATCTGCTTGCAAAGGTAGCGCAACCAGATCGGCGCGTAAAAGAAGCAGTTCGGTTTGACTATTTTGGGGCAGTAAATTCTTGATGGCATGAATTTCTCGACCCAACTCCACGGCGACAATCGTTTTCGCTCCCATTCCGGCAAGATGGTAAGCTTCGCGGCCACGACCAGCGCCGCCAACCAGGATTGTCGCTCCATTTATTTGTGATGGCTCTACAGGAATGAAATTCTTAAAAGCATCAGAACCCAAAAGCCCTTGACCTTTCAGGTCGCTTTCTGTGAAGGGGCAGATCTGCTCCCATTGGTATTCCCAGTTTTCCTGGACAGCAATCTGCTTAAGATCAAGATCGTTGGCTGTTTTATTATCACACCCAAATTCGGAGAGGGGGTAGTTAAACTGCTTTATGTAGTCTCTTTCCTTTGGACTTAACGAGTGACCAGCCGATCGCGTAAACATTACCACGATGCCATCTAAGACAGGGTATAAGCGATTGCAGTCCTGGCATCCCAATACGCCGTTTTCTAATCTTTCAGCGGACTTCTGCCCGGCCTTAAAAGATATTTTTCCTCCGCAGTCCACGCACTTGAGCCAGGAAATATGTTTAATATGCATTCATTAATTATCAACTTTCGTAAGTTATTAGCAAGTATAAACCATAAATGGCCTTTCAAACAGAAAGTTTATGCTGATTGTGCCAAACTGGCAAAGAGCGCGAATTGCTAATAACTATGACTGGCTGTTAAGGTGTGTTCTGCGCAAATCAAGCTTTTATTTTAGAGCATTCTGGCTTATGATTCCCTTTTATAACAATGATGTTTATATTTATTACTTTCAGAAGAAAGGCTGCCTACAATTGCCAAACCTTAGGAAATTTGATTTCTGGCTGCCGGTGCTGGGATTACTGGTGGTTCTTCTCCCATTTTTATTGAGGCACCCTTTCCCGTATGCGTTCGAGAGTGCCCTTCATATTCGTACAAGTATTGGCTTTGCACTCGCATTTGCAGATGATCCCGGTTATCCTGACTGGTTTGCTACGCCTTATGATGGGCAAGGTACACCTCTTTTCAGGTTTCTTGCCCCAATACCATATTTTGTGGCCATGATATTTCAATTTTTTGGTATTCCAGCTTATCTGGCAGTAAAACTTTCATTTATTACATTTTTTCTTATTGGCTCTATAGCTATTTATCGGCTCACTATCAGTGAAACTCAAAAACAAAGCAATATGGCATTCTTTTTGATAGTTTCAAATCCTTATATAGTGGTATTTCTCCACTTTGCGTTTCAGTTTCAGAACCTTTGCGCCTATTTTCTTTTTCCATGGATAATTCTTGGCTGTAAAAATATTGCCGACAAGAAAAAAACAGGCTGGCATATTTTGTCGATTACATTGGGGATTATGGCTTTTACCCATTTACAGACCACATTGCTGGCATTCTATGCAGCGGTCATATTTGGAGCCATTATCTCTTTCAAGGAACAATCTGAACGTTGGCGGCCCCTTTCGCTGATTTGTCTGGCGGCAGTATTTGCCTTCATGTTTGCAGCGCCTTACATTCTTCCAGCCATGGGAACAAAAAGTGAAACACATTTCGGTGCATTCGACATGAAGAATCTTGCTCCAGGCAACCAGTTTACGCCATTTCTGGACAATCCTCTTCATATTGAAAACAGCATGGAATTGCCTGTGTATAAGGGTTTCGGTCTCATTTTTTCCTATCTGGGAATAAATGCTGCCAGCGAAAAAGACATTTATCTTCTTGAATCAGCCGTTCGATTTGAGCATTTTCGCCCATGGCTTTTGTTTTTAAGTGTTTTTGTGGCGATAATTGGGCTTATTGCATTAAAAAGCAGCCAGGCAACCAGTAGTGAAAAGGCTCTGATTGTCACTGGGTTATTTATGCTGTTGATGAGCTTCAGCGTTACCAGGTTTCTTTGGGAGTTTCTGCCAGGCCTCTCCGTCGTTCAATTTCCATGGAGAACAATTTTTCCTGGTTCTGCCATGGTATTTGTCGGCGCAAACAGTTATTTGAGGAACTTTTATCAGGAGCAAAAAGTAATGTCAACTTGCGTGATTCTGATACCATGGATTCTGTTGATTGCCATTTTTACACTGCCGGGCAAGTCGTGGCCGCCGGAGTTGTTGGAAGAAAGCTGTTATAAAAAGACCTTCTACCTGCCTTTCCTTCCAGTTACCGTGCCTGTAAGTTCCAAGTTAAGTGAATGGGCAGGAGAGCCTCATAAGTGGAAAACTGTTTCTGGTAAGAAGATATTTGGACCAACTTACAAGGGCCATGGTTGGGCAGATTATGGCTTTAAAAATGTGCAAGAGGGGCAAAAGCTAAATATTCTATCTCATTTTGACCCTTACTGGCGGGTTAAAATTGTGTTTGCTGACTCTCATGCCGATCGAAAAGAGTTGTCATTGATCCCTCAACCCTCCAAAGACGATGGAACCATGATTGTGGATTTGCCTTCAGGGGATTTCATCTTAAGTCTATATCGAGTCAGGCCTGCCTGGCGATTGCTGGGTTATATTATGGCTATACTGGCAACAGGTGTTTGGTTTTTGTCTTTAAAAAAGGCTCTATCAGCAGTTTGATTTATTCACAGAAAACACAATCTCAATTTCTTCAAAACCGCCAACCCAGAAACACCAGAGGCGCGAGCAGACGAACGGCGAAGCATTCGCAAAAAAGTCAATTATTGTTCCCAATGTTTTGCCAGCATAATAAAACGGCGCGGGCAAAACGGTTTTTTTCAGGTAAGGCTGGGCAAACCACCTCAGACGCATTTTTTCCAGTCGTAATGGTACTCCCTGGTAGCCCCCCTGAAAGCTTGGATTAAAGTAAAGTGGGAATGATACGTCAAACCCACGATGATGCTGTGCATGGGTGAACCCTCTTGAAAAGTGCGGCATGCGCAACTTTATTTTACATCCATCTGCACCAATACGGTATAACTCACGCATTACCTGAAATGGATCATTCAGATGTTCAAGAAGATGATCAGCTTCAATAAGCGTAAAGCTGTTTTCTTCAAACGGGTAGGGGAAACTATTTAAGTCATGCCTGATATCAGGCTCAGAGACTGCAAAACAGTCTACATTTACATAGCCTTCTTTTTTAAATTCTCCACACCCGAGGTTTAGTTTTGTTACCATTTGATTACTTCCTGTCTACAAAATGCTGATTTGCCACGGAAAAATGTACGGGTGGAACCAATAGTTTACCAGCTGGATAGCCTATCGGCAATTTTTAAATAAGATACAAGCAAAAAACTCTGTTTAAGGTAATCGACTAAAATGTGGCCGGCAGGTCGTTTTTTCCGACCTGCCGGCCTATCCCTTTGTTCCCAATCAATGCGGAGACTATAAAACCTGAATCAGTGAAATATCATATCCCTGTTAACCCGGCTGCTTTGAGAGTGTTGTAAATCTGAGCAACGGCCGTTGTTTCTGAAGTGTCATCGTTGCGGGCAGCGATGATCTGGTCGCGGGCTTTCCCTGCGTCACCGGTTTGTGCACGCCAGAAGTAGGCGTAGGCCAGCATAGCATGTGCTTCTGCCGAGCTGACGCCAATTGCCTGATGTCCGGTTTCGGGAGTTAGCTGATAACCTGTGTCTATCAGTCCGATATTTTCGAGGATGCCAACTGCCTGAGCAATGCCGCCCTGAGTGCTCTGTTGGATAAGTCCCAGTGCGTAGCCAAGAAGTGATTCCTTAAGATCGCCGGCCTGAATAAAGTCAGACATGCCTGAAAGTGTGTCATAGTATTTGACACGTGACCAGCCCCGGCCATTAAAAGCCTGTTGGCGCTGGATGATCGTCGCGCGCGCGTCGTTGATGGCATCTTCGAAGATCAACATGGCGCCGCCCCAGTTTCCGGCTGTCATTTCTTCCCAGCCACGTGCAATTTTCTGGTCAACAGTTAACTCGGTGTCTGTGCCAGTTCCGGTTCCAGTGCCCGTGCCCGTGCCGGTTCCAGTCCCAGTCCCAGTTCCGATGATGATCACCGGGCCTGCTGGGTTTTCGCCGGGAAGCACCTGGCGACCAGTGCCACCTCCACCTCCACCCCCGCAGCCAATTATCAGGCTTATGGCAATGATAAGCATTGCAGAAGCTGTTCTGGCGAGATTTTTCGCGGTCATTCTATGCATATATTACCTCAGTACTGCCAGTTTGAAGTTTTTCTTAGTCTTGACTGACGTATCGTCAGGATCACGCACTTCGATGCGGGCAAAATAGACGCCATTGGCAACTGACTTGCCATTGCTGTTGCAGAGATCCCATGGGATGTCGTAGAGATATCTCGAATTGATACCCCAGTTTTCTCTTACTGCTTTTACATCGTAGAGATTGCCGACCTTGTGACCGGCGACGTCGTAGATAGTTACCTTGACCAGGTCACTGGTCAAATCGCCACGGTTAGCGCTTATTCTGATAAATGCGCGTCGGTTGGCCGGGTTAGGATATTGAATGATCTGGCCGAGTTCCAGGCGCTGAACTATCGCAAATCTAATTGAAGCCATTTCTCCCTGGTTTCCGGTAAGGTCTGTAGCTTTGATGGTCAGATCATGATCACCGGCAACCAGGTTTGCAAGCGGCGTGAATACAAATTCTCCATTGGCAGCGACCTGAACCGGTTGAGCCGGGCCGCCGTCGATGTAGGCATTTATAGATTTCGTGTCGACGCCTGATCCGGCTTCTTCAATTTTTCCTTTGAATTCAGGTCTGGCGGTTCGGAAAGGCTCGCTCAAAGTCATGTCTTCTGCCAGATTAATACGCGGCGCTGCTATGTCGCGCATGATTGCAAACATTTGCGATGAGCCGGTTCTGGCCACGAAGGCACCTTCTTTGTCGCGACTGGCGGTTACAAACTTCCAACTGTCGCCGCTCTGATAGAAGAGTCCAAGGCCGACTGTGGATGTCGCTTCACTGCTTGCAAGATTTACGCTGAAGCCCTTGTTGACTTTTTCCTTGTTAATGCCGATCTCGTAGGCATCAGAAACCGGAACCAGCTCGCTGTGGTTTGGCAGCACTGTGTCGGTTGCCAGGCTTCCGCGTAGAGATCCGATTGTTGCTCTGAACTGTCTTTGCAGCGAAGTTCTGATGGCACCGCCGGTTGCGTCGCCTTTTTCGAGTTGATGCTGCAGAATGTGAACGGTAGCGTCAGACTTGAGGCTCTGTTCGTTGAAGCTCAGAGTCATAATGCTGTCTGCTGACTGTATGAGCGACGCACGGGCTGATGATACATAGGCTACTGTGAAGGTCGTGGTGCCGTAACCGGTATTGCCGGCGATATCCTTAGCTTCGGCTGCTAATGTGCCGTTGCCGGCATACGAGCTGCTCAGACTGACGCCCATCATGTAGGCTTGGGGCTCGACACCCTGCTGCATCATTGAGGTGACTATGGGTGCATTGCTTTGAGCAACAGTGAGTGTCGGGGCAGTTTTTAGCGGTTCGTTGCTGATGACAACTGCAATTATATCGTTTTCGTTGGCCGGGTTCGAGAAGGCCGAGACGGTAAGTGTCGGCGGAGTAAGGTCACGGCCTTTAAAAGCGTAAGAGGAGCTTGTAGCATTGCCGTAGCCGTCGACAATGTTGTTGGAAGTAATGGTGTAACTGGCATTTTCGACCAGGGCCGGGTTGGCAGTGAGGATAACGCTGCGCAGATCGGACTGCGTAACAGCATTTGCAATGGTTACCGGGCCGCTGGTGCTGACCAGAGTGTAGTTGCTCTTATTGCCTGCTGAGGCGGCCGTGTAATTCTCATCGAATTGGACTCTGAATTCCTGCTGACCAGCCAGGCCATCAAAGCTGACGCTGTCGATAACGGGGCCACGCCCATCGGCAGGCAGAATGATCGTGTTGGCGGTTTCTGAGATGCTGGCGCCAAAGACGCTTTTGATCGTGCCGGTAGCAACTGTGAAGATGTAAGAAATTCCGTGCTCGAATGCCGGGCTGACATTGAATGTGATCGAACGTTCCTGGTCTCTGGTGAGGTCGGTGATTGTGAGTGGTGGCGAAGCGATAATCGCGTCAGTTGCTCCAACCCAGCTGTTTTCATCGACATCATGGTTGAACCAGAGCCTTGCTGAGCATGAGCTGACCTGTTCAATAGCCGAAATTCTGAATGGTGTTGTTCTGGCAAATATTTCCGTTTCAAGGGTGGCCTGGTTCCCGGCGTAGTCGGTTGCTCTCAATTTATAGGTGCCATCGAGAACCATATTGCCGCTGGCGTCGGTGCCATCCCAGACGGCAGTAAAGAAACCTCCGATGTTTTCGACCCGCTGGCGGTTGACTCTAATTCCAGAATTGTCGCGCACTTCCAGCCACCAGATGCCTGTTTCGCTGGCAGTTTCGCCGGGATCGACCGGAACCACGATGACTTCCAGATCGCCAGCCGCCGGCGCGAACGAGGTGACTGCCAGATTGTTCTGAGTGAGCGTGTAAGTGGCAATAACCGGGGCAACTGTATCGATTATTACGTCGAAGTTGATGGGTAAGCCGTCGGAAGTCAGAAAAGCAACGTTGCCAGCGCGATCGACCATGTCTAGGCCATAGACACCGTCGGGCAACATAGCACTGCCGCCACGGCTGTAACGCCCTTCGAAATTCGTCGACCACTGGTTTGTTCCGGTACTAGTGAGATCGAAGGTGTCAGTTGAATTGCTGCCAAGAATTCTTAGTTTGGGCGCTTCTGATTCGACTGTGTTGAACCTGGTTGTGATATAGCGGTGCAGAGACGGGCTGAAATATACTGAATCAGTGGCAAGTTCACCACCGCTGGCGACCAGAAGCTGCACTGCCGGTGAAGCATTGTCAATGCGCCATGGGTGGCTTTCGAGCGACAGGTCGTCGTTAGCATCCGCAACCCGTATGGTATAAGTTGTTGCCAGTGACGGATTCGGGCCGTTGGCAATTGACCAGGAGAACGTGGCGTTCAAACCGACCAATGCTACCGGGTATGATGCTGCTGTTGTATTGTCAAGCATGAAATGCAGCCAGAGGTTGCCCGGATTGCCATCTGGTATCTGCGCCAGCCGAATACTCATGGTAGCGATACCAGGAGCGATGTCAAAGCTGAAGGGCTGGTTGGTCAGCATTTCAAGACCACTGGCCAGAGTCGCGCTGGCTGTAGTTGCCTGGTAAGAAGTCGTGTGGAATGAGCTTACAATCGGCCCGCGTGAGCGCACATCAGCTGTGCCGGTAATGATACTCATGCTGTTCCCGGCAAGATCCATGCCGGTAACTTTGCAGATATAAGTTCCCTGAGGCAGAGCGTTGGTTATGGTTGCAGTATTTTTGAACAGGGCTGTGTCGGAAGCGCTGACCGTGGTAAGCCAGCCGACGAAGGTGTAGCCTATTTCTGCTGTGACAGTCGCAATGGTCAGGGTTGGCGAAGCTGTTGTCCGCATACGTTCATCAAACTGCAGCTTGAAATAGGACGTTCCGGCGTTACTGCTGACGATCGGCAGGCTGGTGCTTACTCCGAGATTGTTGGTAGTTGTTGCCAATAACACACCTGGAGCGACAGTATCGACAATCAACGGGGTGATTGTTGCGACACCGTTGGCATAGTTGCCGGCGAGGTCGGCAGCTGTGATCCAGTAAGTGCCATCTGGTATAGTGCCAGATGCAACGCTGTAAGTATTTACGCCGGTTGTAAGGTTAGGACTCATTTCATAGCTGTATGTAGCCGGGGTGACTGTGGCGGAGGCGATGCCAAATATCGCCAGAACGAGCGAGTCGGTTGCTGTAGAAGCGGCAGTAGTAAAGCTTACATTAAGCGGCCCAAGTCTGCCATTGTAATAGAGAGTAGCTTCTGTTGGCGGGATGAAGACATTGTTTATGCTTGTTGTCGCAATGATTGGCTGTATGCCGTCATAGCGAATCGGAATGCTGTGTGAGGCACCAATGTTACCGATGTTATCAGAAAGAATAAAGCTGTAGCTGGCCATTATGCCGCCTGGAATGCCGGCAGGGTTGCCAAGTGCGTTGTCGTCTATGGTGATTGCTGTTGTTCCGGCCGGTAAAATGGCAAATGATGCAACTTCTGTGTTGTCGTTGTTGCGATAGACGTGCAGAGTGTGCGGTGTCTGATAGAGCCCATTGTAAGCAATGCTCAGCGTGGCGATATCTGGTGAGGCAGAATTGGTTTCGAACGACAACGGATAGTCTACCAGGTCTTTGTTGCCCCAGATTTCCAGCTGGCGACTGATGATTCTTGGTGTAGCAGCCAGAGTTGGGGCCTGGGTAAACAGTTCAACCGTAAACGAACCTGGTGTCGGGGTGATACTGAGGTTGCCGGCAAGGTCTCTGGCAGCACTGCTGATCAGGTAGCTGTAAGTGCCAGGTGTTATGCTCTTGTCGATAGCTTGTGGGTTGGAGAACCGACAGGTTGTCGAGCTGGTCCAGCTGGTGAACTGCAGGGAAATTGGAACAGGCATTGTGTCAGTTGCAATTTGCAGGGCTGGTGTAACAGCAGTATTCATCGGTTCACTGAAAGTCAGCTCAAACACTCCGCTGCCCGTGGCCAGTGCTCCTGCTAATATTGGCGTAGCACTGATTATGCTTGGTGCCGTGCTGTCTACGATCAGTTTTGCCTGAGAGGCAGGGCTGGCAGCAGATACCAGATTGCCGGCGAAGTCGACGCCAGTTAGAATGTACTCGCCCACCGCGAGGTTGGCAATTGATGATGTATGAGTAATGCCGTTGGCGCTGCTGATCATATCGCTCGAACTGGTTGCAATCGAGGCGTCTTCCTTATAGATCAGCATTCGCATGGAGTCAGAGGCCTGTGTCGTCATGGTGACTGTCGACAAGGTAAGGCCGGTACTGGTTGTGTCTGGAGAATAATACCAGGTTAGCCCGCCAGTAGTAGTTGCCGTGCTCGGAAGGTTCAGACTGATGCTGTTAAGAGTCGGTGTGGCAATGTCGTAGCTCAGGTTAACTGGCAGGAAGTTGCCAGAGACGATACCGTTGGCATCTATCAGTTTGAATTTATATGTTTCCAGATTACCAGCAGGTGGGTAAGTAGGCAGCATGAAGTTGTCAGGAAATGGAATGTCGATATTGCCGGTGAAACTGCTTGTCGAAGTGCCAACCTGGGCACCTGTGGAGCTGTATACCTGGAGGCTATGCGGCGCGTCAAAAGGGCCGACTACATAGTTGATCTGCAATGTTGCCGGGCCATAGGCTGGATTGAAGGCATAGTTAGTTTTTATACCATTTGCGATGCCATATACATGGCTCTGGTCAGTAAGATTGTCGATTCTGGCGAATGGCCCATCTGAATAAACCATTATCGTACCGGCTGTGGCAATCTGCGCGTTTCCGGCAAGATCTTTTCCACCACTTATATTATATGGATATGAGCCTGCGGGGTAAGTGCTGTCTATGTCAAAAGTGTTAGTGAAAACTGCCCTGGTGCCGCTATTTTCCCATCTCACACAATTCATTGAAATTGTTTTTGTAGAAGTAGCAATTCCCAGTGTTGGTGAGGCGCTGACATCCATCTGTTCGCTAAAGTTTACGGCGATTTCAGTTAAACCTGCCGGTGAATTACCAATAGCATCTGCTGGCAGGATTGAAATTACGCTTGGCGCGACGCTGTCGGCGATGATCGTGCGGGTTGCTGAACCGGTTCCGATGTTGCCAGCCATATCGACGATGGTAAAGGTGTAGGTGCCGTTCGCATAGTTGCTGCCGGTAGCCAGGAAATACTGACCAGGGGTTCCACTGTCATTGATGTTCTGGGTAGAAGTAGCACCGCCGGCTGTATAGACTGCAAGTCGGAGTGCATCTGTTGTTGTGGCAACCAGATTAAGTACCAGATCACCAGATAGAGGATTGAAATATGTGTATTCGGCTGTTGAAGAGCCAACGCTGCCACTGATTGCAAAGTCGGTGAGACTTGGTGCCAAACCATCATATACAATTGTGAGTATATTTGCAGTCCGATTGTTAAGACTATCGACAACTCTGGTTGCAAAGTTTGTTGGACCAATCGCTCCGGCTGAAGGCGCCGCTACAGTCGCAGTCGCCAGATTGCCGACGATACTCAGCATTACTCTCGCCTGTAAAGCGTTGCTGACCGGGTCATATATTTCCAGGAAATGCGGAAAATTCACTGTTGGTGCGCTGGTATATTCGACGCTGAAGACTGCTGAGCCGACATAACGACTCCACGGCTGATTGATCAGCTGTGTGTTCGAAATGGTGTTCTGCACGGTGCGCAGGACGGTTTTAGCTGGATCAATTTCTGGTGCATAAGTGCGAACTTGCACTGGAAATGAGGCGGTGTTAGTCGTCTGCATAACGTTCCCAGCAAAGTCGGTTCCACCAGAGACTTGATAATACCAGATTCCATTTGGTAGAGCTGCGGTGAATTCTGTATTGCTAGAGAATTCTGCGGTTGCCGTTGCAGTCCATGCCGAAAAGCTAAAGCTCATAGACTGGGTTGTAGTTGCAAGAGTCAGCGTTGGAGTTATCGCTGTGTTCATGACCTCGTCGAAATTAACCCTGAAAATTGAGCCTGCCGGGATTTTGCCAATGTAATCGTTGGGAATGATTGAGCTAACCTGCGGCAATCTAGTGTCAAGGACAATTGCTGCAGATGATATGTCGGTGAAGCCTTCGGTTGCGGCATCATTCTTAGTGTTAAGGTCGTAAGCGTAGGAGCTGACGAAATTATAGGTATTGCCGAATATGTCAGTTACACCATAAACATTTATCTGCGCCGGGATATCCTGGAGAGTAGTAGGTAGTAGCGCAGTAGTGTTCTTATAGCGGAACACGCCTCTTAATTTGTTTGCAATGGTTCGTTCGCTGTAGCTTACGAAAGTGCCGGAAGCAACCCATTCGCCAGTGTCCTGTCGAAAAATTGCAGTTTTGGGAGTAGTCTGCCATTGTAATGGCAACGGGATTCCGTCTAAGTCAGGTGGGAATACTTCGATTTCGAAGATCAACTCGCCGGCGAGTTTCTGACTGACTGTCGGCTTATCGCTCATCGAAACAGCAGCTATCGCTGCTGGAGTTGCTGGTGTGCCAGTTGCAACTGCCATTGAGCCAGGGTAATCCGAGGGCAGATAAGCAAGGTTTGGCGTGCCCCAGAGGTTGGTAAAGGCGCCCGCCTTTACCGACAGTTCCCAGATTGGACTCGGGTTGGCCTGATAAAGTGAGAGAATGTTGACAAGATCAGTGTCTGTGAGGTTAAGGGTAACCGTAGAACTTGCAAAAATCGGGTTGGAAGTGGTGGCCAGTTCGGTTAGTTGTAGAGTTGCGCTGGAGTTGCTGTTGCTTTCATACAGAGTGATTTTGCTGTGAAAGCCTGTTACTCTGCTGGTGTTATTGGGTTCGGGTTCGACAAGATATGGAACTTCATCGTTGGCGTTGTAGGTTCCGGCAAAGAGCAGCAATTGATCAGTTGAAGAAAGAACCAGTGTGCGATTACCGATATTGAGTTTCGGGGCATTAGGCGGTCCTCTGAAGGCAAAACCTGACACCGGGCGGTTGTCTGCTGCAACGAGCGGACTTGAAGCTGCTATGTGTGTGACTGGTTTGCCAAGAAAGTCGAGCACAAATGGTCTTGCTGAATGTCTGCAGGCAAAATATAGCTTTACGTTGGTATCGTTGGTCAGCTTCCGCGCGATCCAGCGGCGTCCGGTTTCACTGAGCGTAATCCGCAGATGTGTATCGCTTTGCCAGGTGAAAGTATCCGAGGCAAGTGGATTGGTGCTTGAAGCCTGAAAAACATAACCGGTATTGTAATCCACGTTATTTTCAAAGGTGCCGGTGGTGTCGGTGGCAAGCAGCAGAACCCCGGCAGTTGCAATCAAACTGCTTTCGTCCATTGCTTTGCTGAACAGTAAGTCTAATGTGATTTCGGCAGGCCAGATCTGGTTCATGGTGAAGTGCGTTATTCGTGCAGGTTCACGCCATGCCGAGCTGGTTATGGTTATGGGGAAATGTTCGACCGGTCGCAGTTCATTGCCCCACATGTCAGTGACAGCAGAGGTGGCATTGTCGTGAGTGACTTTCAGATAAATCGGCGTTGATGCCCATTCTGACATTGTTCTGAGGTGACTGATGTCAAGTGCAAGCTGCAAACTGGACCAGTCGAGAGTTGCAATCGGAGCGGTAGCGTTGAAGGTAAGGTTCTCTGGAGATCCAAGAGTGGAGCTGCCAACAATCTGCCAGTTTTCGACAACGAAGGCATTGTTGTCGAAATTTTCTGAAAGACTTACCGAAAGAATGTTTCCGTCAAATTCGGCGCTGACAAGAGTTGGGGCCACGTTGTCAATGAACATACGCTCAGATGTCGAGGTTGCGTTGCCGGCTTCATCCATGGCATATAACCAGACTCTTCTTGATACTCCGTCTTCGATTGCTGGTAATCGGTTGACGGAGTAGCCTGAGACCGTAACTGCACTGCTGCTGTTATCAGTTTTCAAGTCAATGGTGCCGGTGCCGAATTCTCTGAAGTCAAGCCATGCTTTGTGAACGATCAGGTTGTTGGCAAAGGTTGCCGATGCTATCAGTCCATCGCCAGTGGTGCTGCTGGCCAGATTGTAAACCAGAATATTGGAGCTGGTAGTCGCAAGATAATAGTTCGGAGAAAGATTTATGCCTGCTGTGAGAGCTGTCGGCAAGGTATTGCGCACGAAAAAGTCCGGACAGGGCGCATAAGTTGTCGAACTTATATTGTTGACGTTGTCAACGGCTCTTACCCGGTATATGAGATTCCCGGCGATTATTGGCCAGCCGGCAGTGTCTGTAGCAATTGTTATCAGACCTTCATGACGATTATTTGCCGAATTGAAGGTCATGGTGGCTGAAGCATAGTCAGCTACAGGTGTGCCGGTCGCAAGATTGGCGGTAACTACGGCATCCTGATAATATGTTGCACTTGCGTAGATCTTAATTACGTCGCCGGGTCCAGCAAAACCTGAGTTAACAACGCCGTTGTCCTGCCAGAGAACCATTCCAGAATTGTTAAGAATTACCGGGCGGCAATCAACTTCGGTAAAAGTCTGAGACTGAGAAGTTACTTTATTGCCAGCCACATCGGAAATTGTTGCGGTAAAGCGATGATTCGTGTATTCGCTGGTGGTTAAAAGTGTGGTTTCGGTTCTGGCAGCGGTAGAACCGATAATAGTCAACGTTTCACTTGCTCCCAGGCCGATGGCTCGCATGTCTACAGTAACTGTGTTGATTGTGGTGTCGGCCGGATCCAATTCGACAGTAAATGTGATGCTCTCGCCCAGTCGTATGTAACTGGGGTCATTCATACCGCTTAAGTTCAGGTCAATGCTGATCTGAGGCGGCTGGCTGTCAACCCGCAGAGTATTGGTAATACTGGCTACAAAGTTCAGGTCATTGTCTCTCGATGTGATAGTCCAGGATGAAGTCGCGTCATTGGTGGTACCGTTAGCGATCACGGCGGAATGCTGAAAAAGGCTGACGCCACTGGTTGTAGAAACTAGTGTCATTGCCTGAGCGCTGCTCAGTCCAAGACTGGCAAGATTGATTACCGGTGCGACTCCTTCGTTTCTTGACACTTCGGTTTCAAAAAGAATGGTGTCGCCAATTTTCGCCCTGATTCCGCCGTTTGGCAAGCTGGCTTTGGCCAGAGATATTACCGGGGGCCAGTTGTCAACGCGTCTCTGAGCCGATTGTGCAGTAGTTATATTGCCTGATTTATCGGTAATGGTAACTGTGAATCTGTGGCTGGAGGAATCGTAGTTCAGTTCGGTGTAGTCATTGGTGGTGAGTGAATAGGCATGATTTGCAACAATGTAGGTAAGCAGTTCAGTGCTGGTTTTTCCGCCGAATTTGCTCAAATCTATTGTTGCTGAGGCAAGATCGGCAACGGCAGTTGTCGAATCAAGAGAAATTGTAAACTCAATTGCCTTGTTCAGATTGACAATACTGATGTCAGTATCGTCAGGCGGGTCGTTACGATAGGTGACATTAACATCGAAATCAGTGACCTTGATTGGCTTGTTATCAATTCCGACAGGAGTTGTAATATCAGCGGTGTAGGTATTGCCAGCGTCGTCGGTAGCAGTGACCCTGAAGGTTTTTATCGCATCATCGAAGAGCCCTTCCGGAATTTCTCCAGGCAACACATATTCATACCAGTCATCACCTGATGGGTAATCCGAGTTGGTCGATGCCCACATGTTTTCGGCATTGCCCTGATTGAGCTGCAGCATGTTTATAGTAACAGTGATCGGCGCTTTTATTACTCGCGCATAAAATTTTGCACTGTTGCCTATTATCAACACTGTTGCCGGCGGAAGTGTATCTAGCGCATCTGAACGGAAAGCGGTTTCGATGATTTCCGGCGGTTCGTTGTCGATCATCAACTGGTTTGTATATCCCGGAATTATATGTCCTATATTTGCTCCGCCATTTACGGTGTCGTTGGCGTAAACTGTGAAAGCAGTGAAGCCATCAACCTTGGCAGGAACAGCTGTAGATTCGCTGGCGTTCGGCAGAGTCCAGGTTCCGCGATAGACATTGCTGCCTACAGGTAAAAGAGTGTGAGGAAGAGGAACGCCAATCCGTGTCAGGTCTACAGATGCAGATCCGCTTTCAATGTCGGTGATGGTGCATTCTACGGTAAACTCATCGCCAACCCTGAGGATACTGCTGTTATTCGGGTTACTGCTGGTCAGCTGGATATTGCTGATCGTTGGCGGCTTGTTATCTATTCTGATCGGAGGAGCAGCGGATTGCGCTACCAGATTTCCTGCGGTATCTCTTACTGATATGACGAATTCATAGTCGATAATATCTTCTAAATTACCCTGGGGAACGATATAGTTTGCCCGGAAGGTATCGCTGGTTCCTACTCGTGACATGGGATATTGTGCCGAGGCTCCGATTTCTGAGAGATCTATCGTTGCGGTCAGCGTGTCGGGCTCGATGTCGCTTGAAAGTTCTGCGGTAAACTCAAGTCGGCAACCCATTGTAGCGGTATCCAGGGCCGAGTCTATGCCATCAGACCAGATATTCGCAGTCGGGTTTAGAATATTCGGTGCATCTAGATCAATTGCAATGTAACGGGTTACATTGGTTACATTGCCATCATTGTCTGTGAAAGTGAAAGTTATGGGCAGACTGCCGGTTTTTACATCTGCATCTCTGAGGACAACATCAAGTTGCCAGGTTGCCGGGTTGCCAATGCCGTTTGAGGTAATGAGAGGCATTGCATGAGGAGGGTTCAGTTCGGGAGTGGCGGCGGCGCTGGTTAAGGCCGAGCAGCTTGCCGTAACGTTTTCGCCATCGTATAAGGTGACCGCGGCAGTCAATCGCAATACGTCCCCTGGGAGGGCGGTTGCATTGCCGGATTGTATGACGACCGTCGTATTTGTGTTATCGATTACAGACCCTACGCCATCGACAAGTATTGAATTGGTCTGATAATTTACGGTAGGATGGCCGAGCATTGGGTCAGTCAGGCTAATGGTCAGTGGCCCGTTCCAGAATGCCCCCTGTGGAATTGTGTAGGTGGTTCGAAATGTTCTTGGAGCAGCTGGTAGTCCTATCGGATTCATTGGAGTCGTGGTATTGCCCATTAAGTTCCCGAGAATGGGGTCGTTGATACCAAGATTGACTGTACAAATGGTTCCTCCAAGTGGTGCAGCCTGGTAACGATTGTCTACAATCGTTATTGTTATCACATCACCAGCTTTTGCGGTGGTAGGAGTTACAGAAGCATTGCTGCCTTCGACCTGGCAGAGATCAACGAAAGGATCTGGGTTGGAAGGCGCAGTAAGCATTGCGGTGTCGTCACCCTGAGCGCTGACATTGATATTGTACTGTCCATACTGAATACTTTGATTAAAGTTGTTGAGGTTAACGTTTGCCGTCCAGAGGTTTCCGGCTGCAGTCATGTTGACGAACCCCATGCCCAAAGAGGTCAAATCTGCGGTTGGCTGTAAAGTCCAGGCTGCTGTAGGTGCTGCAAAAAATGCTACACAGGTTATGGTCATAGTGTCGCCACGATTAAAGATACCGTTTCCATCGGCATCATTGCCAAAAGATATGGCGACATTCGAAATCGTGATTACAGCCTGCGCAGGGATACTGGCAAACAGATTGAATATCAGCATTAAAGCGAAGAACAGCCAACTCGATCGCTTCATTTTATCTCCTCGGATTCAGCCCTGTAGTCCAGTCGCACTAACGCTGGCAGAGAATATTCTCGCAAATCAGATAGTTAATCCTTCTGTATATCGGCGCTTGCCAACAGATTACTTAGTCACAAAAAAAAAGGCAGAGTTTCAGTTTTCAGATTGTTTGATACCCATTGAAACATGAGCTGATGAATTAGCAATTCTTGCTGAATTACACCTTGTTGGTTTGATTTTTGCTCATAATTGAGGTCAGATTACTCTCGGACTGCATGAGGTGAAATCCGCAGTTTCAGGCGAGAATAACTGATCAATATTGACCTTATATTCTCAGTATAGTATTCTTAAAAAACAGGTGTTTTGATCTTGCCCATTGCGAAAAGAAGCTGTTAGCGTTTTTCGGTTTAAATTACCGATAAACCTGTAGATATTTTTGCAATGCTGTTTTGTTAGGCGCCGAATCCGACTTTGTTTGAGAGAGAGCCGGCGCATAGAATAGATTTACAGGTGCTTCTGGAGGGGATTATGAAATTGGTTTGCTTGAAATGGTTGCAAGCTTGTGTGGCCGTTGTTGCTGTTGTTGCGTTGTTGGTAGTTGGGTGTGGTGGTGGTGGTGGCGGAGGTGATTCTGACGCAACCAAGCCCATCGCCAGAACTTTGACTGGTTCAGTTATGGTGCCATCTTCTCCATCTACGCCGGCCTCGCTACAGGATAGTTTGCGAATGGCAGCCGGCATGATTCCGGTCATGGGTGCAAAAGTCTGGCTGGAAGGCCACAGCGAAATAAACCCGGAATATACAGACGCTTCTGGCACTTATACGTTTCATGGCGTTCCGGCGGACAGTCACTTTGTCATAGCAAGTTTTAATCTCGCCGGCCAGATTTACAAGCAAAGAGTGCGTTCAGTCGTTCAAAACGATGCTGCCAACACTACCGCTCCAGTAATAAACCTGACAGAATCTAAAACGGTTTTGACCGGTATTCTCAAAGACTCAGCCGGTAATTTTCTACCGGCTGGCACAGAAATGAAGCTCTGGGGCGAAATTTTTACTGTTGGCAGCAATGGCCGCTTTACTACACCACCATTGCCGGTCAGCGAAAACCAGGCTCAAATTTTTGTAAAAACACCAGGCGCTTCAACCTTTTCAAGCTTTTATGGACCATTCATTGCGGGTACGACTCCCGCCTTTATCGAACAGACCGTTTTGCCGCCTACTTCTACCAATCAGGCTCCATCTGGGGTGTTAGTGTCTAAAAACACAGCAGGAATTGAAACCATCAGCTGCGTAACCGGTGAACAGATGAACATTTCACTGACATCTTACGATTCTGACGCAACGCAGGCTGGTCTGCTGAAATACACATGGAGCGCCTCTCGCGGTACATTGCAGGTGGCGGCCGGTCAGAAATCCGCAACCTGGATCGCCATGGACAGCTACGGGGTCGCCACTATAAGCGTCTTAATTACTGATCCTGAAAGCGCTTCCGGCAAGGTGAGTCTGCGCATGCTGGTAAACATTCAATCTATGGATGAAACCGATACGACTTCGCCGACAATCGTCAGTCGCACGCCGGCAGCCAATACCATTGGAGTTACACCGGACAGCACTATCAGCGTTGTGTTCAGTGAAGTTCTACTTGCTTCGTCAGCGACATCTGGTGCTATGGCCGTTACCAGTCAGGGAACGGCTGTTTCGGGTTCTTCTGCTCTCCAGGCCGATAAAAAGACAATGATCTGGACCCCAGCAACTTCCTTGCCGGGCAATCAGACCATTACGGTCGATCTTTCCTCAGCTATATCAGATCTTTATGGCAACCAGATTGGCGCCCAGAACACCTGGACATTTACCACTGCCTTGATTCCTGGTGTAACCGTTAAAACTCTTTATACGAACGATCCTACACCAGAAATCACCGGCACAGTTGATGATCCAGAAGCAACGGTGCGGGTGACAGTAAATTCACGAACTTATAATGCAACTCTGGAAGGCACATCCTGGAAAGCTCAGATAACTGATACTCTGCCTGACGCCACTTATAATGTCAGTGCGGTTGCCACCAATAAAGCCGGTATAGCCGGTAACGACAGCACTTCTAGCGAGCTGACCATCGATACTGGCATTAAGATTGCCGTTCTGAGCAATCTGCCACCGGTAGTAACCAGCAGTACCCAAACCGCAATCAATGTTGGAGGAACTGGCGTCGTCCGTTACCTTTTCAGATATCGCATGTCTGGCGAAGACTGGAGCGCGTGGAGTGCTGAAAAGCCTGTTTCAGAAAAAATAGTTTTGACCGGTCTGGTCGATGGAATGCACAGTCTACAGGTCAGGGCAATTGATGCGGTCGGCAATCTGCAGTCTGAAGTTGCGGCTACGACCTTTGAATGGACAATCGACACGACAGTTAAGGTCGCGCAGTTTGACGCAACCACGCTGCCGCAAAATCCGACTAATCAGACAACGACAAATATCAAGGTCATTGGTAACGGAGTGCAGTTTTATCGATTCCGCCTGAACGAGGGCAGCTGGTCGGTTAACTACCCGATTACCACTTCGATCAAACTGGTCAGTCTGAAATCGGGAGCCAACGTTATCAATTTGATTGGTGGCGACAGTTACGGTAACTGGCAGTCTATAACCGAACCAACTGTCTTTTCATGGGTAATTGACGCGAACATAAAAACAGCTGTTCTCGACAACAAGCCGACAAACCCCACCAACATTAGCAGCGCCAGCATAATTATTGGCGGCGAAGGCGTCACCAGATACAAATACAGCACTGATGGCGGCGCTTCCTGGAGCGCTGAGGCACTAGTAAGCGTTAATGACAGGATTACTCTGAATGGTCTTGCAGATGGCGCGCATTCGGTTCAAGTCGTCGGCGGCGATGATCTGGGCACCTGGCAGTCTACAGCAAATGCAACCATCTGGTCTTGGGTCGTCGATACGGTGATACCAACGGTAAACCTCACCTCAACGGTAGCAGATGTGACGAACGTCCCTGTTCCGGTCAGTATTGCGTTCAGTGAGCCGGTAACAGCGTTTGAGTTGACGACTTTGGATCTGGAGAATTGTTATGTAAGCAATCTGCACCAGATAGTAGCCGGAAAAGAATGGACATTTGACATTTCTCCAATTGAAGCTGGCCCAGTCAGCGTAACTTTGCCGACCGGAGCCGTTTCAGATTTTGCCGGCAACTCAACTGCTGAAGACGTTCAGCTGAGTTTTGTTTACGACTCTGATAAGCCGCTCGCCACACTTTCGCCGTCAGAAATACTTCCGACCAACGCTGCGGTAACCATAACCCTGCATTTTGACACGCCGGTAGATGGCTTTGAACTCAACGATCTGACAATTGTGAACTGTGTTCCCAGTAATCTAGAGACTATAATTGAAAAGCAGGAATGGAGATTCCTTGTCACTCCATCCGTTCAGGGCGAAGTCACTGTCTCTCTGGCTGCCGACAAGGTCACGGATGTAGCTGGCAACGGCAATACTGCTGCCAATCAGATAAAATTTGTCTATGATTCGGTAATACCGACAGTAGCATTGTCTACCACATCTTCAAGCCCTAGCAGAGACAACCCGATAACGGTAACTATCAAATTCAGCGAAGAGATAATTGGTTTTGTACTCGGAGATGTAACTGTAGGCAATGGCATTGCCGGTAATCTGCAGGTTATTAAAGACAACAAAGAATGGTCGATAGATGTTACCCCCCCTGCAGAGGGCGAAGTTACCGTCAACATCGCTGCCGGGGTTGTCGCAGATGCAGCCGGGAATCCCAATACTGCCGCGTTGCCTCTGGCAATCACCTGTGATTCTGTGCGGCCGTCGGTAGTGTCTTTGACCACAACAGAGACAAACCCCACCAGCAACAGCCCCATACCTGTAACTATCCAATTCGGTGAGGCCGTGAGCGGTTTCCAACTTACGCATCTGACAATCAGCAATGGTACGGCTGGCAATCTGCAGGTCGGAATGGTAAATAATTCCTTTACTTTCGACGTAACTCCGACAACGAATGGTGTAGTTACTATCAATCTATTGGAAAATAAAGTCACAGATCCTGCTGGAAATGGCAATTTTGCTGCTGTTTTTCCTCTCAGTATCAACTATGATTCAGTTCAGCCGACTGCGACTTTTGTAACAACAGCGAATGCCAGTGTCAATGCTTTGCCGATCACAGTTACAATAGAGTTCAACAAGGATATTATCGATTTCGACCTGTCTGATCTGACAATAGGGAACGGGAACGCCACCTCTCTATCACAAATAACACCTTTCAGAAAGTGGTCGTTTCTTGTCAACACTTCAAGTCAGGGGGCAATTACGGTTGACCTCGCTGCAAATATAGTTCATGACAGTGCTGGTAATGGCAATAAGGCCGCGAATCAGATAGGAGTCATTTTTGATTCGATATCGCCAACTGTAAATATCACCAGTACTGCTTCAGCATCGACAAATCTAAGCTCTATTCCGATCAGAATCGAGTTCAGTGAGAACGTAAGCGGATTTGATATCAGTGATCTGCAGATCGACAACTATACTGCGGTGTCTACGCTTCAGACTGTCACTGCTGGCAGGGTATGGTCTACTACAATCACTCCTGCTGCGCCAGGCAATGTTTCTGTTGCTCTGTCTGCTGACATCGCAACAGATGCTGCCGGCAATGGCAATACGGCCGCGACTACACTCGTGCGCAACTACGATATCGAAAGACCGACAGTTACACTCAGCACTATCAAGCCCGATCCGACCAATGCAAACCCGATACCGGTAACTGTAACATTTAATGAAGACATAACCGGTTTTGCCATCAGTCACCTGGTTGTTGGTAACGGCAGTGCCGGCAATCTGCAGGTTGCAATTGCCAACCGGGCCTGGACAGTTGAGATCACGCCAAATGCTGAAGGCTTTGTTACAGTAGATATGGCAGCCGGCAACGTAACTGATGCCGCCAGCAACAGCAACGAAGCCGCTTTGCAGCTCAAACGCTACTATGATTCGACAAAACCGATGCCGACACTCGCTCTTGCACAGGGTTATACAAGTCCTGCCAGCGGTACTTTCAAGATAGCCGTGACCTTTAATGATGATGTAACAGGGTTTACGGCTACCGATCTGAGTGTCATAAATGGTTCGCCGCAAAACGCTATTGAAGTTGTTGCCAGTCGCAGCTGGATTGTAGAAATCGAGCCTTCGGGCGGCGGCACATACACAGTAGATATAGATCTTGGTGCTGACAAAGTTATCGATACTTCTGGCAATGGCAATACTGCGGCAGCAAGACTCAGTGTGCTTGTTGATAAAAAGGCGCCAACAGCGACCCTGACTACTCCTGAAACCCCCACCAGCGCTAACCCGATTCCGGTAACCATAAAATTCGATGAGCCAATTAGCGACTTTAGCTTAGCTGATTTTTCCGCCGGATCTCTATCTGGCTGTTCCGTAACTAATTTGCAGCATGTTTCTGGCGGCACTGAATGGACCGTTCAGGTCATTCCGTCGTTCCAGGGTGATGTGTCGATAAGCCTGCCTGCCGGTAAAGTTTTTGATGTTGCCGGTAACGGCAACGAAGCCGCCTCTGTGCTCACAATAAATTATAACTCTGAGAGACCAACCGTAGTTATATCTTCCAGCAAAACCAGCCCTACCAACAGCAACCCTGTTCCGATAACCGTGGTTTTCGGTGAAGCTGTTAGCGGCTTTGCCAGCACTGAGCTGGTAATTGGTAACGGTAGTGTGAGCGGTTTCAGTTCCGGTGATAACATAACCTGGACAGCGAGTATCACGCCATCTATCAATGGTCTGGTCACTGTCGATGTGCCTGCCAACGTTGCGGTTGACGGCGGCGGCAACCAGAACACCGCTGCGGCGCAGTTCAGTGTTACCTATGATTCTGCGAGCCCGACCGCGGTATTGTCAACTACCAGTCCCGCCATAATCGGTTCCGGCAGCATTCCGATAACTATAAAATTCAACGAAGATATTGCCACCGACATTCCCGGCAGCTTCGACGCAGCTGATCTGACAGTCGTTAATGGCTACGTGGCTAGCT
Source organism: Candidatus Rifleibacteriota bacterium (assembly GCA_018818125.1). Taxonomy (GTDB): domain Bacteria; phylum Muiribacteriota; class Ozemobacteria; order Ozemobacterales; family Ozemobacteraceae; genus Rifleibacterium. The sequence continues at coordinate 59,080 of JAHISQ010000152.1, forward strand.
TTTCTGGTTCAGGCAAAGACTGGACTTGTGAAATCGAGCGGAATCCTGCTGATTTTCAGGGTGTCGTAAGTGTCACGCTCGAAGCAGGCAAGGTGCTCGATCCTGCCGGCAATGGTAATGCCGCCGCCAACACGATAAGCGTTACCTATGACTCGACTTCGCCAACAGCACTTCTTACCGCAAACGTGGCAGCAGACACAAGCAGTAAAAATATAACTGTAACCCTTAGCTTCAGCAAGCCGGTAGAAAGCTTTCTGCTGGCTGACCTCGATCTAAGAACCAACTGCACTGCCAGTAACCTGCAGAAGGTCGGAACTGAAAACAGTACATGGACTTTCATTATTTCAGCGATTGCTAATGGTCTGGTAGAATTACAATTGCCTGCAGGCGTTGCATCTGATACTGCCGGAAATGGTAACGAAGTGTCAAATACCCTCAGCTGGACCTATGACTCAGGCAAACCATCGGTTTTGCTGGCATTTAATCCGCAACTCACCAGCCCTGTTAACACCAGCCCGATTGGTGTTACCGTCACATTCAGTGAAGTTGTCAGTGGTTTTATCGAGAGTGAACTCGTTGTTGTCAATGGTTCCAAATCTGGTTTTGTTGAATCAACACCCGGCAAAGTATGGACGGCGAGTATCACACCGACATTAGATGGCATGGTCACGGTAAATGTTGCTGCCGACGTTGCGACTGACAGCGCCGATAATGGCAACACGGCTGCCAGTCAGATCAGCGTGGTCTACGATAATACGCCTCCGGCTCCCTCTTTGACAACAAGCGCGGTCAGCCCGACCAATGCCAGTACGTTCCCGGTCACCATAACTTTCTATGAGAATGTCACGGGTTTTGACATATCCAAACTGAATGTTGTCAACGGCAGTGTTTCTGGAGACCCATGGGTTGTTACTGCCAACCGTGTCTGGAGAGCCAATATAGCACCCGATGCCAATCAGGTGGTCACTGTCGATCTGCTCGCCTCGGCTGCGGCTGATATGGCCGGAAACTCAAGCCTTGCCACCGGGACACTCAGTGTGACAAATGATTCTACAAAGCCTGAGCCCACGTTTACAACAACGGCCGGGTCGCCTGCCAGCACCACTGTGCCGATGACTGTCACATTTACCGAACCGGTAACCGGTCTGGTTACGTCTGATTTTACTGTCAGCAACGGTTATGTAAATAACCTGATAGGCGGCCCCTCATCGTGGACGTTCAGTCTTGTTCCGACTACGACTGGTGTAGTTACATTGGATCTGGCCGCCGACAAGGTGGTTGATGCCGCAGGCAATGGTAACGTCGCAGTCGTTCCACAGTTCAGTATCGTTTTCGATAATTCTAAACCGACTGTCACATTATCGACGGCGGTAATGAGCCCAACTAATAACAGTCCGATTCCTGTAACGATAACATTCAGCGAAGTTATTGCGACCGCCAGCTTCATCGCAGGCGATCTGGTCATCGGCAATGGTACTGCAGGAGCTCTGACAACTGTCGATAATATCGTCTGGACAGTCGGCATCACGCCAATGGCTTCTGGAGCAGTTACTGTCAACCTTCCTGCTGGGGTGGCGAGTGATACTGCCGGCAACAGTAATGTTGCAGCCGCCCAGTTGAGCGTAACTTATGATGCAACGCCGCCTTCGGTTACTTTGGCGACTGGAACTGTGGGCCTCGTGAGCCCGACCAATATCAGTCCGATTCGTGTCATTATTGAATTCAGCGAGATCATAGCTGGCTTTACAGTAGGCGATCTTGTTGTTACCAATGGCACGACCGACAATCTAGTGGCTGTTACACCGAACAAGAAATGGCGGGTCGATATCGTTCCCAATGCCACGGGTACAGTCACCATAGCTTTGCCGGCAAACGTAGCGACAGATGCGGCAGGCAATAACAATACTGCTGCAACCTCGCTCAGCATAGTGTACAACACTGATAGACCGACTGTCGTCTTTTCTTCCGTTGACGGCGGTCTGAATGGCACTGCGACTAACACCAGTCCAATACCGTTTAAAGTGACCTTCAGCAAGTCTATAAAAGATGGAACCTTTACTTTGGATGATATTACTGTCACCAACGGAACTAAAGCTAACCTGACTCTTCTGGTGACAGCTACGCCAAGGACGGAATTCACTTTTGATGTTACACCTGCAAGTGATGGCGCAGTTTATGTCAACATGGCTGAAAACAGAGTCACCGACGAAACGACGCCGACGGGTAACTTTAACACTGCCGCAGCTCAATTCGGCCGGGTATACGACACTTCATCGCCTTCGGTGATGTTGTCTACGACAACCAGTCTGACCAACGGCACCCCATTTGAGGTTACCGTAACCTTTGATGAAGATGTACAAGGGGGCGATTTGACGGTTGATGATTTTGCTGTTGCCAGTTTTTCTGCCAGTGCTGTTACTACAGTTTCTGCACGGGAATACAAGGTTACTATAACTCCATCGGGTGATCCGGTTAAGATCAAGTTGCTTGCTGGCAGGGTGCGAGACCTGGTTGGAAATTATAACACCGAGTCAAACGAGATAACTGTCACCTATGATATTGCCAGCCCTACCATTACGATGGTATCAAACGCACCTGATCCGACAAACGGCAATCCGATTCCGCTAACTATTACTTTCAGTGAACAGGTTGTCGGTTTTACCGCAAGCGACCTGACACTGGTCAATGCAACATTGCCTACGGGTATTTCTGAAAACAGCCCTGGCAGGGTTTGGAGTGCAAACCTGGTTCCGACTGGTGATGGTCTTGTCACCGTAAATATACCCGGTTCTGTGGCAAGTGATACGGCCGGCAATGGCAATGCTGCTGCAACTCAATTCAGCAGGACATACGATGCTACCCCGCCGGGTGTGACTTTTTCTCACGGTTTCGCGCTTACTGGTAGAACCAACACCAGTCCAATACCGTTCAAAGTAACCTTTACTGAACCAATCGCCACAAGTTCTTTTGCTCTGGTTGATATCACCGTAAGTGGCGGAACTGCAGCTACTTTGACGACTGTGATCGATGGCCTGGAATACGGGTTTACTGTGACGCCTTCAGCTAACGGAACAGTCAGTGTAGGCATGGCAGCGAACCTGATCATGGACCTTGCCGGCAACTTCAATCTGGTAGCCACCCAGTCCAGCGTGGTGTACGACACAGTACAGCCGGCGGTAACTCTGATGTCCGACAAGACCTGGACTAATGCAACATTTACAGTTACCATTACTTTCAATGACGTAATAGACCCATTGACGTTTGATGTAAACGATCTGTTGTGTGGTAATTGTGCTGCGGATATTGGAACTTTTCAGGCTGATCCCAACCCCGCAAATGCAGGCAGAGTCTGGACCGTTGTCATGACGGCAACCACTGACCCCGCAACGGTCAAAATCAATGCTGGCACGGTAAAAGACCTGGCCGGCAATGATAACACCGTGTCTAATGAGATCACCGTGCGCTATGACAATGGAAATCCGGGTGTTACCCTGACGTCAACGGCGCCTGACCCGACCAACGTCAGCCCGATTGTTGTGACCGTAACCTTTACCGAAGCGGTAACTGGTTTTGCAGCCGATGACATGGCTTTGACAAACGCAACGGCCGGAGGTATTACACCTGTTGTTGCCGGTACAACCTGGAATGTGAGTGTGGTTCCTGCCAGCACCGGTCCAATAACGGTAACGGTCGGTCTTAATGCAAACGCAGTAACAGATCTGGCCGGCAATTTTAATGCTCCAGCTGCTCCTATCACCAGGGACTATGATGCCGTACGCCCGACTGTCGCAACTGTCTCAAGCGGCCTTTCCGGGACATTCTCTGTTGGCGGCTCGATAGACATTGTGGTTGCTTTCAGCGAAACCGTTTTTGTTACCGGCACGCCGCAGTTAACTCTCGAGACCGGAGCCACTGACAGGCCGGCAACTTATGTCAGTGGTCATGGAACCTCTGCGTTGACATTTACCTACACTGTCCAGCCCGGCGACAATTCGCTAGACCTTAACTACAACAGTATCAACGCTTTGCAGTTAAGCGGCGGAAGTACGATTCGCGATAATGCTGGCAATAACGCCATTATTACTCTTCCAGCGCTCGATGCAGCCGGATCGCTCAAAGACAATTCCGCTATCATAATCGATGCTGTTGGTCCAAGAGTCATCCGCGTCAGGTCATCTCCTGCCAATACTACATATACTACAGGTTCGTTCAATATTCAGGTTGAATTCGATGAAGCTGTTACTGTGTTGGGTCTTCCCAATTCAACGCTATTGTTGAACGTGACTAATATCAACCCAGGGGTGGTTGCCAGTGCAACTTATTTGAGCACAGCTGGAACAACTCTTACCTACGTATATGCTGTAAGGTCAGGCGACAAAACCACTACTCAGCCAAACGGTTCTCTGAATTACACCGCTACAAACGCTCTTAAGGCTAATGATAGCGTATTTCGTGACATCTATGGTAATACATCGACTTATACATTACCGCCAACAAACAGTGTGGATGCTCTCATTACCAGCGGGATTGTCGTAGTAGCTCCCTGAGATGGCTATACTGGTTATGGTTAAGCCAATTGGAGTTCTTTGGCAAATCTTAACTTGATTTCGTCAGGCGCCTTGAATCTATAGGATTCGAGGCGCCTTTTTTGAGTGTGGATTTGTCTCAAGTGATGAGGATACTTACGAAGCTGATGACCAGTATGATAAAGCCGGCGATGAAGGGCAGGGAAATCTTAGGCAAACGCAAAATTTAAACAGACTCTTGACCTTGTAGCTAACAATGAAAAGCTACTGCCAAAGCAGATCATAGATTTTTTGTTCCGCCAGGAATATTTAATTAAGCCATTCCCATCTGAGACTGAATCTTTACACTGAGCAGCTTTGTCGGGTCGTGACAAAACTCAGGGGCTGTGCTAAACTCTGGGCATGAAAGAAAAGACAAGATATTTTGCGGGGGTCGAAGCCGTTGACGCGAAGCTGTTGCAGGCGCCTGCGGCGGGTGCGATATATTCGTTGCGCCATCGTACGACTGATCGCATAGTTTTGGTTTCGCTCGACGGCCACATGGTCAATCTGGTCAGCCCCGATATTGGCTGTGGGCCAGATTTTATCGTGTGTCGCCAGTTGCCGCCGCTTGATCAGCCGTTGGCCGAAGATGGCTGGGCGTTCGCCGACAGTTGCCTCAGGATACCCTTTTTGACTCAGCTCAAGCTGACTGGTGGGCAACGTTTTGAATCAGCTGAGCGCCTTGTGGTCAGAGATTTTCCCGGTCACATGAAGAGTCTTATCGCCAGGCAGATCCGCAAGGCAAAAGGCGCTGAACTGAAAGAACTTGATGGGCGACTTAAAATTCTGTCGGCGACCATTCAAATGCATCTTGTCGAATTGTCAGAAATTCCGCTGCTTGGCGTCATTGGTTTTGGCACCGGCGAGCCCGGTATTGGTGATGCGGCTTTGTGCGGGTTGTTGTTGACGGCACGGAGCATGGCACTGGGTCGGCGCTTCAAGGTGGGCTGGTATAAGCGCTTAACTGTAGAACTGCGCCGGTTTTTGCATCGAACTGGGGTTTACGGGCAAAGTTGGCTTAATCACGCCATTGAAGGTCGCATGACCGAGCTGCAGCAGCACTTTTTCCATGCCATGACCAAAGATTTTGAATGCTCAGGTGAGATTGTAGTGAAAAAAATTGCCGCTGATCAGCTGATCAACGGCACGGCTTTTCTGATGGGAGTCAATCTGACTCTCGATATGGTTCAACCAGGATTTTTCAATCCCTGAGCTGCTTTATGCGGCGGATAGGCCTTTAATCGGGTTGAAGTTAGAAGTGGTCTGAAAGAAAATATCTTCAGGTGATCGCAGACGCGGAATTGCCTGCTGCTTTTTGGTCGGGTCGGGTTCTTCGTTTTTCTGATTGGCGAGCATCTGCTCGAAATCGTTGAAGAATTTTTCGAGTTCGCCGCTGCTTTTTCCTTGGACAGACGGATGCTCTAATACCTGTTTTTTGAGTTCGCCGATTTCTTCGGGTGAGAAGCGGTTGCTGACATTTTTCATGAATGACTGGTTTTCATCGGTCATGCCCTGTTTCATTATGCGTCCGGCAATGACAGTGGCGGCAAAGGCTATCTGGTTTTCTCTGGGCATTGAGTCGGTCATGTTCCAGAACTTGTTGACCAGGTTGTCATTTTTTTGTGCAGTTTCTCTCAGCCTGTGTTCATCAGCTTCAAAGCTGATTCTGGTTTCTGGTTTATTATTGTTTTTGGCGCTGTTTGGGCGACTATAGAGATCCTGATTTATATTACCTAAGTTCATTATGCTACCTCCATGAAATTCTTTTCTTCGTTAATTATCGGAAGAAAGCCCCACATAGTTTAGTCCCTAAATTCAACCCTGCATCTAACCGCCTAAAGCAATTCTAAACGTGGCCAAAAGAACAAACTAAGAAGGTCTCGCACAGAGCCACGAAGACGCAAAAAATGCAAAGTTTGAGATCTCTCCCTTCGGTCGAGATGACATGCTTTGTGGCTTCGTGCGAGTATGTTTGTTTCTCATTGGATTGTTATAAGAGCACAGACAAGGAACCAAGATGTGGGTGTTCAACATGTTGAACACCTGCTGGATTGACAGAAAAAGCGGCTCTGCAGGTTATGCAGAGCCGCTTATGAATGGCTGGAAAAGGTCAGCGCCGGTTTATGCGTTCGGCCGCCTCTTTGTAGTTGAGTTGCTGTTGCTCGCCAGAAGTCAGATTTTTAAGCGAGAGTAGCTTTTCGGCAGCTTCACTTGCGCCCATGATGGCTACCCACGCCGCGCCGATGCTTTCGGCATACGCGATCTGTTTGCCGAGTTTGGGGGTTTCCGGGTAAATCTCGACTTTGACTCCATGTTCGCGAAGGTTGCTGGCGGCTTCGAGAACGGCTGCATCAGCAACATCGTCAAAGTGGCAAATAACCACGTCTGGGCCACAGGCAAGCGTTCCAAAAAGTCCTTTTTCTTCGAGAACCAGCAGCAGTCGCTCGAATCCGATCGAAAAGCCAACTGCTGGAATTTCACTGCCTTTGAACATGCCGATCAGCCCGTCGTAACGGCCCCCGCCGCCCAGACTTCCGGAAAAGTCTGACGAGCGAATCTCAAAGATCGGGCCGGTGTAATAACCAAGCCCACGAGCCAGAGATGCATCTATACTGTAATGTCCTGCTGCTTTTGAATTGTTCAAAAGCAGGCAAAGCTCGGTCAGTTGAGTAATTGCTGCGACAGCCTCGTCGTTTCCGGCCAGCGCATTTTTAAGACGCAGCAGTTCACCAGTTTCATCAATGCCGCATGGACGTTGAATCAGTTTGAGCAGTGCAGTAGTTTGAGCTGCGCTGATGCCGCGTTGTTCGAGTTCTTTTTCGACGCCTTCGGCGCCGATTTTATCAAGCTTATCAACTGCGACCAGAGTGATCGCCTCATTCTCAAGTTCGATCCCGGCTGCTTTAATCAGGCATTTAAGAAGCTGGCGGTGATTGAGATGAATCTCAAAGTTGCTGAAACCAAGATTCAGCAACACTTCAGCCACTGCTGAGCAGACTTCTGCTTCAGCAATCAGTGACTTGCTGCCGGTGATATCAACGTCGCATTGCCAGAATTCTCTGAAACGGCCACGTCCGGGGCGATCGGCGCGCCAGACCGGCTGGATCTGGTAGCGTTTAAAAAACTTTGGTAATTCAGGATTATTAGCGATCAGACGCGCCAGCGGCACAGTCAGATCATAACGCAGGCCGAGATCGGCCAGATCTTTCTCGCTTACTTCCGGATTTTCAAGCGCTCTGACGAGCTTGTCACGACGATGCAGGATTCTGAACAGGAGCTGATCACCTTCATCGCCGTATTTGCCGAGCAGGGTTGAAAGATTCTCGATTGAGGGGGTTTCGACCGGCACAAATCCGTATTTTTCGTAGGTTTGCTGAATTGTGTTAACAACAAAGCGGCGTCGCACGAGTTCTGCCGGCAGGAAATCGCGCATACCACTGGGCGGTTTGGTTGAAATGGCCATGTTTTTCTCAGCGTCCGCGCAGTAGACTGGCTCCTTCGCTACGATGCCAGCTCGAAGTATTGATAAGCGTGTTTCTTGGGGTTTCGATCACTTTGTAACTGCCGTCGATTCCGATGCTGAACTGGTTCTGAGAAGTATTCATGTTTTTGCTCCTGAAAATGGTTTTCACTATATCTATCGGAACAAAATCATTTATTGCTTAACTCACCCTTATAATCCTGTAATCGATTCTATTTTTTGATTAAGAGAGAAACCTGCCTGCGCCCTTATAATGTTTTTAAATTGTTCATGTTGCTTACGTCGGGCTCTCGGAAAATTGTTGGTCAGCTTTTGAGACGGTCGATGACGGGTTTGAGCTTAATGGCTGCAGCTACGGCAGCGAGGCCGATACAGCCGGCAAGTGAGAGTGGCATCCAGAGCTTGAAAGAATATTCTCGGTTATAATGCTCGAACAGCTCGATCTCGTGGGGATTACCAGCTGTCAGGTCGGCGGTTTCGAGTTTGAGCAGAATTGCGCTGCAGTCGTCGCCATCATAAACAGCGGTTGTCTGTTGGGAAAATGCTTCAAATCCAGTTGCATCGCTTTGCTCAATCAGGATATTGAGTGCTGGTTGGAGTTGTTGTGAACTCAAGGCGGCAGCTGTTCCTTCAGATGTCAGCAGCAACGACATGCCGGTGTGGGCTGGCATCTCTATTTCGCGTTGTTCAAGCCAGTCGCTGGTGTCTGACTGAGTGCTGAGCAGCCGGCAAGCGCCGGTTGCAAATATAGCGACTGTGCCACGGTTTGTCCATGCTGCAGCGATGTCACAGCGACTTTGTGTGGTGAATTGCTCGTTGCAGGCTTTTTGTGCAAGCTCGTATGCTTCACGCAAACGGTGCAGACTTTCGCCGTCGCCGGTTACCGGTGCAATCTCGCTCAGGCGCTGGTGGATAGTTGAGGCGGTGAGCATGGCGGCCGCCCTTCCATCTGGCCCATGGCCATCGGCAATTAGTGCAAAGCGCAGTTCAGAGTCGACCAGCAGGTGATCCTGATTATCGTCTCTGATACTGCCGGTTTTCGAGAAAGATTGGACCTGCATCTCAGATTCCGGCAGGCGCTTTATGGTCGAGCATGCGGGTGTGAGTGGCGACAAGCTGCTGAACTTTTTCGACGACGTCAAGCAGGCCTTTTGAGCGCAGTCCGGCGATCAGAGCGTCTACGAATACCAGTTTGACCTTTGGGTGGGTCGGTTCGACATAGCCGGTGCCGCGGTCGTCACCGAGAATCCAGTAGGTCAGGCGGTCGCAGTAGGGCACCCAGTTTGAAAAGTCGCTGAAGTCAGAATAGGCGCTGAGCTTAGGTATGACAAGCTGCGGTACATACTCGATCTGGTTGGCGGCGTTGATGTAAATGCGCTCGTTTTCAGGCACAATTGGTGCGATTTTCAGATTAGGCAGAGTGACCTTGAATCTGGCCTTGCCAAAGTGATTGATTGCGATTTTTTCGGCGATGGCTTCCCATTTGGCGTTGATTTCGCGCACTTCGTGAGCGTAGTTGAACAGCGCCTTCTGGAAAATCTCGTTGCTTTTAAGCTCTTCGATGCAGTTCTCAAGTGCCATGAAATGCGAATGATTGAACAGGCTGCCGAGCATCTGACCGAGCCCGTTGTTGATGAAATGGCGGCGGGTCAGGTGTTGTGCCGCTTTTTCTGGAGTAAGGTGCAGACGATCCTTGATCAGCCATTCGGTTGCCTGTCGGGCGATTTCCATGGCTTCGGAAGATCTCCAGAGTTCAGCCTGTTCATTGAACTGCCATGGTTTAAACCTGCCGGGATAGGCATTTTCAATGATCATGGCGAGATTCTGGTTAAACAGATCAAGCAACTTTGACAGGCCGTTTGTGTGAAACTCTCTGATCGAGATGCGCTTGGGAATTTCTTCGACGGGCATTCCGAGACGTTCTTCGATCAGCCAGCGGGTGGCGTTGCCGGCGACTTCGAGCCGGTCTTCCTGAAACCATATCAACGGCTCTTCTTCGGCAAACTGCCAGGGTTTGAAGACTTGCGGGAATATCTGATTTACCAGCTGATAGCACGAATCATTGAACTTTTCGAGTATGGCACCGAGTCCATTGTCTTTAAAGATGTTTCGATTCAGCATTGTGGGCAGATCGCCACGGCTGCATCCCAGTTTTTCGCTCATCAGCCATTCAAGGGCTTCACGAGCACAGGTGTTGATGTCGTTGCTTTCGAGCCAGCGTTCGGTTTCAGCGAACTGCCATGGTTTGAACTTGCCTGGTGCAGCCAGTTCTAACATGGTAAATCGGCTGCGATCGGCCCAAAGATAGACCTGTTCGAGGCCAACATCAATAATAAACTGTTCGTTGAAATATTCTGGCAGTTCTTCCGGTTTTTGTACTCTGTGGCGTAATTTTTCGAGAGCAGATTTGAGGGCGAGGGTCGCCCATATCGGTGCCTGTGTTTCGTTCTGAAAGATGAAGCCTGGTATTTCACCGTGTTTTTCGAGTATCATGGCGATCACATCGGCGACGTCGGTTTCACTCATTTCTTCGGGGTTTTTACCGAAATAGTGGCTGAAGCCTTCCTGGGTGCGATACAGATTCTGCATTTGCATGAGTTCGCGGATCTGAATAGTCGGCAGATGAAGTTTTTCAGCGAGTTTTTCGTCGTTGAAAAACAGATATTCCTTTTCGAGCGCGGCAATAATGGTTTTGATTACCGGGTCGTTGAGATCTATGGGTGCCCGCTTTTGTTGCATGACCTGAGCCCCAGCCGTTGTCGATTGCATGTTGCCGGACTGCATTGCGGCTGACATTGGCTGCATCTGAATTGGCATGATGATGTTTGATCCGCCCTGTCCGCCAAAGAGTCCGCCAAGCGGTATTCGTCTTTCGTCGTCGTCAGAAGGAGTGACATAGACAACTTCTTCGAGCGTAGATTCACCGGTAATTGCGAGGTCGATCGCCATTTCTCTCAGGGTGCGCATGCCTTCGAGGCGGGCAACTCGCTTGATTGACATTTCAGTGCCGCCCTCCATGATTACATCTTTCATTGAGGCAGTAACCAGCATAGTTTCGTAAACACCTGTACGACCAAGAGTTCCGGTCTGATTGCAATCCCGACAGCCGTTGCCTTTGTAAAATCTGGTGCCGATAAGTTTGCCTGGATTGAGGTTAAGGCGCTGAATGATGCTTTGTGAAGGTTTATATTCAATTTTGCAGCTCGGGCAGATGCGGTGCAGCAGTTTTTGCGCAACCACGACTCTTACCGCTGCCGTAACCAGATAGGCCGGTACGCCCATGTTGATAAGGCGGTTGATACTGGCCGGGGCATTGTTAGTGTGCAGCGTTGAGAGTACCTTGTGGCCGGTGAGTGACGCTCTGAAGGCAATTTCAGCGGTCTCTAGATCGCGGATTTCGCCGACCAGAATGACGTCTGGGTCTTGGCGAAGAGCTGCGCGCAGCCCGCTCGCAAAGTCGAGGCCGATTTTATCGTTGATCTGAACCTGAGTAATGCCGGGTATTCGGTATTCAACCGGATTTTCGATGGTGAAAATGTTGATCTCGGTGCTTGAAAAATATTTGAGCATGCCGAACAGGGTTGTGGTCTTACCGGCACCAGTTGGCCCGGTAACCAGGATCAGGCCATAAGGCTCGTCGAGCGCGGATTTCAGGCGTATCAAGTCGTCCGGAAAGAAGCCAATGTTATCGAGTTCAAATTTTGATTCTCGTTGCAGGACGCGCAGAACCGCCTTCTCGCCGAGCAGGCTGGGTACTGTGCTGACGCGGAAGTCGATTTCCTTTTCCTGCATTTTAACCTTGAGACGACCATCCTGAGGCATGCGACGCTCGGCGATGTCGAGATGAGAGAGAATCTTGATGCGGCTTATCAGTGGCGCAATAAGACTTTTGGGGCCGGTCATCGCGTCATGCAGCATGCCGTCTACTCTGAAACGCACGAGCAATATGTCTTCGCGTGGCTCGACATGGATGTCGGAGGCGCGTTTAAGAATTGCCTGCTTAAAAACAGCGTTGAGAAACTGCACGACAGCACTTTGCTCGGAAGTTTTGCGAACTACTTCGATACCAGAGTCAGCAGCTTCCTCAAGCTCGCTTTTGGTCTCATCGCCGCCGATTGAAAATCCTTCCCATGAATAGAGCTGTCGAATGGCAAGTTCTATCTGGTTTTTTGGGGCAATCAGCACTTCGAGTTTGCACTGGGTAAGAAACGCGATCATGTCGGTGCCCATGATGTCGAATGGGTCGGCCATGACAACGGTAAGCTTGTTGCCTTCGCGCTTGTAGGGAATCATCTTGTATTGTTTGGCCTGATATTCAGGAACCAGCTGCAGAATCTTGGCATCGACTTTGATATTCGTGAGGTCGACGACCGATATGCCGAGAAATTCGGCCCAGAGATCGAGTATCTGACGTTCAGAGAGAAGGCCGAGTCTGACAATAATATTTTCGAGCCGTTCGAGGGTCTGCGCCTGAATTATTTTGGCCTTATCGAGCTGTTCTTCGCTCAGCAGACCTTTTTGCAGCATAAGGCGCTCGACGGTTTGCTTGGTTGTTGCGATGTTATTCATGATTTCCTCCTGCTGTAGCCGCTACTTAACTTCAATGCGGTAGGAACGGCGCTCGAGTGAGCTGGTTTCGTCTGTTGTTTCATAAAAGGCATATAAATTGAATTCGACATGGCCAACCCGTTTCGGGTGAAATGTGACCACGAATTTGTCTTTGACTTTGCTGACTGAGTGAATAGAAATGCGGTTGTCGTTATAGACGTAGTCGATTTTCCAGTCGAGTTCTCGCAGGTTTGAATAGCGCGGCAGTTCAATGTCGAAATACTGATTGAGTCTGGTTTCAATTATTTTCGTTGGCTTGATTTCTGCAGGTAGCAGTCTGACCTGACAGTCGCTGGAAACCAGAAAGCGCGGCACAGTCATAACCATACCATTTGCAGTGTAGATTCCTTGCGGCAGTGGTACGCCGTTTCGGTCGATGGTTAACCATGTCAGCTTTTCAGAGCGGGTTTCGCCGCTTTTGAGTGGGATAGTGTGCGGAGAATCAGCCCATATTGTACCTTGAGACCATCGGTATATCTGAATCTTGTTGTGGTAGGTGGCGAAGTCCCATTGCTGCCCGGTGGGGTAGTGAATGTTAACGGTCTTGTCGGTACGATTGCGGATAGTAATTGTAAAAGTGGCGACCGTGCCCGCGATAATCTCTGGTTTTTCGGTAGTCATGGTTATCTGCAGATCCGCTGGGTTGATAAACTCCCATTTGCGGTATTTTTCTGCGCGCAATGTGCATGCTGGCAGCAGCATCATAATAATTACAATTAAAAGATGTTGGTTTTTCATATTCAAGATGATACAACACCTGCCCGACTCTGCAAAGCACTTGCTTGATGAATTTGTTGAATACTTGAGCAAACAGGCAATGGTTTCTCTATTTTGTAAAAGTAATGTGGCTTCATTTCTCACTTGCCTGCCTGACATCATTCAGGCTCGTCATAAGCTTACGTTTACGCAAATTCTCGCGAGGCTCGGTTTTTGCTACCTTCAAATAAGTTGCTCGAAAACGTTAAGCAATTTATTGCGTTGCTTTGTGGTTTTTTGTCTTAGCGTGAGTATGTCTGCTGCGCATGAGATTGGTATTATAAGCAGGTATACTGAGTGAACGCGAAATAAATTTCGAAATAAATATGCAGCGGTGAGGCATTGACACTGTGCTGATGGATTCTTATAATTGGGAGGTAATTGTACCGTTTGATTTGAAAGTCTCTTTGTTCAAAGAGCGGAGGAATAAATATGAAGCTGTTTAATACCAGGACGCTACGCAGACTCTCACTGATGACAGTGATTATGTTCGTATTGTCAACTTTCGGTGCCTACGCGCAGACCCCGCAGGTGACCATTCCGGTTGCCGGCAATCAGGCCGTAGATATCTCAATTCTCAACAATGTTCTGCCTGAACTCAACAACCTGCAGAGCAATCTGAGAACTGCGCAAAGCACGCTGCTGAGCCTTGAGAAAGTTTCTACCCCGCTGTATAACCAGATAGCCCCTAGCAATATGGAGGCCATGAGTATCAGTGAGCGCCTTAAGGCAATCATGGGTAATGCCAAGTCGCTGTTGGGAACTACTCTTGTTAATTCTGGTGCGCAGGCAAATGCTGCGATTGAAGCTGGTGCTTCGCCGATCGCGCTCTCATACGATCAACAGCTGGCATATGGCGTTGAACAACTTGGTGCTCAGGCCTCAAAACTTCAGAGCAATGGGAAATTTGCTGCAGCAACCGAAAAACTCAAAGCAATTCTTGTCCTGGTTAAAGAAAATATGCAGAGGATTATTACCGCGATCCGGGCTAAAATTTTTGCAGTTGGACAGAAGGTTGGTCTGATCAGCAAAGACAAAACCTTTGAGAATGGCAAAGTCAAAGATTCTGATGGAAGTGGCGACAAGATGCTGTTGAGCGCTTCTGCTGACGTGCAGTATGCCGATACCTTTTCTGGTAAATTGGCTAAGGGTGTGACTGAAGGCACGCAGAACGCCAAGACTTCGCTCAAAAACAGCTTTTCGTTCACCAATCTTGCAATCACAACTACGGTTGCTGTAGGTACTAATCTGGCAATCGACATGATTCATGGCAACAAACCATCGTTTTCAAAAGCGGTTAAATCAGTTGCTACTCTCGAATTTGCCGGCAATGTGGTTGGCTCGGCCCTTGGTGCCGCTGGCGGTCAGTTTGCTTCAACTCTGGTTAAGACGTTTGTTCCAGGCCCGATTGGCGCGCTGGTTGGTTCGGTTATCCCGATAATGTTCGCTTCTGCGTCCGGCCAGATGGGCTCTAATCTGATTAGCGGCCTTAAAAGTGGCGAATTTTCAGTCGCCAAGGCATTCAAGGCGATTGACAAAGTTGATCTCGTGGGTTCTTCAATCGGTTCTGCAATTGGTATGGCTCTGGGTGCTCCGATTCCGGTAATTGGTCCGATTATCGGTGGTATCGTCGGTGGTTTCCTCGGAAGTCGTGTAGCCAAACTGATTGCTGGTTTTGCCAAGGGTGGCAAGATTTCAACAATCTTTAGTAAGGGCAGCAGCGTTGCAGAGAAGACAACCAGCAATGCGGGTTTTCCGGTCTCTATTGGTTCTGTTGCTGGCGGCGGTAGGGGCACTGGCCCTGTAGTCATGGGAAGCGCAATGGCTGATTCGTCATCGATAGCGGTGTCTGGTTCAGCTGCGGACCTTGAACAGGTTGAAAAGAAGTATTATGATACTTACCTGGAATACAATCGCATGGTTGAAGCCAATGATCAGGAAGGTGCCAAAAAGGTATTCGAACAGCTGAAGAAATATTCAGATGAATACACTGCACTCAAAAAGCAGATTAAGGGCGAATAGTAACTACTGATTCAGTTCTTTTACCGGGGCAGCTCTGCGAAGGGTTGCCCCGGTTGCTTTTAGCTATGGGCTATTCATTGAAGTGACTCGTTCGTCGGCCATACTTAGCTGGGAAGTGCTTTAAATGCGCGTGCTGAACAGGAATTATACGCGTGAAATATAGTCTTGACGCAGGTTTTAAAGAGTAGTATCATATTGCAACTTGCTTATCTCTCGCTTTTTTTGAGGTGTTTTGTGAATATACTTGTGCTTGGTTCTGGAGCCAGAGAGCATTCGATGGTACACGCTCTGGCGCGATCACCCTCGGTGCATCAGATTATTGCCTGTCCAGGTAATGTTGGCATGAGTGGCATAAGTATTTGTCGTCGCGTTCCTTTTAAAGATAATGCAGAACTGGTGCGCTATTGCAAAGACAAAGTTGTTCTGGCAGTAGTTGGCTCATCCAAGTATGTCGAAGATGGCACTGTTGACGCTCTGGCATTGGCTGGGATACCGGTGATTGGTCCCGCTGAAGACGCTGGTAGAATAGAGACCAGCAAGGCTTTTGCCTCTAAATTCATAGCGCGACATCATCTGCCGGCACCACGCACTCATATTGTTGTGAATGCTGTCGAGATTGCGGCAGCTTTTAAAGCTGATCCAAAGATCCGGGTGGTCAAGTGCGATGGATTTTCGCATGGATTAGGCGTTGCTGTTGCCGAAACTCTTGAAGATGCTAAAAGCGCTGCCTTGAAGTTTCTCAAGCGTCACGGCGCACCTCTGATTCTTCAGGAAAGACTCGAAGGCGTCGAGTGCTCCTACACTATCCTGACAGACGGGCAGCAATGGGTATCGTTCAGTTCCTGCCGCGACTATAAACGCGCTGATGATGGCGAAACCGGCCCGACAACTGGTGGTATGGGCGCAGTGAGCCCGTCACCTGATCTTACCCCCGAACTCGACCGCAGGATTGTTGAAACTATTGTACAGCCGGTGGTAAATGGTATGAAGGCAGATAACCTGCTTTACCGCGGTTTTCTTTCGATTCAGCTGATGTTGACGGCAGAAGGTCCAAAGATTCTTGAATTCAATGCTCGACTTGGTGACCCTGAAACGCAAAGTATTCTCACCCGTTTTCGTGGTGATCTGGCTGGTTTGCTCAAGGACTGTGCCATGGGTTGTCTGACTTCAGTCGGTTCAGAGGTTGCTTTTGGCAGACACTCTGCTGTTTCTGTAGTTGTTGCTCGCGAGGGCTACCCGGACAATGAAGCGACAGATCCTGTTGTCAGAGGATTCGACAAAATTTGTGACTCTCTGGTTTTTTTCTCGAACTGCCGCAGATCTGAGAATTCAGAAGATTACCGTTTTAAAAGTGGTCGACTGATCAGCGTTACCGCTGTTGGCGAAACCCTCGAAGAAGCCCGTGATAAGTGTTATAAAGATATTGCTCGTCTCGAACTTGATCGAGTTAAATATCGTCTGGATATTGGGCAGGCAAATGGCTCAGGTCTAGAATAATCTTTTCAAACTCTTCTGCATAAGACGCAAAGAATATGAGATCTCTCTATCAGATTGTATTCAGGCGAAGCGTCAGAGAGTGATTTGATAAATATTTCCGATCTATAAAAAAACTCCCGTCTGGATAAACCAGACGGGAGTTTTTGGCCGGTTCAGCTAGATGATCTTCTTGAGGAAAGTGAGCTTTGAGAGGATTTTGAGCAGCCAGAATTTTTTGCCTGGCAAATCGTCAGGACCGTGAACGGCCTGGACGTTACCTTTGGAATCGAATTCAACTTTGTATTCGTCTGATTTTGCGATGTCTGTGAAGATCCCGCTGCGCAGCTGGTTGGCAAATTCATCTGATTTTATGGCAGCGACAACCTCTGAGTTGATTTCTTCGCTCATGTAATCAAGGTTATAGGTGCCAACTACACCAATTTTGCGGTCGAAAACCCAGGTTTTGGCGTGCAGTTTGTTTGCGCCTTTGTAGACAAAGATTCTGATATTTGGAATCTCGGCAAAAATCTTTTTCCAGTCTGCATAAAACATGGCCTGAGTCGCAAGGCTGTCTGTAGAAGCAGGACTGTTTGTGTGCATCATGATGGGGATTCCGCGCTTGCCCGCTCGTTTGAGAGCGTTGAACATGCGTTCGCTGAGCACTACATAGGGGTTTTGAATGTCGATTTCTTTGCGGCAGCCATCTATATAGCGAATCATCTGATCGGTAATGTCGTTACGCGGCCCACCAAGAGAGTGTTTGTCGATGATTTTGACCGGAGCCTCAACTGCGTTCGCGAAGCGGTCAAAGCCTGTGAAATCACGCAGGTTGTTGTAGGGAGCAACTTCTTCCATATAGGTGGTAGCTGCTTTGATATATTTTTTATTGGCATCGCGGGGCATAACGAATTTTTCGTTGTTTATGTGGCTGTCCATTACATCGTAAGCAGCAAAGAGCTGGTCTGACATAACGTCGATGTTACCCCAGAGTTCTTTGGTGATCGAATAGGTTTTGAGCTTGGTAAACTCTTCATCAAAGGCGAAAGACAGCTGTTCGCTGATCTCACGGCTTTTAACTATTACGTCGCAATCGCGGTAGGCTCCAGAATGATCTTCTGGTTCAAGAAAATAATCCATGGAGACGTTACGACCACCAATAATCGCGTATTCATTATCGACAACGATGATTTTGTCATGGTTCGACGCCATCAGTTTGCGCGGATCCTTAAAAACTGCGAACAGATTGGCATGAACCGGGTTGAACACCTTAACCTGAACATTTGGATATTCGGTCAGTTCCTGCAGCAAATCCTGCCCGAGCATCTTGCGGGTCAACTCTTTGGTGCCGCGTGCATCAAGAAGAAGTCTGATTTTCAGGCCATCTTTTGCTTTTTTAAGAAGTTGTCCCACCAATGAGCAGCCAAAGGCATCTTTTGCCATGATGAAATATTGTATGTCAATCGAATGACGGGCTTCATTCAGAGTCTTCCAGCGGGTATACCATGCCTTTGAGTTGCTGTAAAGCAAGCTTACTTCGGCATTGTCAGCGTTGCCGCCACTGGCGACCTTAAAACGGTCAAAAGTGATTTCTACCGGCGGTGCAAATTTAGCTCCCATTTCTTCATACCAAACCTGGAACTTGATAAAATCGCTCTGGGTCTTGTCAAAGTTAAACATTTTGCCGGCATAGCCGATCCAGCGAGTTATCTTGACCGGAATCGCCAGCCATGAGGTATTGCGATATTTCGTGTAGCTTTCCTGAGAAATGCCGTAAGTCTTGTTAAGAGCATCTTTCCATTGTTTATGTTGCTTGCCGGCATTGAGATAGTTGATGCGCTCTTTTGCCATTACTGCCAGACGAGAATTTGGGTTGTTGCGGCCGATTTGCGATAAGATTTTGGCAGCAGATGTTTCGTCGTCCTTTAGAAGTTCATAGGCCTTAGCCATCTCATAGCGTGCGACATCGGCATATTGTGAGCTGCTGTTCGAGTCAATAAAGGTCGAAAGCAATTTCATTGCCTGGTCGGGGGTCTTGCGCCCTGAATCTGACCAGAGCTGATCGAGAATTCTCTGCAATCCGACCGGAAGCTGTTTGCTGGTTGTAGCAGAAAATTCACTGTCAGCTGGGTTAACTGCGGTGGTAGCAGCTGCAGCTGGCTGCTGCTGAGTCGTGACAGCCTGGGGTGTTACCTGCGCGGTCGGGCGATTCAGCGAGTTTTCATAGGTTGCTTTAGCGTTTTGGTAATCGTTGAGAAGCGACAGAATTTCAGTAGCTGGCTTCTTTTCGTTTACAGCATTACGATATGCATTGTAGGAAGAAACATATCCTTCATAGTCCGCACGAGGATCGGCCAATAAAGATGCGCTTCCTGCAACGAAGAGCAGGTTGAGCAATAGTGTCAGGCATAGCAGCTTTTTCATAAAACAGCCTCCAGTTTAACTTAATGGTACAATTATACTGACTGAAGACTGATAATGGAAGTGCTGTCTTAATGTTTTTATCATCTGCCATTATCGCGCTGGAAGCAATTATTCGCAGACTATACCGTCTTTACCGGCGTTGCGTTGATTCTCTGGTGCCACAGAATCGTTATGATTGCATCATTATGTCATAAAGGGCGGAATTAGACCTGGTTTTTATCAGAAATTGCCCGCGGCTTGCTGAAGGTGAAACTGAGAATAAGCATAATAAATCCGGCGATGAATGGCAGAGCAAGCATTCTTGCAACAAAAGGCCCCTGGTAGAAGAATACTTTGGCCCGTCCTGGGCGTTCCTGGGTCAGACGCACCAGGTAGGTGCCCTTACCGCTGTTTCTGGCGTTAAAGCTCTGCCACTTTGCTGGGTTGGGCATCAGTGTTGCAGGATATTTGCGCAGCGCATAGCGATTCCGCAGAATCATCTGCCCGTCAGGTGCGAGAACCTCAAGTTCGCCGCCAAAATCGCCGAGTTCAGATTTAAGGTCGATTTTGATAGAATCAATGCCATCGGCTGTGACAGATATTTCAGTGGTCGCTGGCATGTCGTAGCCATCTTCGGCGGTAACACCGAGGTCGCCTTCGCCGATCGGGTTGTCGAGGTAGGCCGGGTCTATTATTGCACCGCCAACAATCATCAAAATTGTCAGCCCGAAGGTCGAGGCGATTTTTCTTGTCCAGGTGCCCAGAAAGAAGTTCATGATCGTAGCCTCCTGATAATAATATTATGCAATCGCAGGCCGGTCCTGGCGAATAATGATAATAACATGCGAGCCGTCAGCGATGCTGCCACCAATCATGGCGCGTGCCAGCAGAGTTTCAATTTCTTTCTGCAACAGCCGTTTGAGAGGCCGTGCGCCATATACCGGGCTGTAACCTCTTTCGGTAAGCCACTCGCGTGCATCCGCACGGACTTCGAGTGTGATGCGACGCTCGGTCAGCCGTTTTTGAATAGCCGCAATCTGCAGGTCGATGATTTTGTCCAGTTCACCTCGTCGCAGCGGTGTGAACATAATAATATCATCAACACGGTTATAAAACTCGGGTTTGAAGAACCTTTTGATTTCGGCCATAACCTCGCTGCGGGTAACTTCGGAAATTTCTCCGTTGCTGCCGATTTCGGAGATCAGGGTCTGTGCGCCAATATTGCTGGTCATAATAACCACGACGTTGCGAAAATCGACGGTGCGGCCCTGAGAGTCGGTAAGTCTCCCATCATCGAGAATCTGCAGCAGAATATTGAATACATCAGTGTGGGCTTTTTCAATCTCGTCAAAAAGCACTACTGAATAGGGTTTTCTTCTTACCGCTTCGGTCAGCTGACCGCCTTCGTCGTAGCCAATATAGCCCGGGGGGGCACCGATCAGGCGCGAGACTGAGTGCTTTTCCATGTATTCGCTCATGTCGATGCGCACCATATTCTCTTCACTGTCAAACAGTGATTCGGCAAGTGTTTTGGCGAGTTCAGTTTTGCCGACGCCGGTCGGGCCAAGAAAGATGAATGAGCCTATTGGTCGATTAGGATCCTTAATGCCGGCCCGCGAGCGGATAACTGCGTCAGTAACCAGATTTACCGCTTCATCCTGTCCGATGACTCGCTTGTGCAGATGCTCGTCGAGATGCAGAAGCTTCTCTTTTTCGCCTTCCATAAGTCTGGTGACCGGTATACCGGTCCAGCGGCTCACGATGTCGGCGATTTCTTCTTCAGTCACTTCTTCGCGCACGAGTTTGCCAGTGCTCTGCTTCTGTTTGATCTCACCTTCCATTTCTTTAAGCAGACTCATAGCTTCGGGTAAGCGCCCGTGTTTTAGCTCGGCTGCGCGGTTTAGATCATAGGCGCGCTCAGCTTCGTTGATTTCCTGATGCAGTTTTTCGATGAGTTCGCGCTGCGTCTGAACTCTTTTGATGACGCCACGTTCGCTTTCCCACTGGGCTTTCATTGAGTCGCCACGATGGCGCAGATCGGCAAGTTCTTTGCGCAGAGCTTCGAGCCGGGTCAGACTGGCGTCGTCTTTTTCCTTGACCAGCGCAGCTTCCTCGATTTCGAGTTGCATGGTGCGGCGCATAACTTCGTCGAGCTCGGCCGGCATTGACTCTATTTCGGTTCGAATCATGGCGCAGGCTTCATCGACAAGGTCGATTGCCTTGTCTGGGAGAAAACGATCGGAAATATAGCGATGCGAGAGAGTTGCCGCCGCCACAAGCGAGCGGTCCTGAATATGTACGCCGTGAAAGACCTCGAAGCGCTCTTTGAGACCACGCAGAATTGAGATCGTGTCGATGACATCTGGTTCCTCGACGAGAACAGGCTGAAAGCGGCGCTCAAGCGCAGCGTCTTTTTCGATGTGTTTGCGGTATTCGTCGAGGGTGGTGGCGCCGATGCAGTGCAGTTCGCCGCGAGCCAGCATGGGTTTGAGCATGTTGCCGGCGTCCATCGAACCTTCTGTGCGCCCGGCGCCAACTATAGTATGTAGCTCGTCAATGAACATGAGAATGCGTCCGTCACTACTTTTAATCTCGGCAAGAACCGCTTTGAGGCGCTCTTCGAACTCGCCCCGAAATTTGGCGCCGGCAATCAGAGCACCCATGTCGAGCGAGAATACTGTTTTGTCACGCAGACTTTCTGGTACATCTCCCTGTAGTATACGTTGTGCCAGGCCTTCGGCGATCGCGGTTTTGCCGACGCCTGGTTCTCCGATAAGTACCGGATTGTTTTTGGTTTTTCGGCTCAGAATACGAATTACACGACGAATTTCGGCATCGCGACCAATTACCGGATCAAGCTTGCCGGCACGCGCCATGGCAACGAGGTCGCGACCGTATTTTTCGAGTGCTTCGTAAGTCTGCTCAGGGTTTGCCGAAGTAACGCGCTGATTACCGCGTATTGCGGTGAGTGCCTGTAGAATCTGATTGCGGTCAAGATTCAGTTCGGCGAACATTTTGCTGACAGCCGTGGAAACTGGACTCTCGATCATTGCCAGCAACAGATGTTCGACCGAAAGATACTCGTCTTTCAGCGCCTTCATCTCTTCTTCGGCTTTGACCAGTATTTGTGAGAGTTCACGGCTCATGTAGAACTTGTCCGGGGTCATACCAGGCCCAGATATTCTTGGTAGTCTTGAAATCAGATCATTTGCACGTTCTTTGATGGTTTTGAGCGGAACGTTGATGTTGTTAAACAACCGAGGTATCATTCCGGCTTCATCAGCCAACAACGCAGACAACATGTGCTCTGTGGTGATTTCCTGATGCCCGTGCTGAATGGCTAGGTTTTGGGCGGCCTGGAGCGCTTCCTGTGACTTTTGCGTCATCTTGTTGATATCCATCTGATTACCTCATGTCTACTTTTAGGTTCGTTGTGAATTTTTTGATAAAATCGTCATTCGGTCGCACATTGTGCAAATGATAATTCAATCTGATTAGTGCAATCTGCGTGCCAGATTTGCATAATCGTCAGTCGGTGCGCTATAGCGCGGCAGTGGAGTTGGTTAGTGCTAGCATAAAACCTGGCAGAGCGTCGCAGTAACGTCGCAGATTACTTGTTGGTTGCGACAAATGTGTCGCACGATTCTTTGCCAGATAGCTGCGTCATAGTATCGCAGAGGATCAATCTAAATTCAGGAAATGAGTCTGAATATTTCATTAAATCTGGTCGAAAGCGTGACGCTACGATCTTCAATCCAAGCTCGCTGCTGCTTGATCGATACTGGCTGATAGTGTGTTCAGGCGCGTTGCGAGTCCGGCTTCGCGGCATTGTCTTTGAAAATTATCGGTGACAGTCTTGCCTGTATCCTGGGCAACTGTGCTCAAAAAGCGCGCAAGCAGCAGGCCGGTCAGCATAATTTGCGGCGCGAACTCATCCTCTGCGTTCTTAAATTCTGATTGTGGCTCATTTTTGGCGAGCAGGCGTTCGATATGCTTCACCCATTCTTTTTGAGAAACCGGTTTAAGTGAGATTAACGAAAGTATATCGGCTGCTTTTTCTCGATAATCTTGGAATTCAGGGTGCAGGGTCATGGCAGTGGTCAGGGTTTCTTCGACCAGAAAGGTGTAATGTGTGAGCTTGGCTTCCATTTTCTGCTGAATCCGTTTAAGGTGCTCAGCTGAGACATTAAGTTCCTGGCCAAATTTTACGAATATTTCTCTTTCGGTTTCATCAGAACCGTCGCAGAGTGCCAGTCCCCAACATCCTGAAAGGATCTGCTCTTTTTCACTTTCATTGAGATCCTTGCTGGGTTCAAGCTTTTGATAGCCGTCTGGAGACTCAATAGCTGTAAGCCATTGCAGTTTTTCTTCGCTCGACGCCGGAATAAACTCGATAATTGTGCGCAGACTGGCAAGTTCCTGGTCAGAGATAACACCATCGGCGTTTTCCATGCGCAGAAGGTAGTGCAGGAAGGAGCGAAAGAATCTGGCGTCTTTGCCTGCTTTAAATATTCCGTAAATACTGTCAGAAATCAGGTAACTGCCGAGAATGCCAAGAGCGGCACCAGGTATGACCCAGAAAAAACCTGTATACAGGCCCAGCCAATAGAGAACAGCAGCTGGCGCTGCCTTAAGAGTTGCCTGTGCTTTTTTAACGCCTTCTGATGGCAGATTGCCGAGATTCTTTGCCTCCAGGGCAAGCGCCTGGCACTTTTGCGGCAGGTCTTTTTCCCAGCTGGCGCTGTTTGATTCGTTCAGAATCCACCTGATCATTCCGGCAGTAAAATGCTCGCGACGTTTTTCAGCGCTGATTTGAATCACAGTCTCTGCTGCCGTCTGCTGATTTTCGCTCATAGTTGCCCTCCAGCCAATGTTTTCGCTCTTTGCACAGACTAACCTTTCAGATGAGATAAATCAATCTCTATGCAAAATGAAAGGCTCACAGATCAGGGAGTTGAATCAATGTGCCCTCAAGACCGTTTATTGAGTTCACAATGGGCAAATGATGACTACCTTGGAGTGGTATTGTCTATTGCGTAAACCTCTTTTTTTCCGGTTAACAGATTTTCTATCTCAATAGAATCATTGGAAATGGCGAGAATGCGAATCGATTCATCGACAGTTTCACCGACACTTACAACGAGGTATCTGAAATGAAAGGGTATAACTGCAAAATACTCACCGTTTCGCTCCAGAGTCCTTTCCAGTTTAAGCTCAAAGCTTTCGCTGTTTGCAATAATTCGTTGATGCCAGTCTTCCATTGATTTGGCTAACCGCGGATCCATGTCGGTGATATCACGTTTGAATTTGTTTTGCAGGAGATCAAATACTTTCTTGTTCGCAGGATTATTAGAATCAAAAACAGTGATACTGTTGGCATCAATAGTTTCTACCTGGATTCCTGCATTGATTTTTTCTCCGACTCCAACAATTTTAAATTCCTGGTTTGACTCGACATATGCTAACAAATCATCTTTTCTTTCTAATACATAATTTAATCGAACTGAAAGCGGTCTTGGTGGCGCAGCGCCGGGACGGGCCGGACGATTTCCATTTGCTGGTGGAGTAACTCTAGGTTTGGGTGGCTGCTCTGCCAAAGAAGCTGTTTCCTGCTCGGCATCTTCGGCATTAATAGTTTGATTTTCTTCGATGACGGCATTGCTTAGAAAGTTTGCAGCTGGTAACTCTGTAATCTTACCGTGGATCGAGCATTCAAGAATTGCTTTGTCTTTATCAAGAGTGATTCTATGGGTTCCTTTGGCCGGACAGCCTTTATATGCTTTGCTTAGTGAGTCAGCTGCTTTAAGCGTATCGATGAAATCATCAGGAGATAGCCGAACTCCTGGATTATCCATTGAATATAGTTCAATCGCGCCTGTAATCGATATTCCCATTGCATAACAGGCCAATTTATTCGTTTTATTTGAATCGGTTCCTTCTTTTGGTGGCGGCCCTTTCTGGATAACTTTCTTTAAGTTGGCCTCAGCTTTTGCATCGATTTTCCCCAGCCGTTCCTGAATTTGCAAAGCCTTTGAAGAATTTCCAGAATAAACAAAGCTGATTCCAAGAAACAAAAGCGTTTTGGCATGATTGGGTTCTTCAGCAAGAATACCTTCAAAGACTTTTATGGCTTCAGAATACTGCCCTTTTTTCCCAAGCATGCGGCCATTTTCAAATCTCTCATCAATGCTCCCTTTAGAATTAGTTTGGGTGTACCCTGTGGTGATAGCGAATAAGAGCATTATCATGCAAATGCCATAAATAACTGTGCTGAACCTGGCTGTTTTCATTTAATAGATCTCCCAATTGTTGCTATAATCATATTACTTTTTTATTGATACTGAAAACAGCATATTTTTATTACCAGTTATGTCATCAGGATGGTCCAATTTTTTTCGGCCCAGCATGATTTGAGGCTGCTTTTGCTGAGTGATATCTGGCGTATTTGTCGTTTCTTCTTCTGGCTGCCGCCATTTTATTTCGAGCAGCTCGATCAGTTTGAAAAACTATATGACCATCTATCTAAGAAGTGTTTGCAGTGATTCTCTGTCCAAAAAGTGAAGAAAAGGCTTCCCTTGACTCATAAAAAAACGAGTGGTATCTTCGGGCAAGAATTGCAATTTCTGTCAAATTCCTTGATAGAATAAAGCATGATATAGAAAGTTACGTTACTATCTTGCGAACAGAGAACCAAAGTATTTGCCGTCAAACACTTCATCTGAGCTGCTGATGTGAAACGACTTCGCCTCGTAGAGGCTGGGATAGTCGTCTTTTTTTTCGCAGTTTTTACCGTTCTTCTGCTGCATGGTTCTCTTGACGGTCTCGAAAATAGAACGCTTGACTGGCGCTACCGCGCCAGACCGAAGCAGAAATCGAAGACGAAAATTGTTCTGATTCTTATTACCGATGAATGTTTGACGCGCATCGGAAGTTGGCCGTTTTCACGCAAGCTGTATGCGTCAGTTATCGACTGTCTTGCGTCGGCAGGGGCAAATGCTGTTGCATTTGATGTAATATTTGAAGAAAATTCCACTGCGGATCCCGAAGGTGACGAAGAATTCGTTGCGAGCTGCCGCAGATACGGAAAGGTTGTTTTTCCTCTTGTGTTCTCTGAGCTGCAGGTGTTCGATAATCTTGCGTCTCCACCGACGATTTTGATTGAGGAGGCCCGGCTTCCGTTTCAGACTCTTGCCGATGCCGCGGCCGGTTTTGGCTATGTTAATGCTGATTTCGATTACCTCAATCCTGATGGTGTCATTCAAAAAACGTTTCTGATGCACCGATTCGAGGATCGCTGGATCCCAAGTTACTCGCTGGCAGTCGCAGAGCAAGTTGCCGGTCAGCAAGCTGTTGTCACGGACCAGGGCATAACCCTCTGCGGCCGGCCGGTTCCGCTAATCGATCTGCCCCCCTGGAAACCGATCAAAAACTCCTGGCATGCAGCTACTGGTAAGGCGGTTTACATCAATTACCTGGGTGCCAGGCTTCAGGAGCCATTTCTGATATATTCTTTTGCTGATATCATTGAGGGAAAGTTCAATCTGGAAGATTTTCGCGAGGCGATTGTTTTCGTTGGCCCCTCAGCTGTGGGGCTTGGCGATCTTCGACTGACGCCGCATGGCTTGAAACCTGGTGTTATTGTCCATGCGAATCTTCTCGAAAATATTCTGGCATCGAATTTTCTCGAATCCCCTACAATGAAAGGCCAAATTGGTATTATTGCAATTTTCGCGCTTATTACCTTTGCCATTCTTTGTTGGGAAGGCGTGTTCATACTTTCGACGACATTCTTTGGCGTATTTTTGGCCGGGTATGTAGCTCTCTGTTATATGGCCTTCTCCAGTCGGCAACTGATTCTACCGATGACAGTTCCGCTGCTGATGGCTGTAATACAATATGTCGTCGTCAGATTTGTGCAATTGATTGCCAATCTTAAGCTGGCGAACGCCAATCTCAGAGGACAAAATGTAAAACTTGATCAGAAGGTTCAGGAGCTTACGATTCTTCACAGTGCCGGGAGCAAGTTTCCGGCGATTCTAGAAACGAGTATTCTTGCAAAAGAAGTCATTGCTAGATTCTGTGAATTGCGCGGCGCAGATTATGGACTTCTCGTCTACTTTGAAGCGAAAACCGGTCAGCCTCAACCCCTCGGGCAGGTGGCTGGCGTGCGGGGTGATGCGTATCTTCATGATTGTCGCAATGAACTCGCGGAGCGCCTGAAATCGGTTTTTGACGAGAAAAAACAGGTGACAGTTCCTGGTTCTCCGGTATACTCAATATATCTGCCGATTCTTGTCGGCAATTCCTGCTGGGGCGCTGTTTGTCTACATGAATCAGAGATGCGTCAGAAGCCCTGGCAAAGCGAATTTTTCTGGACAACTCTTCTCGGCATATCTGGCACGGCCCTGGAAAATGCCAGACTGTATGAGATGGCGCGAGAGGTGTCGCTTGCACGGCAGGTGCAGGCTAGTTTTCTGCCTCAGAAGCCTCTTGAACTTAATGGCTACAGAGTTTTCGGAAATTCCCGACCAGCCACTCAGCTTGGCGGTGACTATTTCGATTATTTTATCGTCGACAATAGATATCTGGTAGTATTAATCGCTGACGTCATGGGACACGGTGTTCCGGCAGCGCTCGGGATGACGATCGTGAAAACATCTGTCCTGCAAAGGGTGGTAGAGAATTTTTCGATCGAGAAGCTTGCAAACACAATCAATGATACTCTCTTGAACAGCCAGGAGCGAAAACTCATGGTTACAGCACAGTTTACTGTTATCGATACCCAGCAACACACCAGTATGATTTACCATCGTGGTCATGTTTTCCCGTTTCGGAGAGCATTGGACGGAACATGGTCACAACAACACTGTATTATTGCCCCTCCGCTCGGGATTAATAGACGTACTGCAACCCCTGGAACGCCTGTCGAAATCAATCCGGGCGACCGCTGGGTATTCTATACCGATGGCCTGTATGAGTCACTTGGAGAGGGTGATGAGAACGAAATGAAGATTGCGTCTCTGCAGGCCTATTTCGAATCACGACCGATTATTCCAATTATCGATGCCTGCGCTGATATCCTCGATCATCATCCGTCATTCTTGACGGGCCAACCTCAGCCAGATGACTACACGGTTCTTTTGCTTGAGCGTGAGCCGCCAGCATAGAGGTGTTTTCTCCAAGTCAGGAAAATAAGCTTTTCTTGACTCACAAAAAAGTGAGTGATATCTTCAGGCCGTTAGCATGGTGGTAAATGGCATTGGACCACGAATCATATTTTAAAGAGCTTTTAAAAAGAGGTTTTCCGAGTTCACAAATTCTGTTGTCACAAATTGTGTCAGAATTCCGTATTCAATATCAGTAAGAGGTATAGCTGTTAGTTTGCATTCGTATTTGCATTCTTGATCTGGTGTAAGGTGGTTATTGCATGTCCTCTCGGGAGCAGTTGACTGATTTTTCTATTCTGGTAAAAACGCACTTGAACAGCGTCGTCAGATATGTGAGGTTCCTCACCCATGGAACCGAAGACGCAAGAGATATTACCCAGGAAGTATTTTTGAAAGCATGGCAGCAGTTTGATCCACAGAGAAAAAGTTCTTTTCGAGCCTGGATCATGACAATCACACGAAATATGGTAATAGACACCTTTCGTCGCCGGGGACCGTCGATAAAATATACGGGAACACATATAGATACAGCTGCTTCCAATGCAACTGAAAATGGGAATTGTGTTGGATCTGATAGTGAGTTTTGTCCAGAAGGACTTCCAGCTTTTGCAAAATTGCCGGTTCAGCAAAGGGAAATTGTTTTCATGCGATATGTAGAACAGATTTCCTATGGGGAAATGAGCCAGATTACTGGCAAATCAGAAGAAGCTTTGCGGAAAATTGTATCGAGAGCCGTTTCGGCGATTCGAAAGGAGGTGGACAATGAAACCTTGCAACAGGGTGAATGAATGGCTAGAACAGGATCCACCCCCAGATTTGACAAAAATTCCAGGTTCTCTGGCAGATCACATCAGTATCTGTCAGAGCTGCTGCAAAACAGTAGGCTTTTTTCGAAATTTCTCCCAGGATAAAAATCTTGCAGGTCTTTCTTTGCGCGAAACAGGAGAATTTATGAAATCATTTCAGAACAAAGCTCTTGCAAATTCTAAGACATCTGATTCACGTGCTCTTCCGAAAGCGTCCATTTTCGCCTGGTTAGACATGAAATGGTCATTAGCATTGGCTATGGTCGTTCTTTTACTTGTGATTGGATTTTCCTTGTTTTTTAAGCAAACCTCTGTTTCAGTAACAGAAGAAGTCCTTTCATTCGCGGTTCTCAAGGGGAAGGCAACCATTCTTTCCACTGACGGAAAAGGAGCAATTGTCGCTTCGAATGCGGAGCAAGTGCTAGTTCAAGAAGCTGGAATAAAGTTCGACTCAGATTCTGAACCAGTCGAAATTCAATATAAAAATGGTGGCAAAGTCTTTTTGACCGGACTTGGTCAGATGAAAGTATTGAAAGACGGCATCAACGTCGAAACCGGTAAATTCAATGCCAAGTTCAAGAACCTTGGCGGCGTTTTGAAGGTTCGAGTCCCGTGCGCGGTACTTGCTATTCGTGGAACGGAGATTCAGTTTGATATTCATCCGCCAACAGCAGAAATACTGCTGGTTGAAGGGGCAGCTGATCTGATTCCTGAAAATACTTTGCTGAAAACCATTCGGTTGGAAAGAGGGAAGCGGGTTATTCTTGCCAACAATACATGGGCTTTGCCTAAGTCTGAACTGCAGAATATCCCGAAGAATGAACCCCCTGTATCCATTGCCTCTGATTCTCAGCCTCAGTCTAAGCCTGCCAGTGTAACCGATCTGTTGAACGCTCCAGAACAGGGGTATGAAGAAGACCCGGCTGCTTCTGAAGATCCTGCATCTTCTGAAGAAGATATCGATACCGATTCCACAACAATCGGTGGTGATGGCGAAGAACGTAGCCCGATTGGCAGTGAAGATTTTGGAGATAACTGACGGCTTTACGCGAATTCTTTAAAATGGAAAAATGACCAATGATACGAAGATGCTCTGGCGTAACAGATAACTTTTCGCCGGTTAATTTAAACTCCTGGCGGATCAGGCAAGGGTTCGTGTTGCCGCTTGTTTTTGGGGCAATGGCTGTGCTGACTCTGTTCTTTTTTATCATGAGCTTTCTTTCCAGCGGCCAGACCCAGGTAGCAAGTCACTTTGTTGATTCCGCACACTCTCTTGCCATTGCCCGAGCTGGCGCAGAATGGGCTGTGACGAAGTATGCCAGTGGCTCTTATGAGTTTAATCCGACCAATAAGATATCCGATCTTTTTTTTGGAACATCAACAAAGGAAGACGAATTTGAGCTGCAATATCCGGTTGAGCTGCTTCGCTACTTAGAAGACGAATTGAATGGTGGAGAACTTGTAGTGAAGATGAGGATCTTCGACATTACTCCTATGCCTTTACCGGATAAATTGGAGGGGTTTAAGCCAGATCCGATCGAAAAATCTGGAACTGTTGAGTTCACCGCTATTGGCAAAGTAGGAAAAGCCAGTCGAAAAGTTCGTATCAGAAAAGGTTTTAAGGTCGTCATGATGGTTCACCCTGTTCTTTCAAAATTTACGCTTTTCGTAAGAGAAATGCTGAATAATCAGGAGATCAACGTTCTTGAACTAAAAACAAATTCTTCTGATTTCGAAAATGGTTGTCGTCCCATTATTTTGAACAATCAGGGATTTGACGAAACAGGAACAAACCGTTCCTTCGGCGTCGTCAAGAAGCCCTCACGAGAATTTGATTTGTCACTAGTCACAAAGAATGGTTTTGCACAACTTGTCGCGGATTCGGGATGGGTATTCCTTAACTCAAAGTCACCCCAGCCATGGATGCTAAACCTCGTAGGCGGAGGAAACCGTAGCGATTACGACGACAGGCTCCTGCTTCGCCTGGGTCTCTACGAAAGAACAGATCTGGAAGCAAAATATCATCTTAAAAACAAACAAACCTCTACAGGAGAAGAAATAACGGCGTTATGGGAGAGTTTTCAGGGGATAAAATCAGATTATTATACGGTTCGAAAAGGTGCAAACGTTCTGGCAAGGCCCGATGATGTGTTGTCTACTAAAGCTCTTTTTGGTATGCCTAGTCCCCCCAGATGCCCTTCGCCAAAATGCGCTTTAATCAGGCCATTTGGAACTGGTCTGCATTTTTCTCCCACTCTGATGTTCGGACCAGTTTACATGCAATATCTGGTTTTTCGAGGTCTTGACGTCAAATTTGATTATGGTGCATTCTATCCAAATGTTCTTATTCCTGGATTTTTGGACGAATCTGATTTCGCATCGGCATTTTATCCGCTTCCAACAGTGAACAATATTCTGGCCCAATTCGGCAAATTTCTGGATATTAACAACCCAAACAATGTGAGTTCTCAATATTCCGATTATTCCGAGATCATGACCACAATCGACACCAGACTATATCTTGATGCGCTTGATTATATCTTTATGAAAGAACGTGAAGGCGGAAGCATGGATGCGCCAAAATCAGCGACTTACACGACTCCATTGAAAAAGATGATCGAAGAGACAACTCCTTCGCTCGATATTCGACCTTGGGTAGGCGATCGTGGTTCACTGCAAACAGCCAGTGGAATCTTTGGAATGGATACACCGATTTTTGCAGGGAGCCTTGCTAATATAAAAGGATGTAGGGAATTTCAAGCCAAGATAACCGCTGTATTCGCATCTTTCAAGGAACTGGAAGCCGGTTTTCTTGAAAAAAAGACCTCACAGCTTCGCCTGCCGGGAATCGTATATATTGGCGATACCGATCTAATACTCGACAAGGATCTTGAAATCACCAGTCCTGGAATAATTATCTGTGGCGGGAATGTTTGCATCAAATCTGCGATAAAATCAAAGCATCCTGTAACTATCGTTTCTCTTAAAGATATCACCGTCGAAACGAGTCAACTCATCGAGGCACATCTGATCTGTCTGATGGGAACGTTTCGAGCGACCAATGGCTTTAACATCATAGGTGGACTGGCTGCCTGTTCAATTGACACTTCAAACATGAAGACAGGTGAAAAGAATATCACTTTTGTGTCTGCACATGATCCATACTCCACCAAGGATAAATGGGATAGGAAGGCTGCTTATCGCTATCAACTGTCTCAAGAGGAGGAATATTTTATTGAAGGCGGAAAATGACCGACTGCAAAGTAATCGCAAGGCAGGTGTAACACTCGTTGAAGTCGCTGTTGTCGTCTGTATCACGGCAATCTTGTCTGGAGTGATATATCGAATGTTCGGGCAACAGGTCGATCAGGTGAATAACAATAGCAAATCCTCCCAATACTATATGGATCTTGGAGTGTTTACCGAGACGCTCAAAAATGATCTGGCCATGTCTAAAGCTGTTCAATCAAATCCAGACGGAATGAGTCTACTCGTCAACCCAGATGGAAATCCTGGGTCGATTACCTATTCATTGCAAGGTAACAAAATTGCTCGAGAGTTTAGAGGATTAGAGAAGATATTTAGATTTACAAATCCGAATCAAAAAGAGAGTCCTTTTATTTTTCGAATTGAAGAGGTGAACCCATGAATAGGCACACTTTCTTTTTTTCCTCAAAAAGAACCATGAGAACGGTAGTGCGGTTTTCGTTAAAACTGGCAGGTGCCAGCCTCATTTTTTTATGCCTTATTATGTCAATCTGTGAAGCAAAATCGTACAGAGTCATTGTCGGCTATGAAAACGAAGAAATGGAAATACCTCTTATACCTGGTCGCATCATTTTACCGAATGGTAAAATGCCTTTGCCCAGTTCACCACAGATGAATACAGCCTTTCCACCTTCAGCTAATATCCCGACTGTTGTTCCAGCACCCAATCCCGCTCCTGTTCCAACAACCTATATTCCCGGGAAATACGTTGATCCGATTATGGACGGCTTGCCAAGTGACGAAGTAACCCCTGAGAGTCTGCAAATTGCGCTTGATTCTATCGGCAGGGTCATTTTATCAGGAGTAACCTTCGATTTTGACAGTTCAAACCTCACTGCCGATTCGACTCCTTCTCTTGAAGCGGCTTTGGTATATCTGCAAAATAATCCCGAGGTTCGGATAGCCATCGAAGGGCATTGTGATACATCTGGGGATACCTCTCTCAACCCTGCCATTTCACAGGCTAGAGCTGATGCCGTAAGAGACTGGCTGATAGATCGAGGAATCGGTGGTTCACGGCTTAGGGCTGTCGGAATGAGTGATACTAAACCAATTGCTGATAACGGAACGGAGGAGGGACGGGCAAAAAATCGCCGCGTGGAGCTGGTAAAAGAATAATTGCAACATTCATAGTGGTGTCTTAGAATTGATAAAAAGCAGGCATTTTGTGTGTAAGACGAGGGAAGTTTTGTCAGATAGAAAGAAGTTTGCAGGTTTCACCATGATCGAGATTGCCATCGCGATGATAATTCTCGCTGTGTTTCTCTTGCCTCTAACGCAGCATTTCGTTCGCACTCGCAGGGTTTCTCTCGCCGCCAGAGATGCCGTTATTGTGAATTCCCACCAGACATCATGCATTGGAGAGTTTTGTCAGCTTGACTATCGCGATCTGTCGTCAGCAACAGGTGCAACATTTACCCGAGTTCTCAAAAAGTATGCTGGCAAGAAAATAATTAACAATCTCGATATCGAGACGCGAATTGACATCAATGAGATTGTCGAAGCGAGAATGATTTCGATTGATGTGAAATCTGAGTTTCGCTTCCCGGGATCTGATGATCAGGTGAGGCGAGAGGTTTGTATGCGTGGTTATGCATTCCCAAAACCTTGAAGGAACTCTTATGAAACAAGTCATTTGTAGCAGACGTGGAATGTCGGTCGTTGAACTTGTTCTCTACGCTCTTGTGGCTAGCCTGATCCTGGGATTCTTCATTTTTTTCTTCTGGAGAACTCGGCGAGTACATGAACAGCAAAATCTTGAAATAATCTACCAGGGCTCTTTTGCTAAAATCTGTGAACAATTAGAAAGAGACCTCTCCGGTTGCAAAAGCTGGGAGCTTCAAAATGTCATGGGCTCAGACACTTTTCTTCTTATTACCAGGCTTGAAGGCGACATTACCTATGATGCCAAGTTTGAAACCGGGGATATTAAACGAAATATGAAAGAAAGCTCTTCTACATTTAGCTTCAAAGGTGAACGGGAAGGCTTTTTGAAATATATCGGGTTCGCTGAATATCCTGACAAGCCGAATATCTTGAGCCTGAAGATTGATCTGGAAACCGTTCCGCCCATCAAATTGACACATGATTTTTCCGTGCGCATCAGTGCCAACGACGATTCTGGTTTCTTTAGGGGAACACCAGATCTGCACGACCCAGAAATAGAGGCCGGGGCAAAGGCCGGAATCGGGATAACGATAGTGCCAAAGCCAATGATATCGCCAAAACCAACGATATCGTCAGGGCCCTCATGCCCAAGGCCAGGGGGAGGGCAAAAGCCTGTTGGCAGATAAATTGGGTAAGAATCAGGCTTATGTCTTTGAAGGAATTGTAAAAAGCTGGTTGTCACAAATAATGTGTTTTTTCGTATTTTATTATGAACTCAAACATTAAGGAGAAAACCTCAATGAAAATAAAGACTTTAAGTGTCCTCTTGTTGTCTTTCTTTGTGATCATGGTTTTATTTGGCCATGACGTATTTGCTGAAGAGGAAGGAGATGCGTGGGGCCCTGTGCAAAACGCAGAACCGGAAGGCACCGAAGGGTTCGAAGAGAGCATTGTTTCCCCGCCAACGGATGAGAGCTCAGCGACTGAATCGGCTCAAATCGAAGTAATAGAAAATGGTTCCGCTACTGAATCGGCTCAACTCGAAGGAGTTGTCGATGTTGATACCTATTTGAATATTCGCACCAGTCCTTGGGGAAAAATTGTCGGTGGTTTGCGCTCCGGCGATAAAATCACAATTCTTAGTAAAGAAGGCGACTGGTTCAAAATTCTCAACGGCGACGAGGAAGCATACATTCACGCCTATTATGTGGATGCCCCAGGCTTTCCGTCGCACCAGGGCGTTGAGCCCCCGATTTGCGGCTCTGATGAATCTCCTGCTACTGGAGACCCGGGTTCCAGCGCAACTGTCGATAATGGTACATTTGGCGCCGAGCCCTGTACTCCAATGCCGTCCTCTGTCAGCTCAGATTTTGGCCCGCGCGATATAAGCGTCGGTAGCAGTTATCATGAAGGAATCGACCTGCCGGTTTCGAATGGAACACGCCTAAACGCTCTTGGCAACGGTGTCGTCACTGAGTCTGGGTGGAGCGATGGCGGCGGAAATTTTGTGAGAATAAGATATGACAATGGATATTCTTCCTTCTATTGTCACCTTGAGAGCACAAGTGTAACAGAAGGTCAGAGAGTCGCAATTGGTCAGGATGTCGCTCTCTCCGATAACACCGGTGAGTGGACAACCGGCGCACATTTGCACATGGGAATTACTGATTCTAGCGGAAATAGTGTGAATCCGCGCGATGTTCCAGGCCTGGAATTTCCCCCACTCGTGGAATAAGGAATAAGAAAAAATGAAAAACATTATAATTGGTTCTCTGGTTGTAATTTCTCTGGTTTTCTCCGGTGCTGCCTCTGCAAAGACTTCTAGCGTTCTGGTAAATGGGTTGCAGTATGAAGCTGGCTTGGCCTCTTCTGCCATTGCTCACAAAGACATTTGCTCAATCGCATATGGCAAGGCTGATAACAATGTGGGTGGTGATGAACAATCATCTGCAGAGCAGCGCATAGGTGGCGCGCCCACAGCTTACAATCCTCTTGCTGACGGGTCTTTCTGGGTTCTTGATGCGATAAATCAGAAAGCAAAACACTTTGCTACTAATGGAAGCTTGATTTCTTCATTTGCATTCCCAGGAAGCAGTTTAAAGCAGTTTATTAATATAACAGACATGGCTGTAATTCCGTCTGGTGGCTTTTATCTTTATAACTCAACACAGGGAATTGTTGTTCGCGCCGATAATAAAGGTCTCTCGCAAGTTCAAATCGAAGGTTTGCCGGATTCTAAAGATATCGGCGTTGATAGCAAGGGAAATCTGCTGGTGGCAAATCCAGTCATGCGCAGCCTGCTGCGCTTCAACCCCGCCGGCGAATTGATTGAAAGATATGCTGGTCAGGATCTCTCTACTATTGTTGACGCTTCTGACAAACCGCTTGGTGTGAAATTTAACGATCTGGAAGCAGAGCTGTTCCGGGCTGACAAAGCTTCACCTACAGTAAACGTGACAATCGCTAAATTTCCGCTTCAGACGCCTAAGGAACGGAAGGCACATTATACTTCGGCAAAGCTGATTGGTTCTGATGCAAAAAATAACCTGTATCTAGAGCTGATTGCCTGTGACAAAGCCGGCGTTATTCACCAATACCGCGTTCTACGCCTCAACAGCGCAGGCAAAATTCTAAGTCAGGCTGATTTGCTTGTAATTCCATTCCTCGCCCCCAGAAAGAAAATGATCACTCCTGACGGCAAAATATTCGGTTTCAGAAGTGACAAAAAATCCTGGTTCCCGATTGCGTATACGCTGCCCTGAGTTGTCACCAGAATAAGACATTAACCCGAAAGCATGACAACATGCTTTCGGGTTAAATGGCCGAATAATTCCGTTATATTAAGCGTCGTTGTAGTTATTCAGAGAGTGTCTTCAAAAATATGCAACATTGCTTCTTTATGAGGATCTTTGAATTACTGCAAGTTGATTGCCAGATTTCTTTTGATCTTTAAGGAATTTTTAATTAACACCAGCTCAAAAAGAGTTTGAAACAATCGGAGGTTCTTATGAACAGATTTTATCGAAGACTGATTGCTTCGTTTACAATGGTTGCTTTTTTTCTGCAACTGTTCACACCGATTGTAGTTTTTGCTCAAGATACCCAGAAAGCACAAATTCAGCAGGCAATAGATGAATTTCAGGGAACCTATGATGAGATAGAGGCCGTCAAAGAAATTGAACTTGGCTCTATTACATCAGAGATTCTTAGGATGATCGAGAACTGCGAAAATTACATTGCAATTCCAAGAGACGATAAGGGGATAACCACTCCCGAGCAATCACGTGAATGGGCTGCAAAAATGCAGGCTCAACAAGAAAAAGCAAAGCTTGAGGGCTACCTTGCCCAGATCGAAAAAGCTAATAAAGATATAGCACAGATCAAGTGGGATGCCTGGAAAACAATGAATTCTTTGAAAAACGGTTCATTGGAAGAAGCGGCAAAGACGGATCCCACAAAAGTCTATAATAGTCTCGACAAAAACGCCAGCGCATTGGCTGTCTATCAGGACGCGTTGAAAGGGGCCGGTGATTCTCTTCTTGCCGCCGCCGCCGCGCTTGAAAATGCCGCAATGCTGCTTGGTTTTGTTACAGAAGCTTGCGTTGCGATTTCCGCAACAGTAGCACTAGCTCCATTTACTGCGCCAATTGCAGCAATTACCGGACCATTAGCAGGAGTATGTTCAGCATCTGCACTTGCAATTAAAATAGCAGGAGAATCTTTGATAGCTGCCGCTGACAACGCGATTACCAGTGATGAAGATTATATTGAGCTAGTCGGCAATATCGCTGCTAAAGAAGGGTTAGAGTACGGCCGTGATTATGTCGTTGGAAAAGTCGGCGGTAAACTGGCCGGCGCGATTGGCACAGCCGCTGAAGACATGTGGGGAGGCTCAGAGTTTAACGAAGGGCTATCCAATCTGATTATCAAAGAATTAGTAAAGCCTACTAATTCATCCATAGACGAAATGCTTGAAAATAACCTTGATGAAATGAACAAACACATAAGTGATGAGCCGACCGAGGAAGAAAAAATAATGATGCCGGCATTTATTAAACCCCAATTAAACTGGGATTAAAAGTTCTTAAAGACCCATGATGCGCAACTTCTCGACACGGATGCCGACGCGAAATGGGCATTTGACCGCATCCGCAATAAGCCGACCTGTCTCAGACAAACCGCTTTTTGAGCGCCAGTAACTGGAAATTGGCACCCGGGTCAGGTCTTTTTTTACGACTACCAGATAATATATCCATGATTCGGCAGCATTTTCGCCTACTGAGTTATTAAAACATTAAAAGAGGTCACAGATCGCCGGGAGTTGTCGTATCTTGGATTAGCTGAGTTTTTCGCTTTTATATATGCTTTTCATAAAAGATTCCTTCAATTACCTTGGGATTCATACGAATGTTGCATACTTCTACTTTTCAGTAGTTTACCGAAAATTGATAATCGGAGGGTCGCAAGAAATGGAATCTGAAGAGTTCATAAAAAAATGCGGAGTCCTGGCGCTTGCATTATTACTATTCTATACCAGTTATGCCTGGATTCGGGAAGCCCCTCTTGAAAGAGCGCGTTACGCAAAAACGAGCCACTGGATTCCTGCGATTGCTACTGTAACCGGCAAGCGTATTGCACATCAATATGTTCCTGAAATCGGAGATGAAAATATTCTGGTGTTGAACTACAGTTGGTCGGTTGGTACACAAACAATTTCAATTGAATGTGGACAAATCAGATCGATTAATATAGATGATGTCAATAGACTTTCTGAGGAAAGACCTTTGGGCTGCGAACGAGCGATCAAGGTGGATCCGGCAAATCCGCGTAGATTTATCTTCGTAGAATTCGAAGCATTAGAAGGACATGGAGTAACGTTAACTTACATGATAGGAATAGTATATTTTGTGCTCGGGTTATATTCTCTCAAAGTTGTTTTTTCCCGAGAGGAGTCGAATTATTAGGTTTTTTTCATGTGCGAGCCTGAAAGAACACCTGATTGATCGAAGGGTTGAAATCCTCTTTTGCAGCTAGATTATTAAACTCGGCAATTTCTCTTCATCTGTTGGATTTGTAAAGTTATAGCAACTTTATTTTTTCACGAATCTGTCACAAAAATGAACCAAATTGCGCATCCTGGTCCTTAGTCACAGTTGAGTTTAGAGTAAAGAGATTTCAGCTTTATTCTCGCATCTTTCGTTGAAAATCGCCATTCGACACCTTTCTGCGATTTATTCCGATCACGCGCCCATGCCATGGTTTCCTTGCTCAGTTTTAGCTCATCAATATCGGCCTGTGCAGCCTTTACGCGTTCTGGATTGGATGATGCTATGCCCATGACAGACTGATTAGAAGCTCGGTTTTGCCAAGGGTGGAGAGCGTCAGTTTTTATTCGCGCGGGAAAGTTTTCTGCAGCAGATTTGCAAGCTTTTCAAGGTCGGCGAGCTTGCGTTTGCCGGGAGCAATGAATGCGGTATCCTGGTTGTCTTCGATAGCTTGTTTAACCTGTTCTAAGATTTCGCTGGCGGCTCGGGCGGCTTTTTGCCCGATGACGGCATGGCTTTCGCTGTCAGACAACTTTGTTGGCAGCGGATTTTTGATCAAATAATCGACAGATTCTAACAGTGCTGGCACGTATGAGCTGCTCCATTGCATGCTCTTGAAATCAGCAAGATTCCGAATGTGATATTGCCAGAGTTCAGTCGGGGATGTTTCGCTTCGTGTTCCAAGTACATTGTGTGCGTTTATGCGCTGGTGGATATCGTCAGACGTGAGGCGGTTGCTTAAATATTCTTTGAAGTGGTCGAAGAATGGCCCTGCAATCACCTGTGTTTCCGGGTCATTTTTGTCGTAGCTGTATTTTTCGAATAGTGTAAAAACTGCTGGATAAGAAGCTAACTGCGCCGCGACTTCTTTCAGAATAATTGCGTTTGTGGCATTCTCGATAAAGTAGTTAAGGGTCTCTGTGAGTTCTTTTGAATTGCGGTTGCCAGGTGAGGTAAGCAGATCGACAAGATAAAATCCTGTTTCGTCGATTGAGGTGCCTTTTTGTGACAACAGGTGCCGCGAATTGAGGCGCAGAACATGGTATTCTTCGCCGGGTTTATACAAAGCTTCCTGTAGCATTGGCACAAAGTGATCAAAGCAGTGGGTAGCGATAAAGCTTCTTACTTCGTCATAGCCATCGTTGGGTGCGACTTTCTGAAGAAACCACTCGAATTCCTTTAACACATCAGGGTTAGCTGCGAAGCTGGCCGGATCAGTAAGTGCTGCCATGTGCATGTATCTGACAGTGTGTGTCCAGTTGTAGCCCAGCCGGCTGTAGAACTTCGCGATTGTAAAGAGAATGTCGCCTCTATTGCCAGAGCGCTTCGCCAGGTCATTGAGCAGGGCGTCGGCTTCATCACGCTGCCGCTGCGCAGCGAGCAGACTGGCTCGCTGAATGGCAAGCTCAATTTCGCAGTCGAGCAGCTGAGCATCAAGAGATGAGAAGGTCGTTCGCGCTTCTTTGACAAATTCCTCCAGCTCACTCAGATTTTCCGGCGTTTTTTCGCCGACGGCCAGACGGTGCGTGACATGGCTGTTAACTGCCTGCCTGATCAGTTGAGTTGTTGCGCTGGCGGCAGGTTGCAGTTGAACCGCTTTTTTGAGACTTTCGACTGCGCCACGATAATCTTTGCCGGAAATGGCTTCGCGAGCCAGTCTCAGCTGCTTGTCGAGAGCTGTTTCTTTGAACATGAAAAAGGCCAGTGTGAGCAGAATGACAAGACCAAGAAAATACAATGCCCGCGCTGAGCGCGGCGCTGCAGTTGGAACGATAGTTTCGGCGAGCATGCTTTTTATTTTTTCAAGCTGGCTTTTTACAGTCCGGGTATAAGATTCGCTGTTGTCGTCGCGCACAACGCGGTAAACCCGCACTGCTTCAGGAATTCCCTTGAGACGATATTCACCGATCAGACTGGTCGGAACTTCCTGGCGGTTCATTGCAAGATAGGTCGATTCCGAAAACCAGACTTCGTTCGCATCGGTGAGGCTTTCGATGCGGCTTGCAACGTTGACCGGTTCGCCATAGACATCACCATCGCGCATGATCACTTCACCCGTGTTCATAGCTATTCTGACTTCAATTTTTTCTGTTTCGCTGACCGAAGCGTTGAATTCCTTGAGTTTTTCCTGCATCATCACGGCGCACAGCACGGCATTGGTAGGGCTGGCAAATGAGAGCAGGAAGGCATCTCCGATGGTTTTTATCAAAACTCCGTTATAGCTTTTTGCCAGTGGCAGCAGCAGCTCTTCGTGTTTCTTAAGTAATCTGCTGACAGCTTCTCTGTCGCTGTTAGAAGTTCGTTCGGTAAAACCTTTGATGTCAGTGAAAACAATGGTCAGAACTCTGGTTTCTTCCATGCTTATTGTTACCTGTCAGAGTGATTTGTCTACGTTTGCATGATAATCTCAACTGGCTGAAATTACAAATAGAGACAACCCTTCGATTTTAATTTGCGTAGCTCTTTAATTCATGTTATTCTTGGCGGAAATACCGACTTATGCATAGCTCGAAATAGCTGTTAATCAACTTCTCCTATCTTGTAAGATAGCAAATAAAAGTTTCTTTCCGGAGAAGAAAACCCGGAATTGGAAAACAAACATTAAGAAAGGCTGTGTGAAGCTATGGCGTCAGGATTTTCTGGACCTGGTGATATTTTACTTGCCGCATTTGGAATTGCCGTGGTTCTTGGAGTAGCATTCTTTTTTCTTGTATTTTTACCCGCACGGAAACGTGATCGATTAGTCAATGAGGCTATGGCATTCAGAGGCAAAAAGGACCATCTTGAAGCTGTGAAAAAGCTGCTGGCGGCATACAGTGTCGGAATTACCTGGCCCTGGCAGAATTCTATGGTTTGCGACAAACAGAAGGAAATACTGAGGTATCTTATCGATTCATACGAAAAGCTGGGAAAAGATGCCATCAATCTCGATGGAAACAGTTATACAGAAAAAGACGTTCTTAAAATGGTTCGCGATTTTGGCAGACGCCTTATCGACAAATCTCTGGGAAAGAACATTACCAGTGAGCCGCCAATGCGACCAATAACCCTCAAATCTGTGGTTTGTCCTGTCTGTATGAACAATCTTTCTAGAGCACATCTGGTAAGTCGCAATAAACGCTGGCATTGTCCCGTTTGTGATCTTCCCATCTATTCACATCTGCCCGGTGGTCTGGATTGAAATCTTTTTTGAGCCTTTGTTCAGGGTTGGGTGGCGAGATAATATATGAATCCAATCAGGCCTGCGATCATGACAAGTGCGATGGCTCCGTTGAAAAGCAGCTTTACGTGCCATTTTGTCCGATAGGATGGTACAGATCCGACAATGACTGACTGGATACCGTTCAAAACGGCAGATGCACCTGCAAAAGCGCCTAGGACCAAGATCTTGAAAAATTCCTTCCCCTCCGACCCGCCCTTTGTCACCATGAATATGAACAAAGCCGAAAAAACACACAACGTTGCGCCTATAGCTACGTTACGGATTCCCTGATTGTAAATTCTTTCCGGTATTTCGGTGCTGTTTTCCGCATATTTTATGATAAGGCGCATTGCGCTGAGCGGCAGGTCGGCGCATTCCCTGATTTTACTGATATTTTCGCTTTCAGGCTTCGGAACCAGGTAAATGCCTTCTATTAAAGCGTTAAAGGTTTCTTCGCCAATTTTTCGGCGTATTTCTGGGATAGACATTACAGGTTTTGCATTTGCCTGTGACTTTCCCATGTCTGTCGAATGCATACAATTCTCCTGACTGATGCTGCTACACTGACAGAAGGGCAGCAGTTGATAAACCCAGTTTTCATTAAATCAATTAGTGCTTTAAATTAATGCATTTGCAGAGCAAACGCCAGTATTTTTGGCATCTATTTTTTGCAATCTGTCTAAAATTGCCTGAAAACACAATCTAAAACCTTATTGGGCCATAAGGTTGGCTTTTTGGCACTTCATTTAAGTCTGAGTCGATGCTGCTGCTTTCTTTATTATTCCTTCAGAAATCTTCCGGCTGGGCCTTTGGCATCGACAACGGTTTTGAGATCACTCCAGGGGATTAACACCTCGGTGATTCCCTTAGCATATGGAGCAATTTCGCATTGATTGAAGCAGAATGACATTCCAGACTTCGAAATCAGGAAA
This sequence comes from Candidatus Rifleibacteriota bacterium, assembly GCA_018818125.1. Taxonomy (GTDB): domain Bacteria; phylum Muiribacteriota; class Ozemobacteria; order Ozemobacterales; family Ozemobacteraceae; genus Rifleibacterium. The sequence continues at coordinate 102,418 of JAHISQ010000152.1, forward strand.
TTCCGGTTCAGTGAGAATTGGTCATTTTCGAATCGATAACCCGCTTGTTTATAGGTTTCTTGGGGTTTCATGTTGCGGATCTGGCGAAAATGGTTTTCCGCGGCTTTGGTCAGATTGCCAAGATTGGCCCTGGGAATCAGGTCGAAGAGGCTGTAAAGATTCCCTGTTTTCATGGAAAACACCAGGTAGGTGATGTTTGAAGTCGGATGTGCTCCACCGGTAAAAACCGAATGGAGGATTTTGATGCAGAACAAATCTTCATCGTAATGGTGGACGGTTGCTTTGAACTTGAGGAACCACGCGCCAGGCATTTTCGGAGTCTTTTTCATGGATTTTTCATAGTCATTGCCGAAAGTCTCCATGAGTTGTTCTACCGTTGTGTGGGTTTTCCCGTCCAACATATTCAACAATCGCCTCTGGATGGCTTCATTAATGGTTGTCACGGCAACATTTTCTCCGACCTGGCAAGACAATTCAGGAAAGCTAATATCGATCTTTGCTGCGATAGCCTTTTTTCCTGTCGCTTTCGGGGGAGGAATCACCCGGCTGAAATTTTTGACAACGGCCGAAATGGAACTGGTGATCTGTATGGGGGCTTCATTCTGGCTATTTCCGGTAGTAGTGACAGCCCATCCGGTCCATAAGGCAAAGAGTATGAACACTGATACGAGCAACCCGATCTTGTTTCTCATCTTGTTTTTCATTTTGTTTCTCCACGATCGCCAAGCTCTTGGCGGGATTTTTTTTTTTTTCGAGTCGCTTTTATTGCGGTGGAAACTGGCTGAGGTACTCTTCGTAGTTTCCGCGGTTGTAAGTGCTCCATGGGCTCCAATCGGAGCAGTTCGCGCTCATCTGAATCATGACGCGAATATTTGTTGCCGGATCATACAGGTCTTCATAACAACTCAGACCATATTGCGCCATGCGTTCGGGGCCAAGCTCTCCGATCATATTAATCTGGAACAACCCGTAGGACATGTCCCCGGTTGAGCTGTCCCCGTTGAAGGCGCCAGGGTCTCCGCCCGATTCAGCCATGCCGATGGCCCAGGCCATCCGCAGTTCTTCGCCTGTGAGACCAGCCTGCTGCAGATATCCGAGAAGGGGTCCTCCTCCACTGGCTCCACCTGCGCCACCGCCGCCGGCGCCTGGGGCCTGATTAGAGCCGCAAATAGGGGGCTCAACGCCTTGATGCGACGGAAAGCCTGGGGCATCCACATAATAGGAGTGAATGTAGGCAAACTCGCTGCCGATGAGAATCTTGAACCAGTCGCCTTCTTTACTGAGAATCTTGACTTTATCGCCGGTGCGAAAACCGCCGATGATTTGTCCCCAGGGGCCGGTGCGGATATTCACATAGGTATCAACATCGACAACTCCTTCGAGACTTGGAGCTTCAGAAGCTGAGCCTTCCGCTGTTGTCTTTAAGTCAATGTCTACTTTTTCGTCAACTTCTTCGATTTGAGCCGGTTTAGAGATTGAATTTTCCTCTGTTGACGCTGGGGCGACGCTTTCTTCAAACCCTTCTGTGCCCTCAGGCTCTGCGCTTTGCAAAGGCCCCCACGAATCTTCTGTTTCTTCAGCCAACGCTGCAGGACCACATAAAGCCATGGTCATAAAGAATGATAACAGGAGAATGCTCCATGTTTGTATCTTCATAAAAATTCTCTCCTTCACAGTTAAGGCCTCATATAAGAATACGAAATTTTTTGGGTTCTGTGACAATCTACAGGGAGATTTTAGACACCTGCTGATTTTTAAAAACCCTCTTGAGCAGGGAAGTGGCTGCCCAGGCATGCTCACAAAAACTGGAATTCTGCCAGCCGGACTAGTAACCAACTTGTTGAGCAATACCCCTTCGCTTTTTCTACGAAATTTTGTGAAAAATCCAATGATTAGATGCGGCCGCGTCAGTAGGGGGGCCTCTGAGCAGGGAATGCCCATCAGTCCCTTTTCATTAAAGGTAACGGTGAGTTTTATCGAGTGCTTGCGCTGACGATATATATGAGATTTTTGAAAAAAAATGGAATAAAATACAAACTCGTGGATTTAAGTATATGTGATGAATAAAAACCAACAGATAATAAATCAGCAATTTGCCGGCCTGATTCAGCAGTTTCAGGGGCTGGTGTATTCGATAGTTTACGGTATTACTCTCGATTCGGTTGAGAGCTGGGATTTGACCCAGGAAGTCTTTGTTAAAGCTTTCAGTAATGCAAATTTTACTGATGCCGGGTTTAGCCAGAAGGCTTGGTTGATACGCGTTGCCCGCAACGAGGCGCTCAAGAATCGGCGCAGTCTTATGACCAGACTTCGCTATCTGGCTCGATTCTGCGGCCTGGAAAATACCAGCGAAGCAAAAGAACTCGAAAATAGCTTTATCAAAGATGAGACAGTGGCAAAGCTGAAAACTCTGCTGGAAAAGCTCGACGATGAAGATCGCCAGATTCTTACTCTCAGATTTAGTGGTGAATTGAGTTATCAGGAAATTGCCGAAGAAATGCAGCTTAAAATTGGAACAGTTATGTCGAGGCTGTCGCGATTAAAAGATCGTCTTGGCCTCGCCCTTGAGGAGGAACCGGAAAATGCAGTCTGAAGAATTTAAAACTGGCTTCAAAAAGATTGCCGATGCGGCAACTGCTGAGGCTTTGCTGACGCAGCAGATCCGCGACAAAATTCAGCGTGGCGCTGGCGTAGTTCCAATGCGCGATCTGAAAAGCCTGTTCGGATATTTCGTTATGATCGCTGTTCCATTACTGGTTTTATATGCGGCTTTGAATATGATTGATGTTCAACTGCCTGCGGGGAATGATTTCGAAACAATAATTGAACAGAACCGGGCATTGAGCTGGCACACAGCTGAAATGCTTTCTGATGTTGCCCTGACTGTCTCCTTTGTGCAGGGAGTAGTGTGGGCGTTTTTTAAACTTTTGGCGCTGACTTTCGTTCTGACTGCAGCAGTAATGCCGGTTGGGCGCCGCGAAGAAATCAAAGGAGGTTTGCCATGCGCAGACTGCTAGACAGATTCTATTCGCTCAGCTCCGCTAAAAGACTTGTTGTTGTGGTAATTATGCTGGTCACAGCAGCCCTTGCAACCACCGGATACAGCTTCTATGGCCTATTTCACGTAGTTAAGCCGTATTTCTTTGAAACTGGTAGTAACCAAAAGCCTTTTGTTTGTAAGGGATTTTCTCGCCTGCTCGAAGACACTAATCAGCAGTTTGTTGACGCCGACACGAAGGCAGCGATCGGTAGCTGGTTGGAGTTAGTCGGTTATAGCGAAAAATATCTCGGTGGCATCGTAACTAACTATCAGATCCAGGGACTGGCCGCCGAGGATGAGCAAAAAGTTATCGATTCCATCAAAACTTTCAATCGGCTTGACTGGAAAATGATGGTTCTATTTGCCAGTCCTCAGATGGATCCCTTTGGCAATGATCTGCCAGAAAGATTTTCTACCATCAGAAGTGTCGCTCGATTTCTGGCCGCCTATCAAAAACATTTCAAAGATAGATTGCCAGAAGAAGACAGCTCTTTTATCTTCGGTTCCATGCTAAAGATTGCCAGAATGACCGACTTAACCAGCCCCTTTCTGATTGGAAAAATGATTTCGATAGCCGTCGATGGCATTGCGATGCGTAGTGTGAATGGACTGATTGCATCTTCAAGTTTGCTGCCACAAGAAGCCTCGGCCTGTTACGCCGATCTGAAGATGTCACTGGCTCAGGATCGGCCGATGCAATGTGCTCTTAACAGCGAATTTATGTTCTTCAAGCACGCGTATGCCAGATTCTACATCAGTGCGCCTCTGGCTCTGTGGTTGCTTGAAAAGATATATGGTGATCCTGAAAAAGAGTATGAGCAACTTACCCGGCGAGTGTTCGAGGCTGTTGACCCTGCGCCAGTGTTTAAAGCTATTCGACACCCTCTTGTAATGCTCAGTTTTCCAAACTTCAGGCTTGCATGGAAAAAATACGAGCGCCGCCTGGCCGAGAAATCAATTGTGCTCAGCGAACTTTCGCAGATTGCTGGAGAGTTGCAGATCAGCATTGACCCTTACAATGGTGAACTTCTTAAGACGTTGCAGAAAGACGGTAAAACGGTTTTTTACAGTGTTGGCCCGGACAAAATAGATGCGCAGCTCAATGGTGATGATGTTGTTCCAGAATAGTTGTTCGCAGAAAGTGGTCAAATAAAGAAGCCCGGTGGCATTTGCCACCGGGCTTCTTTATAAAGCGCGCGAATTAGTTGTCTGACAAAAGTTCTCCATGTTTCGAAGTTTTGCTGAGAGCATGACTTCAAATCGTTGAAGGACTGGGATTTTGTGACTAAAAACAGCGCTTGCCCTGTTGCTTTATGCAATTACTGTCACAGCGGTAGCAGATTTCGTTGGCGAGATAACCGCCGGCAAAATATTCTTTGAAATTACTCAGCGTGGTTTGGGCTATGTTGCGCAGCGCTTCGCTGGTAAAAAAGGCTTGATGCGAGGTGACGATCACATTAGGAAAAGTCAGCAGTCGAGCCAGCACATCATCAGTGATCATTGCAGCTGATTTATCTTCAAAGAAATAATCGCTTTCTTCTTCGTAAACATCAAGTCCGGCAGTGCCAACACGCCCGGACTTGAGGCCCTCTATCAATGCAATAGTATCGATCAGTTTTCCGCGCCCGGTATTGATTATCATAATGCCGGGTTTCATTTTTTCAATGGCGTTACGATTGATGAGGTGGCTGGTTTCAGTAGTAAGCGGGCAATGCAGAGATATAATGTCTGAAATGGCATAGAGTTCATCAAGTTCGACATAGCGCAGTCCGGTTGATTCGGCGTAGGCCTCATCAGGTCGCGGATCGTAAGCGAGAATCTGCATGCCAAAACCTTTTAAGATCGCGATCAAGCATCTGGCAATCCTTCCTGTGCCAATTATGCCGGCAGTTTTGCCGAACATGTCGAATCCGAGCAGGCCGTTGAGGGAAAAATTGCCTTCGCGGGTGCGTAGATAGGCCTTATGGATTTTGCGGTTGAGAGTCAGCATCATCGCTACCGCATGTTCGGCCACAGCGTGGGGTGAATAGGCCGGAACCCGCGTTACGTGAATTTTCTCGTAGGCCGCCTTGAAGTCGACATTGTTGTACCCGGCGCAGCGCAGTCCGATGATTTCGACACCGTTTTCGACCAGTCGACTGATGACTTTGGCGTTGATGTTGTCGTTGACAAACACACAGACACCTGCAAAACCAATGGTTAAATCAGAGGTCTGCGGGGTCAGTTTCGCGTCGAAGTAGCTTATGTCGAAGCCGTAATCAGAATTCATCCCGGAGAACGATTTCTGATCATAGGGTTTTGCATCGAAAAAGGCGATCTTTTTGTTCATCTGCTGCCTCCGTTAAATTATTTTTCTGTGCGGTTACAGATTGAATGTATCTATTATCTGTCGGATTGCCAATTTTTCGCAAATATCAACAAACGATTGTATTTAAAAGTCTGTTGATAGCACGGCTGTTTTTTCAGGCCAGACTGTGTGAAAAAAATCACGCACAGGTGTGGCTGTGCTTTATCTCGTATGTGGATAAGCATAGATATCTTAGAAAAACAGACAATTGGCAAGCTTGTCGCGCAAAATGTTTCATTTTGCCCTGAGACTGTACTTGACATGATATTTTGATCAGATTATACCCATATAGCTACGAATCGATATTCTTGACGCAGGAGAAAAAAAAATGGCGCAGCGAGGAATTCGCGAATATCACGGGAAAAGAATGCTGGCAAGGCATCTTGACAGTTTCATAAAGCAAGGCATTGGTTACGATGGGCGCATAGTGCTTGTTGACAGCGAAACCGACTGGAAACAGCTCGCAAAGGATAATCCATGGCTTGCCAAAGAGAAACTCGTCGCAAAGCCTGATCAGCTCTTTGGAAAGCGCGGTAAGCATGGTCTGGTGCTGGTTAATAAAAGTTTTGCCGAAACTCGTAAATGGGTCGAGGAAAGACTTGGCAAAAAACAGGTTGTGAACGGTATTGAAGGCACTTTGACGCATTTTATCATTGAGCCCTGTGTTAAGCATGAAGCTGAATATTATGCTGCAATCAAGTCTGGCGCTGAATGCGACTATATTTATTTCTCACTCGAAGGTGGTATCAACGTCGAAGAGAATTGGGATAAAGTTGTTACCATCAAGGTTCCTGTTCTTGGTGGGATCGAAGCGGTTGCTAACGAGGTCGATGCGGTCATGCCAGCTGAATTGGGTAATAATAAAGCGCTGGTTGCCAATTTCCTGCGTGGTCTATACAGATATTTTGCTGCCATGCATTTTGCCTATCTTGAAATCAATCCGTTTGCAATTGCTGGCAAGAGCATAATTCCGCTCGATATGGTTGCCAAACTCGATGATACTGCTGAATTCATCTGCTATGACATGTGGGGCAGTGATATCGAATTTCCGGCTGCCTTTGGCCAGCACCTTAGCCCTGAAGAAACCAAAATCCGTGAACTCGATGCGCTTTCAGGTGCTTCGCTTAAGCTTACTCTTCTTAATCCCGATGGCATTATCTGGAACATGGTTGCCGGTGGCGGCGCTTCCGTAATTTATGCCGACACAGTCTGCGATCTTGGCTATGCAAAAGAACTGGCGATGTATGGTGAATATTCCGGCAATCCGAGCGCAAGTCTGACCTACGAATATGCAAGGATTGTGCTTGACCTGATGACACGCAAGCCAGATCCGAAAAAACGCCCTAAAACTCTGATTCTTGGCGGTGGTATTGCGAATTTTACTGATGTTGCCAAAACCTTTACCGGCATTATCAAGGCTCTAAATGAGTTCGGAGATAAGCTTAAAAAGGTTAAAGCCCGCATTTTTGTTCGCCGTGGCGGTCCGAATTATCAGGAAGGCCTCGCTAACCTTAAGGCTGCCGCCGAGAAACTTGGCGTACCGATTGAAGTGCATGGCCCCGAGTATCACATGACCCGCGTCGTATCAGACGCCCTCAAATCCTGAGAGCATAAGGAAGGAATCGCAATATGAGTCGTCCAGATTATCTGCTATTTGATAGAAACACCATTGCGCTGATTTATGGCCTTCAGACAAAGGCCGTACAGCGTATGCTCGACTTTGACTACTGCTGCCGTCGCGATATTCCATCGGTAGGCGCTATGATTGACCCGGGTAAGTCCGGCGCTGAAAAGATGTTCTGGGGTAAGAAGGAAATTTTCATTCCAGTTTATCCAGATATCAAAAGCGCATTGCAGGCGAACCCGGCTATCGACGTGTTCATTAACTTCGCTTCGTTCAGAAGTGCTTATGATACTACGCTTGAAGCTCTGACCTTTGACCAGATGCGCACAGTCGTAGTGATTGCCGAAGGCATTCCTGAACGTCAGGCCCGCCATCTGCGTGCCGTTTCGCAACAACATGGCAAGGTAATTATCGGGCCTGCCACGGTTGGTGGGATTGTAGCCGGCGCGTTCAAAGTCGCCAATACTGGCGGAACCATCGAGTGCATTATCGATTCAAAGCTGCATCGACCCGGTTCGGTAGGTTTTGTCAGCAAGTCAGGCGGGATGTCGAATGAAGCCTATAACATAATTGCGCTCAATACCGACGGTCTTTATGAGGGCATTGCGATCGGTGGTGACGCTTACGCCGGTTCGACGCTGCTCGAACATCTGATGCGCTTCGAGGCTAATCCCGCAATCAAGATGCTGGTCTGTCTTGGTGAAGTTGGCGGCGAAGAAGAGTGGAGTATTGTTGAAGCGGTTAAGAGTAAAAAGATAACCAAGCCTTTGGTAATGTGGGTTACCGGTACTTCGATCAAATACATGCCCAAGGGTATTCAATTTGGTCATGCCGGTGCCAAGGCCGACGCTTCCCGCGAGACTGCCGAAGCCAAAAACGCCGGGTTGCGTGAAGTTGGTGTTGTGGTGCCTGAGTCTTTTGATGATTACGACAAGGCGATCAAATCGACCTACAAAAAGCTTGTTGCCAAGGGCGTGATTAAGCCAGCTGCTGATGTTGAGCCACCGGTAATACCGATGGATTATGCTGAAGCGGTTGCGCGCAATCTGGTTCGCAAGCCGACCAGTTTTACCTGCACTATTTCAGATGACTCGAAAGATGAACTGCTTTATGCCGGCCATAAAATCAGTAAAGTCATCGGTGAGAATTATACTGTCGGTGAAACTATCGGTCTGCTCTGGTTCAAAGAACGTTTGCCGCTGTGGGCTGCCAACTTTATGGAAATCGTGCTCAAGCTTTGTGCTGACCATGGTCCGGCGGTTTCTGGTGCGCACAACACTATTGTTACTGCGCGTGCTGGTCGTGATCTGATGAGCTCTGTGGCCGCTGGCATGCTGACTATCGGCCCGCGTTTTGGTGGCGCCGTCGCCGGTGCAGCGCTGATGTTTAAAGAGGCTGCCGATCATGGTCAGACTCCGCAGCAGTTTATCTCGGTTATGAAGAAAAAGAACATAAAAATACAGGGTATCGGGCATCGCATCAAGAGCCTTAAAAATCCTGATCAGCGGGTTGAGCTGCTCAAAGAATATGCTCGCAAGCATTTTCCCAAAACCAGTCTGCTTGACTATGCGCTCGAAGTCGAACAGCTGACTACAGCTAAAAAAGACACTCTTATTCTCAATGTTGATGGCACAATCGGCGTTTTGTCGGTTGATATGATGCAGGGGCTGGGCTGGGACGAAACCAGAATCCAGTCGGTTGTAGACAGTGGTGGGCTCAACGGACTGTTTCTGCTCGGTCGCACTATTGGCATGATTGGCCACTACATGGATCAAAACCGCCAGAAGGCCACTTTATACCGTCATCCGTGGGATGACATTCTCTATGACCTGCCTGAGGCTGAATAAAACACATACCTGCTGTAAAAAAGAAGAGTCGCGTCAGCGGCTCTTCTTTTTTGCCTGTTACAGTAAGCGGGTTTGAAACTAACTGCAGGATTTTTGTTATCTGGAGGCCTGTCAGCTCATATATTCATCGTTGATGACTGGACAAAAGCTGGTTTTACAATTATGCTTGGTTCGTAGCACGAAAAAAGAGTTGTATTTATGAGGTTTGCAGGATCTATAGCCATTTTAGTTCTGATTATGGCGCTGGCCTTCTATTCGTATTTTGGCCATGCTGGATTTGCTGCACTCGGAAAACTTGACATTGAAGCGCTTTTCGACGCGGTCGGTGTAAAGCTTGACGAGAGTCTTCAGGCTGATATTGCGGCATACCGTGCAATCTATGCTGGCCAAGGCTTTATGGCGCTCTATCGCAAGTGTTACACCATCGCCTTTGATTCGCAGAGATTCGATTTTGATCACCAATTTGCTGCGGTGAGCAGTCTTCTTGTTATCAGTTGCTATGAGCTGGATTCAGAGACATCGCGTGCCAGTGCCATGCGCCTGTTCATAACTTTTTGTCGTCTGAGTCTGGTTGAAAAAATCAGCGCGCTTCAGTTAAATCAGATTTCCGAAGATTATGGCTTTTTTTCTGGCAATCCGGAGATAATAAAACTTTGGGATGAATACCTGGAACATGTTTGGGTAAAAGAAGTCAGACCGCACATCAGGCGCTATGGCATAACAGATGAGTATGACAAAAAGTTCATCGAACTCCGCGAACATTTTGCTGCTGAGGCTTCAGCGCTGATTAATCGGTTTGGCAGGAGGCAGGACTAGAGTCGGTTGCAAAAATTGCCGAAGTTATTTTTTGATCAAAGCAATGAAGATTTTTTTTGCCTGCACTCAGACCTTGTATTTTTTCAGGCCGACGCTGAAGAGCTGACTCATTTCCGGGCTAAAAGCGTTATCGGCCATGTGAATGGTAATGTTAGGCAGTGGCTGGTGTTTGCCATTAAAAAATCTTTCGGCTTCTATTAGCGCCAGATGAGACTGTTCGCCCTCTTTGGGCAGCACGAACTGCAGGCGCTTGAGGCCAAAGTTGCAGGGCTTGAGATACTCGAGTACTTCATAAAAGCGTGAACTCGGAATAATAATACAAAAGCGCCCGCCATATGGCAGAAGATAACTTGCGGCTTCGACAAAATCCTTGAGAGTGCCATTGAGCTCGTGTCGCGCACTTGCCCGCCCCGGCCTGGTGGGCAGACGACCGCTGCCCGCCTGAAAGTATGGTGGATTTGACACGACCAGATCGTAGCTTTCCGGTAAAATATGGGCCGGAATATCGCGCACATCAATCTGCTCGAAGCTGATGCCGGAAAAGTGCTGGTTAAGCTTGCAGTTGCGCTGCGACAGCTCGAAGAGGTTTTCTTGTAGCTCGAAACCTGTTAGTTGCAGGCCAGTGTGTCGGTATTTAATCAAAAAGGCCAGAATGCCGCTACCGGCACCAAGGTCAGCGGCACTGTTCATATCTGCGCTGAATTTGACAAAATTGGCAAGCAGCAGAGTATCAATGGCAAAGGCGGTGCCATCAATTTTCTGGATCAGTTTAAGGTCGGTGCCAGGTATGGTGTCCAGACGTTCGTCAACGTCGATGAATGGTTGCTGCATGCAGGCAAGAGTATAACACCCTCAGCAAATCTGCAACCAGATCATGAATATTTTCTATGGTGTAGCTGAATTTATATCTGATCTGAAATTTAGAGTCAGATCAAGGTAAATTAATTGTTTGTCATGTTATCGTACAGAAAGCAGTTGGGGATGCATCAGTTGGCAGTTACTCTTTCTGCGGCGATGGCAGAATTAACCATGCGGGTAACCCAGATCAGACCCACAGTGCCAACAGTCAGGTCGGTAATCAGTCTGCCTGCAAAAATTCCTTTGATTCCGTAGTAATGAGCTCCTGCATAAGACAACGGAATGAGCAGAATCAGCACTCGCAGAACATTGAGAAGAGTTGCAGACGCAGGTTTATGCATGCCAATCATCACAAAGCCGCAGTATCGATGCACTTCCATCATGCCGTAGCCGAATGAGATGATTCGAACATAAGAGATAAGAATCCGGCTCACTTCATGGTCATCGGTAAAGATGCCGGCCATAAATGGCGCTGCCAGATAAAATACCACCGCGATAAATCCGCCATACATAATGGCAAAGGTAGTTGCTATATTTTTTCCTTCGCGAATTCTATCGATTCTGCCTGCTCCCATGTTCTGGCTGATAAAAGGGGTCATCGAAATTCCTAATGCCATGGGAATCACGAACGCGAACATTTCTATTCGACTGGCCGCGCCGCTGGCTGCAACTGCCTCATGCCCGTATCTGCTGAGCAGCGCTGTGATTACGGCTGCCGAAATCGGCATTAGCATCATGCTCAGGCCGCTCGGAATCGCGAAACCAAGAATGCTGCGGCATGACTGCAAAAACAGTGGCAGACTTCCAAGGCTCAATTTTAGCAGCCGATGCTTTACCGAAAGCAGATACAGTAGCCAGGTTGTTGATATGGCTTGTGAGATAATCGTTGCCAGAGCTGCGCCCATAATGCCAAGTGCCGGAAACCCGAACCAGCCAAAAATCATGATCGGGTCGAGAATGACGTTGATTGCCATTCCGAGAACCATAAAGCGGCTTGCACCTTTTGAATCGCCAGAGGCGATGAGGATTCCGTTGCCCATCATCGGTAGAGCCATAGATAAGGCGCCGAGATACCAGGTTCTCATGTAGTCACCAATAAGAGGCAGAGTCAGCGCGTCAGCGCCGAGGCGGGTAAAGACGATGTCAATGCTGTTGTAGCCGACAATTGCCATGCTTACCGCGACCATCATGGTAAACAAAACGCCATGGGTGACGATTCTGCTGGCTGTTTCATGGTCGCCCTTGCCGATGGCATGCGACGAAAGTGTGGTTACACCGGTACCGATGCTTCCCGCCACAAAAGTCAGCAGCATGACGACCGGGAAAGTAAAGCCCATTGCCGCCAGCGGGACTGTCCCGAGCATGGAAACATACCAGGTGTCGGCGAGATTATAGGCGCTCATGGCGATTGTTCCGGCCAGCATCGGAAACGCCATGCGAAACAGCGTTCGTTTTACACTGCCATGTGTGAGTTGCGGCATTTTAGATGTTTCATTCATTGAATATAACGTTCTGGCTGGAAGATGATTCTATCACACTTTGGGCAGGTGGGATATTGTGTGATCAGTCGCCAGTGGCAAAGATTCCTGATTACTAAAAGCGAAAGGATTGAAAAAATCGTCGGAAAATTAGAGTGGTTGCTTTAATATGCAGTAAAGTGGGTCTGGTTAAAATTCGAGGTTGATGCTGAGGGCGTGCCGGCGATCTTCTTTTTCGCCTGGTCGCTGACCGAGTTCTTCGCCGTAAGTAGCGGCCTGTAGACGCAGGTCATACCAGCTCAAGGCAAAACCGGCGGTTGGATACCCGCCGCGCAGGCCGCAGAGAAAGTGCAGGCCTTTGGCGATCTGAACCTGCATGCCAAGACGCAACTTGGTCAAGGCGGTGCCGTCGTCGCCGGTTTCCCAGTAGTCGGCGGCGAGAATGAGTTTTTCGTTGCGCTCTGGTGTTCCGGTCAGCGGTTTGATCGTTGCGCCGATTGCAAATTGACGCTCTAGTGTGCCGGCTTCTTCACTGTAATCAGTGCTTAGGACATTGCCAACAAACAGCCCAAGCGAGGTCTGCCAAGGGTTGTTCAGTTGCCAGAGTGCGCCGAGATCAAAATCAAGAGTGGTGCCGGAGCGATCGGTATTTTTAAGAACTTTGGGGGTCAGCGCAGCAAAATCGCGGGCATAATAGCTCTGATCAGTAGTTTTACGGGCAGCGACCTTCATGGTGGCTCCCCACCAGCCAATGGTGCGATCCTTAAAAAGCATCTGTGTTTCATTGAAGCCGCGCGCAATAGAGCCAGAGAGCACAGTGTCCTGGTAAACTTCTGATTTAACTACCGGGTTGGCCGGGTTTTCGACTGAAAACTGCTCTGAATCACGATAATAAGCGGCCATGCCAAAGCCGGTGCTGCCGAGGTAATAGCCCATGGTTGACCAGGCCTGATAGCCGGTTTTTCCCATGATATCCATGAGGCTGTTGTAATTAGCCGTGCGTGAAGTTCCGGTATCATCATCGCTGAGACGCTTGATGCTGCCGTTTACTTTGCTGTAATCATCATTTTGCTCGGCCAATGCGTTGATGACCGAATATGAGCTCTTTGTTTGCAGGCCGAGTCCGGCCGGATTAGTTAATAGAGCCTGGTGATCGTTGGCGACTGCCACGCTGGCACCACCCATGCCTAGTGTTCTTGCGCTTTCGTAGACGAACTGGCGCGCGGCTGAAACTGGCAGTGCGGTTGAGAGCACACAGAACAAAGCAATCAGAGCGGCGGCAGGTTTTTTAGAATAGTTTTGCATCAGTTGGCTCCATCGAGGCTGACGAGTTCGCTTTTGAACTTGGCTTCTGTAACATCAAACCAGGCGTTGGCCTGTTGCAGAACAGTAGCAAAATTGCCGACAGCCAGTATCATGCTGCGATTGGCCGGGGTGTATGTGCCCTTGTGATTAACGCCCTGAATCGGCGATACCGTTAACCATTCGGTGCCACGTCCATCGAGAGCCTGAGTGAGCTCGATGAATGCGCGCTCAAGCGAGAATGCTGCGGTACCATCACTGAAGCGGCTGTAAAGTTGCTGCCAGCTCAGGGTTTTGTCATCGTTGGTGTCGAAGTCGATCTGGTCTGGCAGATCAAGCTTTTTGCTGAGATTGGTATCGTATTTGGCGAACAGGCGTCTGGCCGCCGATAATGCTGCCATAAGACTTCGGAAAAGGCGATCGTCGTTGCCCGGTAGAATGAGCTTGTTCATGTCAGTTATCGCTTTTTCAAGAAGTTCGGTATCGGTTATGCTCAGTGCGGCCTTAAATATGACTGGTGATGTGTCTGGAGGCAAAGCTTCATTCTGCAGAATGTTCAGAACGCTGAACATGTTGAAGCCGGCAAGCCCTGCCAGCGCGCCGGCCCGCCCGCGCCATATTTCGTCGTTAACTGCACTTTCATTGACCAGGCGGTCGTAAAGCTCAAAAGCTTTAGCGTAATTTGCCGATGCCAGCTCAAGCTTAGCTTCTCCGGCAATGGCAGCGTGGTCGCTGCTGGTTACGCTGCGGTCGAATCCTTCAAAGGCGTTGCAGCCGCTGATCAGCATGCTTGCCGCCAGCAGCAGCGCCATCAGGCGATATGAATTGACAGATGACATAAGGACTCCGATAATTGATGCAATTTCAGGCATCTATTCGGCACAAATCGCAGTATTTTGAATTTTTTTAGCAAAGAATTTTGCACCCTGTGTTAAATTGGCGAAGAATTATGAATGGTCTCAAAATCGAAAATCTCGTGTTTCTACAACGCGGGCCATACAGTTTGAGCGTGGCGCCTGGCTCAGTGCTTGGTTTGCACGGTGCTTCCGGCGCCGGGAAAACCTTGCTTTTGCGTGCTATAGCCGATCTTGACCCACACGATGGTCAGCTCTGGCTTAATCAGATAGCCTGCAGTGATCTCAGTGGCCCACAATGGCGTCGTCGTGTCGCTTATCTGTCGGCAGAGAGCCTATGGTGGCATGATCGAGTTGGCCAGCATTTCAGCGAAGACCCTGATATAAAATATCTGCAGCAAATGGGTCTCGACAGCGAAGTCATGAACTGGGAAGTCAATCGGCTGTCTACCGGAGAAAAGCAGCGCCTGGCAATTCTGCGTTTGTTGCAGCACCGCCCGCAGGCCCTGTTGCTTGACGAACCAACGGCAAGTCTCGATCAAAACAGTATTGGGCGGGTAGAAGCCTTCATCCTGAATTATCTTAAACAAAACTCTGCACCGGCTATCTGGGTGAGCCATGATATGACGCAACTTGAGCGCTTAACCACAAACCGCATGGAAATTCTGCCCGGCGGCGAAATGCAGGTGCTGGCATGAATGTAATGCCTCTTGGCGTTTTTGAACTGTCTCTGGCCAGTCTGCTCGTGCTTCTGCTGGCGTTTTTGAGTTTCTGGCACCGACTCGAAATTGAGCGTCCGCTCCTGATAGCGGCTTTGCGAACGACTGTTCAGCTGTCACTTGTTGGCATGGTTCTCAATGTTGTGTTTACTACAACTAACTTTTATCTTGTAGTTCTAATCTGGTCGATTATGCTTGCTGCCGCTGGCTGGGAAGTTATGTCGCGCCAGAAAGTCAGAGTTAAAGGCGCAGGGCGTTTTTTTATCGGCACCAGCTCGATGCTGCTTTCGTCTTTCTCGATCATGGTAATCACCCTGACGCTGATCATCAAGGTTGAACCGTGGTACAGTCCGCGCTATGCCATTCCAATCCTTGGTATGTTGCTTGGCAATACGATGAATGGCATCGCTCTGGCAATGAATACATTTACTAATCTGGCCTGGAATCGCTGGCAGGTGATCGAACAGCGCCTGGCACTTGGTCAGACTTCGTCTGAAGCTATTGAAGATATCTGGCGTGAAAGCGTTCGCACTGGACTGATTCCGATTATTAATTCGATGGCCGCCGCCGGCCTGGTGAGCCTTCCAGGTATGATGACCGGTCAGATTCTTGCTGGTAACACGGCAGGCGAGGCTGTAAGATATCAGATTCTCATAATGTTTATGATTTCATCAGGAACAGGTTTTGGTGTTATACTAAGTTTGTGGCTTATGCGTCGCAAAATGTTTGATGCGCGCGACCGGTTGCGGTTAAAAGAAGGTTTTTATCGAGTTGAGTCGGCAGGAAGTAAAAAATAACTATTGCAGGAGAGTTCGTGATGAAGGCAGGTTTTGTTCAGTTTACCCCCGAATTATGCAATCTGGAAGCTACTCTCAATCGTCTGGCCAGGTTACTGAAAGAAGCGCCTGCCGCAGATTTGCTGGTGCTGCCTGAACTGAGCAATTCCGGCTATAATTTCCCAACACGAAATCACGCTTTCGATGCCGCTGAAGAGCTTGGTGATAGTCGCTTTGTCACTCTACTACATGATCATTGCCGGCGTAACAATTCTTATGTAGCCTCTGGTTTTAATGAGCGCGATGGCTTTAAGCTGTTCAACTCGGCAATTCTGGTCGGGCCCGGCGGTTTGATTGGTAAATACCGTAAAATTCACCTGTTCCATAACGAAAAGGACATATTTTCGGCCGGCGACGTCGGAGTACCCGTCTTTGAAACGCCGATCGGTAAGATAGCGATGCTGGTATGCTTTGACTGGATTTTTCCAGAGGTGTGGCGCATTGCTGCTGTCAAGGGCGCTGACATAGTCTGTCACTGCTCTGCTCTCGTATTGCCAGGCTTTGCGCAGCGGTCGGTGCCGATACATGCTCTGATCAATCATTTCTACGTTATCACCGCCAACCGCACCGGCACCGAACATGGCCTGACCTTTACCGGCATGTCGACTGTCGCTAACCCAAAAGGTGAAGTCATTTACCAGGCCGGGTCGGAAACAACCGAGAGCATGGTTTTTGATTTCGATCTCGACCTGGCCCGTGACAAGATGATTACGCCACGCAACGACATCATCGCTGACCGCCGCCCCGAGATGTACCACGAATTACTGACACTGTGAACTGCTTCAGTTTCATAAGCGTACAGACGGTAAATCTACTTTTGAATGCAGTTTACGCAATTAGACTGTCTGTTTATGGGCAAGACTATACTGCTTTACAGATCGGTCGGTTTAGAATATGTTTTGGACATATAAAATTACGGAGGTAATCATAATATATGAAAAAGTTCAGCTATTTTTTACTTGCACTCTTTTTTTTCTGTTTCGGAGTGGTAATGCCAGGGTGTAGCCAAGGCAAGACAGGTGAGGCGCCAGAAGTAAGCGCCGGCACCTGGATCAATGCAGACAGCTTTAAACTGGCCGACCACAAAGACAAAATTGTCGTTGTAGAATTCTGGGCAACCTGGTGCCCACCATGCCGCAAAAGTATTCCGCATCTGAAGACTCTGTATCACGATTACAAGGATAAAGGCGTAGTAGTCGTTTCATTGAGCAATGAACCAGTCGCCACCATTAACGAATTCAATAAAAAAGCTGGCATGGACTGGATTGTTGGCGCTGAAAGCGAATCTGGTGCAGCTTATGGTGTGTCCGGAATTCCGAGTGCCTTCATCGTAGTAGATGGCAAAATCGTCTGGAACGGTCACCCGATGGACGGTCTTGATGTTGAAATCAAGAAGCTTGTTGAAGCTCGTGGTGGCAGTGTCGACGAAGGTGCGAAGACTCCAGCGCCAGTTGTTGAACCTGTATCTGAACCCGTTGTAGGAAGTGTCGTGGAGCCTGTTTCTGCTCCTGTAGACATAGTTCCGGCTGGTGATGAAGATAAAATTCTCGGAGATGACATTCTCGTGGATGAAGTCGTCCTTCCTGAAGGTGGAGACGCATTAATTGAAAAGCCTGCCGCCGAATCTTCAGGTACGGCTGATATCGTTACAGATGAAGGCCTGGAAAAACTGGGTGAGTAATGAAAATATCAGAGCTTAGGCGCTGATATTCCTGTTAGAACGAGTTTCCGTTTGTGGTCTTGAGAAGGACTATAAACGGAAATTCTTTTTCTGGCAGAAGCGCAAAATTGCCGATATTATAGATAAGTAAACCCAATAGTTGAGAGAGCGCGATGAAAAAACAGGAAATAGAATTCAAAGTTCTCGACATCATTGAGCGCCTTGAAAAGGGGCAGCCGATAGAAGACGACATGATCGAACTCAAAGCCGAGTGGCCGCGGGATCATTTTCGTGCCGCCCGGCGAATTGGAGCTCACGCCAATGCCGCCCGTGGCGAGCCGATAATGTGGCTGATTGGTATAGATGAGAAGAAAGGCGTAGTTGGCGCCGATTTTGAAGAGCTGTCTATCTGGTTCGCCAAGGTGCGGTCACGCTTTGATCAGCTGCTTGCACCCAATCTCATCAGTCTTGCGATTCCTTATGACGGCAAAACTGTTGTCGCACTGATTTTTGAAACCGAACGCAGCCCCTTTGTCATCAGGATTCCCGACAGCACTGGTATTGTTACGCACGAAGTTCCGTGGCGGGAAGCTAACTCTACGAGGTCGGCGCGCCGTTCTGATCTGATCAAATTACTGTATCCCATTCAGAAAAAACCGAGTCTTGAAATAATCGACGGCAGAATCGAGCTGCAACGCGCTATTGCAGGCGTCAGTCAGATCACGACCTATCAGTGGAACCTCAGCATGAAGGTTTATGTGGTTACCTATTCATCTGAGACTCTGGTTATTCCATTTCATCGCTGCGAGATTCTTTTTCGTCCGCAGGGGCGTCCCGACGAAAAAAAATTCGAGAGCATCAGGATAGCTCCGCCAACCTCTTATTCTTCGCGTGGTCTCAAGGAAAAATCGCAGTCTCTCACGGTCAATAGTACCGAACATGAGGTTTTGATCGATACAGCCGGAATGACCTATTTGACAGCTGAATCTTTTACCGAAGAAAAGCCTGGCCCTCAACTATATGAGGAAATTGAGGTTAAGGGCTGGTTGCGCTCACATTATTCGAGTGAGCCCGTGAGTTTTGAGGCCATTTTTGAACTTCAGCGCCGCGAAAATGAAGACTCAGAGCGTATGCTGGGTGAATGGCGCTTCGCAAAACGCGAAGATCTGACAGACTGATCAGTTCTTTCCAAGAAATCGGTAAGTTGCTCCTGATTCTGTATTTGTTGCTGTCATTTTTACCCTTGGGTCGTGGTGAAAATTCTGGTATAATTACTTATACACTCTGTAGGGAGCATCAAATATGAGAAGATTCCAAAAAGCAGGCGCATTCTGTCTGGTTCTGGCGATGTTTTGTCTGTTCGCAGTCCTGACACCAGTTTTGGCTGATCCGCCTGCCAAGGTCTCTGGCGGAGTGATGCTGCAAGGTTTCGGCTGGAACAGCCAGGCGCGTGGTACTCCGAGTAAATGGTATAGTCTGATCGGGCAGCGCGCAGAGAGCATAAAGACTCTTGGTGTTGATTTTATCTGGCTCCCGCCGGTTTCGCGCTCAGTAAGTCCACAGGGCTATTTGCCCGGTGATTATTACGACCTCGGCGGCAATGACAATCCGACTTTTTATGGCAATCAGCAACAGCTTGAAGCTGCTCTCAAAGCTCTTAACGCTCAGGGAGTGTTGCCGATAGCCGATATCGTAGTGAATCATCGCTGCGCCGGCAAACAGGATAACAACGGCATCTGGAATATTTATCACTTTGCTTCCGGCAAGGCAAAATGGGAACAGTGGGCAGTATGTAGTGGCCAATTTGGTGGCACCGGCAATGCTGACAGTGGTGGGAGTTATCACGCTGCTCCTGATCTAGATCACAGCAATGCAAAGGTTCGAGAAGACATCGCAGAATGGATGAACTGGCTCAAAAAACTTGGCTTTAAGGGCTGGCGTTATGATTATTCAAAGGGTTATGCCTCCAAGTATGCAGGCTACTACGATGAACAGACGAGTCCGGCGTTTTCGGTCGGTGAAGTCTGGAACAACATGGCATTTCAGGGTTCACATCTGAATCCCAATCAGGATGCACACCGCAAGGAACTTTGTGACTGGCTTGACGCAAATCCGAGCAAGGTTGCCTGCCTTTTCGATTTTACAACCAAGGGTATATTGCAGGTGGCGGTTAATGGTGAATATGGTCGCTTGCGCGATAAAGATGGCAAACCTTCTGGTTTAATTGGCTGGTGGCCGTCGCGCGCAGTAACTTTTATCGACAATCATGATACCGGTTCGCAGCAGAGTCATTGGCCATTTCCCGATCAGAAGGTTATGCAGGGATATGCCTATATTCTTACTCATCCCGGCATTCCGTGTGTTTTCTGGGAGCACGCCTATGACTGGAAGCTATACGCCAAGATCCAGACGCTCATTGCCATCCGCAAGCAGAACAAGATCAACAGTACCAGCAAAGTTGAAATTGTTAAAGCCGAAGACGGCCTTTATGCAGCAATTATTGACGGCAAGGTTGCTGTAAAACTCGGCGGCAAAGACTGGACACCAGACGCTTCATTCAAACTGGCCGCCAGTGGCGATAATTACGCAGTATGGGCTAAGACCGTTCCAGCTCGTAAACGGAGCAAATAACTCACTAGAATTTACAATATAGTTGCAAAAATGGGGCCGGCCACGTTTAAGTGGCCGGCCCCATTTTTAAAGCTCTGAAAAGCTCTTACTGACCTGCGTGCATGGTCTTGGGAGTGATTGCTTTCATGGTTTCTTCGTATACCTTCTGATAGCGGGCATTGAACTTTTCCATGTTTTCTTTGAAAACGATGTTCAGTTCTTGGTTTGATTTGGTGGTGTTGTTGTGGATTTCATGCATTAGTTCCACGTTGCGGTTCATGTGATCAAAAAAGAGTTCTACGTTCTTTTTTGTGTTGCCGCTTGTCTGTTCCATTGAGGCGTTCCAGAATTTGTTCATAACCTGGAAATTTTCGTTGATGAGCTTTGCGTATTCGGTTGAGAATTCCATCCATTTATTCATGTTGCTGTTCATTTTTAAACTCCTATAAACTTGTAAGATTTCGAAACTCTTTAGTTTCTTTGTTTTGCTACAAATTGATTATCGCATTTTTGCTGCAATGCGTCAAGAAAAAAGTTTTAAAAATTTTAATTGCACGTAAAGTCGGCCTGTATGGCTGTCTTTTGGTTTGCTGGTCTGCAAAATATAGAGTGGTTAAATGATACTGTTTTCCAGCAGTTGCAGATACCGGGTGTCCTAATTGGCCAATCGGTGTCGGTGACCTTTTCAAATTGTTGGAGTAAGAAATCCTACCAGATTAACTTTCTATATCCTAAGGCTTGTTTAAAGGCTCAACAGCTCAAAGGTTTCGGCTTCAATTGATTCGTCAGACTTGAAAGAAATCACCTTAGCTCGCAGGCCACTTTCTTCAAGGCCAGCAAGAGTGGTCTTATCAATTAGAATGTTAGACTGTCTGGCATTTTTGCTCAACGACTCAAGATGCTCTGCCCGATTCAGAGTTTTGCCAATAACCGTTGCATCAAGTTTTCCTGTCTCTGTGCCAACCCTACCAGAAATTACCACGCCAGTTGAAATCCCAAAGCCGTTATTAACCGTAAAAAGGCCCTGCTTTTTTCTATTGCTGTTAAAAGTTTTCAGCTGTTTTTGCATCTCAACTGCAGCAACAGATGCCCTAATCTCAGATCTTTTTTTATCGGCACTTTGATAGAAAACAGCTTGAATTGCATCACCAATTAATTTGTCAATAATCCCGCCATTTTCAACAATAACTTCTGCCATTACAGTGAAATAAGAGTTCAACATTTCAACAATTTCTTCTGCCTTGTATTTCTCGCTTAAAGTGGTAAAGCTGCGAATGTCGGAAAATAAAATCGTAGCCTCACGCTTTTCTCCACCAGGCTTGAGCATGCTTGCGTCTGTACATGAGATCGCTTGCATGACATTTTCTGATACCAGTTGAGACATTTTTTCTCTCTCTAACAGCTTCCGTCCCATTATATTGAACGATTTTGCCAGTTCCTCAAATTCATCACCAGAAGAAATTTTCAATTCCCAGAGAAAATTGCGGTTTTGCACTTCATCAATTGCCTGCACAAAAGCTGGGATTGAAACAAGCAATATTCTGGCTGTTCCTTTTGCCAGAACGAAGCTTGAAATGAGAGCAAAAATTATTGCCACAAATATCAGAAGCTCCTCATCTTTGAGTAGAGCTGTTTTTACTTTTTCAGCATAAGCCATGGCAAAGACATCCTGATTAGCTATTACCTGGGTCAGGATAAGACTTGGAGGATTTTGCTCCAGGTTGTCGATTTCTGCATTCTCTGAATTTGCATATAAGGCTTTTGCAAGCTTATAAAACCTCTCATGGTCCTTCAGACTTATAATCTCATTGTCTATGCCGATTTGAGCCATAGAATTAACATTATTAGAATCGAGAGGAAAGAATGAAAGAGTTATTTTGTAGCCATTGTGAAAGAATCTTACAGGGAATTGCTTTTTGTTAATAATGTCTTTTATTGCCCTTTCCCAGGAACCTGTGTTGGAGAAAAATGAAATCAGTCCGTCCGGGACATTTTTACTTCTAGCCAAAATAAATGCTGTAAGAGACTCACCTCTGGAGGTAATGCTGGAAGGAACCGTCTGACCTTCAAATTCCAACATATTTCTAAACTTCTCTGTTTCAACTATGCCATCCGTAATCCCAGCCATCATCTCTACTCTCTGAGCCAGTTTTTGCCTGCCATTCTCGTCTAGGTGATTAAATCCACCCATCCTCAACAAGAATTCTGTGAACGTCCCACCAAAAAAAGTTTTCATCTGTTTTTTCATAGCATCGTCAGAAGATTCCAGATCAAAACATTCCGAACCATCTTCATTTAAAAGATAGTAGCCAATGAATGGCCGGCGATAGTATTTTTCAGAATGTTCATTTGACTCTGAAGACTGTTTTAGAATGAGTGGAAATTTCTTTCTCTGTTCAAGATTCATTCGCGAAATACGGTCTGTCATAATGCTGTAGAATATTACATTTCTAGTTTTCTGAAGGGTAATTTTTTTCTCAGCTTCTTGAATATTTTCCTTCAGAAACTCAAACATTCTTTTAGCCTCAAACTGCTTTTGGCTGTTGAGATAGGAAATACCAAACCAGGTCAGTCCAGAAAGCGGCACCATTGATCCGGCAAAGAAAGCCAGCGTAACAACAACTTTTAACGATCTCAGGCTGGAAAAACGGCCAAGATAAATGCCAAACACTATCAAAAGGCTGAATTCAAACAATAATTTTATTACAAAATCAATCTGTTGCTCATTTAGAAAACCAATCTTTCTTGAGTTAACAGGCAAAGATAGTCTTATTACCAGTTTTCCTTTGAACGAACTGTGTTTATTTTCTCTGAAAATCTTCAAGAATTCTATGGGTGGCTCAAAAATGATTTCGATGCACTCAGGTGTTTGCCTTATTAATGGAAGGTTTTCTTGCAAAGAATAGCCAAAATCATGTCTGACAATGCCGTCATTGTATTTTGCCTGGGTTTTTCGCAATATGAAGCGCCAGTTCAGCAAGTTTTTTACATAGACCAGGTTTATACAGACCTCTTTGCCCGCCGCATTTGTAAACATGAATGCTAACTGATAGAGAATATCTTTTGTTCTGGTGGAAAACCTTGTTCTTAAACCAAAAATGTCTGTTTGCATGGCGGAAAGAAGTCCCAGCCACTCTGATATCTCCATAGTATTGCTGAATCTGTTAAAATATTCAGTATCGTTTTCGCCCTGACGATGTCTCTCAATCCAGAAATTGTATGCACTCTTAAGAACTTCATAAAATTCATTTTCGGGGATCAACAATGATAATGGCTCGCTGGTTTCTACAAAACATGAGTTTTCATCGGGACCAAAACAATAATAAGCAGAAGGAAAAATACCGATTTCATCCTTCATTCTGGCAATAAATTTTTTCGCATCCTTTTTTACGTTGCTGCTTCCCCATGGGAGTTCTTTAAGCAGAGGATGTGACAGCAGTTGTCGGCGAATCATTTCTTTGTCTAAGATCTTCCTGGTATGAGTGTCAAACTTGCCCATCCGGAAAAGCCTGTCGTATAGCAATCCTATATTGGTTTTGTCTACAAAATCAGACAGGAAAAATTCCGGTTTGAGTGATGTCTGATACTTCTGAGCCTCATTCATTAACAGATGTTTGCTTGAAGACACCCACAACTTCTTATCTATTTCCAGTGCGCTGACCATTAGGTGTCTTCCAATCATCATCGGTAAAACCAGAGCCAGTAACCACAAAATCACCGGTGAGAATCTGCTCAGCCAACTGGTTGTTACTACTATTCTGGTATTAGTTGGCTGCACTTCGAGCTCCAGTTAATTCGAAAATGGTCTGCTTTTCTTTTTTGCCTTTGATTAAAATTTCCCCGCAATTTGTAAAATTGAATTCGGCAGAGCAAGCTTTAGAAAGAGTTTCTGAAACTAAAATGGAAGCCTGCTCGTGTTTATGTGAAAGAGCTTCAAGTCTAGCGGAGAAATTTACAACATCTCCGATTACCGTGAAATCTTTTCTGCCGGCTAAAGCACCTATTTTTCCTTTTATTACATCACCAAATGCTATTCCGACGCCAATGGTGATAGGCGGGAGTTTATTGTTCAACAGTTTTTCATTCAAACTTTCCTGGGCAGACACCATTTTATACCCGGTCCAGCAGGCATCAGATTGACAAAGTCTGAATTCACAATCCTGTCGTGAAAATACAACCATAATTGCATCCTGAATGTATTTGTCGATAACTCCATTATTATTCTGAATAATTGGCTCCATCGCTGCAAAATAGTGATTCAGGCAGTTGATAATGTCTTCGGCTGAGAGTTGCTCGCAAAGGTTGTCAAAATCGCGAATATGGGCAAATAGGATTGCCGCTTCGATTTTTTCACCGATGTGTTCTCGAAGATCCAGGCTTTCGCTTACAATTGTTCGAGTTGCATCACTGGAAACAAATCTTTCGAGTTTCTGTCTCTCCTGCAGGCCTACAGTCATGAGATTAAACTTCTGTGATACTTTGGCAAGTTCAAGCTCAGATTCGTATTCAATTCGCGGATATTCACCCATGTTTACGAGTGAAGTAGCGCGAAATAGTGCTTTTAGCGGGTTTATGAAAACCTCTGTCAGTGAGTGAGCTATGATTGAGATCAGCAAAAAAGAATACAGCAACAAGACAAGTCCAATTACGTCCAGAAGAGACTTGCTTCCTGTTTCATTTCCCAGAACTGCCTTTGAAACTGCAATGAATGGCATGTTATACATTCTTCTGACCGCATAAATGGTCGGAATCCCATCTTTTGAGTAAGTAATCCAACTTTCATTCGATTTTCCTGAACTAATCCTGTTGGCGGCATTTATCAAGTCTGCATTACTGCTCATCTTCTTTGGCCAGGCAGGCATCAGTTCAAACTTGTCAGAGTCTTCTCGCTCGACAGGGAAAATAACTGTGTTGGTAAGAATTCCATTTTCTCTTCTCAGGAAAAACTTCCAATTCTCAGTTTGTCCTTGCAAAAAATCAGAAGTAATTCTTCTTACATTATGAAGAAAGGCTACAAATGCCCAATGTTCGGTTTTTCTTTGATTGTTTGGAAGTAAATTGTAAGTGATTAAACGGAAATTTCCAAAATTAGATTTTTCGGCTTGAAATACTTCGCCAACCTGTTGGCAAAAAGAATCCATGTCGATATCATTAAACAATTCACCCATTGCTAAGATTGTTTTTCCCTTGGTAGAGCTTCTATATTTCTCCAGATCATTGCCCTTGAGCAGCTTAAGATAAGTGAATATACGGGTAGACTGACTTTTGAAAATATCTGAATAAAATTCTATTTTCTGTCTTATTTGAGGGAACATGTCTTTGAATGTCGGCAGATTGTCTATTGTCAGGCCATCATTTCTGATGAATGTGTAGCCGTCATGCATTTTCCCTAATTCTGAGTTCAGTATTCTTGAGATTTCTTTCTCACTTGACGCTATGCTGAGATTTAACTTTTCTTTAAACTTATCCAGCTTGGTTCGACTTTTCATTTCATTATCTCTCAGGCTTAACTCAAGCAATTGAAGATCCTGAATAATTGTCTTTTGATGATTAGAAATGAGTAAGTCCTGGAAAAAATCAAAATAACGCGTCGCAACCACAAAAAAGCCCAGAAGTGGCATAATCATGGCTGTCAGAATTACCAGAAAAAGCTTTGAGTGTATTTTTAGAGACAATTTCCCATCCATGCAGAGCTTTTTTAAGAAAAGTAAACTTAAGAAATTGGCAAGAAGCAAAAACAAGTTTACGACCGATACTCGCTTATCCAGACTAATTCTCTCTCGATTCAGAGACGTCTGAGTGATTAGAAAAAGAGATTTCGCAGGCCGTTCAAGTAATCGCCCGTTTTTTATATTATGAGAAATAATTGATTTATCTGCGTGTGACCCAATCCTGAGAGCCTTCATGGGAAAAGGTCTGAAGACCCGAAGCAGGTTGTCACCTGAGATAAGGTTCTTCATACTGTAGTTTGCCTTAGCCCAACAAAAAAGTCTTTTAACAGAAGCAGTGTTGCTAAAATTTCGCGCCCATTCAAAATGTTTTTTGGCTGAAATAGAGCTTTCAGTAAAAGCTACAAGATAGCCATTGACACTTGTTTGGTTTGCGTGCCGGGTGGGGAAGAAATTGCAATAGACGAACAATCTTTTGCCACCAAGTTTCCAGGAGAAATCATGCCTGAGCCGGCGGTTTTTCAGGGGAGTCTCAAAGCCTGTTCCGAATAAAGTATCAAGAATATTTGGAAACAGCTTATGAGGTGTAAGGTAAGAATTCTCTACTGATTGCGCGAGCAAAGCTTTCATCAGTATCATCGTCGCCGACTTGCCAGGGAATCTTGTCCAGTTTTTTCGGGATGGATCCATCCATCTTGCAACTTTCTTTTCGCTGCTATTCAAAACGAAGACAAATAGTGGCTGACCACCTGTTTTTGTCAGGAATTTTTCTCTGACATTATTCAATAACTCATCATCATTAAAATTATTCTCGCATTCATAATCTATTCTGCCGTGAGCAAAATCATTCTCGATTAATGAAGGCAGTTTAAGTTCCTTTTCCATTTCCAGAATTTTGCAGGTCAAGAAGGGCTCTATTTCAAGGTGTTTTTCAAAGATTTGAATGTCTTCATCCAATGCTTTTGTTGCGCTGGCTTGTCTTGTTCTGAAAACATGTTCAACATAGATGCTTAGAATTATTTTTCCCAGCATCAGGGGAATTACAACCACAATCAGCCAGAAAAGAAAAGCTGCCTGAATCGACGGCTTCTGGCTTTCTATTAACCTTCTTGTGTTTTGTGGCAAAGACATTCGCTTAACTGTCCCAATTGTTTGAATAGATTATAAAGGATTGTGCCGAAAAGCCCAAACACTAAACCTTATGACTAACGGAAGACTAGTTCAAGTTTGAACCAAACTTCAAGGATTCCTGTTGTAAACAATAGTAATTTGCTGAAGACTTTACACAGTGGTAAATTATGGCACTGTTCACTGCTTGACGCGCGACAGTAGTATTTGTTTGAGGGATGAGCTATATACGGGAGCAACGAAAACGAGGAATCTTTTGGCTTTAATTTTTCCGTCTTGCTTTGTCAGACAACTTCAGGCGTAGATATAGCTGGTGTTCTATACCTCGATGCAAAGGGGCGCGGAGAGCTAAGTTGCCCCGCATGCCACGGCAGTCTCCATGCGATGACTCGAAGCAGCAAGACTTCTGATGATTATCAGGTAACCCAGTATCAGAGTCTGCAGTATCCATGGTTTTAGCATGACTGGCCATAATCTGTTATTTACAATCAGATTGTGCTCCAAATTGCTTTACAAAGAATTTTTAATGGGCTATATAGGCGGTAACAGCTCAAATCGCCAAAAATATATGGCTTTTTCATTTAACATGATTAAGGAAAGAACATGAAAAAGATAGTCGAATGTGTCCCTAATTTTTCTGAAGGTCGCAACCAGACCGTTATTGATGCAATTTCAGATGCCATTCGCAGTGTTAAAGGTGTGACTCTACTCGACGTAGATCCCGGAAAATCAACAAACCGAACGGTTTATACCTTTGTTGGCGACCCCGAAGCTGTCATTGAGGGCGCCTTGGCCGCAGCCAGGGTTGCAAAAAAGCTTATTGATATGACAAGTCAGACGGGTGAACACCCGCGTATGGGAGCAATGGATGTTTGCCCGTTCGTGCCAGTTGCCGGTGTAAGCATGGAAGAATGTGTCGAAATCTCCAGAAAATTTGCAGAGCGGGCTGCGGCTGAGCTTGAAGTGCCTTTTTATCTTTATGAATACTCTCAAAATCAGGAATACCGCAAAAAACTGCCGCAGATTCGCAAGGGTGAATATGAAGGGCTTCCTGAAAAAATAGTTCAGCCTGAGTGGAAACCCGACTTTGGTCCGGCGAAGTTTGTGCCGAGCTGGGGCGCCACTGTTACCGGCGCTCGGTTTTTTCTGATTGCATACAACGTTAACATCCTTGGAACCAGCAATCAAGCACACCGCATCGCTCTTGATCTGCGAGAAGCTGGTCGTAGCGCAAGCGAACCGGGACGTTTCAAAGAGCTTAAGGGACTTGGCTGGTTTGTTGATGAATACAACATGGCACAGTGCTCATTCAATCTTAATAATTTTAACGTAACCACGCCGCACGAGGTCTACGAAGCGGTCAAGGAAGAGGCAGCCAAAATCGGCGTCGGCGTTGCCGGCTCTGAGCTGGTCGGCCTGATTCCGCTTGAAGCCATGCTCAAGGCTGCTGAATTTTATATCGAGCGCGAAAAACTGTTTATTCTCGACGATGACCAGAAAATCAAGCTGGTAATTGACCGACTTGGTCTCAATTCGGTAGCACAGTTCAAGCCTTCAGAGCGCATCATTGAATATATAACCCGTGATGAACCCAATGAGCCGCTGGCCAACATGAGTACCCGCAAGTTTATCGAAGCGATAAATGCACGAACTTCGGCGCCTGGCGGCGGCAGTGCCTCTGCTGCTATTGCGGCAATTGGTGCCGGTCTTGGCGCGATGGTTGCCAAACTGACTTATGGTGTACGCAAGTTTGAGCACCTCGAAGGTCAGCTGCGCAAAATCATTCCTGGGTTGCATCAGGCTGCGCTCGGATTGATTCCGATGATCGATGCTGATACCAACGCCTTTAACGACTATGTTGAAGCCATGCGTTTGCCGAAGGGCAACGACGAAGAAAATCGCTATCGCCTTGAACAGATGGAACTTGGTTTGAAGAAAGCCATAGAAGTGCCACTGCAAACGATGCGCATTGGCGACAAAGCCTGGGAAGGCATGCTGGAAGCTGCAAGAATCGGCAATATTGCTTCCAAATCAGACGTTCAGGTTGGTGCGAGGGCGCTCGAAACCGGTATCTGGGGCGCTTATCAGAACGTAATGATCAATGTCGGTGGCATCAAAGACGGTAAGTTTGTAACAGACAAGACTGCTGAAGCTGAAAAGCTTAAAGAGCGCGCGGCTAAATTCTGTGCTGAGATTTTGGCAATCCTCGATCAACGCAAGGAATAACAGCAGGCTGCGGCTGTTGCTTAATGCATCGTTGATCTGAAATGTTCTCTTTGATTCAGGCCTGTTAGTATTCTATCACTTGTAAAAGCTGCCATAACTCGAGTCCTTCCTGGGCGATCGGCGCGCTTGAAGGGTCGTCGAACAGTCGGGCAATGTCTGGGTCAGTTTGAATGTCAAGGGTTTCGGCGAAGGCAACCAGAAGAGTAAGTGCTTCAGCGTCTCCCTTCTGACTGCGTGAATAGATGTCCTGATACATTTGATGGTATCTGGAGTGGTTTTCTTTCAGATGGGCTGTAAAAGCTGTGGCGGCCGCTATGGAGTTTTTCTGACTCTTGACGATTTCCCGCAGTTTGAACTTTATTTTGGCCAGTTCTCCTGGAAATGCTTCTTCGAACGGATCATAGTTAGGTGTAAAATTGGTGCCTGGTGCGTAATACCAGCAGCCGCGAAAGATTTCGTAGGGTTTCGTCATGCCTGATTTAAAAAGAATCGGGAAGGATTCTCGTTTTCCGGCATTTTCGCGGAAAACCATCAGATGAAGATGAGGATCAGAAGAAAATCCGGTGTTACCTGAAAGGCCTATTTTTTCTCCTGTTTTGACCTGCTGCCCAATTTTTACCAGAACGCCATTTTTGCTGAAATGCATGTATTCTGCGAAAGATCCATCGGGGTGCTGAATGACTACTGTATTTGCTTTCTGATAAAAGTCAGGGGTCATGCCAGTCTCAGAAAAAGAACCGACTGCTTTGATTACTTTTCCTTCTCGAATTGCCAGGACAGGCGTTTTTTCGGGCATGAGCCAGTCAATAGCATATAGTCCCACATGGGTAACCCAGTCATTGTAGGCCAGGCTGACAAAATATTTTTCACCTGCCGCATAAGGCAATGTGTAAAGGTATTCAGTAGCATTTTCTTTTGTCGTTTCGGCAGAAACTGTTGTTAAAAATGCTCCACTGCCAAGCAGTAAAAGGCAGGAAAGCAACATTGTGACAATCAATAAAGTCGTTTTTTTCATAAACTTCTCCGATTAATAACGGCACTAGAAATTGCTTGAGTGGCGTGTTGCCGCTTCAACCAGTATAGAGCTATTTTACCACAAATAATTTCACCCTTGAACTGGCGCTGGCAAATTTTAAAATGATCAGGCGAAGAGCAGGTTGTGGCTGCTTCATCCGGGAGTTCTTATGGCTGGAGCATTTTCAATATTGCGACCTGATCCTTGATGCCGCTGATGCGCATCTGAAATTTGAGGCCCCAGAAGTTAAAAAGGTTTATCAGCATAAGTACGGCGAGGCAAACCATAGTCGCGGTAAAGAGCTTCTTGTTAGGACTTTCACCAGGACTTTTTGTTGGAAACCAATTGTTGAATTTTAATATAGCAATTGTCATCAGTGAGACCATGGCAAAAATCGCCAGCTCAAAGCGAGACTGCCGAATCGCCAGGTCGGCGATAACCTGCGGCAGTTTGAGTCCCTCGGCTCCCAGTTTGCTGATTAAGCCGAGCGTCATTGAGAGCTCGTTCTGGGTAACCTGATGAATGATAATTGCGCCAATAGCAAAAAACCAGGCGTATACCGTTGCTTGCGGCGCCTTTTCCAGCTTGCCAAGACGGTTGAGCTGCTGGCTGTTCCAGGTCAACCATACCCCCATCAGGGTTGGTAGCACCATGAGTCTGGTGTCGCCCCAGGCCAGAGAGCTTATAAAGCCCATGGACAGGGCGGTTTTTTGTATGCTTGTGCGGGTTTTTTCCTGTGTCACGAGAGTTATCGCAGAGATAATGAGAAAAAAAAGCGAAAGCATGCGCTTATGATCTGGATCAGCAAAGAGCAGCAGAGTGACGCCCAGCGCCAGGAAAAATGACATTAAAAACAGGTCGCGACGTGGGTCAGGGTGCTCGATGTCTTCATTTTTCGTTAGTATGGCAAACTCTGTTTCGTCAAGAGTCGGCGGCATTATGTCGAGTGTTTTGAGTCGAACTGTTGCATATCTTGAATGTTGAGCAATTTCGAGCAGCTCACCAAGGTTAGAGGGTCTTAGCACGCGCAGGAGGTATACGCCGGAATCCTGTAAGGCAATATTCTGGCTCTTGATCATCTCCGAGATATGACTCTCTGCCAGTCTCGGCGAATATTTGTACAGCCCTTTAACAGCATTGGCGCGAATGCGGTTATCCGAAGAAGTGGCAAAATCTACGAGCTTGTCTTCAATCTCAGGGCGCTCATATTCACACAGTGATTCGAGAGCATTCGCAACTATGCGCGGGTCTTCGTGTTGAAGGAAATCTTCGAGAACGTCAGGAATTCGCGGGTCATAGATGCGACCGATAACCTTCACCAGATAAGAAATTTTGTATTCATCTTTTTCTTCGAGCAGATATTTGAGCAACGGTGTTGCCAAAGATGGATCTCCGCTCTCAGTAAGTCTTTCCATTGCTTCGAATACTACGTAGCGGCTGCCCAGGCGCATTTTGTGGAGAAGAATCTGCTGGGTAGTTAACAGCTCGCCGTCTTTTAGTTCAAGCTTGAAAGGGGCTTCTTCCTTAGAGCCAGATTCAATTTCAGGGTAGCAGTCGTAAAAATTATTGCGTGCTTTGCGGGCAAAATAGCGCACCTGTGTGTCGTGGTGTACTACCGATTCACTTATCATCGGCATCAGCTGGCGTGCGAAATCGAGCGAAATTGAGCTTTGCTGGCAGAGAAAATCCAGCGCAACAAGTCTTTCGTTTGTTCGCTCAGATTTAAGCGAGTCGAGCAGTACGGTCTGCCAGTTCTGTGGTATTGAATTAGTGCTGTTCATAATAAATTCGGAACCCAGATTATACATTATTTGATTAAAAAATGCGAAACAAATTGGTGGCGCGCTCACTCATGTGCTCTCTTATTTAAGCTGATTTAGTTTCAGTAAGACCACAAACTAGATTCAAAGTCCTGTTAGATTTTGGCCATGCATAGACATATAGGGCAAACGTATTAAACTATCCGACAACGACAATTAGATTGGATTTTCGCTTGGCAGATATCACATCCTGGCTTGCGTAGCATTAGATCATTCATGGTCAAGACGCGGAAATGACGGAAAAGAGCAATGACATTCCAAGCGCAGAACGGGAATCCAGTATTTTAGTGCGTTTGCTTTGCATAGAAATCTTTGTTTTGTTTTTACACAGTTTGCAGTAAAATAATCGAAGTTATAGCGGTTTAAGCAGCAGATAAATAACAGAGAAACTACTCCGCGTAATTCATGTAAAGGATCAAGATCAAATGAATCTTTCCATTATTCGATCTGGGATTTCAAAAGTCCGATTGCTGTCCTTTGCGATTTTTCTTTTTGTCAGCCTGCTCTTTGTCATATTGGGACCAAAAACTGTTTTCTGTGCCCCTCAGAAATCTGGGCTAAAATGGGGCCCCATTATGGGATTGATCTCTTCCGAAGACGCAAGTATCAAATGGACAACCATCGTGCCTGCCAAGTGCAGCGTGATTTGCAACGGCCAAACCATTGCTGATGCTAAATCACCAAATATATTTCATGAAATTTTTTTAGAGAAGTTGATCCCGGCAACATCTTACGAATACTTCATTTTAGTTGATGATTCTAACGGTTCTGCGAAAGTCGGTCCTTTTTCCTTTAGAACCCCGCCAAAACACCTTACGAACTGGAATTTTCTCGTCTACGGCGATACTCGTGGCAACAATCAGGATCCCAATGCTTCAACAAACAATGTTGACCACGAAAAAGTGATCAAAGCCATGGAGCGTCTGGCTCCTTCAAATTATTTCTGCATTCATACGGGAGACCTTGTTGATCGCGGCGAGAGATATGATAACTGGGATAAATTCTTTCAGATTGTTGAGCCTCTTTCAAAAAAACTCCCAATTTTGCCGATCAGAGGCAATCACGATATTTCACCGGAAATTTTCAATAACATTTTTTACTCCCCTCTGAGTGAAGAATCTCAGAAGACCGCCTGGTATGGTTTTCGTTTTGGAAACGCGCAATTTGTATTTCTTGACCTGAGTCTGGATGGCAAAAACGATGTAAAAGTAAATCTTTCCAAATTGAAAAGCCAGATTCCATTTTTGGAAAGAGTTCTGGAACAGGCCAATAACGACAACATTCCGTGGAAATTCGTGGTTCTTCATCAGCCGCCTTTTTCCTCTGGACGTTATGGTTGTAACGACACACTTGTTTCGGAGCTTGTACCTATTTTTGAAAAATATCAGGTAACTTGCTGTTTCTCCGCACATTGTCATCTCTACGAGAGAAGTTTCAGAAACGGAGTCACATATATTGTCAGCGGTGGCGGTGGAGCCCCATTTCAGGAGCCTCCTGGATCGAAACCAAATGCCAATTCTGTTTTAGGCATGCAATCTCACCATTTTCTTGCGGTTGATGTATCTCCCGAGACTGTTAACTTTACTGTCTATGCGCCAGATGGCGAAGTCATAGATTCATTCAATCAGAAAACAGCCGGCTTACCTGGAAATCCGTGTTGGAGTCCTGCTCAACCTTCAGAAAAGGATTCAATTGTAATCACTTCGAAGCGGCCCGGAAAGCTTCATTGGGGAATTAATGGCTGGACGCTTCCTCCCCTTTCTACATGGTCTGAAGGTTCCGAAAAATGGTCTGACGGTAAGGCTATTGAAACCCCGCTTGTTGCAACAACTGACGGAAAAGGCTTTCAAAGTCAAATTGGGCCTTTCCAGAACATTTTGCCACAGATAAAGGAAATAGACTGTGTGTTCCATTATTCTGACAACACATGGGGAAAAGATTTCAAAATTATCGTGAATCCTTAAATATACGAGTCGGTTATAAGGATTCAAGCGCCTGGATATTCAATAAAAGTAGGGCGATACTATGAAACGATTGTCAGTTCTCGTCATATTTTCTCTTTGTCTCCTTTGCACCACAGGTTTTGCAATTGATCTGCATACTTACAAAGCAATAGATGGATTGGTTGCCGATGAAAAATTAGCTGAAGGTGTGGATCTGATGATTGTTTCTCCCGACGAAAGGCTTTTCAGTCTCAGAGGGAATCTTTCGGAGCCACTGATTACTGATGGTTCGACGGAAGCAGAGAATTTTATTCGTAATCATGCATCGCTTTTTAATTTGCCTGCCCAGATAGATTCTGATTGCATTCGTCTCGTCAAATTAGCTCAGAAAGATACTGTCAGGCATATTTCTTTTCAAATGATGGTGAATAATTTCCCGGTAAGGGATTCCATGATCGACATTCATGTTGGAAAGAATGGTGTAATAGAACTTATAAATGGCTCTTTTCCAACAATTCAGAAAGTTCAAAATCAGCTTGCAATAACCCATGACCAGGCTGTGTCTGCTGCCATGGCAGCTATTGGCTACGCCATAGTTTCTGGTGATAAGCAGGCGGAATTGCAGATTCTGCCTGTTGGGAATGATGGACTGCTGGTATATTGCGTCAGGCTTTCATCGGACAATCCAATAGGTGATTTCGAGATGTTGATAGATGCTGAGGACGGCAAAGAAATATCCAGACAAAATTTGATGGTTTATACCGGAATAGGCATGGTTTACACTTCTAGCCCGATTTCAGGTCCGGTTTCTAAAGAAGATTTACCTCATCTCTCTTCACATTCACTCAAGGGCGAATTTGCAGATGTCACCAATGCCGATGGCGAGTCGGCCGTAGCTGAAGATGATATCCATCTGTATGCCCCGGATAACACTCATTTTGATGAAGTGAACGTATATTACAATATCAATCGAATTCACAATTTTTTTAGCAAACTTGGCTGCACCGAAATGAACAGGCCGCTTAAAGCAGTTGTTCATTTTGGAGATAAGTTCGATAATGCCGCCTACAGACCTTTTGAGGATGTCATCATTTTTGGCGACGGAGATTTGCGTAATGATTATGCCAAAGAAGAAAGTATCTGCTGGCATGAGTATTCTCACGCTGTTTTGCAGGGAATTGTTTCGCTTTTTTATTTCAGCGAGTCTGGCGCAATGAACGAGGGACAGGCTGATTATTTTGCCTGTTCTCTCAGTAATGACCCAAAGTATGGTGAATGGAGCGTGGCCAAAATGGGCAGGCCCTTTGAACGAAATCTGGAAAACAGTCTTCACTATCCTGAGGATATCAAGGGTGAAGTTCATGCTGACGGTCAGATCTGGTCGGGTGCCCTCTGGGATCTTCGTAAAGCTCTTGGTGCCGATGTTGCAGACGTTTTGATTCATAAGAGCCATTATTATCTGAAATCAGGAAGTCCGAGATTTCTGATGGGAGTTAACGCCATTCTTACTGCCGACAAGAACCTGTTTGACGGCGCACATTTAAAAGATATTTCCAGTGTGTTCAAAAAGCGAGGTATAGATAAAATCTCGTGGGGAGGCGCCGCTTCCCAGCGAGGAGTTGACAAAAACTCATTGGCTGGGATTTCCTTAATGCAGAAAGCCAGCAAGAGCCCATGGAATGGGATTTATTCCAAGCAGGATATTGCGAATATTCTTAAGTTTCGTCGGGAACATCAGGAATGATTTTTGAAGAATCATTAAAGCTTCTGTGCAATAGCTTCGAAAGAAAGCCAGGTTAGTGCTGTTCATAATGTATTCAGAGCCTATGATCTGGTGAAAAAATGCGAAACAAATTGGCTTGGCGCTCACTGCGGCTTTGCTTTGTGGTATGATGGCCGTGCGTGTTGTTGTCACCAATTTATGTGAAGGTACGTTGTCATGAATCAGAGCCCGCTTGCATCAGCAAAAAACATACTCGAAATAGAAATCAAGGCATTGCAGGTCGCCGCTGCCAATCTTGGCGATGAACTGGTAAAAGCTGTTGACTTGATTTTAACCAGTCCTGGACGTCTAATTGTCAGTGGAATGGGTAAGTCAGGCCTGGTTGGTAAGAAAATCTCGGCGACGCTGTCGAGCACTGGCACCCCCTCATTTTTTCTGCACCCGGCTGAAGCTTTGCATGGCGATCTTGGCATGGTACAGGAACGCGATATTTTGCTGCTTCTCTCAAACTCTGGCGAAACTGAAGAGATGGTGCGCCTGATTCCGTTTTTGCGACGAGTTGGAGC
Source organism: Candidatus Rifleibacteriota bacterium (assembly GCA_018818125.1). Classification (GTDB taxonomy): domain Bacteria; phylum Muiribacteriota; class Ozemobacteria; order Ozemobacterales; family Ozemobacteraceae; genus Rifleibacterium. The sequence goes on from JAHISQ010000152.1 coordinate 138,499, forward strand.
CGGCATCATCGCTATGGTTGGCAATCTCGATTCGACTATGGCTCGTATGTCTGACGTTGTTATCAATGCCAGCGTCGAGCGCGAGGCCTGTCCGATGAACCTGGCACCAACAAGCTCGACTACTGTCGCTATGGCACTTGGCGACGCGATCGCCGGAGCGCTGCTTGAGGCGCGTGGCTTCAAAGAGAAGGATTTTGCTCGCCTTCACCCGTCTGGCAGTCTAGGTCGTCGCTTTTTGATCGTTCGCGATCTCATGCATTCAGGCTCATCAGTGCCAAAAATTTTGCCCGAGAGCATGTTGCGCGATTCGATAGTGCAGATGTCGCGTGGTGGTTTTGGCGCTCTGGTCGTTTGTGACGCCGAAGAAAAGCTGTTGGGGGTTTTTACCGATGGTGATCTTCGCAGATACTTCGAATGCAACGCCATCTGCAGCCTGGATGTGCCGATAAGTCAGGTTATGACTGCCAATCCTCGCCACACCTTTCCCGACCGCCTGGCCATGGAAGCTCTCAAAAGCATGGAAGACAAATCAATAACTTCGCTGCCGGTCGTTGAGAACGACAAAGTCGTCGGCTTTCTGCACCTGCATGACATTTTGCGCGCCCGTCTGGTGTGAAGTCGTTTGGGTCTTACCGAGTGCTGATAAATTTCGTAACTGCTCAATAACTCGGGGTTTGACACCACCCAAGTTTTATGATTCTGCTCGTTCCTGTTAATATTGAGATTTATGATGAATTGCACAGGGTTATTTTCTTTGCCATATCGGTAATTACGGATCCAAGGTTTGCAAT
>JAHISQ010000153.1 GCA_018818125.1 Candidatus Rifleibacteriota bacterium
AGTTTTCAACAACGAAAGCCTGGTTATTTCAGCTCGCACCCAGAAACAGAAACTTCCTGATCTACTCAAGTTCGTTAATAAACTACTGCGCCACCCTGAATTTACTGAAGAATTCTTCAGCAAGGCTAAAGAGCGAATTCTGCAGCGCATTGCCGACGACAACGCCGCGACCAACAGCATTGTCTACGGAAGCATGGTTGATGGGCTGTTTCCGGGTATGAATCTGTATTCACCCAATTTACTCAGCAAGGACCTCGATAAAATTACATTTGCGCAGGTAAAGAAGTTCTACAACGAATGGGCGGTGGCCAGCAACATGTGTGTTGCCGCAGTCGGCAACTTTGATTCAGACAAGACTCTTCAGCTGGTTTCAGATGCCTTCGCTTCAGTGCCCAAAGGCAAAAGCGCCATCAGCGCGACCTGCCCGGCCTGGGTCGGTCAACCACTCGACAAGATTGAGGTTAAAGAAATCAAACTGCCGGCAAGCAGCGAATATGCCTACATAGCGGTTGGGTTTAGAATGAAGCAGTTTTTAAATCTGAAAAGCGAAGAAGAAATCCGCACCACTTTCGGAGCCAATTCAGTGCTAAGCCATCTATTGTTCAGCAGCAGCAACGCTATTATCGCTCAGGAGCTCAAAAAGATCGAAGCGCATCGCGGTTTGTGGGGCATATATAGAACTAATCAGCTGTTTTCGATATTCACTTTCTTCGCAGCAGTTCCGATTGACAAGGTCGATGAAGCCAGGCAAGCGATTGAGCGTGTTGTAAAGCAGATTCCGGAACTGAAGGTTTCGAGCGAGGACATTCAGGCCGCCGGTAGAAAGCTTAAGTCTTTTTTCAACAGGGCACTCGAACGCTCTGATGCCCAGGCTTCAACCCTCACCAGCTTCTTATGGAACGGCCTCCAGGTCGACTTTCTCGAAGTTATTCTTGGCATCTACAGCTCAGTAACTGTTGAAGACGTTCAAAAAGCCGCCAGCAACAATTTTAAAAACTACCTGATACTCATCGCCAGACCAGACAAGTAAACTGAAATAGAAAAACCCGGCAGAAACATGATGTTCTGCCGGGTTTTTTAATTCGTGTCAGGTCAGGTAGGTGTGAAGGTTTTCGCAGCGGCGCGGATTGCGCAATTTTGAAAGAGCCTGCGCCTCGATCTGGCGCACACGCTCTCGGGTTACACCGAGCAGCTTGCCAATTTCTTCAAGAGTATAGGAGCGGGTATCATGCAGACCAAAGCGATGCATGAGAACAACGCGTTCGCGATCGGTCAGCGAATCGAGAACTTTTTCAAGTTCGCCATCGAGAGCTTTTCTTTCGGCCTCTACGAGAGGGTCTGACTCATTATCGGTAATAACATCGCGCAGAAAGAGATCTTCTTCGGGGTCTACCGGGGTGGTGTCCATTGATACCACACTGGGTATGTCACGCATGAACTTGCGCAGATCCTTTGACTTCATCACCATGGCTTCGGCGAGTTCATCAAGAGTCGGACGCCGATTAAGCTTTTTGATCAAAGTTTCTTCAACTTTTTTGATTTTGAGGCCAGTATGTACACGATTGAGCGGTAGCCGAATTGGATTACCGTGGCTCGAAACCATCTGAATCATCGCCTGGCGAATCCACCAGACGGCATAGGAAATAAACCGCACATTCTTTTCGCAATCGAACCTTTGCGCGGCGCGCATCAGGCCGAGATTGCCAACCGCGATCAGATCTTCGAACGGCACCTCATTGATGTGCCGATAGCGTTTGGCCACGGCCACCACAAACCTGAGGTTGGCAAGAATCAGGCGAGAACGCGCGCTGGGGTTGCCGACCTGAACCTGCTTGAGAAGAATAACTTCTTCTTCGCGGGTAAGAGGAGGGTGTTTCTTAAGGTCAGTGAAGTAACTCTTAAGCAGTTGACTGTCATTTTCCCGTTCATTATTATAAATACTTGCCATATAGAATCTCCGTTTCGTTTTGAGGGCTGCCATGCGATCATGTACACCCGCTTTATCCTCCTGATTCCGCAAGGTGTACGGCAACCCGGATTTTAATCGGAAGAAGTTAGCAATTATTTAACGAATAAAAGTTTTTCTGGAGATTTATTACTCTCTGGTCGCTCTCGTGTTTTTCAGAAACAACAAAATACCGCAAATTAGCGGCTCCCTCTGATGATTCTGATTCAATTTTTTTTCTCTCTGGTTTTAGTTTAACATAAAACCATTTAACCCGCAAGTGCCTTAGAACAACTCAGGTCAAAGTCTTCCGTGATCCTTTTCGATCATCACCGTCTTTCAGGCATCCATGCTAGATGCGACATCCAACGAGGCTGCTGGCATTTATGCGCGGAATTTCAAGACTTTTAATCCAATGCTACTCAATCAAGAAACTGTAGCCTTATCACCAAAATCAAAATGACTGATGCAGACAGATATCATTCATTTTTGGACGATTATTCAGATCGCTTTTTCAACAATTCGAAAGACTCTAAAATATTTTTCAATCTGAGAAAATTATAAACGCAACCAGTCAAAGCCCTAGGTTAATCTTCAAGGCTTTGAAAATATTTGTAGATTTCGGGACAATTTTTTTCGGCATAATCATAAATTGAATAGCCGTAATTATTTTGAGCATGAAAACTGGGACATAATGGGACCAGCAGCTTTACCATTTCCAGCCATTTTTTCTTTACGGCTGGGGCCAGTAAGGTATCTCCGGTTTGATCTCTAATTTGCGTGTCTGCTCCGCATTGTATAAGATACCTGGCGGCTTCGATCCTGTTATTCTCAACTGCAAACCAGAGAGCTGTTTTTCCGAAATATGCAGAAACCAGCCTTGCGTCAATAGAGGCGACCTCAGGGCTCATTTCATCTCTAATTGAATTCATCATTACCGGGCGACCTACAAATCTGCTCTTTTCATTTATCGTTCCGGTGGCAATCTCAAGCGAGACACCCGTATCCAGAATCCTTTTTATAATATCGATATTGCCGATTTTTGCAGCAAACATCAAAGCATTAATTCCGTATTCGTCATGCTCCAGATCATTTTCCTGAAACTCAGGATCAGCACCATTTGCCAACAGAAATTCAACCATATCCAGTCTTCCGTGGGATGCGGCACGCATAAGAGGTGTATGACCGCAGCCATTGTCACGGGAATTAACATCAGCGCCGTTTGCCAGCAGCAGCTCAATCACTTCGACAGAGCCTTGTGGTCCTGTGGCACAGGAGATCGTATCGAAGCCACGACCTCTTGTGTCGTTCACATCAGCTCCACGTCTGATCAATTCAGCCACAACCCTCGCAAGACCCAAGTTGGCAGCACTCTGTAACGGAGTGCCGGAATCAGGCAAGAATTCAGTCCTGATGGGAAGCCCTTTTTCAAGAAGATACATGGCAAGATCTTCATTTTCGGCTTTTATTGAAAGCGTCAGCGCGTTTTCATAATTTGTCGTATGAGCATGAATATTCGCCCCCATTTCGACAAGTCGCTTTGCCAAAATGAATTTATGCTTTCTAATCGCTACCAGCAATAGAGTAGCTTCACCGAAAATATCTTTTTCTTCAAGGAAAACGCCCCCACCCTCGAGTATTTCAAGCGCAATACTTTCACTACAGTTTTTGATAGCATTAAGAAACCTGCTATTTTTGATTCTCGACTCATGAGCCTGCTTTTTGGCATCATAACCTGAAGCAATAGTCGAGGACGTTTCCCCCGTGAATTTCTTGATAACTGCAGAGAAAAGCTCTTTGAGCAACTTCAATTCTTTTTTTCCCATTGTTAAAATAATCGCATTCTACTCTAACAAGACAACATAAACCAAGCAGAGGCAATTATTCAATAATTCCCGGAGCAAAACGCTTTTCTCAATCGTGGGCAAGGCCAAAATGCGAGGACAATTCGTCGAGGACGCCGGAAATACCACGCCGAGAACTGTAGAGAGCCGGCAGGGAGTCGCGTTCGATCATTGCCGCCAACTCGCGCAGAAGAGTGTGAGAAATCTGGCGGACTATTATTACTACCAAATCAGGGTGACCGAAGCCGTTTTTTAGTTCTGCCAGATTTTTGAAGCCGCTATGCCATTCAACTTTCAAGTTATACCCGGCCAAGGTTCTCTCGTATTCGCTACCAACATAATCACCACCAAAAATCAGCACACGCTGACCAAAAAACTGCTTCTTATCAGAAACTTCTGGCGCGACACTGGCGCAGAAATCGCAGGCCTGGCCTGGCTGCAGTTGACGCACCATTATCTCTGCTCCGGCGCGCATCTGACAGTTTGCACTGCCGCAGCATTTATACACTCGGCCACGCATACGCAGAGGCTCAAGCACCTCGTGATAGTCTGTCGCGAAGGAAATTATGTGATTTGGCACAACAGTAAAAGCTATGTTTTGTTCCCGTAACAACTCGACAAAGCGGTCAAAATTGAGTCGATCGGCTTTAAAAAAGGCCATTACCTGCCTGATATCTGCAGTTTTCTGCACAATATCAGCCTGCTGCTGCTGCGAAAGCACTTCAACCCGATAAATACCTGCAGATCGATCAACAAAAGCCGGCAGCCAGACACATCTTACCGGTATTCCAACCTGACTTTCGGCAATCTCGACACGCACTTTAAAACGCTGCGCATCAGCAACAAGTGAGAGATCGTCGCCAGAATCGTCGATGCAGCCACAGATTTCACGGCGGGCATCAGTTTCGAGCGATTCAAGTGCAACCGGTCGCTCATCAGAATCGAGATGCAAAAGGCAAAACTCTTCACGTACCACCGAAGTTTTGTTGACCAAAGTGCCTTCAACAAAGATCACCCGTCCCGAAATCGACAGAAACAGCCAGCTGCGCTTTCCTGAAGAATCCTTATGCGAACTTATCAACTGACCGGCAAGGCGCTGCCCTGAACCCTGCTTCAAAGGCTCAAGATCAGCAAGACGCTGACGCAACGCCGCAATCTGTCGATCCTTTTCTGAATCTGTCGCCTGACGTGCCGCCAGTTCGCTCTTTTCACCTTCAAGACGTCTTATTGTCGCCTCGCGATTCTCAACTGCACGACGCAACGCGCCCAGTTCCTCTGAGAGAGCGGTTATCTGATCTGAGTTATCAGTGGAATCAACTCTTTCAGCAAGCGGCTGCGGCTGAGCAGAAAGTTTTTCGAGAAAACTCACACGACTGCGCAAACCTGCCGCTTCGCTGGCGAGAACCTGCCCTGACTGCTCAGCTTGTTTGAGTTTGTGCGAATATTCTTCGATGCGACGATTCTGCGCAGTGATTTCGCTCTGACGGGCTTCCAGCTGCTTTTTCAACTGACGGTTTTCTGTTTTGAATCCATCAAGGACCCTTTCCAATTCACCAATACGCAGCTCAAACTTCTGCCTGGCCTTTTCATCAAAGGATTGAGAGACAGAAGGGACTGGCGTGACACTGTCAGACTCTAACCCAATCGAACAAGTTGCCAACACGCGTTCATAAAGAGGTTTTATGGCGGCCCTCGGGTCAATTCTGGCAAGAATATTAATCTTTCCCAGACTGCCAAATTCACCTGACTGCAACTGCTCTTCAGCTGCGGCATCGACAACCAAGGTCGGGAACCGCATAGTTAGAGGATTCTTCTCGACCCAGGTATACAAAATAATTTTGCGCAATGCCTCATCTTCGCGGGCATAAATAAGCATTTCGCGTGCCAGAGCAGGCTTGTCGAGCACCCGGTTTTTTTTTAAAAACCTGGCACAACGGGCGAACAGAGCACGATTAGGCCTGATCCAGCTGACCAGGTCAGCATCAGTCGTGTCATTTACGACCAGCTCAAGAAATTCATAATCTACGAGCAGTCGCGCGAATACAGGCGCCCAGAAATCTTCAGCCATTTGCCATTCCTTTGAGACGACTCAGAATGTTAAGTGCCTCGACTGGCGTAATGTTGTTAACATCGACTCTGCTTACTGCCTCGATCAGCTCGTTGCCTGGCGAGAACAGACTCAGTTGCTGCGGGCGTTCCTGCGGCTTCAAGCTACGGGTTACCCGGCCCAACTCGTCCTGCTCAGTTTTTTCAAGCTCGAAAAGAATCTCACGGGCACGATCGATTACCGACCCGGGCAAACCGGCAAGCCGCGCGACTTCAATTCCATAAGACTTGCTGGCAGCGCCTTCGTGGATTTTGTGTAGAAAAACCATGGTGCCTGTCTTCTCATCGTGACTGACACCAACATTAAGATTGAAAACTCCGGGATGAACGCTGTCGAGATCGGTAAGCTCGTGATAGTGTGTCGCGAACAGCGTGCGTGCAGAAATCTGCAGACTAATATGTTCCAGGATCGACCAGGCCAGCGACAAACCATCGAAAGTGGAAGTTCCCCGACCAATCTCGTCAAGAATCAGCAAACTACGCGATGTCGCGCTCTTAAGTATCGCCGAAGCTTCCATCATCTCAACCATAAAAGTTGACTGGCCGCGAACCAGGTTGTCAGAAGCCCCAACTCTCGTAAAAATGCGGTCAACAACACCAATCTCGGCACGGGTTGCCGGCACATACGAGCCAATCTGAGCCATCAGCACGATCAATGCAACCTGTCGCAGAAAAGTCGATTTACCGGCCATGTTCGGCCCGGTAATTATTGCCTGGCGGCGGCTTGCATCGAGCAGCAGGTCATTTGGATTGAAATCGCCGCTGCCCAGAAACTTTTCGACCACCGGATGGCGGCCCTCAAAGATATTTATCGTATCGTCGTCGAGCAGCAGCGGACGGCAATACTTATTTTCACAGGCCAGTTGTGCCAACGAACAGAAGGCATCAGCTTCGGCAATTGCCGAGGCATTACGCTTGATGCTGTCAATATAGGCGAGAGTGCGCATTACCAGATCTTCGTAGATCTCTTTTTCGATGGCAACCAACTTGTCACTGGCTGTAAAAACACGGTTTTCGTAGTCCTTAAGCTCAGCGGTGATAAAGCGTTCACCAGTGGTAAGGGTCTGTTTGCGCACGTAGTTATCGGGTGCCTGATCGGCGAGACTCTTTGAAATCTCGATGAAATAACCAAAGACACTGTTTTTTTTAACCCTGAGAGTCTTAATACCGGCGCGCTGTTTTTCCTGTTCTTCGAAGCGCTTGAGCCATTCGTCACCATCTCTAAGCAATCCACGAAGCTCGTCGAGCTCAGAGTTAATTCCAGCAGCGACGACGCCACCATCGCTCAGATTGGCCGGCAGATCGTCGAGAAGGTGACTGTCGATCAGATCGGTAAGTTCATCGAGCGGTTGCATTACATTTGCCAGGGCAGCCAATCCGGCACCAGACAACTGTCTCTGCAGATGCGGAATCCTGCCGAGTCCGGAAGACAGCGCCTGCAAGTCACGAGGATTACGGCTACCAAGCGAAATTTTGCTTAGAATTCTTTCCAGATCAGGGGTGCCTTTAAGAAGTTCACGAATTTCGGCAAGCGGCAGTGGTTGATTAACCAACGCTTCAACCTGATCGAGACGCCGATTAATAACATCTTTGTTGACAAGTGGTTTAAGGAGCCACCTCTTAAGAGTTCTCGCCCCCATGATGGTTCTCGTGCGGTTCAAGACATCAAACAGTGTGCCGCCCGCAGTCTGACGACCGTTAGCAAGAAGCTCAAGATTGCTCAGAGTAGCCTCATCGAGCACCATACCATCACCGAGTCGGTAATCTACCGGAAAGCTCAGATGCCTCAACGAACAGCGCTGAGTATCAAGCAGATGATCGGCCAGGATACCCATAGTGCGCAGCTGCAAGGGCGGCATGGCCAGAAATCTGGCGCGGTGCTCGCCAGGATACAGGCTACATAACATTTCGACCGCTTCACCTTCGCTGATTCTGCACGGATGAACCTCGGCACGCAGGTGTTTCCAGGGTGGCGAAGCTGGCAGCTTATCGGCACTATCAGCCAACACTAGAATTTCGCGGGGCATAAGCCGGGTAAATTCTTCGGGCAACATCAGCATTTCGCCCTGATCACCGCTGTTCAACATTACTTCGCCAGTGCTTAAATCGACTGCTGCGAGACAAAATCGTTCTGATGTGCCGGCGAATGCAACCAGATAATTATTTGAAGTCTCTTCGAGCATGCTCGGGTCAGCGACGGTACCCGGTGTGATAATGCGCACTACTTCTCGCTTTACCAGACCTTTAGCCTTTTTGGGATCTTCGACCTGGTCGCAGATCGCGACGGTAAAGCCCTTATGAATCAGCTTGGCAATGTAACCATCAATGCTGTGGTAAGGCACACCGGCGAGAGGAACCGGGTTGCCACTGCTCTTGCCACGCGCTGTCAGTGTAATCTGGAGCTCATGAGCAACCAGCACTGCGTCTTCAAAAAAAGTTTCGTAAAAATCACCACAGCGGAACAACAGCACCGCATTGGGATTTTCGGCCTTGATATCTTTGTATTGCTGCATCAGCGGTGTTAATCCGCTGTCGCCGCCATTTTGCGTTTGTATATTGGTTTCCACCTTTTGTCCTGTTGTCAGCGGCAAAGCAGCCGCAAATAGCGATATTCTTCAGCTCGAAGTGTACACCATCTATACATTCTTTTTCAAGCACTGGCTAACACCACACATATCAGGGCAGTCATGTTTTTCCATCGCACAGAGCCGCAAAGTTGTTAAATCGCAAAAAATGCAACGCCAACTTCTTAGTGGCTTTGCGGTTCTGTGCGAGTAATTTCCAGGTTTTGGGTCTGAAGCGTGGAAGTCAGTTTTCGAAAAGGCGGAGCTGGTTCTGGTTATTGGCCGGGGTCGGCGGTTTCATGCCGAAATATTCGTAGGCAGCACGGGTGGCAATACGGCCACGGCTGGTACGGGCAATGAAGCCGATCTGAATGAGAAAGCTCTCATAAACGTCATAAATAGTGTCAGCTTCTTCGCCGACCGAAACAGCAAGAGTGTCAAGACTAACCGGCCCGCCATCAAAGCGTTTTAGCAAAATTTCGAGAATTTTGCGGTCGATGTAATCAAGACCAATACTGTCTATCTGCAGCATACGCATGCCGCGTTCCACGGTTACAAGATCAACTGCTTCCTGGCGATTTACCTGCGCAACGTCGCGCATACGCTTAAACATTCTGATTGCGACACGTGGCGTGCCGCGCGCGCGACGTGCTATTTCGCTGGCAGCTTCCGGGGTTACCGGGTATTGCAGCTTCTTTGCTACCGATTCGATAACCACTCTGAGTTCATCAACAGCGTAATAATCGATGCGTGAAACCACGCCAAAGCGTGTGCGCAGTGGCGCTGAAACATCCCCCTCACGCGTAGTTGCACCAATCAAAGTAAAGGGTTGCACTTTCATGCGCAGGCTGCGGGCTGTCGGGCCTTTGCCAATCAGCACGTCGAAGTGGTAGTCTTCCATTGCCGGATAGAGTACTTCTTCGACATTTTTGCTGAGTCGATGAATTTCGTCGATAAACAGCACATCGCCCTGGCGCAAACCAGTGAGCAGCGCAGCAACATCTCCGGCGCGATTGAGCACCGGTCCTGAAGTAATACGGATCTGCACACCCATCTCGGCGGCGATTACGTTGGCCAACGTTGTTTTACCGAGGCCGGGCGGCCCCAGCAACAAAGTGTGATCAAGCGGTTCTTTGCGCTCACAGGCGGCAGCAATGAACACCTGCAGCTTTTCGACAATAGCTGATTGCCCGATAAATTCCGAAAACTTGCGTGGACGCAAACTGGGCAACAGAATTTCTTCATCACCGGGAATCGGCGTACGGGCGAGGATGGAGCCCTCTTCAAAGTCTTCAGCGAGCTCAAAATCTACTTCGTCAATTTCTGAGATTTTGCGCAGATCTTTTTTCTTCATAATATTCTGTTAAGCCGAAAACGAACGAAGCACTGCTTCGATAGTCTGCTCTATGGTTGCATCAGGCGAAATTTCTTTGGCAACACGTTTGAGGCTAAGAGCGATTTCTTTACCGGTATAGCCTAGGTTTTCGAGCGCTTCGCGCACATCGGTCTCAAACGGAATTTTAGCCGTGCCGCCGTCGGCCTCAAGATGCTGAGCTGCACCAATACCGAGTTTGGCAATACCCTCTTTGAGTTCAACAATCAGGCGCGAAGCAAGTTTTGGGCCGACACCCTTGAGCGTTGTCAGATGCACTGCATCTTCTGACAGTATCATGCTGGCAAAAGCCTCGGGCGTGGTTGCCGACATAATATTGATAGCCAGTTTCGGGCCAACCTTGTTAACCCGGGTAAGCAGGCGAAAGAGATGGCGCTCTTCTTCGGAGAAAAAGCCAAATAACTGCGGCCCATCTTCCTGTCGCCAGTGCAGATGACACAACAGTTGCACATCGCAGCCGGCAGCACCAAGCCGACTGCTGGTCGTAAACGGTACAAGAATTTCTATGCCAATACCGTTTTGTTCGACAACTACACGGTGAGGCTGCTTGCTGTGCAGTTTTCCTTTTATAAATTCTATCATGAGGTTAATAAATCCAGGAAAGCATTGAATAAGAACGAGTTACAATTGAAAAAAACTCAGCAGAATATTTGCAGCAACGAAAAAGTGCTTAAACAAAATTATAAATCATTTCTATTAAACAACCTGAATACCAGTGCAATATTGCGCAGCTTGCCCGGGCGTAAAAAGCAGCCGGGCAAGCCTGCAAAAATCGCTAAAATATCAGGCGCCGAGTGCTGTTTCCATATCTTCGTCTGAGATCTCGTAATTATAGTAGACCTCTTGAACGTCGTCGTGCTCCTCGAGGGTATCAACAAGCTTAAGAACCCTGGCTACATCTGCGCCAGTAACACTCACGGTGGTTTTTGGCAGATTAGTAACCTTGGCTTCTTCCATTTTCAAGCCTTTATCTTCAAGAGTCTGGCGCACTTCGTTAAAAGATGTTGGCTGGCAGGTAACTTCAAAGCCATCATCAAGAGTTTTGAGATCTTCAGCGCCTGACTCCAGGACGATATCCATTAGTGTGTCTTCGCTAAGTCCAGGATTTTTTTCGTTGGGAAGGAAGATATATCCCTTGGTTTCAAACATGAATGAAACACAACCGGGGACTCCCATGTTCCCGCCGCCTTTGCTGAGAATCTTGCTAACTTCAGCTACGCTTCGGTTGGTATTGTCAGTAAGACATTTCACCATTACTGCAACTCCGCCGGGGGCATAACCTTCGTAAAGTACTTCTTCGTAATTTACTCCTTCAAGTTCCCCGGTTCCTTTTTTGATCGCTCTTTCTATGTTGTCCTTAGGCATGTTGCAATCTTTAGCTGCCTGAAGAGCTGTTCTCAAACTTGGATTTGAAGCCGGATCACCGCCGCCCATGCGTGCAGCAACGGTAATTTCTTTGATGACCTTAGTAAACGCTCGACCTCTGAGCGCGTCTGTTTTGGCCTTCGCGTGCTTGGTTGTGGCCCACTTACTATGACCTGACATATGCTCTCCTTGAATGGGAAGTTCTTGCCAGTATAGCACGTCCTACGTCACATACCAAGACCCGAAAAAACTCTTTAAGAAAAGATTCAGTTATAGTGAAATTGTCATTACAATGACACAGGCAGGCTTTTGGAACATGAGAGCATTATGCCAGACAACTCAAGATCAGACTGCTCTTATGGTTTCAGACATTTAGAGCGACATATCCCGAAATCCTCACCGGGGGAAAATTCGCCAACAACTGAATTATTAGCTCTCTAACAAATAGAGAGCCCGTCAGGCACCGCCACGTTCGGTTGGGTCCTGAGCCCACACATTTGTAAAGCCGAGCTCCTCAATCAGATCAAGAACTGCAATATATTCTTCTGGTTCCAGTGAGCGCGACATTATTGGGTGCTCAAATGCTTTATAGGCTGGAAAATACTGACTCATAACGCTCAAAAACACGTCGGCACCAAATTCCTGACGCAGCCAGAGCAAAGAGTCGGCACTCCCAGCAAGACCTTGAGGCAGCACCAGATGACGAATTATCATGCCTCTGCTGGCAATGCCTGTTGTTGGGTCAACCTGCAAAAGACCAACCTGATCCCACATCTTCCGGAGAGTGCGGCGATTAACCTCAACATAGTCAGAAACATTTGATAGTTCAGCAGCCACGCTGTTTTGTGAATATTTTATATCAGGAAGCCAGATGTCGACAATGCCGTCGAGCAGATCAATGACTTCTGCGCTCTCGTAACCCGAGCAGTTGTAGACCAGAGGCAGAGCCTTTGCCCGCTCATCGCTGCACAACCAAGCCTCGAGGAGCATTGGTAAGACGTGTGTCGGGGTTACAAAATTCAAATTATGTATGCCATTACGGGCCAGGCGACTATATATGGCGCCAAGTTCGTCGGCACTCATCAACTGGCCGTTGCCAAGCTGACTGAACGGGAAATTCTGGCAAAAAAAGCAGCCCAGAGTGCATCCCGAAGCAAAAATAGCGCCCGAACCATGGCTTCCCGAAATTGGGGGCTCTTCGCCGCGATGCTGCGCCCATGACGCCACCCTGATCTGGCCGCCAATCCGGCAGAATCCCTGTTTGTCATGCAAACGATCTACGCCACAATTGCGAGGGCAGAGCCGGCATGGGTTCAACAGTTGACGTAACAGCGGCAGGCGTTCAGAGATAAGTTGTTCTTTTGCGCAAAGCATTTATGGGTATGTTAATCTGGTAAAAAACCCGGCAATCGAGCTCAGCCTTGGACGATTACTACGCCACGGGCTGATGCTTCTTCGCGGGCAATGTCGGTAATAATGGCATTAGAAGGCACCCGCAACGGCTCAAGCGACTCAGATGCGGCAATAACATCTTCCCGGGTAACAAAGACTCGAGAGCCAGCAACAGACTGGCGATTAATCGCAGCTTTTGAGCGAATCATGCGCGCAGCTTTCTCGGCAATATTGTCGTTGTTAAACCCACACACAGTGCCTCCGGTGACGGTCTGCCAATGCTGCCGATAAATTCTGACCAGATGAGGGTTCATTGCCGTGCTGTCGTCTGGCAGGGCTTCTTCAGCCAGCAAGATTGGTTTTCCGAGCTGCGAGAATTGCCATAACAGCTCTGCCGGAAACGAATCGCGCAGACCCAGCGCAAATTTGGCAAGAGTGTTCAGGCTAAGCGGATTTACGATGAGCAGGTCGAAGGAATTGAGTTTAAGTATGAGCCGCTCACAATCTGACTGGCAATAAACCGGGCAATCTCCGGCCAAGACACGCAGCCAGCCGCGCTGTTGCGCCGAATGCGACAGGGCAACCTGTGGACTCGCAAAGAGCGCCGGCAGCGAAATCAACGCCTGCTGCGGCTGCTGGCCAGATTCAGGCAGACAGCAAAGCAGCAACGGCTTTAGAGCGACCGGGCTATATGGTTGTTCAATGTGCATGTTCGTCATAACAATACAACCACCTATCGGCAAAGTCAATTCTGCTGGCTAAGGTAATAACTCTCATTCAGAACAAGTTCTTTTTTGCACCTGGGATTTGTCGCTCACGCGCGATTTTTTTTTGTATTTTTTTTAAACTGTGGGAAGCACAGTTGAACTACTCTATGGTATAGTGATAGAAACTATATATTCATACTACGGGGAAAAATTGAACATGAATTCGATCAAAGGCTCATGGGTAGCGCTGGTTACACCTTTCGGGCAGGATGGTCAGATTGATTTTGCCGCACTTGAAAAGCTCGTTAGCATTCATATGGCAGCAAAAACAGATGGACTGGTAATCTGTGGCACCACTGGCGAATCGGCGACGCTCTGCTTCGACGAGAAAAAGGCGTTGATGCAGGCGGTAAAGAGACAGATAGCTGGCCAGATTGCGCTGATGTTTGGGACTGGCAGCAATGATACACGTGCCACCTGCGAGCTCACTAACAAGGCCGCAGAACTTGGTGCTGAAGCCGTTCTGGTAGTCACACCTTATTACAACAAGCCAACACAAGAGGGTTTGAAACTGCACTTTAAAGCCGTTGCTGCCGAAACCGTGCTACCGGTAGTGCTTTACAACGTGCCTGGTCGCACCGGCTGTAACATGATCGCCGACACAACGCTAGAACTGGCTGAAGTCAGCAACATCGTTGCGGTAAAAGAAGCCTCCGGCAACCTGGATCAGGCCATGGAAATAATTCGCCGTGCACCACCAGGTTTTACGCTGCTTTCGGGCGAAGACGCACTGAATCTTCCAATAATGGCCTGCGGCGGCGTTGGCACCATCTCGGTTACCGCTAACGTAGCACCAGTTCTAATGAAAAAATTCAATGACGCCGCGCTCAACGGAGACTGGAACACCGCGCGCGCGATTCATTTTAAGCTGCTGGATCTGCACCGAGGCCTGTTCGTCGAAACCAACCCGCTACCAACCAAGGCAGTATTGGCCAATCGCGGTCTGATGACAGACCTGGCACGACTGCCGCTCTGCCAACCGACAGCAAAGACCCGCGAACTCATGCAGAAGATAGCAGCCGATCTGGAGTAAAAATTGCAGCATTTTTTCGACCTTTTGATGGCGATATTTCGAGATATCTCGCTGATAGATATCTTCGACATCGCGCTGGTCAGTTACGGCATCTACCGGGCGCTGCTCTTCATTGAGGGCACGCGCGCGTTCAACCTGCTCAAAGGCCTCGGCATAATTCTGGTTTTGCTGGTCGTAACCAAAGATCTCGACTTCAACACGGTCAGCTGGGTCCTCTCAAACGCCCTACCAACCGGCTTCCTGGCACTGGTGGTTATTTTTCAGCCTGAACTGCGCCGAGCACTCGAAGACATTGGCAAAGGGCGTTTTTTGAGCGAGCAGGCAGGAAGCGAAGATTCTATTCCGGAATTGACTGAAGAAGTCTGTAAAACCATTGAAGCCTGCGCCAAAAAGCGCATTGGCGCCCTGATCGTTTTCGAGCAGGAAATCGGCCTCAAAGACTTTATAGATAATGGTATTCCACTTGACAGCAAAATCACTTCCGAGCTGCTCAGCACTGTTTTCATGCCGTTTACTCCGTTACACGATGGAGCCGTCATTATCCAGGGACAAAAAATTGCTGCCGCCAGCTGCTTTTTGCCGACAACCAGCAATCACGGAGAAGTAGCCAAAGAGCTGGGCTCACGACACCGTGCTGCCATAGGCCTCACCGAGATTACCGACGCGCTGGTATTTGTGGTCAGCGAAGAAACCGGTCAGATTTCGAGAGCCAAGGGCGGTAAACTTTCACGCGGACTGGCGATGGATAGAGTGCAAAAACTGGTTGCAGCAGCATTTACACGGGTCAGTCGAAGCAGGAGGTTATTTGCACGCAAATGAATAACCGCATCTGGATCAAACTCTTATCAATACTTCTTGGTGTATTCGCATGGATATATGTAAATCTTGTGATTCCACCAGAGATTCGACGCAATCTTACCGCTGAAGTCGAATACCGTAATATCCCCGAAATGGTAAAGATTTCGCCGCAAAAACATACTGTCCAGGTTCAAATAGAAGGCACCAGACGAGACTTTATTCTTTCGAACAGCAGTGGTCGAGTACAGGTGAATGTCGACCTTTATAATGTCAGGCCAGGGCAGGCACAGCTCCCTGTAAGAGTTACCGCGGCACCTGGTCTTTCAGTAGTTTCGGTCTCACCCCCGCAGGTGCATATCGAAGTGATTCCGCTCGTCCAAAAGAAATTTGACATAAAAGTTGAGGTTCAGGGAATCCCGGCCGAAGGCTACCTCGCTGATGAACCGAGATACACCCCCGAACAAGTGACGCTGGTGGGGCCAGAGAGATTAATAAGCCGTGTAACATCCTGTGTTGTAGAGGTTAACCTCGATCAGATAAAAAATTCTATCAGCGAACAGCGTGCAATTAAGGTTTTACTTGAGCCTGGTGTCAGCAATGAGAACATTTCGGTAACGCCTGACAAAACAAGCCTCGATATCACTGTTAAACAAGGCTATCCCACGAAAACATTGCAGCTTGCCAAGCCAGTATTCATCAACCGTGTCCCAGAAGGCAAAAAGCTTGAGAATTTCAAGATAACCCCGGTTTCAGTGGTCGTTACCGGCCCAGCACGTCTTCTCAACCAAATCAACGACCTGAGCTTTAAGCCGATAGACCTTTCCGGCATAGCACAGACCGCATCGATTCCGGTAAAGCTTGAGCTTCCCGAGCGGATTAAGCTTTTCTCAACCGAAATGCCCGTAATAGAAATAGAGTTGTTAGACAGCAAAGTGGGCAGAACTTATGACAGCTTGCCTTTTGAACTGAAAAAGACGTCAAATCAATACACTTCGGTCTCAGTGTCTTCTTATTCCATAGATGTTGAAGGCTTTTTGAAAGATATCGCCCTGGTCCGCAACGCCCAGTTACAGATGATTCTCGATATAGAAAAAATGAAGCCCGGCAGCTATACGGTTAACCTGTCCGCTCCGGTTGGCCTGCCCGACAATGTGAGCGTTCTCAAGATCAGACCTGACAAGCTGAACATAAATATTTCAGAACTGGCTGACGAACCTGGTAAAATTGCGACAGATGCGCAGATAATACCTGAAAAACCGGCAAGTGCCACTGCAACACCAGATTCAGACACGGCAAAGCCCACAGGCCGATAAAGGACACAGAATGGAAAACAGCAGCAATCAATATTATGTAGAATTATTTTCGGCTGCCTCTAAAGAAAAGAAACTCGACCTGTTGGCACGCATCACAGCGAAAAAAGACGAAACGCTTTTGCAGTTTCTAGTTACCTGTCTGGCCGACGAAAATTGGATAGTGCGGAAAACCGCAGCCGAAACGCTTAAAAGCTATGGCGACGCCGCTGTGGCGGTTTTGTCAGGGGCGCTCAACTCATACAATCAGGATGTTCAACACTGGTCACTCCAGATTCTTGGCGAGATTGGTCAGAAGGGTCTGCCAGCAATTCTGCGGGCCATGAAAAGCACTAATGACGAAATACGTTTTTTTGCCTGCTCTGCGCTTGGTAGCTCCCGACTACCACAGGGTGTGACTATACTACTGCGCGCTCTTGGTGACGAGCGCTGGCGCGTTCGAAAATCAGCCTCAGATGCATTGGTGAAATATGGAGAAGCTGTTATAGCACCACTGCAACAAGTTTTAAAAGCCACCGAAGATGAAGACATCAGTTTCTGGGCAATAAAAACTCTCGGAAAGCTTGGCCCCAAAGCGCAGCGATTTCTGCTTGACGCGCTGCGCAGCGGCGACAAACGCACACGTTACGTAATAGCGGCGGCGCTTGGAGAATCGGGTGATAAGAGAGTTATCAGAGTCCTTATTGAGTCGCTCGCAGACCCCGACTGGACAATCCGCAAAAGTGCCACGATGGCGCTTGCAGAAATAGGCGACAATGCAGTAGACCTGATGCTTGAGTACCTGCGCGGGCCAAACGAAGACATCCGTGACGGTTGCCTGCGGGCTCTGGTAAAAGGCGGAAACCTGGGTCTACAGCGGCTGTTTGATGAAGTCATCAAAATGGACGACAACCACAGATTTTTAATTCGCAAGTCGATCGTCAAGATTGGCTCACGTGTAGTCGAGCCAGTAATGAGACTATTCAAGCTTTCTAACCCGGAAATTTTAGCATTTGCGGCCTCTACACTTGGCGAAATCGGCAATCCGAGAGCAGTGCCGGTTCTAATTACCGGACTGTCGCACGAAGACTGGAACGTCAGACGCAGCAGCGCTTACGCCCTTATCGAAATTGGAGAACGCGGCGTAGAAAAGATTGCCGAAGCACTTAAAAGCCCGAATGACGATGTTCGCTACTGGGTCACCCGTATTCTCGAAAGCGTTGGCGAGCCTGGAGTACCATATCTGACCCGTGCTCTCAAAGACGCCAATCGCGAAATACGTTACTTCTCAGCACGAGCCCTGGGTTCAGCATTCGATCCTGCAGTTGCAAGATCACTGATAAATTCGCTGTCAGACGAAATCTGGAGCGTGCGAAAAGCGGCGGCTGAAAGCATTTGTCGTCTTGAAAATTTACCAATAGAAGAAATTCTCAGACATGTTGCCAGTGACAACGAAGACATCCGCCATTGGATCAACCAGATTCTCAAAGAAGTCGGACAACGTTTTCTTCCGCGCATAATAGAGGCCATGCGAAAAGGTGATCCTGAACTACGCCTTTGTGCGGTTCAGGGAGCTGGCTTGATTGAGGCTCCTGAGTTGATAGAGCCCCTCATATCGGCTTTACGTGACGATAGCGAGTGGGTGCGCACATACGCCGCAATTTCGCTGGGCCGAACCGGCGATCAACGTGCGATGATTCCGCTTATTCGCAGCTTTTCTGATCGCAACACCGACGTACATCGCAGTGTAAAGCAGGCTTTTGCCAAGCTTGGTGACAAGGTTTTCCAGGAACTGATCAAGTGTATCGAGGGCGATGACAACGAATTGCGCAGCAACGCCGCCAAAGCACTTGCCGAGCTGCGCGAGGAACGTGGCATCGACCATATCGTCATGCTCCTGGAAGACACTGACGAGAGCGTCAGAGCTGCTGCCGCTGAAGCTATCGGAAGTTTTCCGGGACACAAAAGCCGCGCTATTCTTCAAGATGCCCTTGCTGACCAGTCCATGAAAGTAAGACTGGCTACAATCAAGTCTTTTGGCGCAATGAACAGCGAATCCGACGCACTGGCGCTGATGAATCACTCAAGTAAAACCAAGGATCAGCGTGAAGCTCGCACCATCAAACGCACGATGGCAGAAATGGCTCAGGTAAACCCGGATCTGTTTATCAATCTGTTTTCTAACGAACATAGCTCAGTAAAGAGCCTTGCGCTTGAAGCACTTGCCGGAGCCGGTGTCGAGGTGCTTGCGCGCCTGACACAGGTTGCCGCCGAAACAGAGGATGACACCCTCGCCTTCTGGTGCAAAAAAGCGATAAAACAAATAAAAAGCCCCAGGGAGTCGATATTCTATGGCTGAGGCCAGACATACAGGCAAAAATTTCAGCCAGCAGAAAGCCTGGCTGCAACTGGCCAATATGAGCTGGCTTGGCTCAACGATCAGAGCTGGTTTGCTCAAGGAATTCGGCAGCCCTTTGCGTGCCTTTACAGCAAGCAAAGGTGAACTACTCAAGGTTAAAGGCTGGGATTTCGTTAAGATCGACCGCTTCATGGCGCAAGCAGCTAGAACTGAACCAATATGCTTACCTGAACTGCTCGAACAAAAGCAAACCCGCATGATTTGTTTTGACGAAGATGAATACCCACCATTGTTGCGAGAAATTCCCGACTCGCCACCGGTCCTCTTTATAAAAGGACAGATCAGCAACCCGACAGCGCCGGCAATCGCAATTGTCGGTGCCCGCAATGGCACCCAGATGGGCTACGACCTTGCGCGTGACTTCGCTTTTCGTCTCGCCGAAGCCGGATTCACAATTGTAAGCGGCCTGGCGCTTGGCATCGACACGCATGCCCATCGCGGAGCCATCGAAGCCAACGCCACCACTATAGCCGTGCTCGCCAACGGGCCGGACGTCATTTACCCACGCGGGAACCGGCGCATTCGCGATGCCATTCTCAAAAACGGCGCGATCATATCTGAATACCCGCCCGGCGTCATTGCCAGACCCTGGCACTTTCCGATTCGTAATCGCATAATCTCGGGAATGTGTCTTGCAACTCTGGTCGTCGAAGCGAGTGCGCGGAGCGGCTCGTTGATCACTGCCAGATTCGCAGGCGAACAGAATCGCGAGATATTCGCCCTTCCAGGCATCAGTGGCGCCGCCACTTCTGAAGGCACGCTCAGTCTGCTGGAAGATGGCGCTTTAATGGTTACAGACCCAGAAGAGATCATTGAGTATTATGCCGCCTTGCTGCCTGATAAAAAAAATCTTGAAAAAATTGACGATTTTGATGATCTTACTGATGAAGAAAAAAAATTACTTGCTGCACTGGCCTCTGAGCCTGTATCTATAGACGTACTCTTGGAGTCTGGCTGGCCGCGAGAAAGATTGTTTTCTTTACTTTTGCAGCTCGAAATGAGAGATTATCTGGTAAAACTTCAGGGAAACATATACCAGACCAGAAATAAAGCATCGTTAAAAGGTAGGCTATGAATAACATTAAAAGCCCGTTAACAAACATAATGAAAATTATGAATATTGTTATCAAACGCATAGAGACAAGCGGAGTCGAGGAAAAAGACCCGATAGTCAGCAAATTGCTCGAAAAGGGTTATCGCATCGACGATATAGATACCGCCATGAATCTGGTGTCTATGCTTACCTCACGTGTAGATCCGATTGTCAGAGTAAGTAACCGTGAATGTTCTGCAGCCGGGGAACCACGTGGAGTCAGGCATTTGCATGCCAGTGAAGCGGTGCGATTGTCTCCAGATGCACAGCAGCTCATGCTCAAGCTCGTCGAAGATGGCATAATCTCGCAACTGCACTTTGAAAAGGCACTAGAATACATATGGAAAAACGATCTGCGCCATGTTTCAGCAAGTCGCATGGAGCTGATAATACTGATGAGCAAACCCATGTCGGAGATGGAAACAGAAGGTGCCGACCTTATTCAACATTCCATAGAACTGCACTGAACCATGACTAAAAACCTGATAATTGTCGAATCGCCCGGTAAAATCAAAACACTTTCCAAATTTCTCGGAAAAGAATTTGTAGTAGAAGCCAGCAAAGGGCATGTAATTGACCTGCCACCATCTCGATTTGGTGTAAGCCCGGAAAACGGCTTTGTGCCAGATTTTCATGTAGTTAAAGACCGCAAAGAAGTTATTCTCCGACTACAGAAACTGGCACGCAGCGTAGACCGCGTTTACCTGGCACCAGACCCTGACCGCGAAGGCGAAGCGATCAGTTGGCATCTTGCCAACCTGCTCAACATCGACCCGCTCTCAGATTGTCGCATAACCTTTAACTCGATCACCCGTGAAGATGTCTTAAAATCTCTTCAAAACCCGCGTTCGATTGATTTTCCGCTGGTTAATGCCCAGCAGTCACGCAGAATTCTTGACCGGCTGGTTGGCTACAAACTTTCGCCGCTTCTCTGGCAAAAAATCTGCCTGGGACTGTCAGCAGGACGCGTGCAGTCTGTTGCAATGGCATTGATCTGTCGGCGCGAAAAAGAGATCCTGGCTTTCACTCCAGAAGAATTCTGGACTATCGATGCCGAGCTCAAAACTTCTTCCAACCGCAAGTTTCAGGTCAAGCTGGTCAAACAGGCCGGCAAAAAGACGACTGTTCCTGATAAAGCAAGCGCCGATAGAATTCTCGAAACAATAAAAACAGCAGAGCTGGTAGCCACTGCAGTCAACAGTCGAGAGCGTCGTCAGACGCCGCCGCCGCCGTTTATTACCAGCACTCTACAGGCCGAAGCAGCTCAGAAGTTTTCGTTCACGCCGCGACGCACCATGTCGGTTGCGCAAAAGCTTTACGAAGGTGTTGAACTCGGCAAAGACGGTCAGGTCGGTCTGATCACCTACATGCGAACCGACTCGGTCAGAATTGCACCCGAAGGGCTTGCTGAGCTCGACGAATACCTTAAAGACAATTACAGCAACGATTATCTGCTTAAAACCCGCCGCCAGTTCAAGCTGAAAAAAGGCGCACAGGATGCGCACGAAGCGATCAGACCAACATCAGTCATGCGCACACCTGAAAAAATGGCACCATGGCTCAAGCCAGAGCAACTAAAGCTCTACTCCCTGATCTGGAAACGCTACGCTGCTTCTCAGATGGCTGAAGCCATTTACAAAGTCGGCACCATCGATGTTGATGTCGAAGGCAATCTGCTACAGGCCAGCGGCACCACTATGGTATTCGACGGTTTTACGGCTCTCTATGCGATTTCACGCGAAGAAGACGAACCGGTCGAAGTTGACGCCGACGGCAAACAGAAGTTGCCGCCCATAGAACAGGGCGCACAGCTGCAGCTGTGCAGTGTTAGAGGCGATCAGAATTTTACCGCACCACCACCGCGTTACAGCGAATCCTCTCTGATCAAAACCCTGGAAAAAGAAGGCATCGGCCGTCCAAGTACCTATGCAACTATTGTCGATACCATTCAACAGCGCCGTTATGTGCGCAAACTTGAAGGACGCCTGCATCCCTCTGATTCGGCGTTTGTTGTCAACCATATTCTCGAAACCTGCTTTGCTGACATAATCGACCCAAGTTTTACCGCAAGCATGGAAAACTCACTCGATCGCATAGAAGAAGGTGAAGTTGACTGGGTGCATGTATTGAGCGACTTTTACGAGCCATTCGTCAAAGACCTTAAACGCGCAGAAGCTGATATTGAAAGAGTCCAGATCGACTCTGACATAAATTGCGAAAAATGCGGAGCAATAATGGTGGTCAGGCTTGGGCGAAGCGGCAAATTTCTCGCCTGTTCTGCATATCCAGTCTGCAAGTCGACAATCAATATTCCCGAAGAGCTGATGCTGTTTGCTCATGGTATACCCAAGGGGCCGATGGCAATGGCAGAATTACTCAGTCAGTTTGGAACCGAGGATAAAGGCGATAGCGAGCCGATCGACGAGAAGTGCGACAAATGCGGATCGGCGATGCATATCCGCAGCGGCCGTTTTGGCCGTTTCATTGCCTGCACCAATTATCCGGAGTGCAAAAATACCCGTCCAATCGTTAAAGACATTGGCGTCGTCTGCCCCAAACCAGACTGCACCGGCAAAATGCTGGAAAAGAAGTCTAAACGCGGGCGATTATTTTATGGATGTTCAAATTATCCCGAATGCAACCTGACGACATGGGCCATACCGACTGGAGAGCTTTGTCCCGAGTGTAAAGCACCCTTGGTATGGCACAGCACCAAAAAAGCGGGAAAATATATCAAATGTTCTGGCAAGGGCTGCAAATACAAATTAGTCCCGGAAGGCATTGAAAATGACGAGCAGGAAGAATAACACCATTGGAATAACTGTACTGGGTGCAGGTTTGGCCGGCACCGAAGCTGTTTACCAGCTGATTCGACGCCAGATACCGGTTCGCCTTGTCGAAATGCGTCCTAAACAAAATACTGGCGCCCACACCACCGATCAATTTGCCGAGCTGGTCTGCAGCAATTCGGTCGGCAGTAATCTTCCCGACCGCGCCTCAGGGCTGCTCAAAGAAGAACTGCGTCTGCTTGGCAGCTATTTCATGGATGTTGCTTACAAATACCGCGTTCCGGCCGGCAATGCGCTGGCAGTAGATCGCGGCGCGTTTTCCCGTGAGATTACCCGCTATTTAAGAGGGCATACACTGGTTGATTTTGTCAATGACGAAGCGACCGAAATACCAGATGATGACGGCCTGGTAATTGTTGCTACCGGCCCACTCACTTCTCCAGCTCTTCTACAGAGCATTCAGAAGAAACTTGGTGTCGCGCAGCTCGAATTTTTCGATGCGATTGCGCCGCTGGTTGCTACCGACAGCATCAATAAGGATATTACGTTCAAAGCTGATCGTTACGGCGAAGGCGAAAAGGGTGACTACATAAACTGCCCGATGAACAAGGATCAGTATCTGGCCTTCGTCGACGCACTGCTCAAGGCTGAACGCATTGATCTGTCGAAGCTTGAAAAAGCAGAGCGCAAAAAGTTTTTCAGTGCCTGCCAGCCCGTTGAGATTATTGCTGAATCCGGCATTGATTCTCTACGCTTCGGGCCGATGAAGCCAGTTGGACTGGTTGATCCGGCCACCGGACAGCGCCCTTACGCAGCTGTACAGTTGCGCCAAGACAATCTGCTGGCGAGCCTCTACAATCTGGTCGGCTTTCAGACCAATCTGAAGCACACTGAGCAAAAGCGGGTGTTCAGTATGATCCCCGGTCTCGAAAAGGCCGAGTTTGTCAGACTCGGGCAGATGCATCGCAACTCTTATATCAACTCGCCAAAACTACTCACCCAAACCCTGCAGCTCAAAAAAGATTCGCGCATTTTCTTCGCCGGCCAACTCTGCGGCGTCGAGGGCTACACCGAATCAGCAGCCACCGGCCTGGTCGCCGGCATGAACGCTGTGCGCATCATACAAGGCAAGGAACCAATGGTGTTTCCGCCGCAAACCATGATTGGCTCACTGCTGAATTATATAACCTATGATGGGCACAAAGACTTTCACCCGATGAACGCTAATTTCGGCATTTTCACCGGCGAAGTTGGCCTCAAAGGCGATCTGCGCAAAGAACAGATCATCAGACAAGCACGCCGCCAGTTCAGAGAATTCTGTGACGCCCTCTGACATTAATCAACCATAAAAAAAAGGCGCCAACTTCGGTTGGTGCCTTTTTTTTATTGGCCTGGTTAAAATGGCAGCGCAAATACACTAAAAGCAGGCCGTGCGACTCAAATTGAGTCGCACGGCCTGAAGAATTCTTGAATTTTAGGCTGCTACTTGTTGGGTCCGCTCAACCAGTTTGTCATCCCGCTACGAATAAGGTGAACGCGATTATTCCCAGATTCGAGAATAAACAGGTCGTTGCCTGAACAGAACATCCCTTCTGGAGTATTAAACAATCCTGCTGCAGAACCAGCCGTCGCACCACCAAAGGCCATCTGGAAAATACTTTTTCCAGTTCCGTCAATGTAATAAACAGAAATTTTACTGTCGTCGCCAAGAGTCAACAGGTAATTTCCGCTGATGGCCATATCGACTGGCGCAGTTGCAGTAGTTACAATTGGATTGCCCAGTGAATAATCAAGATACCTGACAACGCGGTCATTAATTCTGTCTGCGGCAAAAACCTTGCCGACGAGAGGATTGCCATCCAGACATCTGACTCGCGAAAGTCCATTAAAGGTTACTCCATCCGCTGCGGTGAGACTCCCTTCAAGAGCCTTGTTCGCCGGACTGAACTTGAGCAGTTCGTTGCCACCAACAGTAATATAGCCAATGGTTTTGTCGGTGGGATGAACAGACACGCTTGTAGCTCCATTAATGCCACCAAGATTATATACAGTAGGAGAAGCCGGGTCTGAAACCAGCAAATGGTTACCGCCAAAAGTTCCCAGAGCCAGGAGCTTAGTGTCATATATAACAGCTGCATTTGCTGTAGCCAACGAATAAGCAACCCCAGCAGTTGTCGTCGCCAGAACGTAATCCTTTTCGAAAGCCAGATACGGATTAAGACCATCTTCGAAATTAAAAACCTTGAGAAGTCGACCACCAGCTCCAGCAGCACTTCTAGTAATAATAAGCTGTTTGTCTTTTCCGTGCAGATATACCAGGTCACTGCCGGTCGCGATGTCTAACAAACGACTTTGCCATACATGGAAAACAGTCTTATAAGTTGCACTGGCCTGATCTTCAAAATCAGTAGCGAAAGAATCATATATTCTTACAGTAACAGTCGCCAGACCAAGCGGAAAGAGCTGCGAAACAGACGAACCTGTACCAAAAGGAACTTCTATAGGACCATCCTGAAAAAACCATTTAATGTTGGCAGCAGGCACGGCACCACCATATTCATCGTCATCGGTGGCCATGGTCATGGTTATGTTCATTGAAGAGTTTGTCGACAAAAATACCGGCACATCTTCTGGTGCAGTAGCATACTGGTTAGTAACATCAAATGTCAGATTACCTACCGGCAAACTGTTTACCAGAATCATTTTCTCGCTGCTTGAAGCAAGGCCAAAACGATCGGTGACTTTGCAGGTAATCAGATGCGAGCCTGAGGCCAGATTCGAAACATTGTAGGGATTGCCCACGCCAATCGTCGTAGTAGCGCCATTCAGCTGAGAATACCAGGTAGCGGTAAGAACATCACTGGGATCAGGATCAGTCAGAGTTGCCTGCAAAGCAATAGATTCACCCAGATCAAATCTCACGTCTGAAGTCGGGGAGTCAATCGTAACACTGGGTGCTACGTTCACATAAAACAGAGATTTGGTAGAACTGGCCTTGCCAGATATGTCTTTGCCGGTAAGTGTCAGGACATGCGCACCAATATTAGTGAAAGAGGCAATAAAACTGCTTTTCCCGAAGGCTATTGTCTCAGTTGCCGCGCTGGTACTCCACAGTTCCCATCCCATGGTAGAGGCTAAGACAGGAAAGCCGTCAAGACCTAGACCACTACCAGAAACGAGTATAGAAGCACTTGCAAGCACAGATGTGCCAGAGGCAGGTGACGCGATGGTCATGGTCGGACCCGTGTTGGTAACGGTAACCCGCACAGTAGTAATTGGCGAAACGCCGCCCTTGCTGTCTATTGCGCTGAGCTGAATGACATTCAGTCCTTCCGGCAGAGTATTAGTGGCTATGCCGCTCACACCAACCCGAGTGCCTATTGGCGCCGGAAAAAGCCAGGTTAACGCTGAAGCTGGTAATGCGCCATCTTCAGTATCGATAGCCGAGCCATTGAAGTTTATGACAGAGCCGATCTGAACAGTCGTATTATTTGCCGGGCTGCTAATGGTAGCGGTCGGTGCAAAGTTTACTCTGAACCCTACAACTGCGGTAGCAGAAGCCTGGTATTTGTCGCTTGCCCGCAACATGACAGAATAATTTCCCGGGACGGTGGGCAGGGTATAAGAAAAACTTGCTGAACCGCTCATTGGCGCGCCATAGTTAACCTGCCCCGGTGCTTTTACATACCATGTCAGCGCACTGGCTGTCAGCTCACCCTCTTCGGGATCATGCGCTCTTCCTGAGATTGTGATTTTTTCTGATGGCACAAACAGCTGATTGGCGGTCGGCGTAAGAATTTCCACTTCATCTGGAGCCTGATTAGTATCCTGTGCTGGATCTTTGACAACGTTAAAAACCCGCGAATAAGAGGCCAATCCACCCTTTCTGTCGTTTACGTTTACTATGATCTGAACGTCTGAAGGTGCAGCGACAACTGGTGCTTTCCAGCCTATAGTCAGACCAGATTGTCCCGACAGAACTCCAGCTGCGGCGGTTGGCGATGCTGTCCATGTCAGCGTAAGAGCATCGCCATTACTGTCTGTGGCATTAGCACTTAGTATGTAGCTCAGGCCGCTGACGAAGGAAGATGAATTTGCATTTATACTTGTGACTGTGGGTGCAACATTAGGCGCATAGACGCCAGTGCCGACGACGACCAGCGCGCTCGACCTGGAACGCAAACCGCCACTGTCGGTGACGGTGAAGGTGATGGTGGCCAGCGCATTTTCGCCTGGCGCTATCCAGGCCGCGGTAAGACTGTTGAGGCTGCCGGAAAAAGCACCAAGCGTTGAGGTCCAACTGTAACTATCGCTGTCAAGAGTCTGATCAGGATCGCTGGCAGTTGCGGAAAGTGCAATCGATACACCCGGGGACACAGCATATTTTGAGGCAACAAGAGTCGAGGTCGGTGGGCGGTTGGTAGCAGAATTGCCAACGATAGTCTGTTCAACAAAAGGGGGATTGTCGGTGAATTTGACTTCAATCGCGGTCTGTTGATAACCAGGCACGACAACAACTACTGAGGCAATAGTGTTTTTGGGCATCAGCGGAGTTGAATAATAGCCATCGCTCCTGGTGACAAAAGACTCGCCCCAAAGCATAAGTCGAGCACCGTTTATTCCGTTGTTGTTGACATCAACAATGCGGCCAGTGGCGATGGCAGTTGCTTCTTTCACCTCCATCGCCGGCGCCTGCGCTGCAGGACGGCTCTCTGAGACAGTCATAGCGCTTACAGAGCGCGCTTTCAAGACCGAACCGGTAGCGGTATCTACTCTTGCGACCAGAAAGTGACTACCAGCCGGAACGCCGGAAAGAAGAAATTTGCCATCTGAATCGCTCCGTGTAGAATTCTGCTCGCGGTAATTTTCGAGATAAACCTCGATGCCTGAAAGATCAATGGCTGAAGCAGAGCGCATATCTGAATTAAGAGCAGAGTCAGCACGAAGACTTCTAAGGGGTATCAACGATGTAACATTTCCGCTGATCTGCATGGGCACACTTTCCGAAGACGTGCCCCCACCGCCGCCACAGCCATAAAAGATCACTCCGCTCAGGAGTGCACAGATAAAAAGGAAAATACTAAGACCGCGGCTCTTTTCTGCCATAGCGATTCAATCCCCCGGGTATAACTTTGAATTACGCCATTATCAACTGAATCACACCGCGATGTCAACCGTATATGCTAAAAAAATGGCGTGCAATGTGTAGGGATTTATAGCGAAAAAATCGAAAATACCGTGCTCTCGTGATTAAACAGCTCTTCAAACATTACCCTGAACAAATTCTGAGCCAGAAATCGGCGTAACCGTTCAGATTCATGCGAAAACCTTTCTTCAACCATTGCCGAGGCCTGCCGCAAGGACTCAGCATCATCAATCGGCTCAGCACTGCACATTTTGGCAACTGCTGCATAAAAAGGCAACAACGAGCAACCTGTCAGCAAACTATATAGGCCAGTTCTTACATTCGGAAACCCGGTCAGATTCGACGGACAAAGAATCTTCTGCATCAGCCCAACCTGCGCCCGGCCAACAAGAGCGGCTTCAGGATAATTTTTCTGCAACTGCGACAGCTTTACCTTCTCATTGCTTCCGGGCAGCCGAAATGATCCGGCACCCAGTCCGACCGATGCAATGCCAGCCATGCTGTCAATAAGTCCGGGCAGCCCGTGCTCATGCTCTATAAAAGTAAGAAACATGCCACGCACGACACGAGCCTTGAAGGTATTTAGTTGTGGCTCCAGATGATCAGAAATGACTGGCAACGAGTCAGGTCCAATTATCTTTTCTTCAAACTTAAGATCGATCGAATGCTTGAGCAGTCGAGTGAGAAGGACCGCCTGCATTCCTACTGAGAGAGACTTCTCAATGCCTGCTGTCAGACTGTTCTGAAAAAGTGCACACAGCGCCTCAAGCTCCGACAGTTCTATGCTAAACTGCAAAGCCAGCTTGAGCCCATGTTTCGACACCCCGACAGATTTCTGTTGCGACATTCTTACCTCAGCGCTTATTAATAGTTAACCGTAAATATTACAATAAACAGTCCCCAAAGCAACCTTTTTTTTGACGCGCCATAAAAAAGCGGCTGAAGGGATGCCCCCATCAGCCGCCTATCTAAAACTTAAAATCAGGCTTCGGCTTCGTCCTCAACCTTGTATTCTTTGACGATCTGGTCAGTTACATTGCCAGGCACTTCTTCATAAGAACTAAAACTCATTGAGAAGTCAGCGCGAGACTGAGTCATCGACTTGAGGTCGGTTGAGTATTTATACATTTCGGACAACGGCACTAGAGCCTTAACAATCTGAGAACCCGCACCGGGTTCCATGCCAAGAATTCTGCCGCGACGTGAGTTCAAGTCACCGATGATCGAGCCCATGAATTCATCGGGCACGGTAACAGCTACTTCATAAATAGGCTCAAGAATTATCGGACGGGCTTCAACAATGCCTTTTTTGAAGGCAATATTGGCCGCCAGTTTGAACGCCATTTCTGATGAGTCAACGTCATGGTATGAACCGAAGTCTACAATTGCTTTGAAGCCAATTGTAAGGAATCCGGCAAGAGCGCCTTTTCTTCTAGCGTCCTGCAAGCCCTTTTCAATTGCCGGAATGAAATTCTTGGGAATTGCGCCGCCAACAACTTCATCAGCAAATTCAAATTCTACGCCCGGATTTGGTTCGAAACGAATCCAACAATCGCCAAACTGGCCACGACCGCCAGACTGTTTCTTGTGTTTGCCCTGAACTCTTGACTTGCCCTTAATGGTTTCGCGATACGGAATTTTGGGCTTGGAAATATCGACATCAACGTTCCAGCGCGACTTAAGCTTGCTGATGGCGACGTCGATGTGAGTGTCGCCAAGACCAGAAAGCAGGCCCTGGCCGAGCTCTGCGTCAAATTTATAAGAAAGAACGCCATCGTCAATGCAGAGGGTGTGCAAACCAGTGCCCATCTTTTCCTGATCCTGTTTAGTGCGAGGGTTAACAGCATAGGTCAGTTTTGCCTGCGGCAGCCCAGGAACCTTTACCTGCATCAGGTTATTCTTGTCGCACAGAGAGTGGCCGTGCAAAGAGCTTTTGGGCTTAACCAGAACTGCGATATCACCGGCAACAATTTTCTCGATGTCAACCTTGGTTTTGCCTCTGAGAGTAGAAAACGAGCTGAATCTTTCGGTACCATCAGTATTAGCGTTTGTATATTCAACGCCGGGACTGAATGTGCCGCTGATTGCGCGCAAAAAGATCATGTCGCCAGCTACTTCGTTGATTTTCTTGAAGATAAAACCACAAACCGGACCGTTGGCGTCAACTGTAATCTTAATCTCTTCTTCGGTACCAGCCTTACAAACTGGAAGAATGCGGCATTCAGCCGGTGAAGGACAGCAATTTATGATAAAGTCAAGAATGTTTTCGGTGCCGATGCTCTTAAGCGCCATTCCGCTGACCAACGGCTTGATTTCATTCTTGGCAATGCCTTTGCGAAGCGCGCCGCGCAGCTCATCAGCACTTATCTCAGCACCTTCGAAGAATTTTTCCAGCAGCGCTTCATCGCATTCGACAATAGACTCTACCATCGGCTCACGCAAAGCGGTTGCATAACTCATCTGATCAGCCGGAATATCTTGAACCTCAATAGCCTTGCCCTTGTCGTCAGTGTAGGCATAGGCCTTCATTTCGATCAGGTCGATTACGCCCTTAAGGTTGTCGAAGGTACCCCAGGGAACGATAATAGGAGTAATCTTACTGTCGAACTCTTTGAGCTTGGTAAAAACCTTGTCAAGATTGATGTTTTCTTTATCGAGCTTGCTCAGAAAAACGATTCTCGGGGTTTTGGTTCCTTCGAGCAAGTTCCAGTTCTTTTCGGTGCCAACTTCGACACCAGACTGGGCATTAATGACCACTATCGCCATATCTACGGCGCCGGAAATCTTGTAAACTTCGCCGAGAAAATCGTCAAAACCGGGCGTGTCGAGCACATTGATTTTGTGATCTTTGTATTCAAGCGCCGCAAGCGAGGTACCGACAGTGGCTTTTCGTTTGGTTTCTTCCGGGTCATAGTTCATCACCGAAGAATCATCGTCGACCTTACCAATTCTGTTATTGGCTCCTGTATGGAAAAGCATAGCCTCTGCCAGAGAGGTCTTGCCTGTGCCGCCGTGGCCGACGAGGCCTATGTTGCGAATCTTGTCGGTGGTATAAAGTTTCATGTTTCTCTCCTAAAAGCTTACTGAAAAGGAATTCCTTCAATTTATCCGATATTTATACAGCAAAAACATCAAAATTGCAACGGTTGCCAGTACATTTCGCAATACCTGGCGTGTTAACAAAGGCACCCAATCTACGTGTTATAGCAACCTGAAAGAAATTCACGTAATCGCATACAAAAACCCGGCGAGATTTCATATGAAGTTATTCGCAGATGACACAGATTAACACAGATGAATTGCAGTCTGCCTGGCCAGGCGACTTTAATCACCCCGGCGCCGCTGCCTGCGGCGTCAGGACATCCTCCCAAGTCCTGTGAGGGACTGCGCATCTGTGAAATCTGCGGTTCGGTTCGCCTTTTCTTTACTTGGTTTCGTGGCCTTTGGCTTCGTGCGAGTATGTTTGTTCCTGGTGAGATTGTCATTAATACTCGATTAAAAGCAGTGCTTGAAATTTACCCGGGGTTTCTGGTACAAAAGCATGTGCAACAGGAGAAAACATGAAAAACCTCAAGTTAATGTTCAAGTTGATTGGGAAATCTACCCTGCTGATCTTACTGGTCAGTATTACAGCTCCAGTTCTGGCGCAAAGCTTCGATCGGCAGATCGAAGAAATCGCTAAGCTTCATACTGCCAAAAAGTATGGCGAAGTTCTAAAAAAACTGGATCCGCTCAAGGCCTCGCCAGAGCTCAACGATCTGAAGCTTTTTTTACAGGCGGAAGCGCTGAAAAATCTTGGCCGCAAAGCCGAAGCGGCGAGCATTTACGCTCAAGTCATCAAGCAATACCCTGATAGCGAAATGGCTTTTCA
Organism: Candidatus Rifleibacteriota bacterium; assembly: GCA_018818125.1. Classification (GTDB taxonomy): domain Bacteria; phylum Muiribacteriota; class Ozemobacteria; order Ozemobacterales; family Ozemobacteraceae; genus Rifleibacterium. The sequence continues at coordinate 31,815 of JAHISQ010000153.1, forward strand.
GAGTCAAATGCCACACTTTCTGCTTCAACTGGAAACCACAGACGAAGGCGGCGTTGCGAGTCTCGAAGCACTTGCCCGAAAGCTTTCAACTCCGTGGCTGCGCGGCACAGCGCTGGAAAAACTTTCAGAACTTGAATTTCTTAAGCCGGGCCGCAAGAGCCGCATCGCAATTCAGTCTCTGCGAGGCTATCAGTCAAACAAACCTTTTTATCGCAGCGCAGCAGCTTCACATGGGCTGCTCAAGAAAATTCTGCAGAACCCGCAAAATTGGGCCTTTGAAGATGACGAATGGCTAGAAATACTGCTCATCGCCAATTCAGAAAATATGATCGGCGAATTCTTCAAAAAAGGTCAGAATCAGGGTCGGTTACTGGGCAAATGGGGCCAGCCGGTCGCAGAACTCTTCAAAGCCGAAGCGCTTCGCCAGGACAAAAAGTTAGCACAGGCTATGCAGATATACAATTCAGTTATCACAACACACAAAGCTGCGCCGGCGGTAATAGCTCTGGCTCATCAACTGCGCGGCGATGCTCATCATTTTTCGAATAATTACGCCGAAGCTATTGTCGACTACAGAATTGCACTGCAGACACCGGTATTTCCGGTAAACGAGATTTCCGCTCTCTACCGACTGATGCGTTCAGCCTACCAGGTTGGCAATGATGCCGAAACACTGGAACTGCTTGGCAGACTCTGTAAAATGGGCGATCTCGGGTCATTGTTCCCGGTTCATATCTACGAAATGGGCCTGGAACTTTACGATACCGGCAGACAGTCCCGCGCAGTACCGTTCTTCATGCTTTTGGCGAGAAATTTTCCGGGGCATTACCGTGCCGACGATGCTCTGGGCTACTCGATTCTTGCTCAAGGTGAAAAATCTGCAGAAGCTCAGACCCTGCTCAAACTGTTGAAAAAGAAATACCCAAATTCATTTTTTATCCGATGGGTTGCGCCTTCGTCATCATCAGACAAACTGCTGCTCACCAGCAAGACCCCCGGCAAACTCAGCCCGTCACTTCAGCGACGCATGAGCGCACTGAAAAAGCTCTGGAAAACCAGCCTTGCCGCAAATGCCAGAGCCGAAGCGATCAAACGTACTGACCTGCACCCTGCCAATCTTCCACTCTACAAGTCGATTATCGAGATAGCCCACGAGAATAACGACTACAACCAGCTGACCGCCTTTGGCGAACGACTCGCGCGACAGACACTTGAAGCAGATCGATCGCTGGATACCATGCCAGAATGGGGCTGGAAAGCAATGTATCCATTTGCCCATGAACACCAGGTGCGTGCCAATGCCAAAAAGTTTGATCTGGATCCATTCTGGATACTTTCTATTATGCGCGAAGAAAGCCATTTTAACCCAGAAATTCTGTCACGCAGCAACGCGCATGGACTGATGCAGATTCTGCCCTCAACCGGCAAATGGATAGCCGGCAAGCTTGGCGAAAAGGGATTTGTTCAGAACAAACTCTGGCAGATCGATCTGAACATCAGATACGGTTCATGGTATCTCAAATTTCTCGCCGACATGTTCAATGGCGATCTCTATCTTGCCTCGTCGTCATACAATGGTGGGCAGGGCAATGTAACGCGCAAGGTCGAACAGGGGCCACACGCTAACCTGCCGGTATTAGACCGACTCGACCGCATCCCGCTACCTGAAACCCGTGACTACTACAAAAAAGTCATGGGCAGCCACTGGGTCTACCATCGCCTTTACAAATAGGGGATGTTCACACGAACCAGGCAAGATTTGGTATAAACTGAAAAATAAATCCGGGGCTCAAACTATAAGTTTGAGCCCCGGATTTTGTTTAAATTGGCAAAAAACTGGTAAAGAGCAGCAAATCAGGGCTTGCAGCGACGCCCGCGACCCTTTTCCAACCAACTGTCATCCTGCCAGGTTTTGAGCAGTGCAAATACGGTCTTGCTCAGCAAAAAGCCGGTGCCAACCGAAAAACTCAGAAGATAGAAAATTTCTGTAGCTGTTTCACTCATGTTTACAGCAAATGTGTGGTGTCACTCATATAAGCAGCTACAGGCGTGTTGCTGGTCTTTTCAAGGTCACTGAGCCAGTTAATTACACTGTCGGCGCGAAACCGCACCGAACGGCCGATCTTGACAGTTGGCAGGCCCAGATTTCTCAGTGTGTAAATCGTGTTGCGTTTGACCTTGAGAAAGGCCATTAATTCTGGAATAGTCATGAGGCTTTCTTTTTTCATGCTGCTTACCTCCGAATGCTTTTTGATCTGTTACTCTTACGTATCTATTTTATCGTCTTAATCGCCAGTTAATTTACGAGAAAAATAAATAAAAAAAAGCTAAACACTTTAACTTATATCGTCGATATGAATATTGAAGTTCATGTGAGGTTCAACTTTAACTTAAAGCTGAGCTTTCGTGAATGGACAACCTAATCCCTAACTCCCTTTCAATGTGTCGCTAAAACGGCACATTTTTTATTTTCCGGAAGTTCTTGCGAGGCTGATCCGCGAATTCTTGTAGTTTACTTCTTCTAAAGTATTGAAAATTTTACTTGGAGTAGAGTAGTATAAGACCCTATAAATCGGGAGGGATTATGTATCAGCAGTTTTCCGCAACCACAGAAACACGGGATCAGGTCGAAATACTCATACTCAAAGGTTACCTTGAAGATACAGGTGGCACCATGCTTAAACAACTTGTGCAAAACGCTCTCGACGCTGGGTTCAGCCTGTTTGCACTTGACTGCACAGGCATTGAGCTCATAAGCAGCCCTGGTGTAGCCGCGTTGCTCGATATTTCCGGATTGATCGTCGATGATTTCGCCGGCCTGCTATCGGTCTGGGGTCTCGACAAGCACCACTCGACTGTTCTCGAAATGTCAGGCTTCTTCTTTATGGCACATCAGGCCGCGAGCGAGCAGGAAAGCCTTGTCTTTCTCAACGGTTCATGAGCTAACTTTTCAGGAGGATTTATGATGAGGAAATTAGCGAGAACCATGGATGGTTTAGTGCCGCGTAAGCTATGGATGGCGAAAGCGGCCTGCCTGCTGCTTGCCGGCTTGCTGCTCTGTGCCGCAGCGACACTTTGCGCCCAGGATCTGGTGCCAACATTGCTTGACCAGGGGCTTAAGCTCTATGCTGCCCGAGATTACCGTGGAGCCGCAGACTACCTTGGGCAGGTTGTCGATATGGCAAAAGACCATGATCAGGCCAGGTTTTATCTGGCATACAGCCTCGCTCTTTCCGGAAATCGTGAGAAAGCGCTCGAGCACGCACGCATTCTCGCTACGAAGCAGCCTGACCAGAAGCAGTATTCCGACCTGCTCAAACAACTGCAAAGCGAGATTGCCAAAGTAAAACCGAAAACAGCAACCAGTTCCTCTGCATTGAGCGTTGGAGAAGAAGTCATATTCGGCGGCTACCAGACCCTCGACGTGGTCAAACCCCGCGTCAGCACTCAAACCTATGATATAAAACCGGCCAGACCCAAGACCCCGATTGAACTGGCCATCGAAAAGATTGATGAGTCTGATAATGAGGGCGCAGAGAAGCTGCTGAAAGAAATCCTCGCCAAAGAACCTGACAACAGCGATGCACTCCACTACATCGGCGTAATCAGCTTTAATAGCGGGAATTTTACCGAGGCTATCACCAAGTTTGAGCTGGCAATCAAGGCCAACCCAAAAAGCTTTCAGAGTCTTTTCCTGCTTGCTGACAGCTACCGTGCTCTCGACGAATATGCCAAAGCCGAAGCGCAGTTTCGCAAAGCTCTTGAGGTGAAGGATGACAGTTTCGCGATGCTCAACCTTGCCGAAGTTATAGTTAAACAGAACCGACTCAAGGAAGCAGAAGATCTGTTCGCGAAGGTCAATCGCAAAGACCCACGCATCGATGACGCACTGATCGGACTTGCACAGATGAAGCTCTATCGAGGATTCACCCAGGAAGCCTCCGAGATGATCAACGAGGTCATTTCGCGTGGCGCCGGCAATCCAGAAGCGCATTTCATAAAATCGCAGATCCTCATGGAAAGTAAGCTCTTCGAAGAAGCAGCCGAAGAAGCCAACCGGGCACTCACCATTATGCCCGGCAACATAAAATACCGCGCTGCCTACGCCTTGGCTCTGGTTCGAAGCTATAACGTCGCACGCGGCCTCGAAGAAGCGGCCAACATAATGCTCGATCTTCCCGATAGCATTGATGCCAGACTAGTGCTCGCAGAGGGGCTTGTCATGAGCGGAGCATCCGGTGACGCCGAAGAACATCTGCGGGTGGTCGAAAAGCGCATAAAACATCCGCTTGTCAGCAAATTACGCGCCGCCATGGCTACTCGCCGTGGCGAAACCGATGTTGCCAAAGAACACTACCGTCAGTTCATGCTCAGATCTGCCGGACAACCGGCAGCAGCACTAGAATACGCACAATTTCTCGAAGGCAGCGAAGACAAGCGTGAAGCTCTGCAGATTTTCCGCGAAATAACCGAACAGTTCAAGGAAACAGCCTTCGCTGAGCGTGCGGCCGAAGCAGTCACCCGCATCGAGGCAACCCTGAGCGGCGAAGCTGATACTGAACGCCGTATCAAAGCAGGCCTTCGCCCCGGCAAAGTCAAGTATTGATGTAACTCGAAAGGACATTCACGGCAATGTGCGGAATTATCGGATATATTGGCAGCAAACCCGCAAACGAAGTAATCTTTGACGGCCTGACCCGCCTCGAATACCGTGGCTACGACTCGGCAGGCATCGCCGTAGTCGATGACCACAAGATTTATGTGCGCAAAGACATTGGCAAGTTGCGCAATATCCGCAAACTGTTGCTCGATGAGTTCGAATCGAATTCAAGCATCGGTATCGGACACACACGTTGGGCTACGCATGGCCGACCTTCCGCCTTCAACGCGCATCCGCACGGAGACTGCCACGGCAGCATCATGGTCGCCCACAACGGTATTATTGAAAATTTCATGAAGCTGCGTCGCAGCCTCGCTGCCGAAGGGCATGTATTCTCTTCCGAGACCGATTCAGAAGTGCTCGCGCACCTGATTGAGGCCAACTATCAGGGCGATCTCAAGCAGGCCGTGCTGCAGGCGGTTAAATGCGTCGAAGGCGCTTACGCCATTGCTGTCATTCACAAGGATCACCCCGACAAAATGATCTGCGCCCGCAAAGAAAGTCCGCTGATCGTCGGTATCGGCAACGGCGAAAACTTTGTCGCATCCGATGTTACCGCAATTCTGCAATACACCCGCCAGGTCGTTTATCTCGACAACTTCGAAGGTGCCGAGGTAACCCGCGACGGAATCAAATTCTTCAACGCAGATGGCAACGATATCGACAAAAAGATCGTCCAGATAGATTGGAACCCGGTAGCCGCTGAAAAAGGCGGGTTCTCGCACTTCATGCTCAAAGAAATCTTCGAGCAGCCACAGGTCATTCGCAATACCATTGGTGGACGCACCTCCGAAGAAGATGGCAAAATCTACCTCGAAGAACTCAAGCTGACCGGCCCCGACATTTACCGCACCCAGCGCATTGTAATTGTTGCCTGCGGAACCGCATACTACGCCGCCTGTGTCGGCAAATATCTGATCGAGAGTCTGGTCAAAATACCTGTAGAGTGCGACCTCGCCAGTGAATTCAGATACCGCTCACCGCTTGTCGATGCCAACACTCTGGTTATCGCAATCAGCCAGTCAGGCGAGACTGCCGATACTCTGGCGGCCGTTAGAGAAGCACGCAGACGCGGCGCCAAAGTGCTCGGCATAGTTAACGCCAAAGAATCATCGCTGACCCGCGAAGTCGATGGACTGGTCTATATTCACGCCGGGCCAGAAATCGGCGTCGCTTCGACCAAGGCATATATCGCCATGCTCACTGCACTCACCCTGCTCGCGTTGATGCTTGGCAAGATCCGTTCTGTGCTTGATCCTGAATACGTCAAGGAAAAAATCCGCGAGCTCAAGGTGCTTCCGCAGCAGATCGAACGCGTGCTCGACAAGAAAGATGCGATCCGCGATATCGCCGCGCAATACCTGGATGCCCGTAATTTTCTCTATCTTGGCCGGGGATTCAACTACCCCACAGCTCTCGAAGGTGCTCTCAAGCTCAAGGAAATCAGCTATATCCACGCCGAAGCTTATGCTGCAGGCGAGTTAAAACATGGCCCGATCGCACTGATCGACCACGAAATGCCGGTAATGGCCATTGTAACTGAGTCAGACGTTTATGAAAAAACCATCTCAAACCTCAAAGAAGTGCAGGCGCGCTCAGGACGCATTATCGCCATTGCCACTGAAGGCGACCACGAAATCACTTCTCTGACCGAACATGTCATCGAGGTGCCCAGGGTATCCGACATCTTCTCGCCGATCATCAATGTAGTGCCGCTGCAGCTCTTCGCTTACTACGTCGCTGATCTGCGCGGCCTCGACGTCGATCAACCCCGCAACCTCGCCAAATCCGTCACTGTCGAGTAAACAGAAAGAGAAACACAGATTACGCAGATTCGCACAGATTAGCAAAACTACTGGCAGCAGAAAGCTGTTATTGCGTCTCAAGCCAGCGCACAACACTGCCTGCCTGAACCCATCTGAGAAACCTGTGTAATCACCCGGGCGCTTCTGCCCTGATGCGCCCAAGTATCACCCACCTCCTGTGGGCGACTGCGGATAAATATGGAACAGAAATCACTAGATAATCTTGAATTTTCTAAGATACTGTCGATAATATCGACGTTTGCCGGCTCACGCGCGGCAAAAGAAGCAATTCTGGCGTTGCAGCCATCTACTGACAGCAGCAAAATAGAAAGCTGGTTAAGTGAGATCGATGAATTTCTCGAATACTCGCAGGCCGGCTTCAAAATTCATCCCGGGGGCCTGCGCGATATTCGCGAAATACTTGAAGTGCTTCGCTCTGGTTCAACTGTGCTTGGTTCCGAAGACTTTTTAAAAGTAAAAGCCAACATCGAAGCCGCAGCCGGCGTCAAAAAAGCCTTCGAATCACATGCCATCTCACTAAACCTCCCGGCGAGCGCGGCGGGATACGTGGCTCTAATGGCCAAAGGCCATAAGAGCCACCTAAAAAAAGGCGGCCGCATCGCCGAGCGCGTCAAAAACATGCCGGCACTCGGCAGCCTGTTTCAGCGCATCGATGACTGCCTCGACGACCGCGGCCAGGTGCGCAGCGATGCCTCGCCGGCCCTGGCCTCGATCCGTCGCGAATATTCGCAAATGGTCAGCAGCACTGAAAAGCAGCTAACTGCATTTCTCAGCCAGCATTCCGACGACGTTCAGGATCACTACTTCACACTGCGCAACGACCGCTACGTCGTACCCATACTTGCCTCAGCTCAGAGTCGAATTCAGGGCATAGTGCACGACCAGTCCGGCACCGGCCAGACGCTTTTCATCGAGCCGCTTTCTTTTTTGCCCGCTAATAACCGGCTTGCGCAGCTACGACTTTCCGAACGCGAAGAGATCCGACGCATCTTTGCAAGCCTGACCGCACTGCTTAACCAGTCATTCAACTCGCTGATCGAACAATTCGAAACCCTGACCTGGCTCGATATGGTGCGCGCCCGCGCCGAATTCGCGGTCAAATATGAGGCCGGCCGCCCAGAACCGACAAGCAAACCCGAAATGCAACTCACCCGCGCCCGTCATCCCCTGATTCACCCTAACTGCGTGCCGCTTGACATCAAAATGAACCAGCAACAGCGCTGCATCATCATCACCGGCCCCAACGGCGGCGGCAAAACGGTAGCGCTCAAAACTGTCGGCATCAATGCGCTGCTCATGCAGACCGGCAACTACGTTCTGGCCGA
>JAHISQ010000154.1 GCA_018818125.1 Candidatus Rifleibacteriota bacterium
GAATTATGGCACCATTCAAGGAACTGGCAAGCATACTTCCGACCAATGAACGGGTTGTCATAATCCCGGAAAGTGATTATCGCTATCTAACTGACATCAAGATTCCGGATAAACCAGAAATACCAGCACCGCAGAATTTCAGATTTGGTTCGATCAGTTACCGCGGACACGTCGAAGATCGTGGCGTCAGGTTTGTAGCTGAATACCGCATAGATCTGTTCAATCCTGACTGGAAAAAAATCGAGCTTTTGTCACCCGAGGTGATCCCTTCGAAGTCCACAATCAACGGAGCACCACTTGCGTTAACCCTTATCGAATCTCATGGCGTGCCCTCTTATGGGTTTTTGTCCAATGCGACCGGAACAGTTATGGTAAATGTCGAGTTCTTTGTGCCGATGGATTCAAGCGAATACCGCCATACACGACGTTTTACGCTGCCGACGCTGCCAGTATGCATCTCGACTCTCGAAATTACTGCGGACGAAAACGACTGTGAAGCCTGGATCGACCCTGGAGTGCTCGGAGCTGCCAGCAGAGAAGACGGAAGGTCAATATTCAAAGCTATTCTACCGCCAACCGCAGCAGTAAACATAGAAGTCTACCGCAGCATGGCTATTGCCGCACCTGTAGAGCCTGTTCAGCCTATAGCAACAGATTCAGACGCGATCGAACCGGTAAAACCTGTGGTGATCGAAGAAAAGACCAGATTGTCGGTTAATCAAAACAATCTGCTCTACTTCAAAGAAGGCTTTGTCAGTGGCACTTGTATTTTCGATATCGAAATCAAGGGCGGTAGAGGAATATCAAGTTTGAGCTTTGTGCTTCCGGATCGCATAAGAGTGCTGAAAATCGATAGCCGATTGATTGATACCTGGAAAGTTGTCGAAGATACCCAACCACGCAGCCTCGAAGTTGTTTTCAAATCGCAGATCAGGGGCAAAACCCAGCTTACCGTTGACTATGAAGAAGATATTCAGAATCTCAAAGACGAAAATTATGAAGTAGGTGAGATCTATATAGCTGATGCCGAGCGCTCTTCTGGCTTTCTTGGCATTGGCTGCCTGCAGACACTTGAAATTCTTGGCAATGAAACTCCAGTCGGCTACGAAATGATCAATGCTGCAGAGTTTCTAAAGGACTGGAAACGGGAGCGGCCTGAAAAAACTCCCTATGCCTTCAGGTTTGTCAGACATCCTAACAGTCTTACACTTACTATTTCCCGCCCCGAAGACATCAGCCAGCAAACGGCTGTTATAGACCGCGCCGAGGCAATGACTCTGCTTAACGAAGATGGTTACATGATTACACGGGTTGTTTACGAAGTTCGCAACAACTCTCAGCAGTTTCTCAAGGTTCGTCTGCCCAAGCTCGAGAATTACGAAACCGAGCTGTGGAGCACTCAAGTAGCTGGCCTGGCTGTTCGCGCCGGTTTCGACAAAGAATTCGGTGTTTACAATCTTCCCATTATCAGTTCGCAGTCAAATGGTGGTGAATCGCAGGCGTTCCCAGTTGAGCTGGTTTACACAATCCGCACCGGCAAACAGCTGCAGGCATTCAACCCAATGATGATAGAGCTTCCGGCTGCTCACCTGCCAATCAGCGAACTGAGCTGGGTTCTTTATCTGCCAGAAGGTTATGAACTGATGCGCGAAGTGAGCAATCTGGACCGCAAACAGCTAACTGCTCAACTCAAGTTTCTCGACAAACCGGAGTATTTTTCAAGCATATCAAACACAGTAAACATGCAGATGCGCCAGAAGAGCAATTCCCAGCAGAATCAGCGCCAGTCAGACAAGAACTTTGGTATGGCCGGCATGCTTCCGGTTAAGTTCAAGATTCCGACAACCCAGTGGTCAACCCAGTTCACCATGCTGCAGATCGAGCCCGAAGGCAAACCACCTTTCATTGATGGCATGCTGGTTAACCCGCGCAAAGGCAGAGGCTTTGCCTTTCAGGTGATGATGATACTGTGCGGCATGCTGGCGGCGCTGAGCCTTATCCGCCTCGTCACTTCGTCACAGCACTATCGTTGGCTCATCATTCTGACCATTCTGGGAATTATATTGACCGTAGCAATTTATCTCAAGCTTTATCAGGCCGATCATTTCTTCCAGATGGGCCTGTCGGCGACATTGATCAGTTGGTTGTTGTTCAAGTTCTTTGCCTGGCGACCAGCAGAAAACAAAGGAGCCTGAAGTTGAATAGTGATCCTGTGATCGAATTGCCGGCAAAGCCTTCCGATTCGGACCTTAAGGGCATGGGGGGAATGGTTATTCCCTTCATCCTGTTGGGCTTTGCACTCTATTTCTGGAACTCTTCTCTGCTGCTGCCGATCAAGTATCTGACCGTGTTCTTTCATGAGCTTTCGCATGCTCTCGCCTCGATTTTAACCGGTGGCGAAGTTGTGCATATTGAAATCAGCTCAAATCAGGGCGGCCTGGCGGTTACCAGAGGTGGCTGGCGCTTTATTGTGTTAAGCGCTGGCTACCTTGGCAGCCTGGTCTGGGGCAGCGCAATTTTGCTGGCAGCAGCCAAGACGCGACATGACCAGCAGATTACTGCCGGTCTCGGCGTTCTGCTGTTGCTGGTGACAGCGATCTGGGTGCGCAACATGGAAGGCGTCATCATCTGCGCGCTGACAGGATTTGGGCTGCTCGGCATCGCGGCATATTCCAGTGAACAGGTCTGCGACCAGTTTTTAAAATTTCTGGGACTGACCTCATGCTTCTACGTGCTGTTTGATATCAAAGACGATTTAATTACCCGCTCGATAAGGGAATCAGACGCTTACCGTTTATCAGAAATGCTGCACGTGCCTGACTGGCTGGTGGGTGTTGTCTGGCTGGTGATTGCAGGTATAATAACCTGGAAAGTACTTTCCTGGTGTCTCGAAGAATAAATGCAAGGGGATTAATATGAGCCTTAATTTAGAACAGCTAACTATGCTGCGTGACCTGCACAAGGGCCTTGACAGTGTAATAGAAGAATTGCAACTGAATCATGCCAATCTCGAAGGTGCGTTGGGAAAGATTTTTTTGTATCTGAATGAAAAAATCAAAGCTGCAGTGTTTTACGTAGAAACTCAGGATGAAAATCTTAACAACCGCGTCTTCTGTTTTGGGCGCGGCGACGACAATATCAAGCGCAAAACCCCGCAGCTACTGAAAATTGACCGCGCATCAACATTCAACACGCCAGGAATGTTCTGGACTGTTCAACCGATTGAGATGGGCAGCACCCATATTGGTTCAATAGGACTGGCTTTTGAGTCAGAGTTCGCCCCGGCCAAGGATTTAGCGCCAGAGATTCTCGATACAGTGAGTGAGCTTGTCGATAACTTTTTCTATGGAATTCACACCAACCGCCTCAAGCATAGTTTGATCATGGGCATACAATCTGCGCTCAAGAGCCATTCGATTGTAGATTCAATCGACGGTGCGGTTTACGTTCTAAAAAAAGAGATTCCGTTCAAAAAGATGATTCTGCTCTACTCGGATCACGAGTTGACCGGCAATAGCAATATGAACTATCTGGTGTATGAAGGTTATTCAAGAGTTTATGACTCCAGTGAAACGCCTCACGCTGGCCTTGATGAATTTGTAAAAGATACAGAAGGCTGCTTGAGTGCTAACATTGAAGAGTTGAGGAAAGTACTTGGCGACAACGATCTGATGGTTTCTTATCTTCTCGATGGATTGATCGAAGAGGATCTGATCGGCAAAGTCATTTTTGTGCCCGAAAGTGGCGCTACATTTTCGATTTTCTGTCGCGAGATTATTCAGGTTTTTACCGAAACCCTCAGACAGCGCCTGGTCGATTTTAATCGCGAACGCAACAGTCTTCGCAAATTCTTTTCTGACAAGGTTATCGCGAAACTCATCTCAGAGCCTGGTTATGAGAAGCTTCACCTAAAAGAACGACAAACGGATATCGGCATAATCTTTGCGGACATTTCAGGCTTCACCAAAATGAGCGAACAGATCCTGGTGTCTCCGGAGCGCATCACCAGCCTGATTGACCACTGGTCGAACGCGATAATTACTCGAGTATTCCCGTTGGGAGCCTGTCTCGACAAACTGGTAGGCGACTGCGTAATTCTGTTGTTCGGGCCACCATTCTATTCAGAAACGCCAGAGCAGATAGCAGAAAATGTCGTCAAAGCAGCTGAAATCATTATCGAAGTAACCCGCGACGTATTCATGATGCCAGAGTATGAAGATATCAGAAAACATGCAGACTTCAACAAATTTGGCGTCGCGATTGGTGTCAATTACTGTCCGGCAGTCGTTGGTCTGATCGGGCCAAACGACGATCTTACCGCTTTCAGTTCGGGCATGAACATCACCGCGCGACTGCAGGGCCTGGCCAAGGCCAACCAGATTCTGGTGACTGAGCGACTGCACGATCTGATCAAACCTATGAATATGTGGCATCTCGAAGGCCCTGAATGCATGCCGGTCAAAAACGTTGAGAAGCCTCTGGTTTATTACCGTGTAACTCCCAAAAAGTAACTGGCCGCCAAAGAGTCGCTGACAAAATGGGTATCAGACAGGGTTAAATCAAGCATGACTGACAAAAAATCTGCGGCAGAGTGGTGTCTGTACATTGTTGAATGTGCCGATTCCAAGTTATATACCGGCATCACCAACAACCTTGAACAGAGGTTGGCAAGGCATAACGACGGCACGGCATCACGCTTCACCCGAGGCAGAACACCGGTAAACCTGGTTTATCGCGAGCCGCACCCAGACAGATCAAGCGCTAGTCGGCGAGAACTGCTGATAAAAAAGCTGTCTCGCTGCGAAAAGCTGGCAATGATAAGCAGATATAGCGAATAATTCGTGGCAAGGCCATGCGATAAGTTTACATCGCTCTTTTAAAACGCCCCAGATCAGTATTTTTGATCTGGGGCGTTTTCACAAATTCAACTCAAAATCAGTTTCCTCTGGTTGTCTTGACGCCATCAACAGTTACCCTTTCAATGAAGGGTTTCCTGATATGCTTTCACGAAGACAAAAAAATCCTGTGTTTCAAATACGCATTCAAAACTGCTCCAAGTGGTATCTTCGTCGATTCTGCCAAAGTCCCGATTAAACGACCACCCTCCTAAGAGCTGGTCGTCTATACCAAGCTCATTCATCAGTCTTTTTGCCAGATCTGGAAAAAAGCTTCTGCTGCTGATTTTTCCAGGACTGAGCGCCTCGCATTTGCTGGAATTGCTAAAAAGGTCTAAAAAATCTATTTTACCTTCACAAGCCGGGTAATTCGCAATGAAATCCAGAATATTCTTGAGCCCACTTTTACGAATTGCAGCAACCATGGCTTTTGCAGAATTCCATGGAACCAGTTCTTCATCATCGACTTCTCTCAGCAATAAAAGTTTATCAATAGCCTTATAGGAGGCAAACTCGCTCTTTAAAGCGTCGATATCAGGCTGTTCTGCCTGGAAAACATACCTTCCAGCCTGGTCGAACATCGCACAACTCCTTTATAACTAAAACGTTTCATTACAGTTAGTTTAGCATACGGATCCGGCATAAGCACAACAGCATGAACGCATGAACGCATGAACGCATAATCAATATTGCAATCGCCGAACTACATCAATTTTGCTATAATTTTACGTGAAACAACTATTTCTTAAATAATGGCATTTTTAGGAGCATTATGATCAAACACTATGTACACAGATTCTTTTACGTCTTTTGTCTGCTGGCTCTCTTAACCTTACCATCGCATGTTAACGCGATGACATTGGACAATCCGGAAGCAGGAATCGAGATCTGGCTTCCAGATACATGGAAGCAACAGATAGAGGGCGAGGACCTGACAATAGAATCACCAGATGGCGAAATGAGCATGGTGATGACTCTTCTGGAAAGTAACGATGTTGAGGCTGCGCTTAAAGAAAGAAAGCAAAAGATTACCGAAGCAATAGGCGAATTCACTCTTGAAGAACCTACAGAACTTGAGATTAATGGAATGAAAATGATCGACTTTGGCGGCGAAGCAATGGGCGGCAAAATTAAGCTGTCGATAAGTCTTTTGCAGACTCCGACCAATCGTGTATTAACAATTTTTGCTTTTGCGACGGAAGCCGCAGTAAAAAAGCACGAAGCCGATCTTATTAAAATAGTACAGGGTCTGAAACCACGAGCAAACAAAGCTCCTGCCAGTTCGTTTGCGGCAAAAGCGGCAGCGGCGTTCAAGCAACCAGCCCCACCCCAGTCACCGCCACCCGCTCCTGGCGAACAGGCCGAAGCCAAAATAAGAGCTATGCAGCCTCTTTTCGAATCGGTAATAAACTGTATAAACAGCATTGAAGGTGGATGGAACGGAAGATATTCAGCGGCGAACCCACAATTTATGTGGTCAATCCTGTATTTCTTTGCCACCAGCCATGCGCAGCTTAACTCACAAGTAGAACAGAGCGACGATGCTTTTCTTGTTCCCAGAGGAGTGATGCAGGATTTTGCCTCAGCATGCTTCGCTGATTACATAAATCTATTGCCTATTCCTGCTGGCGATGAATTCATATCATACGATGATAGCTGGGACAGATACACGGTAAAGATGTCAGATGCCGGTGCTGCCGTTTTCAATATCGGCGCGATAAACCTGGAAGCCAATGGCAAATACAGCGTTACAGTGGTCATGCTCGACGAAGAGGAAGCAGAGGTATATGGCAATTACATGTTCACTTTGGTACCAAACGCCTACTCAACCAAGTATACAGAGACGTTGTTTTCTTTCAGTATAGAAAACGTAGAAAGCATAGAAGGCTGTACTGATTAATCAGCCACTCAAGAGTTTATTGACGATAAGTCAGTGTCTTTCGTCGATAACGGTCTTGAGTTTGCCGGTGCGCTGGTTGCGCGCTATGTTGCCTGGGGTGAACCATTCGATCTCGATGGTCATCCAGTTTTCTTTGAGTGACTCGGCGATTTTATAGCTGCCTTTTTTGAGGGCAGCTACAATTTTTGCGGCGGGAAGTTGTTTGTCGGCTTCGAGGCGCAGTAAAAGCTGGTCTTTACCGGCGACATTGCGCGCAACGATCTGGAAAGACTGGCTTACCGGCAACCCGGTGAGGCCAGCGGCGACATCGACGGGCATCAGGTTAATACCGCCGATTACCAGAAGATCATCGCAGCGGCCGAGAAGTTCGAACGAGCGGCCTGAGAAGCCGCAGCGACAGGTCGTTGCGGCCTGCCACCGGCCGAGGTCGCCGGTGCGATATCTTACAACGGGCATGAGAACGCGACTGAGGTTCGTTGCGACAAGTTCGCCGGCGGCAGCCGGGTCGGCCGGAGGCCGACCGGTCTCAGGCTCCAGAATCTCAAGAAAAGTGTGATCGTCGCAGACATGATGTACAGAACCCTCAAGAAATTCGCACTGCCAGCCAATTGGGCCCGTATCAACACAGGCGTATCCAGCCGAACGAATAAGAGTTGCGCCAACGACACGCTGCAGATATTCGCAGGTCTGTGGGCGAAGATGTTCGCCGCCATAGAGAATTTTTTCGATTCTGATCGGCAATTTGCGCTTTTCGATCTCTTCAGCGAGCTTGATGATGATTGAAGGTAGCCCGACCACAGCATTTACTGAAAACAGACTGAGATACTTGAGCATATTGTCAAGATCAGAGCCTCCGCCAATCGGCAATTGCAGGCAACCAAGATTTTCGAGCGCACGACCGGAGACATTGAAGCTGGTCCAAAGATTTCCGGCAATAAAAAGATTGGCAACCCGGTCTTCTTTGCATAGACCGGCATTCCGGTATATTCCGGTCAACAAATCAGTCACATAACGATATTCATCGTTAGAATAGAGCGTGAATTTCGGCTCACCCGTCGTGCCACCAGATGCGTAAACATAAGCATCGGTCATCGGCCCGGTCAAAATATCTTCTGATGCGGGTGGAGAATGGCGATAAAAAGTCTCTCGATCAAGCAGAGGCAAACGCTCGAAATGTTCAAAACCGCAGCCACCAGCCTTATCAAGCACTTTACGATAATATGGTGCGGAGTAAATACGCGACAACAGCTGTTCAATTCTACTTTCAGGAGTATCGCAGGACTCGACACTAACCCACTCAAGCAGCTGCCTGAGCATAAAAATGCCATCATGCGGTGCGCCATCGTGTCCCTGACTCATGCCGCCAATCTCGGTGATCCTTTTGGCGCCCATCTCAAAAAAGCTCTCAGAAAGCTCCTGAGCCGTTTCAGTGGTGCAATGCAACCCGACTGTCTGCAGATATTCCGCCAGCGGCCTGACCTGCTCGATCAGCTGCTCACAGCTCTTCACGGTTTTAAAAAACAGAGTGCGATTCAGACACGAAACCTTGAACACCGGATCGTCTTCGAGCACCAGCGAAAAACTGAATTCTTCCGGGCACATCAACCGCCCTTCATTGCGGGCCTGCATCATCTTCGCAATATCTCTGACCTTACGGATCTCGACCTTCTCATCGAAACCGAGATTACCAACCGGAAGCTCCTCAGACAATGAAACCATCTCGTCATATAACGCTTCCATCAGGCGATGGGTATGCGTAGCATTGCCGATAACATACACCACATGAGGCGAAGAGCAGGCCTGCTGATCCCATAGCGACAGATCTAGCGCCAAACCCTTTACCAGGTGTTCAGAAATTTCGTGTTTGATCCGTGGCGCCTCAACTACCGCAAACGAATAGCGCGGGCCATTTTCAATAAGTTTTGCTGAAGCGCCAAGTCGCGCCTTAACCGACATCAAGGAGTCGTGTCCCCCCCAGAAAATCACGGTCAACGGTGCATTCAAAAGAGGTGTTTCGATCGCCTCGTCGCCGCCCTTCCAGAGAAGTGCTGCCTGACTGGGCCAGATTATACCGGCCGGATCATGTTCCTTGATGCTCTCGATGAACAGAACCGGAAAAATTGGATCAACCCGGCTCATTTTCAGAATATTCGCATTCTTGGTAATTATACCGCAGACCAGGCTGTCTACCGCGCCAACAAAAACGTTGCCAGCAGTCAGGTGCAGCAGGACACCACGCGGCAGTGCACGCAACTGGTAATTCAGATGCGGTCTGTCCAGGCCAGCATCGAGAACCGTCAGACTGCCAAGTTCGCCCTTGAGCCTCTTTTCGAGATTCTCACGCTGACAGATCGCGCTTACCGCTTTAAACCCCTGCTCTATCATCTGCGTGCTGAACTCGGTAATTTCCGGTAGAATCTTTGCAGCCTTGCGGCGCAGATGATACTCTGGATCGGCCCAGGCCTGTGAAACACGGTCAAGAACTGCGAGAATACAATCAATATCTGGTCTGGCCGCCACAGTAGCCTTTTCCATTGCTTCTTCAAGAAGTTCGCCGGCAGTCTCGGCGTTAAGCCAGTCCTGATCACGCTGTTGTCCAAAAACGTATATTTTCTGCTTTTTCATGCCTGTTCCATTATTTAAGAAGATCGAGCGCAGTCATGGCGCAGCCCTTGTGCTTGTTAAGACCAGCACGGCCAACAATTCTGAAAGTATTTCCAGGACGCCCGCACGGACAGTTTCCCTCGATTACCGCACGATCTGTAGTCAAGAGTGAAATTGACGGATAACTCGACAAATAGGGCGTCATAAGATATAGCAGCCCCTCTTTGCCTTCGCCAACCGGCGTCAACGTGTCAGGATCAACGGTCAGGGCTCGCGCATAAATAGGCACATGCAGACGACCGGCTTCGCAATCAACATAAGGAATGCCGTGCTCCACCATGCCAAAAAGATCGCGCAGGTTCTGACGCGGAATACCAAGCATCTGTTCGACCCGGTCTTTGAAGGAGTCCTTGCTGACTTCCTGGTCTTTGTGCATCTTCCAGCCGCCGCCAGTAATTATGTATGAATCTTTGCCGAGATCAAGCTTCACGCCGGCCTCTTCGAGCCGATTGCAGACCTGCCACAGATAAGCCGGAAAGCCAAGAATTCGCACCGGCTCAGGGCGGCGGCTAAAAGCGATAAGCTTCTTTACGGTGGCATCAAGGTCGAAGTCAAAATCATTGATTTCCTTTTTCCAGCGAATAGCATAGAAAACCGACCGCCGAGCAGTCAGGCCGGTCAGACACTTGTCTGAAAAAGCCGTACCAACGTTGCCAGCCACTTTGGGGTCGTAGGTGAAACACAGGTAATTCACCTTCTGTTGATGGTTCACCATGCCAAGCGAGTCAAAAATATTAGTAAGAATTTTCATTATGCGCCGATAAGAGCGGTTATCAAGAATAATCGCGCTTTTACGACCACCAGTGCCCGACGAAGTCAGCTCAATTTTAATCTGGCGCTCAGGAATCGAGCTAAGACGGAACTCTTTAAAAATAGTTACCAACAGCGGCGGAATATCTTCTGGCGCATATTCCCGCGCAAAATCGGTCATGCCGCTTTCGCGCAGAAAAGCCCGATAATCAGGGCATTTCGCAGCGTGCCAACGCAACGCCTCGTTCATTGCCTGATCGAACAGCCGGTCATTTGCCTTGCTGTGCGCAAAGGCGCGGTTACTATCAAACAGTTGTCCACAACGTTCAAAAGGTTTCGCTTCAGCCAATTCTCCACTCCTCGTCAAAATCGGGCTGGCACCGTACCAACAGGTTATACCAGCACTTCATGAAAGCATCGAGAAACTGCCGATTGTTATCGATCAGATGCAGATCCATAAAATCAAGACTTTCAAACGAACGCGAAAAAGCCAGGTAATCTTCTCGTAGACCATTGTCACTCATGCGCATAGCCGGAAAATAAGCGTTTGGCAGGAACTTGGCATCAAGTGCCAATCTCTGCATTTCTGGTTTGAAGGCATTGACCAGCATTTCGATATATCTCATTCCTGATTTGGCCGCATCTTCACAGAACCACATCAGGGCGTTGCGCAAATCCTTGCCATCATAGCGATAACCCAGAATTACGCCATTGCCATCGAGACGATTAAAGTTTACAAAAAAATCAGCACTGCCATCACAAGCCGAAAATAACAGATTCGGATCGGTAAATGGAAAGAAAACCTTCAGCATCAGGTCTTTGTCTTGATATGAGTAAAATTTGCGACGGATTTCGTCGAGATCCTCGTTGACCTCAAATTTGACTGCCGGCCCCATTTTCCGCGGGTCCTGTTCCTCGATGATGACGGTCTGACAGTCTTCCAGATTCAGTTCTTTCTTAACTATGTTGTAAAATTCTTGAAGTTCTGGAATAATAGGCGGCGCCGGCCGGCGATGCTCCAGGCAATAGGGGCCCAGATAAACTTCCAGTCCGTGCGTTTCGAATGACTCGACTTTACGCACATTAGGGAATATGCCCATCGACATAAAACCAAGGTGCTCAAGCACAACCTGCGGCGCAAAACTTACCGTGCGCGTGGTTGCATAGATAACGTCGCAGACGCGGGTTTTCTCGGTCAACAGTTTGAGTCCATGCCTGACCATGGTGCGCATCAGATCCTGGCCGCGAAATTCGTTCAAAACAGCCGCTGCGTAGGTTTTTCCGAACTTGTTTACCGGGTCGATCGCAAAAATAACCGAACCGACCACGCGACCCTCGATCTTTGCCAATATCCACAGATAACCAGGATCTTCGACCTTTCGCGCAATAATGGCAGGGTCAGCAACCTCAGGCAAAGTGTATTTCCCGTTATAAACCTTTATGTAAAGGTCTATGATCGCCTGAATATCGTCTTTTGATGCGTTGTCAAAACGCACATCTCTCTTATCCTGCAGTTTAAGCTGCATCAAACGCCCCTTCTTTTTCAGGAGTAGTGATAACCAGCATTGTCAGTATAACCGCAGCAGCCGCCCAAGTCAATAGCCGGAACCGTTTCAATGCCAGCTCAAGTTTGCGAGCTACCTTGGGTTTTCCGGGCAAACACAATTACATGACCGTCAGGAGCAAGGCTGTAGGCTGCATCGTCACCCCAACCACGGGGTTCGAGCGGGCTCAGTTCAGTTGCTCCATTATCGAGGGCACGTTTATGAAACGCCGCTGGATCATCAACCGTCAGATAGACTTCGGCACGGGGAACGCCGTTTGCTTTTTCAGGGTCGGGAAGTATATCGCCGAGCAAGCGCTTGATACCAGCCTCTGGCATGAGCCCAAGCACTGTCTCGTCATTGAGGCGAAATTCGGTCATTCCTGGAACATTGAGCTCAGGACTTATAGTAAGCACTTTTTGAAAAAAAACAGTGCTTACATGTTGATCTTTTACATACAAAATGAGATTTGCCTTCATTCAGATCCTTGCCGCCAATCAGGCATGCATCCCGTTTTCTCAAGAGACAAAGCCATTTCCGAGGCTTTCTCAATCAGTCTGGGTGGAATAATTTTAACCAAAAAGTCCACGCGTGGTTTTGCCTCGGCATCTCCTTCTGTGAGTGCAAGTTCAAAGCATCCGTATGCTAAAAGCAAATTGCGGAGAAACCCTTCACGTCCATACTGAAAAAATTGTCCGAATTTAAACCACTTTCTCGGGGAGTTTGTCATAACTCTCTCACGGAAATATTTATTGAATTTGCGAATCGATGGGATTTTGCCCTGATGACTCTCTAACCACTCCTGGGCAGCATATTGAGCATTTGCAAGTTGCTCAAAAGGCATTATTTCAAGCGAGTCCATAGGATTTGACCTGGGAAGCTTTTCTCCTAAGTACTGTGCCAGATTTAACCATTTGTAAGCCTCCTCCAGATTTTTTGGAATCCCCGTGCCATTCTTGTTTATGACACCCCAGCAATACATTGCCCTGGAGTTCCCGGCTTCGATTTCGGCAAGAAAAAATGTTTTCAACCAATCCAGATCAATTTTCAATTCAGATCCTGAGGCAATTTCATTCCAGGCAAATTCTACTGCAGGATAATATTTTCGAGAAATCGACTTTGTAAGCAATTGAGCGGCTTCATCCAAATTTTTAGGAACCCCTTTGCCATGAGCCAACTTCTCTCCAAGCCCGCTCATTGCAGGAAGATACCCTTCCTCTACCAGGCCCAGATATAACCTTTCTGACTCCCTGTAATCCAGAAGGAACATCTGAAATGCTGATCCATCAAGTATGCTCGCATATTTTAGAGATCCTTCATGTTCGCCAACAGTGCTTTTGAGATTCTCTAAGATTTGCCTGCGGCAATCTTTTCCTTTCCATGATTTTTTCAACGCCAGACTCGATTCGTCCTGCGCCCTTAAAATCTCTTCATGGGACAGTTTTTTCGCAATAGCTTCTCTCGCGGAAAAACTTGAAAAGTCTCCAAAATAGACACCCAAATTAAGCCATTTATAGGCTTCTATCAGGTTGATTTCGCTGTTTCTATTATCTGACAACAATTTTCCAATTCGAAAGAAGGCTTTGGGTAATCTCTTTTCGGCGGCTTTTTTATACCATTCCAGAGCCACTTTAAAATTTTGAAGTTCGTGCGGGCCGCTTTCATATATTTCTCCCAGGTGGAGCTCCGCTAACGAAAAACCCACTTCAGCAAAGGGCTTGAATTTCGCGAAAGCTTCTTTAAAAGCCTTAGCCTCTAAGGCAGTTTCACCGTCAAGAAAATCGCTCAATTCAGAATCGGACGGAGATGTTTTCGCCACTTCGCCGCGTTTAAAGTGCTCTTCCCATTCCTTTAAAATAAAACATTTTTTACAGACTGGCTGTTTAAGGAATACCGGGTTCTCAGACCTTCTGGAAGCATTGCAAAAGACACAATAACGGTGGTCTGATTTGACTTCTTGAAAGTGGGCATCATAATCCGCATTCTCGGTATAATAATCGATATGTTCAGCATGCCATGTTTTAATAAAGTATTTAGCGCAAACCTTACACAGCCAGATTTCATCCTGCGGAGCAAATTTAGCGCTTACACGATTTGGGGCATCACGTATATAGGTGAGCTTTCCTCCACATACGCAAATTTCATCAGGAGTATCGATTACTACCATGCTCTATTCCTTAGTGTCGCCTTGGGGACGATTGCTCCAAACCATTATATCTGCCAAACTATGTGCGGCAATTTATTTAGCACAATATTAGCATAGAGAGTCGCTATCTCACAGACTAAAATACTTTTTTTTTGCCTGGAAAATCTTCCTGTTTTCTCTTTTGCCAATAAAAGCTGGTCTGCAAAGGCAATAGAGTGGTAAAGTATAGCGATAAAGTATAGTGGCACCAATTGCGATAGTTTAAATTTTGCAGTGAACTCCTGATAGAGGTTTTCTAAATGTCTGAATCAAACTTAAGTAGTGATTTCAAGTCTATTGTTTTAACCAATACACCCTTGATAGACGTTCGTGCTCCTGTTGAGTTTAAAATGGGAGCCTTCCAGAATGCTGTTAATCTTCCGCTTTTGAATGATGAAGAACGTCATCTGGTTGGAATTCGCTACAAGGAAGCAGGCAATGCAGAAGCAATAAAGCTCGGGCATGAGCTGGTTTGCGGTCAGACAAAAGAAAGTCGCATCAAGTTATGGTCTGATTTTAAAAGGTCCAATCCCCAAGCCATGCTTTATTGTTTTAGAGGTGGACAGCGCTCTAAGATAGCGCAAGAATGGATGAACGAGGGCGGAGATAAGGTCCTGCGATTAAAGGGTGGTTATAAGGCATTCAGAAACTATCTTATGTCAGAACTGGAACAATCATGCCAACACTTTAAACCTCTTATAGTAGGGGGACGCACTGGCTCTGGAAAAACAATATTACTGAAGAAATTACAGAATTCGATTGATCTTGAAGCCATAGCCAATCACAGAGGCTCTTCATTTGGAAGAAAAATTACGCCACAACCAACTCAGATCAATTTTGAAAACAATTTAGCCTATGATCTCATTCAAAAACTTGCCAAAGGCTTTAATTACCTGATTTTTGAAGATGAAGGCAAGAACATAGGAACTGCCTACATGCCTCAGTCTTTTGCGAGCTATCTCGCAAAGGCCCCCCTGATTATACTTGAAACGCCAGTAAACGAGAGAGTAGATATAACATTTGACGAGTATGTGACTGAAGCGCAGAAATTGTATGCAGATGCAGGATTTACCGATCCGCTTATAGAGTGGAAAAAAGACATTCAAAGTGCAATGAATCGTATAATGAAAAGGCTTGGCGGAGAACGCTATCAACAGGTGTGTGGTATTTTTGAAAACGCATTTAACGAACAGATAAGAAGCGGATCAACTGTTGATTACAAAGAGTGGGTAGAATACCTTTTAAGAGAATATTATGATCCCATGTATGACTATCAGATACTAAAACGCTCTGATCAGGTAGAGTTCAGAGGATCAAGCGAAGAAATACTTGCCCATTTTTCCAGCTTTTCAGCACTGCCGGGTGCATAAACCTACCATCATTTCTTGTTTAAAGAATTGCCCTGAACTATAATCGAAACCAGACTTTTTATACATGGGTGTTTCAATGAAAAAATCTCTTGGGCTTTTTGATATAGTTCTCATGAACGTCACGGCAATAATCGGGCTCAGATCGATAACCCTAGCTGCCGGATACGGAGCTTCCTCAATTTTCCTGTGGTTTTTTGTCGCATTCATGTTTTTTATTCTACTTGGCCTTGTGCAATATTACTGCCATTCGTCCCGTCGAAGGATCTCATAACTTCACATGAAATATTGATCTATGAGCTTGAAATAGGAGGCGGACCACTGCTTTTCGGGCTTATCGGATATTTTCTAATTACTAATCCTCGTCAGAAATGATTCCCAGCCCTCTTTTGGCACGGATTTTTCTTGCGTGGTAGGCGCTTCGAAGCTCCTGTAATTCTTTAAAACTTTGCTTTTGTGTCTCAAGATCCTTTTTGGCTTTTTTCAATCGCAATTTTATTGCCTCAACCTCTTTTCGATTCGCTGCGCTGGCATTCATTGAAAATTCCTGCTGGGCATTTTCCAGATCACCCACAACCATGCTTAAATTGTTTTCCTTTAGCTCGATTAATTCTGCCAAATCCTTAAGTCGAACATCGAGACGCCGCATTTTTCCCGTGTTCAAGGCTAATTCCTCGTTTAATTTTTCATTTTTAGCTTCTTCTGCAGCTTCTTCTGCAGCTTCTTTCTTTGCAGCGGCTATTGCGGCTGCCTTTTCAGCGGCCGCCTCTGCATCTTCTTCTGAAATGACGTTTTGCGTTTTTGCCGACCCATCAGAAAAGTCTCTGATTGGCGAATCTGATGCCGACTTATCAGTTAACGCAGCCTTTTTAGCAGCTGCAGCCTTTTCTGCTGCGGCTTCTCTTTCAGCTGCAGCTTGTTCTGCTCTTTCCTTCCAAGCAGCTTCTTCTGCCATTTCCAGTTCAATCTGATCAATTCTGGCTTTGTAATCAGTTTTTCTCTGAGCATCTTCTGTGGCTGCATAAGCTTTTTTCAAAAATGGAAACATGCCACGCTGATCTCCCAGGCAAACCCTGTAGACAAAATCCAGGTTATCGAACGCTTCGGAGTTTTCGGGAGAAAGATTGAATTGCTTTTCCCGACTTTCTCTTGCAGCCTGCACCAAACCATCATCATCCTTGGCGAGAACTGTGGAGCTGCTTTTAACCGCATTTTCGTAAAGTGTAATGGCGTTGTCGATGTTGCCATCTTTCTTTGCCGAAAGAGCCTCTTGAAAAAGTTGCTCTGCAGTGCTTGTCGCTGGAACAGGTAGTGGCTGTCCATCAAGAGACAGGCAAAACGCAAAAAAAGAAGCTGTCAGAAGTAGCGCTTTAAGCAGGTTAAATTTCATTTTGATCTCCAAAACTCAGGTGATTCTATATACTAACAAATTCTGTCTGAATCGGCGCAACGTTTTCTCTGGGAAGTTCCCAAAATTCTCATTCCGTGTTAAAATTCACAGGAAAATCAAGGAGCCAATTATGATCAACAGCGATATTTTGCGCCGCATCCGCTATGCTTTTAAATTCAATGATAAACTCATGCTGGAAATCTTTCAGCTGGGCGGAATTGTCCTCGACAAGGACACCTTAATTAATCACCTCAAAAAAGAAGAAGAAGAAGGTTACGTTCCCTTATACCCAAGGGCTATGACAGGCTTTTTAGACGGCATGATATTGAAAATGCGTGGAGCTCCCAAGACGCCAACCACACAACCCGTAATACAAGAAAGCTTCAGCAACAACCTGGTTTTGCGAAAAATCAAAATTGCTTGTGAATTCAGAGACGAGGATTTGCTGGCAATTTTAAAAAGAAGCGAAATGGAAATCTCGAAATCTGAGCTGTCGGCTTTATTCCGAAAAAAAGATCACAAGAATTACAAAGAGTGTGGGGATCAGATTCTGCGCAATTTTCTTGCCGGTTTGCACGGTTACAAAAAATCTCAACCCACTGAATTAAAAACGAAATAAAACGCGGTGGCACCTATTTGAGAAAGCATTCCAGAATTGAGTTTACCTCAAACAGGCAATGCTTTCCCAGACTTGCCTGATTCGCCTGCCCCTCGGGAGCCTCAATATCGTTCTGATCCAGGTATTTCGCTAATATCGCCTTGTCTAACCATGTTACATAGTTCGCATTTGTGATCAGAAGAAGATAATCTTTCCAAAGCGGGAAATCACACAATTGTTTTCCAGATTTAATCGATTCCAAAATTTTGATCTGGTCTTGAAGATGCTTTACCAGATACTTCCTTGCAAATTCAGTTGTATCGCGAACCTTCATAATTCGCGTAAAATCTTTTGATTGAATCTCTTGTTGAAGAAGCTCTTCTTCCCCAGTTTCAAGATTCGGAATCTTTTTCAGAAGAACATTTTTGAATTCCAATAGTCGGTCAATAATTTCAATTCTATCTTCATCGGAAATTTCGCCTTCTCCCGGGTAGGGAATTGAGGAAACCTGGCCATACAATGGAAAACATAAAGAGCATAACAGAATAAATGAAAACAGAGCCTTCCTATAAGTGTTCAAAAGCTTCCTCCTGAAGGTGAATACAAACCATCCGCCCCAAGTATATTTCAACGGAATGAGGTAAGCAAACGCTAATTTTCACAAATACGATTTTAGAAAAAATATCTCACAAAGCTTTCATAGAGGATAAATAAAGAATTGCAAAAGCTAAGATCAAGGGCTTGACAGTTTTTGTTTAATATAATATGCTGAATGAAGTTCACTTTGGCCGCTTTCTTTTGATTGTGGCTGACCTCAAGTAACGGGAGGTAATTATTAATGATTGCAGGACGAAAAAACAGCTAATTTAATGCTATTTTCGCGCGCATCCCGTTCATGAGGACACATACCAGATAAACTGCAGCTGTTGTGCTGTGTGTTTTTTGTGATTCTCCTATGTGGTTGTCGCAACCGGCATCTTGAACACACCAGGCCCATTATCTGCAAACCAACAATGCTTGTCTGCTAAGTTTGAGACGCCCCGACAGAATCTAAGGAACAAAAAAACAATGTCTTTCACACTGGAAAATTTTGGTTATAGCTCATTTCAGGAGTTATTCCGAACAGAAAATAGAATTGCCAGGGAAAGTGTGGCGCGGGTTGTCTCTGATTCTCGCGAACGCTATCTACTGCAGACATCAGCCGGAGCCTGCCCAGCTACGATTACCGGAAAATTGCGATTTGCCGCTAAGAGCCGCCTGGACCTTCCCGCCGTTGGTGACTGGGTAAGCATTAGTCGTCCAGACCATTTAAGCGCAGTGATTGAATCTCTATTTCCCCGCCGTACAAACCTGGAAAGATCGGCAGTAGGAAAAACAGATGTTCAAATCATTGCCGCCAATGTTGACACCGCCTTTGTTGTCATGGCAGCAGATGGTGATTTTAGCGTAAATCGCGTCGACCGTTATCTTGCACTGATACTGAACAGCGGGATTATTCCCGTTGTGGTATTGAATAAATGCGACTTAACGACCGAAGAAACCTGGAAGCATCTCGAAAAACAGATATTTAAGCGTCATCCCGCTGTCGAGGTTATTGCCACGAGTCTGATTAGCCAACAAGGGCTCAATATTCTCAAAGAATGCATTCGCCCGGCGCAAACCTTCTGCTTTGTTGGCTCTTCAGGGGTTGGTAAATCTTCTCTGGTCAACCACTTTGCCGGAGAGCAGCTTCTGAAGACATCACAATTAAGTGCCGCCGATAACCTTGGTCAGCACACAACCACCAGTCGTCAGTTGCACCTGTTGCCTGGCGGAGCACTGCTTCTTGATACGCCTGGCATGCGTGAGGTGGCCATGTCTGATGTTGAGGCCGGAGTTGAGGCTGCTTTCTCTGAGATTGAAGAGTTTGCGGCAAACTGCCGTTTTAAAAACTGTCGTCATGAAAATGAGCCTGGATGTGCTATCAGCAAGGCAGTCACCGAAGGAACTCTCGATGAAGCAACCCTGGCAAGTTACAAGAAATTGCTGCGCGAATCAGCCAGGTTTGAACAAAAAATCGCCGAGAAACGCAAGAACGATAAGAACTTTGGCAAAATGACCCGTGAAGTTCTTAAATTGAAAAAACTCCTCAAAGGGACATGACCGAAACCAAAAATCAGACAGATCCCAGCAAGCGGAAGACCGCACTGGGATCTGTCTTTTTACGAGAAATATTATCAGGCTCAAAGCCTACAGGCTGCGCACCCAATGCTACGATATTTCCCGCATCAATAAAGATATCGACACCGCTCAGAATTCTACTCTCTGTATCCAAGGTCGGGATATCGGGATTCTTGATCTATATACGCATAGAAAACTCCTGATGAGAATGAGTTCAAGCCTTCTGGCATCTGAACAGACATTGAGCCCGGCGCAGGCTTACGAGTGAATTATCATGAACTCATTATATTCAGCAATTATCTCAAATCCAATTTTGCGATAGCATGATATAGCTGCATCATTGCCGGTTTTAACGTTTAGTCCAATGTGCATTCCTTCTTCACATAGTGACTGGCATAGTGCTGCCGTGACCCTTGCTCCATATCCTTTGTTCCTGAGCTCTGGATGTGTGGTAATGTTTCCCAGCGCCGCGACCTTATACTGTGGTGAATAGACATGAATTCCGGCAATACTGGCCAGGCGTTTTCCTTCCATTATGCCAAAAAATTGCCTCGTCTCAAGCATTCGCGGGTCAAACCAGTTCTCTGGATAGCTTTCGTCGTAAAGTTTTTGAATTGCGGCGAGGTCTTGCTTGCCTAAACGGCTAATTCCGGTTGAATCGTTTTCACAAGCCAGATTCTGAGGCAGAAGTGCCATTTTATAGTGCTTTCCATGGTTCTCAAGACCATGAGTATCACTTAACGCAGATTCAAGTCCTGGGCTCAAGTGCGCGTAAAAACGACTTGGCAAAATGTGCTGAATAGAAGTTATCAGTTCTCTCATCGAATCAATTTCATCGTCATTTGCTAATGCAAGCAACGTGGGAAGAGAATGACCGATATACAGCAGCGCAATGGCTCTAATCGTTTCATTGTCTCTAAGGCCATACCAGATGGTATATGGCCAGAAAAAATTATCAAGATCACCAATACTGTAAAGATGGAGAGAAACATTTTTTCTGAGAAAACTTTCGATTTCTTTCTTATCGTGCAAACATGCATAGTTCATCGCATTTTTCTACTTTCAGCAGCTTTGCTCAACCTTCATTTGCACACTGAATAGAGCAAATGACCAGTTGAAATAACTAATATACCACTTATGCAAAAACAAGAACTGTTAAGCCAGGTTTTATAGTCCAGATTAATCATCAGTCCGATCAACCAAGATCATTTTAAGACATTATAGTAAAACATTCATCTGCGTGCAAAAACTGTCAATCTGCCTGGCTTTCGTCTGAAAACTTTCCCGGCTTGACACCTATGACCGGTGTGACTAGACTGTGCGTAATTGCGTCTTTTCATGGGAGAATAATATGAAAGCCAGAGTGTTAATAGGATTGCTTTTCGTTCTGTTGTCAGCCATCACTTTCGCAGACAGCCCTGTAGAGAAATATAATTTCACTCTAAAAGACATTATCCCTTCAGTAATGCGCGATACGATCGGAGTTATAACCATCAACGCCAACTTCGGCTGGGAACCGGACTACCATGTTGATGATGTCGAGATTCCCCTTTGCGAAAACGCTTCCGGCAGTTTTACCGACGCAGGAAACATCAGTCTGCAGAAAGACACCCGAGCCCTGACATCTTATGGATATGGCGGCACAGGAAGTTTCCGCTATCCCGTGACTGAATGCACTGGCGACTACTGCCGCATCATTATCGACCCGCAAACAGATAAACGAGTCTGGATCGACAAAAAGAAGCTGGCAAAAAACATTGAAAATGGCTTTGAGCTCACCCTTTTCGACTCAATGGAAAATGTCGGGGTTGATCTGTTCTTTTTTACTAACAGCAAAAAGAAAAAGATTTATTCAGAGCCAGCCAAAAACAGTTCATTTGTCGTAATCGCTGAAAGCACCTATCCCGCTCTTGAGGCTGCTGAAACAAAAAATGGCTTTGTCAGACTGGTCATTTCTGACAGCAACTCGGAGAGCAATTCCCTAAAAAAAACGATCGGATGGGCGCGAATCAGAGACAATGAAGGGCTCATTTCTATCTGGATCACCGATCTGGATGAGTGCTGATCAAAGTCATCATGAAAAACGGCCTGTTTTCCCAGAGTAGTCCATCTTTTCCGCATTTCTGGGAACAGGTTTCTGCAGAGAAATGAACTTGCCAGAACAATTTATAAGGGAACCTGGCATGTCATTTACTGGCAGAATATCACTTGTTTTTCTGGCGGCAGTGTTCTTTTCAGTTTTTGTTGTTGCTCAGATACAGGGCGGAACCATCGCAACATGCTCACTGCAAAGCATGCCCACTCAATATGACGTAATCGTGATCGGCGGAGATGCCGAAGGAATCGCAGCGGCAATCGGTTCAGCCAGAGCAGGCGGGCACACTCTGTTGATAGACACTCGCCCTGTTCCTGGCGGTTTATTGACTCGCGGTTGGCTGAACACAATTGATTTAAATCTCAATCGAGCCGGTCAACCATTGAATGGCGGGCTGTTTGGCGAAATTTTTCGCGAACTCGATGATCAGTCGTTTGATGTCGCCAGTATGGAAGCAATACTGACCAGATTGATTGCGCGAGAAAGGAATCTGGACGTAATTAATGGCGTGCTCACAGTAACTCCTGTTATCGGCTCTGCCTCCGTCGCACTTTTTCAACCAGGCCAGACACTGTGCCCAGATAACCGGAAGCTGCCCGATCGACTGGTTACCGATGTCCGACCTCTACCACGGAAGCAGTTAGCGCCCGTTGCCGTATCTGGAGTAGAAATTTACACAGACAACGGTGAATCGCTGCATGTTAGCGGGAAACGTGTCATCGATGCTACCCAGGATGCTGATTTTGCAGTTGCAGCCGGAGCTGGATGGCGAGCTTATGGAGAAGACATCTGGGGAACAACTCGAAACATGGCTATAACACTGATATTTCGCATAAACAACATATCAGACAGCGACTGGCAGGCTATGTGCATGGCCCTTAGCCACCAAAAAAGTTTTGGTCAACTGCTGGGTGGAAAGCTGAAGAGCATCTGGGGGTTCGGCGAAATTATGCAGAAATACTCCAGTTCAAACAGAAGAATTCACATGCGGGCGCTCAATCTCGGGCGGCAAAATGATGGCAGCGTTCTGGTAAATGCCATGCTGATTTACGCTGGCAATGGACTGAGTCGCGAATCGCGTCGTGAAGCACGAATTCTGGCCGAAGCCGAGCTGCCGCAGCTCCAGGATTTTATGCGAAAAAACATTGCCGGCATGACTTCGGCCAGTATCACCGGAACAGCCCCGGAACTATATGTGCGCACATCCAGGCAAATTGTTTCGCAATACACCCTGACAGTTGACGATGTTCTCGAAAATCGTGATTTTCCTGATCGGATCGGTTTTGGCTCATACCCGCTCGACATTCAGGCTCAATCGCCAGATCAACAAGGCGATGTCACGGGCAATCCTGAACAGTATGCCGTTCCTTTGCGCAGTTTAATACCGATCGGGTTTACAAATCTGCTGGTTGTTGGCCGATGCGCCGGGTTTGATTCACTTGCCCAGAGCAGTGCCCGCACGATTCCGGTTGGCATGGCCGCAGGCCAGGCAGCTGGAGTGGCCGCTATTGTCAGCATCAGAAAGAATATTTCATTTGATCGCATAGCTTCAGATTCGGCCGCAATTTCTGAGCTGCACAGCATTCTTAAAGACCAGGGAGTCGCGGTTGAACCGAATCCGGCGCGGCCTCCGGCTATAATTGCGCACTGGGCCTACCCGGGGTTGAAATTCATGCGCAATCGGGGGCAGATTTCTGGTGGTTACAAAAATGAATATGGTCTGGATAAACCAATGAGCGGAAAAGCCTTTGTGAATCGCATGGTTAGCCTTGGCCCAGAACTGAAAAAACAAGAAAGGAAGTGGCTATATGATTTTGGCACCAGCTATGACAGGTTGTCCCCAGGCCTGGCCTGCAACCTTCTCTGCTGTTTCGACAGCCTTGCGACTGGAGAACAAGCCATTCTGCAACAGAACAGTGGAATGACTCATGCGGTTTTGTTGGGCTGGATTCAGCAGCAAGGACTGTTTAATCAATCATGGCCGACAGAACAGATTGATTTAGACGGCCAGCTGACTTGTGGTGCAGCCTACATGCTGTTAGCCAGTTGGGCAAAATAAAATAGATATGATAAACAAACTCAAACCTATTTAAAGAAGATGTCAATGTAGTCAACTACGTTGTCTTCAGGATTCTGCATCTCTTTAAGGCGCCAGTATCTTCTCTTTCCTGATATCCTGAATGTCATGTTGCCCGAACGAGTTACCGGCTCTCCGTTGTTGATGAGTGAAACTTTCGTAACGATCTTTCCCGAGAACCCAAAGCTCAGAGTGCTTATTTCTGTGACTATTCCGTCAATGGACAAGTAATCATTGTTCTCGCGAGAATCTTGTCGGCCTGAGATTTTCCAGGCCGCGGTATCGTTTTTCGCGATGGTGACCTTGCCAAAGTGGTCCCAACTTATCCACTGCAAGGCAAGAAAGTGCTCTCCCACAAGCTTTGTCGCAGCCACTGGATCGTTGATGACGGTTACATCTGCCTGCAGAATTGTATTTATCTCGCCTGCCACTGCTGGCGTAGTCAGAAGCAACAGCAAGAAAATGGTGGAAACTATTCTCATCATTACATTGAAGCCCAACATTCACTCATCTCCTAGAGAAGCTTTTTTTGGCAAACTGTGCAAGAAATTGCTCTTTCTGACTATCTGAAAGCATTTCAGACAGTCTATATTACAGGATATGTGGCAGTTTGTAACCCAGCGGATAAGTACGCAAAATTATCATTAACGGTAGTTTTGCTGACAAGAAGCTGTGCAAACCCTCCAGCATATTTTTTCTTCACACTTATACCGAATCGGTATAACAATGCCCATAACAACATTATACCGAAAACCCGGCGCATTTTGCCTAAAAAACAGGCCTTTTTTAGTTTGACACCACTCTTTATAGCTCCTAAGATATCAAAAAGTAGAATCGGCATAAAAATAACTGTTAAACTATGAAAAAGCAGGCCATAAACGAACCAAAAAGCAGACCAAATGAAGAAAACAAGGGGTCTGGTTGCGCTGACCGTGAGCCAGAAAGCTACTGTCACGGTCTTTTCTGATTTTCGGGGAGGCAAATCCCGCGCCAACGCTTTCTGGCGCAATAGTCTGATTCATAATCAGGCCAGCCATGTTTTTTGAGTTCAAAATGCACAGAATCTGTGCTAAAAACAAAGTGAAACAAAGAATTGAAGAGAATTATGAGGGCAAGTTTAACAATCGCGTCGACACGGAAAAATCGGCCGGA
>JAHISQ010000155.1 GCA_018818125.1 Candidatus Rifleibacteriota bacterium
ACGGCCACGGTTCGAGTCAAAAACTACCGTCTGTGGTTTTCTTTCACCTTTCAGCTTGATCACACCGACTTCGCCCCAATCCTGCATCCACATGTCCTGGGTTGAAAAGCGGTTGTTGAATTCAACGAAGTTCTTTACGCGTTCGGCTCCAACCAGCTTCTGGAGGTGTTCATGGTTGGCCTGAGTCATCTGCCAGCCAGGAATGATATGGACTTTAAAAGAATCTTCCTGTTTTACTGAGCCACTTTCATGCATTTGGGCAACGATATTTATCAGTGAAACAACAAAATTTTCGTTCTTCTGATCAGGCAGATAGACTACCAGAACTTTCAGGGGCATATTGTTTGGGCTTAAGAACCTCAAGCTCTCAATATCTGCGGCCGAGGCAATATTTCTAACTCTTGCATCAACTGGCGAAAGCGCCAGAAGAACAACACAGATTGCCAGAATAATAGAAAAAAGTGAATTTTTACTGGTTTTCACAAAAAACTCCAATGAGGATTAATGTTTCCCGTTAATTTTAATCTACCAGACCAGCATTTGTCCATGACAAAGCTGAGGCGGCTAAAATTTCTACCATAAGGAATAACATTGTCTGTAACATCTGTCACTTGCATTGAAATGTATTATTTTGTGTTATAATATATTTGGCGTATAATAAACGATAATGGGTTTACTGCAGCAGAAGCATCTGCTGCCCAGCTTAACTTCTGCAAAAGGATCAACAGCTGGAAATGGTATTGGATAAATCATAGAAAACGAGAATATTTTACATCTTATGAGGTTAATATGACAGAAATAGCCGCGAACAAACATCGTGTCGTTGTGCTTGGTGCCAGCGCAAATCCTGATCGCTATTCAAACAAGGCAGTGCTTATGCTGCTCGAATACGGGCACGAGGTCATACCAGTGCATCCGATGGCGACTGAAATAGAAGGGCTCAAAGTAGTGGCAAAGCTCAGCCAGGTAACCGGAAAAATTGACACACTTACCCTCTACCTCTCGCCCGAATCGCTGACGCCGATGCAGGCTGATATCATCGCACTCAATCCTGGCAGAGTAATCTTTAACCCGGGCACAGAAAATAAGCCGTTGATGCAGGAACTTCGCCAGCACGGCCTGAAGGTTGTAGAAGCCTGTACACTCGTATTGCTGCGCACCGGTCAGTTCTAAGGCTTACCTGACAAGGTATGTGTAAGCCACCTTAGCAGAGGCTTTATTAAATGAGTTTCTAACCGTTTTGCCGGCAACGGCAATAATGTCCAGACTTATCAAGCTTTTCAAATAGTTCAGCCAACTCAAAAGACATTTTTGAAACTCTGCAGGATCAAGCTTGGCAAGCGCTCTCGCAAAGCTGCCATTTTAAGGAATCCCGTTGGGAAGCGATAAAAAACTCTTAAACCATTTTTTCTTTGCTTTACCAAACAATCCTACCTCCGACCACTCTTCAGCTCCATAAACTACACACAAGGGCAATAATGAAAATGTCTGCTATAGAATGGAGCTTTCTTCGTTCTATTCGCGGATATTTAGGGTTGTAAAATATTTACGGCTTGATTTTACGTGAGCTTGAAAGAGCTGGGAGAATCCTTTCAAATCAGATTATCCCCATTTATTACGTTCCTCAAAAAAATACAAGAGCATTTTTAATGCGTTTGCCTTGGCTCTGCAGCTATTGACTGCAAAGCTCAAAGTCGCTACTATTAAAGAAGGTTAGAATCTACTTTGCCCCGTGCGTGATTAATACTATAAAAAGTTCGTGCCAAGGGAGGGTAATCTTTGTTTACCACCGTTTTTGCCGACAGACTGTGGCGTTCAGCTTTTCTGCTTCTTTTTATCTCTGCCAGCCAGTTATATGCTATCGAAATTGGCTGTATTGATTCCAGAGCCTGTATGCTTTCGCATCCGGCATTTCAAAAATTTGATTGGCAGAGCAGGCGCTTTTTTGACACCATTTCAGCCCCAGTAAGTGATTTTGCCGCTGAATACGAGAATTTGAAAAAGCTTGAAAAAAATGCCAGCGACTCTTTAAGAACCATAGAGAAAGATATTGGCAAGGCTTTTGCCTCTTCTGAAAAGCAGAATGGTGCCTTGTGGGCAAAACGTAATCAGGTTGTGGCCGAACTTGATTATATAAAGCAACGAAGAGAGATTTTACAGCATCTGCAGGATGTAGAAACTCTGGTACCTGAAACAGAGACAGTGTGGTGTACTTTGCATGGGGTTGAAAAAGATGTGGCTAATGCTTTTGATATGATGAAGCAAAAATACAGGATCGATGTTCTCATGGACAGTGCCGCTCTTTCACCAGTCGCACACCCGCCAGAGCCACAGATGCATGTTCTTTGCGCTAAAACGCTAAATTCATTTATCGAGGCTCCTGATAGCATAGATACTGATGAATTTGTTGCCTGGTTGGCAAATAGCCGGTATTACTGGCAAAGAAAAATCCCTGAACCTTGTAACAATCCCTTTAAATTTGGCGTAAAGGATTATACGGGCGTTGCCTGCTCAAATATTAAGAACATTTCTGGCATAAGAACAGCTGACGAGGGAGATAAAAAAGTTGAAGAATAGAATCTGGCTGCTTACCTTTTTGTTTGTATTTAGTCTTTCAAATCTGGCTCAGGCGCAGGGATTGTTTGCAACAATAGATTATCGCACCTGCCTGGTTCTTCACCCGGAAATGAAAGATTTCGATTTTGTTTCGCAACGATTCTCACGGCCGCAACTAAAAAGAAATGATATGGCGATTATGACAGCTGTCTATGAGAGAATGTCGACTCAACAAAAAGTGTTGTCGCCAAAAATAGATGCGCTCCTTGCCAAACAAAGCAAAGTCCAGGAAAATCTTGCAAAAACCAGACTTAATTGGACAGTAGAGGGAATCAAGCTCGCGCAGCTGAAAATCTCTAAGGCAGAAATCACCAAAAGAGTAGCTGAAGCAGAGCTGAGAGATCAGAAAAAGATCGATAAGCTCCAGGACGAAATACTTGAGATCGAAAAAGAAATAGTTGATATTAAAGACTCAATCTGGCATGAAGTCTTTTTATCACGAGCAGAGACAGTTGAAAAGCTGGAAAAGATAGTTGTTGAGCTTGATGAAACAATTAAGAACATAGCTGACCAGCATAAGGTCGCTTGTGTCATTGATGATACACTGACGGCTCCTGAAACTCCTCCAGAGATAATTCAGAACATTCCTGAGAACACTCCATTATGGTCTAATCCGGCGTATCAGATAATTTTGCAATCACCTCTGCCTGAGCCAAATACTTTTACCATAGCAAATCACTGGGCGCCATCTTTGATGAAAACAATTGAAAATCTGTCTTTTCAATTCCTTCCGCATCGCAAAGATGTTGGTTCTCTGGTTTCGACAGTTCGCCCGGCAAAACTTTTCATTACTGGCGGCATTGATATTACCGAGGCCGTCTGCAGATCTCTGTTTAATAAGTATGAGTTTAATTCTTACCTCATAGAATCCCTGATTAAGGGAATCAAGATGTTTCGTGAAAGGTAGAATAGCATTATGAAAAAAAATGTATTATTGATTATTCTTGCTGTAATTCTTGTTTTTCCTGTTGGCATTTTTGCGCTGGATGATTTTTATGAGCAGAATGGTGATGCTTTTCTTCTGATTGGTAATGGACCAGTCAGAGGTGTCTACAAATTGAATAATCTTATTTCTGGTAGCAGCCCGGGGTTTCTTTATGATGGTGGCAAAGCATTTAATCTTTCTGCCTCAATGCTTTTTAATGACACAACCAAGACCATCAAAAAGGAACTTTGGACTTTTTCGTCAGATGGCACTACCGGCATGCATTTTGCCACGCAACCGCTCATCAGAAAGTGTTTAACCAGCGTGCATGTCGCTCCAGATGGCCCTTATGATTCAGGATTGCATAATAAAATCGTTCATATTCATCACAATTACCCTGGCAATACCGGCAGCGGTGTCGGGATTCACGATAATAAAAGCTACCCCTCACAGTATACTACAAACTACGGTTACTACGGCAACTGTTATCCCTGCACTTGGATGCCCGGAGCTGTTGCCGGACAAGCCGGTTACTACAACATAGAGAATGGTAGGTGGTATCATTCTGGCGACGATGCAGATAGGATAAACAGTAGCTTTACCTATCTCAGACCTGATTGGTATGGCACTTCAAGCCCTAATACCATAATTGGTGTTTACAAAATGTATGGGTTCGTAAAGTGTATGGATGGCGCTGGATACCCATTTAGAAGTGGGTGGTGCCATAAGCTGGTTCGTGAGACAGTGCAGGTAAATGAGGAAAAACTCAAGCTTCTCAGCTACAGTGTTGTTGAAAAAGCGGGACCTTTCGACAGAGGAGCTGCCGGCAGTGTGGTTCTTGGGTCTACGAACACCAAAGATACTCTTAATGAGTGTGGCGATCCATGCGCTCCTGGGACAGGCCCAGGAACGCCAATCCCCAGCGGAAACACACCGATACTTTCCTGCCTGGTTTCCGGTGCCGGCCGAAGTTACTTGTACACTCGCGATTTTGGTACGCCAAATTATTCTTTGAAGTTGAACAATGTGGCCTATTCATCTTCGACAATCGGAAACCCGGCTGACCTGACAGCGGTAAAAATTGGTGTCAGTTCTAAAAACCAGACAACTGACTGGGTTTATATTCTTGGCATCAACAAAATTAATGAATGGCTCAATCTGGCAAATGTGCCTTCGAGTAGCTTTCTTAAGGAGTTGACAGATGTCGCGGTTTCTGATCAGTGGTGGCAAACAGGAGGTATTGTTTACGCCTACGACAAAACGATTCCGTTAGTTTATTCATTTGTCAGAAACGAAAAGAGTGTCAAACCCTGTATCCCGGAAGTAATAGATATATCTGCAATACAGGATTTGCCTGATTCTATAGATGTTGACGGGTTTGGTAATCTATATTTTGTTTCAACCAAAAGAGATCCTAAGAATCAGGTTGGCAAAGACATGCCTGTCTTTAAGGCTTCGCAGGCCTATAGCTATGCTAAAAAATCCAGCATGGTGCCAAATCTTTATCGGGCCAAGTTCAAGCAGGATGTTTTTAAGGGCGTAACCATGCTCAACTACTATAATGGCGCCTTCATGAATGTAAGCGGTGATATCTTGCTGGGTTCCAATCTTTTTGAGCAGGATTTTCTCTGTGCGGCCGCAGATATAGCTGACTATAACAAATGGGAGCTCTGCGTAGGCACTCTGGTAAGAACTTCACCTAAGGTCAGTGAGGCCTACAAAACAGAAGTTGCGGTTATCAACGTCTGTACTCCTCCAAAGGTTACTGGTACAACGGCAAATATAGACATTAATGGTCCATACGACAAAGACATGAATAATGCTTTGACGCCATACAATGACGCAACTCAGTATTTTTTCGCTGTTGAAAACGCGCCTGATTTTGATAACAACGGAGTTAACCGAAACGGCGATACAACAGATGACCCCAATAATAACAAATTTATAGGCCGATTTCCATCTACGACCGAAAAGGCCAACCTTATTTATTACTGGAAAGTTGTGCAGACAAAGAATATGTATGATGACCCGCTAGACAATACGATTCTTGATGGAACAGTCAGCACCAAAGAGTCTGTGCTGCCCATTATGTTTGGACCTGGCGAATACGAGATCAGCGTGAAAGCATCTTTCAGGTTCTATCAGTATGATCTCATGCCAAGAGGCGTATTGGCCGACAAAAAAGGCGATTATCTATCAGGAGCCATTCTGGCTAAGGCAAAGGACAACTCTAACTGGGCGACAACAAAAATTGTCATTAAGACTTACAAAGACCCAGAATACCCAGGTGGAGCCTGTGTCA
>JAHISQ010000156.1 GCA_018818125.1 Candidatus Rifleibacteriota bacterium
CACCATTGTTACTGCATATCAGAGGGCCCAGAGGACCAACCTCGAAACTGCCATGACAATTGAGCAGAAGGTAACCGGCGTTGACAAAGATGGCAACATCGACATGGCTACCACTATTCTCGATGGCACTATCACTGTAAACAATACCCCCACACAACTCCCCAACATTGGTCAGCTAATCAGCGTAAAAATGGCCAAAAATGGCGAGATCCTGTCTTCAAGTGGCATGGATCAGAACGGTGGCAACTTCAACCAGATGCAGATCAAATTCCCCAACAAGCCCGTAGGCGTTGGCGAAAACTGGACTTCAAACATTCCAGCTAATCCGCAGCTCCCGATCCCCATGAACGTAAAATACACTGTTATGGGTTTTGAAAAAGTTGGCGGCGAAGATTGCGTTAAGCTTGCTTCTGAAGTTACAACTGCTCAAGGTGCAGCTGGAAGCATCAATCTTGATGTTAAAGCCAACGGCAACATCTGGTTCGCCTACAAAAAAGGCATCATGATTCAGAACGAAGTTACTTCCAACATGCTCATGGTTATGGAAAATGACCTTGGCGCCGGGAAGAAAGAAAAGATCGAAACTCGCATGAACCTCAGTCTCAAGATGGGTTTAACAAAATAGTATAAAGGTACCTTGACGCTTAAGGATTCCATTCTTATAATCTAATACAAGATACAAGAAGGTCTTTGAAAATACTAACGGAATCCAGTATACAAGCGCATTTCGGATGCAAAACCAATTTGCTGTCCGGTACAAAATAACGAAACTGGAGCTCCGCTTAACCCGAGCGGAGCTTCTTTTATAGCCCGATACTTACCCGAGTATCAGCGATTACCTACCTACCCAATCATTTCAAATTTCGAAAGGAGGAAGAATCATCCGGTTCTTTTGTCCAGATCCTTTAAGGAGGAACATTATGAGGTTGAAACGTAGTTTCATGAAAATTCTCGCAACAGCCTTAGCCGTAGTCATGCTTATGACGACCTTCGGAACAGTAGCAGCCAATGCAAGTCTGTTCTCAAAGATCAAAGATGCGGTTAAGAACAATCCAGTTAAGTCAGCTCTTGCCGGCGTTGCAGCAGTTGGTGGTGCGGTTCTCGCAGCTCCATACATTGCAAGTGCAGTAGGATTTGCTTCTGGTTCAGTAGTTGGTATTGCTGGTGGAGCCACAGCAGCAGTAGCAGGAGCTGGTGCCGGTCTTGCCGGAATCGGTGCTACAATCTGGGGTGGAATCTCAGCAGCAGGCGGCTTTGTAGCAGGAGCTCTTGGTGCAGTTGGCGGCGCAATCGGCAGTGTGTTCTCAGGAATTGCAGGTTTCGTCGGTGGTATCATCGGCAGCCCGTTGTTTATCCCGGCTCTGTGTCTGGTTGGTGCAGCTGTAGTTGGTTATCTTCTGTGGAAACGCTACAAACGCCAGAATCAGACAGTTGGCAACAGCAACAATCTTCCCACTGTTGGTAGCGCAGTTGCTCTGCCCTCAAGTGAAATAGTTGTAAGTCCAAATGTAGGCGCACCTAGTGTGGTTCCATCGGTTGAAGCTCCGGTCACTGTATCTGCCCCAGTTGCATCTACTGAACCAGTAACTGCAGCAGTAGTAGAGCCAGCCCCGACCGCTAACGCATCTACCGCTCTCAAATCAGCTCACGCCGATTACATCAAGGCTTATAACAAGTATATCAACATGGTTACCAATATCGGTGGCAGCGAAAACCCCGATGAGGAACTCAGATCTAACCTGCTTCGCACTGATACTCAGACTGCTCTCAATGATTATCGTGAAGCATACAACAAATACGTAACTCTCCTTCGTCAGAGTAATTCGAAGTAGCTAGCGTAAAAAAAGGCCCGGGTCTCAGGACCCGGGTTTTTTTTTGCTCGTTTTTCAGGTTTAAAGGCGGTCGAGATAAAAACCGTGCCAGTCACCGTCAGTAATTTCCTTGATCAGGTGCCAGCCATTGTCGACAAAAGCCTTTTTAACAGCTGCGGCATTGGTTGAGTTAACGCCTGAAAAGACGCCCCAGGATCCCTGTCTTACCCATTGAGACATCAGCGGCAAATATTCTATTATTACTGGTGAAGTAATGTTGGCGATCAGCCCTTCGGCTGGCAACGCCGGAACAAAACTGGCCAGATCGGCACAAAGCATGTGCAGTCGGTCTGAAATTCCGTTAAGAGCGGCATTTTTTCGCATGTTTTCAACTGCTGCGCCCTCGATTTCAATGGCAATACCGCCACTGGCAGCGCGTTTCATCATGTAAAACGCCAATATACCGCTGCCAGCACCAATATCGAGAAAATAACTGCCAACAAGATCAAGTGGTTCGAGAAGTTCGAGACAAAGTCTGGTAGTCTCATGCGTGCCAGTACCAAAAGCCATGCCAGGATCGATGAGTATTGTTGTTGCCTCATTTTCTCCAGGCAGAGGTTCAGCCCATGGCGGTCTGATAATTATTGAGTTCCCCACGCATATTGGTTTGAAATGCTCACGAAAACCCAGCATCCAATCCTGGTTGTCAGCATACTCCTCGCTGCTCAAACAGGCAGGCAACTGCTCA
Source organism: Candidatus Rifleibacteriota bacterium (assembly GCA_018818125.1). Taxonomy (GTDB): domain Bacteria; phylum Muiribacteriota; class Ozemobacteria; order Ozemobacterales; family Ozemobacteraceae; genus Rifleibacterium. The sequence continues at coordinate 2,560 of JAHISQ010000156.1, forward strand.
AAATCATTGAGCCACTCGATAATTTCGACTTCTATTGCTGCGGTATCCTGTTCAACTGTTGATGCAATGAAACTCACAATAGTTTCACCGGTCATCACAAAATCAGTCTCACCTTTGCCAACAGCATCACAGATCTGCGGGTTAGAAAAGGCAGAAAGCCCTAATTTATCAGCTAACCCAAGCAATGGTTCTTCCAACTCGGAGGGTACAGTCAGATTAAATCTTTTAAGCACAGCTACACCCTTTTGTTCATACGAGTTATACGCCCTTCGACCTTTTCAACGAGCAGTTTGTCATTAGCAGCAAGCTTTTTGAGCTGCATGAGCACTTCTTTGGCGCGCACCTGCTGCCCCATCGCTTCAAGTGCGTCTGACTTGCCGAGCATGGCAAAACGATCTTCAGCGTCAAATTCGGTAAGAACCTGGTCAAAAGTGCGCAAAGCGCGGTCGTTGAGACCGACCTCCAGGAACATGCGCCCCAGAACATTTATGGCGTAAACGTCATCTGGCTCAAAATTCAACGCAAACATCAGATTGTAAATGGCATCAGGGAAATCACGCTTTTCCTGATAGGCCTTGCCCAGATTATAGTAGGCAAATGCGTAGTCTGGCTGCACTTCGATAGCCTTATTCAAATAGATTATGCCATCATCCAGACGTCCCTGCAGCACCAGCAATTTGCCCATATTGCTCAGCACAAAGGCATCATCCGGACTGAGGTTTACCGCCATGGCAAACTGCTCTTCAGCTTCGCTGTACAGGCCCTTATCGAGAAAGAGCATGCCAAGGTTTTTGAGAATCGAAACTTTGTCGGCATCATATTGGAGCGCAGTGCTGAAATGTTCTCTGGCAGACTCAAGTGTCGAGGTTTCGAGACAGATACGGCCAATGTAATAGTGCGCCTCACTGTTGTTGGTGTCTATTGCCAGCACCTGATTAAAATAGCCCTGAGCGGTCACATAAGAGCCCTCTTCGTTAGCGATTCTACCGAGCAGAACCATGGCAGAAACGTTATTGGCCTCTTTCTTAAGAATTTCTTTTGCCAGGCGAACGGCTGCAGGTACATCGCTAATTTCGAACATGACAGTGGCAAGGCTGAGCTTGTTGTACATATCATTGGGATTATTCTGCAGCGACTTCTCAAGAATTTCGATGCATTTTTCGTAATCGCGTTTCATACGGTAAGCCAAAGCCAGTGAGTTGACCGCATAACGATCGGAAGGGTTCATTTTAACTGTTTTTTCAAGTGTCTCAATTGCCTTGTCAACGTCGCCCTGCTCAAGATAGGTATTACCAAGCAGATAGTTGGTATAAAGATCCTCTTTTTTGACTTCAAGACAACCAGCCAACAGAGCTTCGGCAGCGGCAAATTCGCCCAGATCTTTGAGCACCATTGCCAGTTTGTTCATGGTGTAGATATCGTTTGGTTTGAGCTTAAGCGCAGTCTCAAGAAGGCTTCTGGCCTCTTCAAGACGATTCCCTTTCAGTGCTTCACTTCCCTTTGCGTAGGCTTCCTGAAAATCCATTGCATGACTCCTTCTCTTTTTAGCAAGCAGGCCTGCACCACTACTGGCACATCCGCCGGCGGTCCTTTAAACTTCTATATCAAGATCAGCCTTCAGAGCAGTTAACGAGGCCACCACCTGACGTCGAACCGTCGGATCTTTATCAGATAAGGCGCTGATAAGAGGTTCGACACCCTGTGCCATACCAAGCTGGCCAAGTGCGTAAGCCGCCGAAGCACGCATATTGTTCTCGGGATCTTTGATCATTCGAGACAACAACTCAAACACCTTCAAATCGCCGTATTTGCCAAGGGCAATAAGAATATTGGCCTTGACCCGATTATCCTGTTCATCGACCAGAAGATTGAGAAATTCGTAAACACGCTTGCCACCGATTGCCTCAAGTGCCTCAACCGCATTTGCCTTGACACGTCGATCGGATGAGCGCAGTTTTTCGGTCAGCACGGCAATGTGGTCTTCATTGCCAACCTTGCCCAGAACCGCAATTGCCCGTGACAGTACTCGCGAGTCGATCTCCGTATTAACCGCGCTTTCAACAAATCCGCGCGCCTTGTCGGCAACGATCCGCTCGATTACGTCCATGACATGATAACGTACGTCCGCATCGGCGTCTTTGTACCATTCGAAAAGAGTTTCCGCGGCAACCTGCTCAGTAGAAGCTTTGAGAATGCGCAGAACCATGATTTTTGTCCACGAAGTGGCAGTTGGGAAAATGCCAACCAGCTCTGACAGCTCTTTAAAATTGCCAACAACATAGGCATTCATGCGGCCCTGCTCTGTCGAAAGCACTTCGAGTTCATCAAAGTTGAGCACATCTTTGAGCAAAATGTCAATTTCGAGGCTGGCCAGAACTTCATCACTGTCTTGAACCCGGGCAAGAGTCCTGAAATCGCCAAAGCCATCACCAATAAGAGTTAATGCCTCTTCATTGTCAACTCCCTGACCGCGGATCATTTCCATCGCATGCATAGTTAACTTTGGCGAAAATGGAAGATCCTGGCGCCGGCCAAGATCACGAGCCGCCAACCGCGCAACGTTCAACGATTTAAGCAGTGAATCGTGACGACTGGGGAAGGTAAACAAAACGAGTATCCCAGAAGGAAACATCTGTATGCTGACATTCTGACCTAGCTGTGCGATGCGCCGCAAGGAAGCATAACACTCCTGGACACCGGAAAAGATGCGGCTGCCCTCTACACGAGAAATAGCTTCATCGATGCCACTGAAATACAGGAATATTGACGCGGCAAAAAGCTTTTCGCCATTCTTTTCGTGGCCGGAAAGCGCTTTGAGAGTTCTCTCAACAATGCTGCGACTGACATACTGCTGCAGTCCCCGGCCAACCATATCACGTTCTTTCATGCTCATGATCATGAAATTAAAGGCATGCGCCAGCTGACCAAACTCATCGTTACGCTCAATATAGATATTCTGACGCAGATCTCCGGCGGTAGCCTGTTCCATTGCCTGAATGAACCAGGAAATTTCTTTGGAAATCCGACGAGAAACCAGATGCATAAAAAAGATCATCAGAATAAGCGCGACTAAGAACAGCAGGGCAAGCCGATCTCTGATAATAGACAATGGTTCGTAACGGTTGCTGCTACGCAATCCGACCTTGAGAGTACCAACTCTCAGTCGCCCATTCAAAACCGGAATCATTGCCTCAAACATATTCTCTTCGGCAAGCTTGAAAATTACCGGCTGATCAGTGTTTAGGCTTTTTAGATAATTCTGATCTTCGGCAGAACTAGCGCCGACAAGAGATTGATCAGAATGAAAAATAATTTGTTCGTCCCGTATCAACGCAATTGAAGCAAACCCATCGTCAGTCGAAACAATGCGGCTCGATTCGCGCAGATCTTTGTCTTCGCCGGTATCGATAAAGCGCAGAGCCGAAGGCACCAGCATTTTAGAAACATAGAGTGCATGTCTGACAAATGATTCGCGCCAGTTCTGCTCATACCAGCTGTGCAGCGTAACTCGGGAAGCCATAAACAAAAGCAGGATCAGCAAAGCCGAGCCACCTAACAGTGTGTGCTGCAAATTTGATGCGTGATGTTTTCTGACAAACCAGTAGGTAGCCAGTGCCAGCAAAGCCAGCGAAAACAAAAGAGTATTGCGAAAGCGAACCTGTGAAACCCTTGATTCTTCTGCTTCTTTGAAAAAGCCAACCCGCAGGATCACTTTCTTGCCGGTCTCCGCAATTATCGGAATTGCTGCTTCCACCAGCGAAACTGTTCGCGAGGTATCCTTAAATGGAATAAGTATGAGATGCGGTGTTTTTATCGCTTCTTCTTCTATTTTCTCAAGCACCTCCACTGGCATCGAATAATTTTCGGCACGAGCCAGCAGAGCTCCATCAGACTGCTGAACCGCAGCATAAGCGATAGCCTCTTCGGCCAGCAGATTCGAGAGGCGTGGTGAGAGGTCAAGGTGGCGATTGATCAGATCGTTAATCTCACGCGCCAGCATCTTTACCAGCATCACGCGCCGGTTATCATATCGAGTCTCAACTTCTTCTATTTCGGCAGCGGTAAAATAGTAGGCAAAACTGCTGATCGCCAGAGCCGTAATAAAAATGAGAATTCGTCCAGAAAGCCTTGAATCCCGCAAAATTTTCATGATTGTCTCTGCTCATTCTCGCTCTTGACCATGCGAACAAAACTCACCGCGATTTCGGGATCAAACTGGCTGCCAGCACAGCGCTCTATTTCAGCAAGCGCCGCCTCGATGGTCATCGCTTTTCGATAAGGCCGATCGGTAGTCATTGCATCAAAAGTGTCAACTACACTTACAATTCGTGCCAGCAGTGGTATATTTTCGCCGCTTAACCCTTCCGGGTAGCCTTTGCCATCGTAGCGTTCGTGATGGAATTTGATTATTGGCACAATGGCAGCAAGAAACTCGACTTTGCCCATAATGCGCACACCCAGATCAGGATGCGACTTGATAATTTCGAATTCTTCATCGTCAAGCCGGCCGGGCTTGTTCAAAATGCCCTCGGGAATACCAATCTTGCCGATATCGTGCAGCAGTCCACCCAGTTTGATCTTTTCAACTTCTTCGGCTGGCACTCCAAAAGCCTCGGCCAGTCGGATCGACAACTCGGTAACACGCTCTGAGTGCCCGCGGGTATAACTATCCTTTGCATCTATCGCGCTGGTGAGCGCAGAAAGAGTGTCGATGTATGCACGCTGCAGATTCTTAAAAAGATCTGCATTTTGGATTACAAACGCGACCTGACTGCCAAGAATTTTGAGTAAATCAAGGTCTTCAGGACGATAGGAAAAGTTGCCGCGCTTGTTGGCAACCTGAATCACGCCGAGCAGACGATCTCGCGGCTTGAGCGGTAATACCAGGGTATCTCTGAGAGTTAAGCCAGCTATCTTGCTACTTTCGCTCTGGCTGAATTCAGTGCCAATCAGTTCGGTTATAATGCGATGCTTCTCGTCACTGCGAACAGCTTTGATCAAAGGCGTATAACCATTTTCACATTCGTCGGCAAACTTCAGCGACGTATCAGCAGCTCTCAGATACGAGTAGTAAGGCCGATCATCTTTATCGTGCAACAGAAAAATACAGGCAATATCGCTATCAGTGCCGTCGCAGGCGATTGAAAGAAATTTTTCAACCAGTGGCTGCAATTCAATGTTAGATACAATTTCCTTGCCAAGAATGAAGACATTGCTCAACACCAGTAGACGCTTGAACATACGTTCATAAAGAATCGCACTTTCAAGCGAAGCTGCGGCCTGTGCCGCCAGAATTGGCAAAATCTCGCAAATATTGTCAGGTGCATCAGAAGTGAGTTTAAGTCCTATTACTCCAAGCATGCGATGCCGACGCACAAGAGGCAGCAAAATGAAGTCTTCGACTGTAAGCATTTCAGCTTCTGATTCCTGCCAGCGCAAGTATTCTATCTTGAACTGCTGGCGGATCTTTTCCATTTTCTCTTCGAGAATCAAGTTGCTGATACGCACGTCAAGGTCAGAAGGATCTTTACCAGACAGTGAAAAGAACGAAGACTCAGCCTTACAAAGAACTAGAGCCTTTTTCAATATGGCTTTGAGCAATGAATCCAGCTCAATAAAAAAGCCAGTTTCATCAAGAGTAAGTAACTCTTGAATCTGCCTTTTGAGCACACTGTTCTCGCGCTGCAGAGATTCTTTACTTACACTGCTGCCGCCCGGATTTATCCACGATATGTCAAACATTTTGCGATTCTACCATGATGCGCATCAAAAAACAATCTCAACCGGGCGATTCCGAATCATATGAATAATACCAATCATAATCAGCTTGAACGTAAAGCAAAACATTTTTTCACATCAAAATGAAAAAACATAAAATTCCAGTAAAAAGAAGTAAACCGCAATCTATCCGTATCAATCGGTGCGCCTCGCCCCGGCGAGTTCACACACCCGCCGTCCAGCGGCACCAATTAACTTTCCACATCTTGGAGGGGGACTGTGAAGAATTCTCTGCGCGAAATTTGCTTCTATGAACACAAGCACCTGGACTCAATCGTGTCTGATGATTCTACCATCGACGCTCAACCGCATCGGACCATCAGCGCTGCGACTGGCTATATATTCACTGACTACATCGCGTTGTTGACGGCCATACTGTAAGTTCCGACCTTTTCTAAAGGTTGTAAAATTATCGCCGCCATCCGCCAGAAAACTGTTGGTGCAGACCGTGTAAATTCGCTCAGGATCTACCGGCGCGCCTCCGATCAGAAAGGATTCAAGCGCAAAGCCCTTGTCAGAACGGTTGCTAAATTCGTAACTGGCACCGGCTACCTGCAACAATCCACGCTGCAGACTCGCTGAAATACTGAACAGTTCTTCAATCTCGCTACCGCTAAGCTGCATCACAACCAACTGGTTATCAAACGGTATCATGCTGAACAAGTCGCCAACAGAAAAATCACCGGCCTGGATATTGTTCTGAATGCCACCGCTATTATGAACAGCAAGATCGCAACCACCCTCGGCAAGCATGGCGTCGGTAATCATATTGCCGATCGGGCACTCTCGATCCCACTCTCGCTGGGAATCTCCAGCAAATTCACCGATATATCGGTCGCGCAATTCACGGTTCTCACGGGTTACCGAGTCTACAACTCTGGCGACCTGCGGGTCAGGTGTGATCTCAGCATGATTAACCGCCAGGCGACGACCTTTCCAGGACACTATGCGAACTGGATGCGGTGTTATCTCAAGATCGAGAACGTCTACTTCCTTAGACTGATTATATCCGCTGACAGTCTTAATTATCACACCATCACGGCGCACCGCCGGCGGTGCATCAATGTCATAATCAAGCATCACACAAATATCAGGAGCGGCTGAAGCAATCGGACGCCATTCTTCGGCCTTAATTCGGTCGCGGCTGTACAGAGTCAGCAGCACAACAAGATCGGCACCAGCCTTTCGCATAGCCTCAATCTGCAGACGCAGCGACTCTCCAGGCGGCATAAATTCAAGCCCTTCAATATTACTGCGCGCAGTCAAAGTTGGGGTTGAGGGTGGCGTCAGGCCAACGAGCCCTATTTTAAGACCACCGCCGGGGTTATAGAAAAGCTCCGAAGAAATATAAACAGGCGGTCTTTCGCTGCCTGACTCCAAAATGTTTGAGCTGACAAAACTAAATTCCGCCTCTTCGGCAAGCTCAGCAAGACGACGGTGACCATAGGTATATTCGATATTACCAACCAACATGGCTTCGATGCCTACGGCATTAAGCACTTTTACTACTGCAGAGCCACGTGTAAAATATGCATCGGCTGTTCCAGAAATTTCGCTGCCAACAGAAAACACATTATAGGGGCTACCCTCAAATGACTTTACCGCATCTTTTAGCACAGCAGCAATGCCCGCGCCACCACCCATGCGTTTACCTTGATAAGGCTTAAACTTGGCTTTGAACGGGCGAATTCGCCCCTTGCTCACACCAGTCAACATAAGGTGATAATGGCGATTCGGATTCGGATAAATCAGCCATAGAGCCGTAATGATTACCGACAGGATCGAAGCGAACAGAAAAAGCTGGCTTAAGCTGAGTCTATTTGTCTTAGCATTGGTCATGTTGTGCGTTTGTCTGAAACTTTCTTTAATAGAAATTGCATCTGGTCTTCACAATAACCTATTTTAGAGCGCGGCCTGGTGCAAAGCAATGTTTTTTTGCAGAAAAAAACCGCCTCTTTCGAGGCGGCCTTTTAATTTGAACTTTGAGTTCTGAGCTTAGCTTAGAAACCTTCGATTTCGCCCATTCTCTTTTCGTAAGCTGATTTTTTGTCTTCAGTTACATGACCAGCGCCATGTCTTACGCTATCTTTTACACGGTCGATAACATCTTTTATCAGTTTGCGAGTATTGGTATCAAAAGCGCCCATCTTGTAAGTGAAGTATGCGAAATACTCACCAGTTTCACCATTGTTGCGCTGCAAGTCCCATGCGATTACTTTAACCAACAGTTTGGCATTGGTTTCGCGTAGATCGTAGGTGCTGTTGAGGCCTTCAGATGTGCTTACTGAGAAATTCATTCCGGGATTAGCATTTCTTCTGAAGTCTGTGATTTCGCCAGACTGTCTTACCAGGTCGTTCATCAGCATACCCATGGTTCTAAGTGAAATTTCTGCTTTTTCGATCTCAGCTGCGGGCTTAACTTCGTCGCTCTGGTCTGAAGACTGACCAGTCTGTTCGCTCTGACCTGACTGACCTGACTGACCTGACTGACCTGACTGACCAGCTTCATCGCCGGGCTGTTCGGGCTGTTCGGGCTGTTCGTTGCCGGGCTGTTCATCGCCGGGTTGTTCATCGCCGGGCTGTTCGTCGCCGGGTTGTTCGTCGCCGGGCTGTTCGTCGCCGGGTTGTTCATTGCCGGGTTGTTCATTGCCGGGCTGTTCGTCGCCGGGTTGTTCGTCGCCGGGTTGTTCGTCGCCGGGTTGTTCGTCGCCGGGAAGTTCGGGAAGAACGGGATCAGCTGGAGCTGGGGCAGGAGTTTCTGAAGAGTCACCAGGCGTGCCTTGGTCTGAACCAGTATCATCGCCGGGCTGTTCGTCGCCAGGAAGTTCGGGAGTCGGCTCAGCCGGGGTCTGACCATTATCGTTGCCTTGACCGGGTTCGTCACCTACTGGAGGAAGGGGTTCGTTGCCCTGTCCGGGTTCGTTGCCCTGTCCGGGATTGTTACCCTGTCCAGGATTGTTACCCTGTCCAGGATTGTTGCCACAAGAAGGCTTGGTTGGTGTAAACTTGCGCCAATGACCTCTAACCCAGGTGCCATTCTTGTCATAATGACCAACAACCCACACGCGGTTTTTGCAACCGAAGATTTTGTATTTTGCAGCTACGCCGGTATCTTTGATGGCATTATTAATCTTGGCACCAGCTACTTTAATGATCTTGCCAGTTTTTACGATGGCGCCCTTGATTGCATGACCAGTCTTCTTGGCTACTGTCTTGATAGCCTTGCCGGTCTTTTTGGCTGCTGTCTTAACAGCCTTGGCAACTTTTTGAGTAGCTTTCTTCAAGCAATGACCAATTTTAGAAAAGAAACACGGTTTATGATTGCCGCCGGTATGTCCATATCCCTTGCCGGCAAACACTTCAACCGAGAACAACATAGAGAAAATTGTTATAAGAGCTATTAGTTTTACCCAATTCTTATACATACTGTCGCTCCCTCCAATAAAATAATAAAAAATAATAAGTTCTGAACGCCATATACAGTGCAAAATACGTACCACAACAAAAGAACAGTTCAATAGCTGCTTTCAGCGGCTTTACCGCAAAAATCACCAAAAATTCAGCAGTCTGCTGCCCAAAATTAATCGGACATTTCCGCGATAGCCTCTTCTGATGTCTGAAAGCAGCAAGCATAAAGAAAAATACCCACCATTTCTAGTACGCGCTGCGATACATCATTGAGATTGCAGAATGCCAGATTTCCCTGCCGATCATCGACGATTTTCTCGGTAGTAGCCAATATACCAGCAACCGCTGCACTCTCCAGCATGGTCACTCCGTTAAAATCAAACAAAAAATCTCGGCAGCCCTGCACAAGCCGTGCCTCTACCTCCGGCACCAGCGATTCGGTTACGCCGGTTGCCAGATAGCCGCTAAACTCAACCACCGTAATTTTGCCAACGGTTTTATAGTTCAATGTAAAATTCTTGTTATCCAATCAGCCTCCTGATTAACGGCGAAAAATATTTTTCAAACTCTTACCAAGGTCTTTGATCTGATTTTCGATCTTCTTCTGCGGCGCAGGTTGCGCCGTCGAAGTCGCAGTGCCAGAAACTGGCGCAACCGGACTTGACGCTGTCGCAGTCTGCGCCGCCGGCTGTTTCTTTGCGCCACCGAACAGGCGATCAAGAACTTTGCCAGCCTCTTTCTTGACTACAGACTTCGCCCTGCGCCCCGCCGCATCTTTGAGCATACGGTCAAGCGGGATTCCAACCTTTGGCGACATCAGCGAGCCCTTGATTGAAACCGGAATTTCCAGTGAAGACTCATCGCCAATGATTTCGCGAAGAACATTGCTGCTCAACGCCGTCTGCCGACTCAACTGAAAACGGGCTTCACCATCAAGTGTTGTATCAAGCCCGACGGACCCTACAAAAGTTACTCTTTCTTCACCTGCTTTGGCAAGCAGATTGTTTGAGCTGATACGACCACCGGCTATTTTATAATCGCCGGAGACATTATCTATTGGACCTGAAGCCAGTTGAGGCACATTAAGCTGCTCGCTAATCTGCTTGAGCACTGGTGGCGATTTATAAGTTCCCTTCGGCATGGCGAGCATTGCATCGCCATTGAGCGCAGCAAGGCCTATAGTCGTGCCACGGCCGACAAAACTGCCGTTGATCGCACCAGTCAGAGTATCTGGATATTTGGTATTCTGCTTGAGAAAATCCTGGGTCATCAGATTATTGAGCTTGCTGTCAAACTCAAACCTGATTGGTTCTGTTGCCAGAAAAACCTTGCCACTGGCATTAACTTTGCCTCTGAAAATATCGAGCTCAGCCGAAGTAATAGAAAACACCGACTCAGTGTATGCAAAATTTGCGTTAAGCTTCTGAAATGGGAATTTGAATACATCACCCTTTTCGCTTACTGGAGCGGTAATCAGTCCAGTCGGGATTAAGGCGACACCCGCCACCTTGATCTTTTCGAGCGGACCAGTTATCGCGCCACTGCCAGCACCTTTGCCATCGACTACGTATCCAGTTTCTTTAAGAAAAAAGCCGGCAGCATCCGTCACATCAAGCGGATCAACTTTAAACTTGAAATCACTGATAAACTTTGCCCAGTCTTTAAGCTCACCGCTGATGGTAGCATTTGACTTGCCCCATATTGCGGTTACACCAACAGTAGTCAAACCTTTATTGCTGATTTTAATCGGGCCAGCTATATTTTCAACCGGTCTAAAAACCGCGGGGTGAAAGAATCTCACTCCTTTAAGATTTGCTTCACCACTAATATCTGGCTTTTCAAAAGTGCCCGTTACAGTTACGTTCAAATCTGATTTTCCGCTAAATTCAATCTCCTCAGGCATCTCCGGAACATTTTTCCTGATCAGGCTTCTGATCTGACCGAGATCGGCACCGACTATATCAAGACTGGCGTCAATCGCTGGCTTTTTAAAATCTTTTAAAGCACCATTGATCGTGACTTTACCGCCAAGAATCTCGGCTGAAACCTTGTCGAGCAAAAGCTTATCCAGATCGGCGCTGGCCACGCCATTAAGCTTGGTCAGCACAAAGCCACGGTCAGACATGTCAGCATGGACATTTTTAAATTCGATACGCCCTTTTGGCCTGAGATCACTGAGTTTGCCACCTATTTGCATGGCCATTGTCAGTTCGCCCGTGAACTGACCAGGCTTAATCGGGAGCTTGAATAAACCGGCGCCAACTTTTGCGAATTCGTCAATATTGATGTTACCGTCGGCGGAAAAGTCAAACCCGAGATCAGCTGCGTTGGTCAACACACCCTTCACCTTAACAAACGCCCCTACCCCCTTGGCTTCGAGACTCTCGATGTGAATCTTGCCTTTGCCGGTACTAAGCTCTTCGAGGCGAATCCTGATCTTTTCGATACTGGCCTGAGCCGAAGTCTTATTTTCCTTGAGATTTATGCGATCAGATTCAAAAGCCCCTTCAATTCTCGGTCCCTTGCTGTCATAAATAATTTTGCCCTTAAAGACTGCTTTGCCCGATGGTACCACGCGCCTGGCATCTTCGCTCAGAAAGCTTGCAGCCATTTTCCAGATGCTGTCAAAATTGGCGTCAACAGTAATGTCGCCAGTGAATGCCAGCGGGTCAATGTTCAAACTGCCTGAAGTCAGCTGGATCTTAGAATCTGAAATCTTAGCAGAAAAACCAGATAAGCCGATTTTGCTATCTTTGTAACGAATCTGGCCGCGCTCAAGCTGAACGGCCTCAGGCAAAGCTTTGGCAGTGATCGTGATTTTCTCGGGAACGACATTGATATCTATTCCTGTTGGGGCTGAATTGACGAGTGCCACCAGACCATCAACAGAAACCGAGCCGTTTTTGACCAGCAGGCCGTGCTCAGCGGGAACAAAGCCTTTAACTAGTGGCCAAATCGTGTCAATCGCCACTGGCGCCAGCTTGAAAGTGGCTGTAGCATTGAGCGGCGACATACTGCCAACATCGACTTCGATATCGGCTTTGAGCCCAGGATCAACATTGAGCTGACAGCCGCTGACTTTGAGAGTGCTATTTTTAAGATTGTAGTCGACGTCGGCCTTAACATTAGCGGCCTTAACAAAGGCCAGATGTTTCTGGTATTCCTGTGGAATCAATTTTTTGAGCTTTTCAATGTCTTTACCAACCAGCTTTATTGCAGCACTTACGCTGACTGGCCAATGAACGCTTCCATCAATTTCGACAGAAGCTACAGACACCAGCTCAACTTCGACATTAAAAGGAAGATTGCTCGACAACATTGACCGTGACAGGCTGGCGTTCTTAAGCACGATTTCCTGGGTGGCAGCATCACCCCGCTTAACGCTGATTCTGAGGTCACTCATGCTGACGTTTCGAAACGGAAGTTTTATCGAAGCCAGATCGAATGGCTGTTTATCATGGACTACAGCTGCCGTATCGACACCTGGCGCAGCGGCAGCCATCTCTATAATGGTGGCGCCAGACGCAACACTGACCGAGTCAAGCACCAATTCCCCCTGCAGAGCTGCGAAAAAATCTGGCGTAACATTGAGCACAGCAATACTCGCATCAAGCTTAAGTTCTGGAGAATCAGTTGCAACTCTAAGGTCTTTGATCGTTATGCTCGGGAAAGCCATTTCGATGCCGGAAAACTTAACATCCATGCTGATTGCGGCACTTATCTTTTCACCAATGAGCTTTTCGAGCCGACTGTCGGTGGTCAAACGATGATACACGTAGTAAATACCGACTGCCATAGAGGCACTCAGCAGCAAAACAAAAACCAAAAAAACCTTCAGATAAAACATTACTCCGCGTGATTTTTTTACGGTTTTTACTTCATTTTCTTCCATTTTGATGCCTCCAGGGAAACCAAAGCGGTATTAAACAAAACCGCCGCACTCTATATGTTACTCCCACCATAACACAAAACAATCCCGCCAGCAAAATTACCGGCCCAACAATACTATAAATCTTGAAAATATAAGGTCGATGACAAAATAAAACCATTTAACAAAGCCAAACCCTTGCGTTGAAAAGGCTTTATATTTTGGCCGGAAATTGCTGCGACTCAATTTGGATCAAATGTTCTCAAGAGTTGAGTGTGTTTTGACGAAGAATAAGTATAGAAGACAAAGGGCGGAGGCAAAATGAAGAAAAAAATCAGGCCAGTACGAAAATACGGCAACCTCATTTATTCAACGATTCTTCTTGCCATGCTCATTTTATTCAATGGCTGTACAGGCAGAGGTGACCTACGCTTCAACCCGTTACCGGATGGCAGTTATTTTAAGCTTTCCGGGCAGATCAAGCTTGGCGAGATTGTCGAAACCGACCTTTCCAGCTCACTACGTGCCGTATTGGGCACCATCAGCGATTTCTCTGTTTTCATGGTTTCTGCCGGAGGCGTAAGTTCACGGGCAGACAAGTCAGGACTTTTTTCGCTCAGCAAGGTTCCATTTTCAGAAGAGTTGGCAATAAGAGCTGAAGCCGGCAAAATAGCCCTCTTGTGCCGTGTGTCGCCAAACGAACTCAACTTTTCTGATCTCAGCAAATTTGAACTCAATCTGCAGACTACTGCTGAAGCACTCATCTGGCAACAGGGCATGGAAATAGGCAAAAATCTGACAGCTGCCGACATCAGAGCACGCGAATATGAAAGTTTGGTCGCAGAAGTAGTTACCGCGATCAAACTTTGCCTGCAACTTCCAAAAACTGCGGTGCCACAGACTATTCTTGAACTGGCAGCGGTAAAAAACGCGGCAGGCTCTGCAGCCAGCCAGATCCTGGAGCGTGAAATACTTATCAGAGAAGCGAACAGCGTGTTAAGACACATTCTGTTACGCAAAGATATTGAGCTGCTTAAGGTTTACATATCTCCTTCATTCAGTAACGACTGGGACTCTACCTCAAGCTGGAACGATGTGATCAGCCATTACACTGATATGTTCAATGATTTCAGCTTTACCGAGGTCAGTTGGCAAATAAAAGACAGTGAATTTCTGCCAGACAATATGGTCAGAGTACGTACTGAAGCACATATAAAACTTCAAAATCTGCATACAGAAGAAATTGTTCGCGATAAAACCTACACATTCGATGCTATCTGGCGTAAAGAAGGCAACTTCTGGAAAGTCTACCGCAACATGCCCTATCGCGACACTCACCCCAACGAGGTTCACGCCGACAGTCGCTGGGGCGAAATTGCCGATGCGCACCGGGAATTGCAGGTAGCGTTGGCCGAAGAAAAGCTCGACGTGCTTACCAATCGTATTTCGCAGACATTCGGCAACGACTGGGATGCCACCAGCAACCTGAACGACCTGACTACCTGTGCACAAAACCGCTTTAACGCGATGGACGTAAAAATTGCCAATTATTCGGTTGACGCAATTGACTTTTATGAAACTGACAAGGCAAAAGTCAAATGCACAGCGCAAGTCAGAGTGATCAATTTATTGCCAGGCGTAGACATCGATTCTGGAAGCATTAAAGCCATAGTCGAATGGCGCCGGGAAGACGGAATCTGGAAAATCTGGCGAAATCTTCCCTATCGTTTTTCACACCCGACCAATATCAACTAAGCGCTACTTCTTTTCGAGTATCTGCAAACGTCGGATAACTTCCTGATTTTTTGGCGCCATCGAGAGAGCTTTGCGCAGAAGGCTTATCGCGTGTGGTGCATCGTTAGGAGATTTATAGCTATCAGCCAGACGGAGCAGAACCTGAACATGTTCAGGCGCATAATCATCGAGGATTCGGTTCCGGCGAAGTACCTGCCGGGCGATTTCCAGATTCATTGAGTTAAAAAGATCCGGAAAATTACGTCTGATAAAGAAAAGCTCTTCTTCGAGCTCGTTATCGCCAGATATAAAATTCTGAGCAACCAACAGACAGGCCAGGCCGACTTCGGTCATACGACGATCAGTAAATATAAAGGCCAGACCGCGCAAAGCAGCGACAAAGTCTTCGGGGTTATCAGCAAGTTCAAGTGCCTTGATATAGGCAACCTGCGCCATCAGGAAATTCGGGCCAGCGTTGCTTCTAAGCAGCATAAAGCCGCGTTCGGTATAAAAAGCTGAACGAACCGGGTTCCAGAACACAGCGCGTTGCATGTTGGCCAGCGCTTCTTCGTGCTTGTTTTCCTGAAAGTCAAGAATAGAAAGCAGATAGAACCCGTCAGAAACAGGCTGTTCTACCCATTCAACTGTCTTTTTGTTGCCCCGACGGGCTTCGAGGATCATATAGAGCTCTTTTTCCATGAGCGAGTGAAAGCTTTTAAATTCTTTGGTCTCGGTCTGTTTAAAATTTTCGTGACCAAAGATCATCTGATTGGCAATTTCCCTGGCTTCTGGATAATTCCCGGACTTCATTCTTTCCATGAAAACCATCATCATCTGGTTGTTCAATTTTAGCGGATCCATTTTACTGACATCAACGGCACCACTAGCGGTTCTGCCAACGACAGGAGCAGCTTTTTCCTTAGCGACTACGGTCTTAGTGGGAGCAGGCTGAGCCGCCTTTTTAACTTTTTGAGTTGGGTTCTTCTGGACATCGGATTTTTGTGCCCACAGGCTATTGCTGACCAGAAGGCCGGCGATCAGACATAGGGGCAGATATTTTTTAGTCATAGTTTGCTTCCTTTTCATAGCGTTATCACGGCGTAATATACTTCTTCCCATGACGAAATGCAACCCACGAACACCGGGCAGCATATAGTGCTGAAAAATGAGCTACAGAGCTGTCAAAAAATGGGCAGAATTTTTCAAGAAAGCACAACATTTCGGATAACAAAGGGCGCAAGACTATGGTACAGAAATTGCTGAACTGACGATAACCTTAAATTTATTGAGGAAGGTAAATAAAAATATGTTGCGAAAGACCGCCCTGATTCTATTCTTCATTCTGGTCTCTCTCTCAGCCTTCGCTTTTGAGCAGGCTGATTTTACTAATTGTCTCGGAGATTATGCCGAATCAATTTCCCAGGCCGCCTATCTGGCCAGCGAAAGAGCTGGTAGTGCAGAAAAGCAGGCGTTTGAAAGTGCCGCCGATCGAGCTGACAAGGCCGAAAAGCGTATCAGAGACATCATCAGCAACATCGAAACCCCACAGGATTTTGAATCTGCCCAGAACACACTGGCCACATTTGCAACCGGCAGTGATCTGAATGCTCACACTGTGGCCACAGTAGAAAAGCTCCTTCATCAGAGAGCTGGCTTTGTATCCGGTAGCGCAGCAGCAGCCCCCGAAATCAACCTGAGCTACAGTGGGCGCGCAGCAGAAAAGCCTGAGCTTCTTATGAACAAACGCCAGCGCCGACTGGTAATGATAGAGATTCCGATCGTCGAAGCAGTTATTTCTTTCACCGATACCGACAAAAACCGCCGCATCGACAATATTAAAAACATTTTCAGCCGCCACAGCTGTCGCATCCTTTCCGAAAACAGTGTAAAAAACGATGCGCAGACACAGGTCTACTATTTCTCAGGACGCAAATTTGTGGTTGACGCTATTCTTGGACAATTTGGTGGCGACCTCGTGCAGAACGATATGAAAGCTGTAGTCAGAATTACTTCTGGCGGCTTCTGGTCAGGCAAAAAATCAGTAGACTTCAACATCTCGCCAAACGCAAACAACGGCGTTATGGGTGAACTCTCCTGGTATAAATCAGTCATTGAAAAAGATCCGACCAGATATCTGGCCGAGAACAATTACAAGGAACTTGCTACTCTTGGCACAATCGAAACCATCGCCGGTGAAAAAAAGCTTCAGCTTAAAAATGCAACCGCCGAGATCTGGGTAATGTCTAAAAATGGCAGCCAGCGCAATGCCGTATACTTCAATAAAGCCGAGCTTGGCGATGTATACGTTGACGCACGCTGAGAAAATGAAAGGAAAAAACCACATGAATATCAATAAAAATCTGATTTTAACAGGTATCTTTTCGTTAAGTATGGCTATAAATCCTTTCATGGTTGGTGCAGTAGAAGAAAAGGACATAGCAGAGCTTGAGAAACAGTTGATCAGCGTTGAAACTCAGCTGCTTGAACCAGAACTCAGACTCGACAAACTTCAGCAGGATCGCTCCAAATACGATGGAGCAAGCGGCTGGTTTCAGGGCAGCAAAAAGAAAGCTCTCGACAGCGAAATAGAAAAAAGCGAAGCTCTGGTAAATCAGAAATACAGCGAAATGAAATCGACTGCACAGCAGGTGCAGAAGATGGTTTTCGAGGTAGCTCACGCGTTCGAGAAACAAGGTCAGTATGAAAAAGCTATTGAATACTACCTCAAGGTCGAAAACCGCACCGATGAGATCAGAAGCCGAGTTGCTTCGTGTTACAAGGCAAAGACAGATTATCAGCAGGCAATTAAATGGCTTCTCGAAATGAGCCGTACTGACAACAATCTTCTCGAAGTCGTAGACTGCTACAAACTTGATGGCAGCATGCGCGAAGCTGTTTACTGGCTCTTCGAGATCCTGGCTCCCTGGTCTGAGAATTCAGCTGAACTCACAGCTCTCAAGCTGATCGAAGAATACAACTACCCGCAGCGCCCCAATGACTATCCGGACTTTTTCAAACGACTTTCAGACGTTTATTTGACCAAAGCCACCACGGTTTACGACAGTAATTTCCTGCAGGCCAGCAAAGACTATCGCAAGGCAGTAGAACTTCTCGCCGGAGACATGAACGAGAAACCGCAACTGGTCAGCTTTGCCATACTGGATCGCCACCAGAACGATTACCGTGGCGCTTTGGAAATGCTTGAACGCCAGAGAGAAGCTGCCGAACGCAACTTCGAAGACCGTGTTCGCAGCGCCAGAGACAACATAGACACTGCCGAAGATCGCCTGCGACGGGCAAGACACGATGCCGAACGCGACTACGAAAATCGCCTGCGCAATGCAGAGCAAAGTGTAAAACGTTCTCAAGATCGGCTTAACGAACTCAAAAAGGTCACAACAACACCGGCAGAAGAAATAGCACGCGCACAGCAGAGTCTCGACAATGCAAATCGCGATCTGCAGCACATCAGAAACAATCGCGAAAGTATTATCAGGGATTATCTCAGACCATACGAACGCGATGTCAGGTCTGCCCGTGACGACTACGACCAACTGCTCTCAAACCGCACACAGATCATCGAAAATTACATAGCACCATATAAACGCAAAGTAGCCGAAGCAAAGAGATCACTTGACCGCATCAAAGCCATGCACGACGCAAACTTCAATAACTGATCTAAAATAAATCGCGGCTCGCTACCATCTGGTAACGAGCCGCGATTTTATTTTAGACAAAACACAACAAACCTCACAGAACTGGGGCGGTGAGCTTGAACCTCTGCAATGGCTCGTGAGTTATCCCATCTGGCGACAAAACACTCTTGAAAAGAACAAAATCAGTGACCTGCCAGCTGCCTTTGAATTTTCTGAGAACCTTGCGAGCCGGTCTATTGCCGTGACTGCGTGCCAGTGTGAGGTGCGGCTTGATCTTTTTTTGATCTGCCATGTCGGCAAGTTGTTGACGCAGAGCACCTGCCAGATCAAGCAATGGTCTGCCACCATCAATTTGCGCATAAAGCACCCGTGGCTCGCCAGTTTCAGGGAAAACAGCAGTATCAGATATAGACACAGGAAAACCGCTGAGCTTCTGCGCAGCCTCTTCACCGATCTGAATTACTTTCGCAAGATCATCTGGCGCCACAGTACCCATAAAAGACAGCGTAATGTGCAGCTGTCCTGGTCGAGACGGTTTCCAGCAGCGATCAAGAGTTTCGCCAAATTTGGCAATTTCGTTTCGCGTTTCTTCAGGCACTTCGACTGCGAAAAAGAGTCTGATAGTTTGATTCATCGGCACTTTGCTTCCTTGAGTAGTTTAAAAAAGCTCTGAAAGACAATTCGACAGATTCGATTCTTGACCATCTGGCGGCTTCCAGGCCAGTCAACCAACTGTGACCATTCGAGATTCGGACCGACTACGGCTATCCAGGCAGTGCCGGGCTTCTTCCCTTCAAGGCCGTCAGGCCCGGCAACGCCGGTGGTGGCAAGCCCCCAGTCAGCGTTAAACATTTTTCTGGCAGTTTCAGCCATAGCCAACACAACCTGTTCAGATACGACACCGTGTTCTCTTATAAGCTCTTCGGCAACTCCTGCCCGGATTTTCACATCATTCGTGTATGCAGTCAACGATCCTTTGAAACATGAGCTTATGCCAGGGCAATCAGTGATTTCTGCCGCCAGATTGCCGCCAGTTACCGATTCGACACACGAAAAAGTCTGACCAGCTGCGGTCAGCTGTTTCATAATCGCCGAAACAAGCGTTTCATCATCATAGCCAAATATCCATGGAGCCAAAATAGCTTCAATTTCCATTATAACCGAATCAGCAATAGCTTTAGCCTGCTCAATACTTGGTGCCACTGCGGCAATCCTTACGTCCACACCGCTATTTCTAGCGTAAGTGCCAATTCCAGGGCTTTCCATGTTCGTGAACTGGCCGATTCTTGCGGCAAGATCCGATTCGCCAATTCCGGCAGTATGAATAGTGCGATGATAAATAAACTGATCAGAGATCGGTAGACGAGATTCGACCTGCTCATGCCACATCTTTTTAAGCTCGTGTGGCGGGCCAGGCAAAGCGACAATCATTTTTTCGTCAAAGGTGACGAACCAGCCAGCAGCTGTGCCAACTGGATTGGGCAGTGCAATCGCACTTTCTATCAGCCAAGCCTGCTTATGATTGTTTTCGGTCATCTCACGCCCGCGTGCAACAAACATCTGACGCAGATTCTCGAATAACTGATCATCGATAAATGGCTTCTCGTTTACAACGCTGGCGATTGCCTCTCTGGTCATATCGTCTTCGGTCGGGCCAAGCCCACCGCCAATTATGATCAAGTCAGCACGCTGCATTGCTTCTTTTATTGCTGTAGTCAAACGCAGAATATTGTCTCCGACCGTCGACTTGCGATAAACAAAAATACCCTTGTCGCGCAGCTTTTCGGCAAGAAAGGCGGCGTTTGTATCGATGATTTCGCCGAGCAGCAGTTCGGTGCCGACACTGATTATTTCAGCCAATATAGTCTTGTTCATATTTGCGATTATAAAATTTTGCCGGCAACAAGTCCAGCGGAAAACGACTTAATTCAACGCAACCCCATCCAGCGCGCCATCAGGCCAACTAGAATAAACACGAGATAAACAAACAAAGCTGCCTCAATATAGTTTTTGCCCGTCGAAACCGTGCCAGGTGCATATCCGGTATTGATTTTCCATTCAAGAAGCTGATTGCGGTCTTCGTCGCCGAGATCATCTATACCAGAGCGGTTTTCCCAGTGATGCAGCAGCTCATGTGTGAGTGTTTTCGTGATTTCCAGGCGAAAATCCGCAATTCGATAATGCGTAAAGGCTTTGAGAAATGAGCCGAAATAGAGAATCACCACCGGATTGCCGAAGTGCCCTCGTGGCATGTAATGGCCGAGAACATAGAGTCCGCGCATATAGCTGCTGTAGTGGTGAACATTTTCTTCGATGATGAACTGCGAAACACCCTCACGAAAATGCTCTGGAATTTCGGCAAGAGCGTCTCTGAACAGTTCATCGAACTGATCAAAGCTTAACATTGATGCGCGCATATCAGGGTTCTGGAGATCCATACATCATATAGTAGCAGATTGAGAGTCATGCTCAAAATTTTATTGCAAAGTTAATTTACTTCTGTTACACTGTGGTGGTTAAAGCCCTTCGCGAGGGTGGCGAAATTGGCAGACGCGCTAGACTTAGGATCTAGTGGTATTACCGTGCGGGTTCAAGTCCCGCCCTTCGCATTCTTCATCAGAGGGCCTTTGCGGGAGTAACTCAATGGTAGAGTCTCTGCCTTCCAAGCAGATGGTCGCGGGTTCGAGTCCCGTCTCCCGCTTTGTTTTTTTCAGGTTTACGCATAATCAAGAGAAGGAAAAATATGAGAGCTAGCAGATTTTTTGCTGCCATAATTCTGGTTCTCCTGACAAGCTGCATTACCTTTGCCTCAGACATATCTTCTTTTCTGAGTCAGATACAGGAACTAATAAAAAAAGAAGACTACTCAACGGCAAAAGGCCTGCTGGCTCGCCGCCTTAAAACCGACAGAAATTCATACAAACTCTGGCTGGCGCTCGGCTATGTTTACGAGGCTGACAGCGATTACGAACAGGCACTCAAGGCGTTCATGCGTGCGAGCGAACTACAGACCGGCATCGATGGGCTTGCCACTCGAATCATCCGCCTCCAGCAACTGGCTAAATCACAACCTGCAAAAAAAGAACCAGACGCTTCAGACGGCGAAAACAAGGCCAAAAATCTGCTTAACAGCGCCAGATACAAATATTCATCCAGTGAATATCTTGAAGCTTACCGGCTATTCATTGAGGCAGTCGAACTTGACCGCAGCATTCTAGCCAATGACTACGGCTTTATCAACAACGGACTCGAGTATTTCAACAAAAACGCCAACAAGCCCGAACACCAGTTCTATCTCGGAGCTTTCTGTTTTTACGCTGGTCTATATACAAGAGCAGAAGCGATGCTTACCGATTACAGTAAAGAATACCCGGATGGCACACACACTGAACTCACCAAGAAAATGATTCAGGAATGCAAAGATATAGTTGCCCAGGCAAAAGCCGCCCAAGTAGCAGCCGTAGCAGCCGCTGAATCGGCAAAGTCTCCTGCCGACACCAAACCGGCGACCGGTACAAAAGCAGGCGAAACAAAACAGCCTTCGCAAATAGAGGTCGCAGAACCTCAATTCTCCGAACCCGAGCAAACATTCGACAGCATACCGGGAGAACCCATTGAAATAACCATGGGGCGAGAAAAAGCGCTTAAACTGCTGAATGATTATGAAAACGAAAGCGACAGCGAAAAGCAATATAGCATTATCTGGAGCATTGGCATGATCAGGCTCCCAACTCCACAAGTAATGAGCAAATTTGCCCAGTTACTTGAAACAGGGAACGTCGACACGATATTTGCAACTCTCGAAGCTATCGAAAAGATCGGCCTGCCCGGAGCAGAAATCTGCGTGCCACAAATATACAAATTGCTTGGACACAAAGATGTCCGCATAGTCTACCGGGCAATATTGTCATTTTCCAGAATGCCGATGCAAGCCGATAAAGTCGTTCCGAAAATTTTCCAGCTTTATCAGAACGAAACAATAGAAATCAGAAAAAGGCTGACAATCAACACTTTCAGGGCGTATAAAAACGATGCAGAAATAGTGCTTGACGCAATGCTAAAAGAAGCCGAAGAATCAAACAAAAAGCAGATTGCAGAGGTCCTCAGAGTACTCACCGGCGAAGAATCTACTTATTAACAGAAACTAACCACGCCAGTATATACGCATATGACAGCACAGGAGCAGGGGGGGGCCAGCATTTTTTCGCCCGACAAGCATAAAGCTCTTAGCTAAACCCTGTATTGAAACATTTCGACGACATCAGTCGTTGAATAATGGGTAGAATGTTTACCTCTCTATGGTATAATTAAACAGTATGAGCTGTACAAAAAAACGTGGTTTTACACTGGTCGAGATTCTTATAGCCGCGACAATCCTGTCACTGATACTGGTTATCAGCTACAAGGTCTTTGTCAGCTTTTCGCGTTCTTTTCAGCAGGGAAGCTGGTCACTGAACACTCAAAATAAGCTGCGTAACGCCCTGTCCCTTATTAGAGAAGAGATGCAGAAAGCAACCCCGCTTACCGTGGTAAGCATGAGTGGCACTGCAATAACAGAAGCCAGTTATGAATTAAATCTTACATATTCCGCTATCGGTTTAGATGCTGATGGGTGGTGTAAGCTGCCCGGCAACAGCGATATCGCTTCCTGGTACATCTGTCTGCCGTATGTAACTGGTGATGCCGACAGTCCTGGCGCAAGATTCAAATGTGAACTAAAGCTCGAAAACGGCCAAATTATCTATACGAAAACACTCGAAGACGGATCAGACCCAAAAAACAAAGAAAGAATCTTCAACAACCATAGAATTATCGAGGACGTTGCCAGCGTTCTGGTCAAACTTGACGCCTTTGATCCTGACGACAAAACAGCAATGGTAGCAAGCCTGGTCTCGCTAAAGGTCAGAGTCGATCATCCGGACAAAAATGCCTATGAATTTGCCCACGTAATCGCCGAAACAGGTGCAAAAATCGAAGTACCGGTGAACAGTTTATGAGCACAAGGCAAAACAGCGGAATAACTCTGACCGAGCTTATGATTGCCACAACAATCATGGCTTTTGTCATATTGCCAATTTTTGGCCTGCTCAATTACACCAACCGGGGCACCCGCGAACAGGACGCCGAAGGCATTGCCGCCAACCTCGCCAAAGAAGAAATGAATCGCCTGATGTTCATTATCTCCAGAGAAAACCTGCTAAGCGGTGCCGGAGCTCCATTAGAATGGTCTTTTGGTGCTGACTACGACATCAAAGGCAACAAGTTTTCAGGCGAATATACAGTTTACCCGTTTTCGAACACCGAACTTGCCTTCTCCATTCCTAAATTTGTATTTCATGACCCAATGAACTGCTCCAGCGGGCTGGAGACAACCCCCGGGACCACTCTTGGCACGGCGCAACCAATGACAATCGCCGAGGTCTACCCTGATTCAGCGGGTTTATGCCGCCTTGCAGATATAAAACTGGTTGTAAAATGGCGATTGCCAAGCGGTGAATATAACGAAATCAGTCAATTCGAACTCCTGGCAAGGAGAGCTTTTCTTGTTAAAGAATAAAAGCAAATCAAGAAACGGCCTCGCTCTACCACTGGTGCTGGCATTTGCTGTCTGCATCATGATTTTCACAGCCTCTCTGGTCTATTTCCGCAAAGAATCAAAGCAGCAGAACCTGACTAACATCCATTTTTTGCAGGCCAATTTTCTCGCCCAATCAGCCATTCAGATGATGATGCTTAAACTCAGCGCCTTTCCGCAGGAAGCTTGTGATGCTGGGGTATTATCTCTGGGATATTGTCCTTTTAGAGGAATTATTGCCGGCAGCGGGCTTAACCCAAGTCCCGGCAACGCTAATCAGCAAGGGCTGGTAGATTTCTATTCAGATTGCAGCAGCGAGAGCTTCCCATGGAAAATTCCGGGAATCACTCAAAGCGACTGGAAATTTACCACTACCAATTTCAAGGTAATCAGCGCTTATACCAACCCAGATGAGCGCCAGCTGGTTATATCAGCACAGACAACTGCCGTGGGTGAAGCGACTCTTCATCGTGGCGACATGGGTGTGCGCAAGGAAGAGATGATCAAAACTGTTAAGCTGACAAGAGAAAACTAGTCCTTTGAGGAGGAACACATGTTTGCAAAATTTTGTTGTGCCCTGATTCTGGTTTTTGTATTAATTTTACCGGAAGCGTTTGCGTGCAGTCTCCCGGCCGAGCCCTGTGCTGCAATTGTGCCGATCGATGCAGCAGGAAACGGCATGACACTGGTAACCGAGGGCAACAAGTTCTTTTATATTGTACCCCAGGGAACTACCAGCTCTTTCAAGATTGTCTGGGACCCGGCAGCCCACAACACAGGCAACGCTCTGGCAAGCTCCAAATATGAATGGTGCACCAAAGCAGGCATAGGAAGAGAACCCGGAACAGACAGCCCAAATGGCTATGGATATTTTCCGATTCAGTCGATGGCTGACTTTTTCTCGGTGCGCGGCAACAGCGGAAGCGTACAGGAAGCCTTCGCCCGTGAAACAGGTCTTTCGACCGGAGATACTTTTATTCCATCGATTACCGGGCCCTATTCTATTCTGTCTGGATTTGTCAAACCTGGCAATCAGGGTCGAGTAACGACCTTGGGCAATCAATCTAACGAATACCCGGCACCTGGAAATGCTGACATTGTTGGAATGAGCAACACTACTATCACCAGTGCTATTGATGGCAATTTTCCTAATGTTTCATGGATGACAACAAAAATACCGATCACCACTCTTCGACCAATTCCCCTAGGTGGAGAAATATTCGCTTACAGGGTAGCTCCAAACAAGGCTGTCGTAATAAGAGGCGAAGGGCTGTTGATCGAGGGTATGGAGATGGAACTTACCACTATTCGTCCATCTGATTACAAGGCTTTCATTCGAACTGGCAATGAAGCTGCCGGGATCGAATTAGAATCCAATCCACAGATTGTATGGAGCGGAGATGGCGTCAACGGAACACCCGGACCAGATTTCAGCGTTACGTTCGACACACCCAGCTTCAGCGGCAACACAGATCAATCAAAAATCAGACTCAAAGTCTGGTCTCCCGGTGCTGGCTTTGAGGTCAGCAATCTGTTCTGGGCCTGGAAAGAAAAGGTCTACACAAAAGAGTCGGATCGAGTAACTCTTGTTGCGGCAGTTCGTGATGCAAGCGGAACTATTATCACTCCAGCCGTTACAGAAATGCGCGAAATCTGGAAAACAAATGACATTGACTATTTGTGCAGCGAAGAAATCATGATTAAGCTGGTAAAGTCCGCTGCTGAGGCGGGATCAACCGATTTCATTGTCTACGATACGCTATCCCCAATCGCTTCTGACTTTAAAATCACAGGCGCTGACAAAAACTTCAAACCAACCGGACCTACTCAATTTGATTTCACACTCAAGGTGCTTGACACCAACCCATATCTGGACAAAACCTTCAATACTAACATTGGCGGAGTTTCTCTGGTGCAGAACAAAGCCAATCTAGACCTGCAGGTCTATTACTCTTATCCTGTCTACGAGTATTCTGCAGCAGGTAATCTAACCATGGACCAACTTAAGAATTCTGGTTATGGTCTTATTGATCTCGAAAGTCTGTCTGACAAAAAGCCAATTTTCAAGAGTTTTAAACATGAAACCAAATGGACTTGGAAAAAAGCTGATGTTGACCAGGCCAGCTTAGGAATTGGCACTTCAGAGAAATTGAATGGAAGTACCGGCAGATATGCTGGCTCGGCAACCACCATATCAGGCAAGTTTAATGTTCAGCAACCAAGGCCTTGGCATGAATGCAACGATGGCGGCGGCAAAAGCGAACCCGAGCCAGTTTTCAAGGTATTTGCTCTCAGCGCAGATTCTGCCGGCAAAAAGCTGACTGCACATGACGAAATTAAAAATGAAATCGGTGACAGTCTGTTAACCGATGGAGCAAAACCTGGAGTTGCCTCAAACGAGATTGCGCACTTTCCGACCGACAGTAATGAGATCCCTCCTGGCGACTCGCGCGGTCAGGTAACTGGCGGCAACATCGACGACTCGCGTTGGAGCAACATCGAACTACTCAAAGTCAAAGACGAGATTGGGCCGGAGATCCAGGTAGTAGTTTTCGACACCAGAACCAACCGCTATCATGTGTTCGGCACCAAGCAGAATGTGGCCGCCGGCTTTTCTGAATTTGGTGGCGCTGGTCTGAAGCAAGATTACTCAAGCGGTAACGTGCCTTATCTTGGTAAAGAAAGTGACATCTCAGGCGCTCACCAGTTTAACGCTATTCCCAACAACGACCTTCTTGCCCTCAAAGATTTGTTTGACATATATATGGTCGCTACAGAGGCGGTTTCGACTGTCAACGATGACAGCCAGAAGGGCTTTGTCTGCCAGCAGAATAACCGCCTGGTTTTCTATATAAGGGCAGTTGATAACATCAACAGCTATCTGGCCACAAAAAACTCTGGCATCTCAGCCCTTACCTGCAATCTCACCGACAAAGTTCCGGTGGAAGCTAAGGACTGGCCGACTCCTGCAAACATGCTCAAACCGATTGAGCATGTTTTCAGATTCGAAAATGTCGATGACAACGGCGCCATAAGCCCGGAATACTCGCTCACAGTCAATGCAAGAGATTATTCTGGCAACACCCGTGATTTCAAGCTCAACATTGCTGTTCTAGGCCGCAAGCTCGACATTCGTACTCTTGAAGAAAGACGCAAACGTGTAAACTGAGTCTTTAATTGAATCTGCAGCCCCTGGCAGGAACCTACTGCCAGGGGCTTTTTATCGGGATTTTCGCGTAGCAAATAAATTACAGAGAGTGATTCAGCCCGATCTTTACATTTACTTCTATCTCGTTTATAATTATGCATTCATGCTGCAGTGCATGGTATTTTGTATTATTGTGCAAATCAGAAATTCTCTCCTCAAGGAGTTATTGCATTATGTTGAAGACACAGGTTCAGGAACTGGAAGCCAACAGAGTCGCACTCACCGTCGAAGTTGAGGCCACAAAAGTTAATGCTGCATACGCCAGCTTTTATTCACGTGCCGCACGCTCGATCAAAATTCCCGGCTTCAGACAGGGCAAGATCCCTAAAGCTGTTCTGGTTAAACACATTGGGCCAGATTCAGTAAAAGAGCAGGTTGAAGAAGAACTGGTCCAGGAAGTATACCCACAAGCGATCAAAGAAACCAAATTGCACCCGGTAAGCCGTTTTGAGCTCGAAGAATCAAACCTGGCCGAGGGACAGCCATTTGTTTTCAAGGCAGTTTTTGAAGTAAGACCAAGACTCGGCGAATTCAACTATAAGAGTTATACTTCGCAGGTACAGCGAGAAATCGTCGATGAAGAAAGCGTTAGCAAGGTAATTGGGCAGGTTCGCGAGCAACACAGCAAAACCGAACCGGTAGAAAATGCCAGCCTCGAAGTTGACGACTACTTTTCTGCCACCATCGAAGTCGCTCACGAAGGAGCAGTTGACAGCGAACTCTCTGACGAAAAAGCAGCCCACAAGCTGGTCGAAAACGACAAACTGTTCAGCCCCTGCGTGGGTATGAAGGTCGGCGAAATCCGCACTTATCAAATCAAGATCGACAGTGATGAAGAAAAGAACTCAAAATATTATGGCAAGACTCTTGATTACAAGGTAACTCTTAACCGTGTATCACGCCCCACTCTTCCGGAGCTCAATGACGAATTTGCCAAACAGCTTGGCGATTTCGAAAGTCTCGAAGCTCTCAAGACCAAAATAAGAGAAGATCTCGAAGAGCGCGCCAAATATGATGCCGAAGAACGAGCGTTCGAAGGCATTCTAGATCAGATCATCGAAAGCTATAGCTTTGACGTTCCTGAAGCAATGGTTCAGAGCACAATCGACTTTTTCATTCAAGGCCTTGATCGACGCTGGCGTCAATTCGGCACCACAATCCAGGACTATCTGCGCAATTCCGGCAAGGATGTCAATGAATTCCGCGAAACCTTCAGGGAACGCGCAGTTCGCCAGACAAGAACCATGCTGCTCATCGACGCCATTGGTGAGCGCGAAAATATTGAAGTAACCGATGCAGATTATCGCGAAGAAATCGAGAAGCGTGCCAAAGAATATAATATGACCGTAGAGAAGCTGTTAACCACGCTTACCGAGTCTGATGGCGAAGAAAATGTAAGATTTTCGCTAAGAAGTCAAAAAATTCGTGATTTTTTACTCAAAAATAACCAGATTAATTACGATATGGTTAAGGACGCTGATATCAACAAGGGGGAATCTGACGCGTGACTCTCGTACCAATAGTAATTGAACAAAGCAGTCGAGGCGAACGTGCGTTTGACATCTATTCGCGCCTTCTTAAAGATCGTATCATCTTTCTAGGTGGCGGAATCGATGACAATATAGCTGATGTGGTCGTAGCTCAGCTTCTGTTCCTCGAATCAGAAGACCCCGAAAAGGATATCTCAATCTACATCAACAGCCCCGGTGGCGTAGTAACCGCGGGCATGGCCATCTATGACACCATGCAGTACATCAAGCCTGATGTAAGTACAATCTGCATGGGTCAGGCGGCCAGCATGGGGGCGCTGCTTCTTGGAGCTGGCGCCAAGGGCAAACGTTACGCCCTTCCCAACGCGCGTATCATGATTCACCAGCCATTAGGCGGCGCTCAGGGTCAGGCCAGCGATATCGAAATTCAGGCTCAGGAAATTCTGCGCATGAAAGATATGCTCAATGACATTCTGGCTCACCACACTGGCCAGCCGATCAAGCGGGTAAAACGTGATACCGACCGTGACTTTTTCATGTCTTCGAAGGAAGCCAAAGAATATGGTCTGATTGATGAAGTTGTGCAGCGCAAAGTAGTCGAAGCTAAATCCAACGAGGAGTAAGCATGCTTTCAAAGACCCCTCAATTCCGTTGTTCTTTCTGCGGAAAGAGTCAGGATCAGGTTCGCAAGCTGATTGCAGGACCCGAGGTCTATATTTGCGACGAATGTATCGGCCTTTGTAACGAGATCATCCTTGAAGAAATGAACGACGACGTTCCTCTTGCGTTTCAGAATGCTCTTAAACCTAAAGAGATCGTTAAAACGCTCGATCAGTATGTCGTTGGTCAGGAACGCGCCAAAAAGATCCTTTCTGTCGCAGTTTACAACCACTACAAGCGTATCTCACTTGAAGATACTCTGCCGCATCGAGACGATGTTGAAGTGCAGAAATCCAATGTACTGTTGATTGGACCTACCGGCTCTGGCAAGACTCACATTGCCCAGACACTGGCCAAACTGCTCAACGTGCCGTTCTGCATTGCCGATGCTACAACTCTAACTGAAGCAGGCTACGTTGGCGAAGACGTAGAGAGTATTCTGCTCAACCTGTTGCGTGCCGCTGATTACGATGTACAGAAAGCCGAGCGCGGAATCATCTACATTGACGAAATCGACAAGATCGCTCGAAAAAGCGAGAATGTCTCGATTACCCGCGACGTCTCCGGTGAAGGAGTTCAGCAGGCATTGCTCAAACTGCTTGAGGGAAAAATAGCGCATGTGCCGCCACAGGGCGGGCGCAAACACCCACATCAGGATTACATTCAGATCAATACCAAGAACATTCTCTTCCTGCTTGGCGGAGCCTTTGAGGGGGTCGAAAAATTCATCGAGACCCGCTCAATCCCCAGGACTATGGGCTTTGGCTCAACCCCGTTGATGAAAAGCGAACGACGGGTTGGTGAGCTGCTCAAAGACGTAATGCCCGAAGATTTGCTGCGATTTGGCCTTATTCCAGAATTCATCGGCCGCGTGCCGATAATGGCCACCTTCGACAATCTTCAGGTCGAAGATCTGGTCAAGATTCTCACTGACCCCAAAGACGCTCTTCTCAAGCAATACAGCCGACTGATGCGGATGGAAGGTGTAGACCTCGAAATTACGCCAAAAGCTTTGCAGGCAATCGCCCGTAAAGCCATCGATCAGAACACTGGTGCGCGCGGTCTGCGCAGAATTATCGAGGAACTGATGCTTGATCTGATGTATGATATTCCATCAGACACCAACATCGGCAAAGTGATAATTCATGAGCGTTGCGTCGACAAAAAGGAACCTTACCAGATCATCTACAAGCTCGAAAGTCAGATCGCCTGACCCCGGAATAACCGGTTGCATACGAAACAGACACAGGGGTTCACCTTCGAACCCCTGTGTTTTATTTATTCATAAAGAGGTAAATATGAGAAACACCAGCAAAGCCGACATCGGTATTTTCAGCGGCAGCGGCATGTATGATCTGCCCGTCGACAAGGTCGAGAAAATCAAGATTTCGACGCCTTACGGAGCACCCAGTGATGTAATAGACATCTGCACGATCGGCGACAAAAGGGTTGCCTTTTTGCCGCGACATGGGCGTAATCATAGTCTTCCGCCCCACAAAATTAATTATCGCGCCAATCTCTGGGCGATGAAGGAACTGGGAGTCTCGCGCATTGTTTCACCCTGTGCAGTTGGCTCGCTGCAGACCAACATAAAACCAGGCGATTTTGTAGTAACTGATCAATTTATCGATCGAACAAAAGGGCGCGACGACACTTTTGCCGACGGGCCTGATGTCATGCACATTTCGGCAGCCGAACCATATTGCCCGCAGCTTCGCCAGTTGGCAATTGACGCCATACGTGCTGAAGGCGCCACCGCGCACGAATCTGGGACAATTGTAGTCATCAATGGCCCACGTTTTTCAAGCAAAGCCGAAAGCAAATGGTTTACCAGCATGGGCTGGCACACCGTAAACATGACACAGTATCCTGAGGTTGTACTGGCACAGGAACTGGGCATCTGCATTGTCAACGTGGCGATGATCACAGACTATGATGCCGGACTGGTCGGCGATGTGCCAGAAGTTACCACGAAAGAAGTGGTAAAAATGTTTCAGCACAGCATAGGAACCCTCCACAAGATCCTGATCCGCCTGGTTAAAGAAGTGCCAGTCGAGCGCACCGACAAATGCCGATGCCATCTTAAGCCAGACGAGGCGTATTTCTTCTAACATGTCTGTATAATAACACGTAGGGGTTCAGCGTCTGCTGAACCCCTACGTATTTTAGAAACCCGTATATGTCTTGAAAACCAGTATGTTTTTTGTAAGCTGGATTAAAAAGACAAAATGCGATTAATCTACTGTCACCATCTTTTTCAGCGCCTGATAGCGTTCTTCGATCAATTCCGGCTTGAGCGCAAGATATGAATCGAGGCTGAAGTTTTCGACAGTGATTGAGCCCATGGCGCTGCCGTAAAGCATGCTTCGGCGACACCCCATCTCGCTGTAGTCGCCATGGCGAGCGAGGCTACCCATAAAACCGCCGCCAAAAGAATCACCAGCGCCAGTCGGATCGGTGATATCAAGACAAGGATAAGCCGGCACGAAAAAACGCGCTTCATTAGTTGCGCTCATGGCACCGAGTTCGCCCATTTTAATAATAATACGCTTCGGGCCCATCTGCAGGAGCTTATGAACTGCCGGTGCCAATTTCTTTTCTTCGGCCAGCATCATTGCTTCCTGTAAGTTGATGAAAAGAATGTCAACCTTGGCAATAGCCTGCTTGAGAAGGTCTCTGGATGTGTTTATCCAGAGATTCATGGTATCCAGGGCAATAACTTTGGGTTTATTGACCCTTTCGATAACCTTGAGCTGCAGAGCCGGGTGAATGTTGCCGAGAAACACGAGTTCGGCATTGCGATATTCTTCTGGCAACTGCGGATCGAAGGACTCGAATACATTGAGACGAGTGTCGTGAGTAGTGGCATCGCCAAAATCTTCACCGTAACTGCCAGCCCAGTGAAAGGTTTCACCCTCTTTTTTAATATCAAAACCGGACAAATCGACACCATGACTTTTCAAAAAGTCGACATGCACAGTCTCAAAGTCTTTGCCGGCAACACCGACCAGACCAACATTGGTAAAATAGCTGGCAACCGTTGAAAAATACACGGCCGAGCCGCCGAGAGCGCGTTCGCGCTTTCCTTTGGGAGTCTGCAGTGAATCATATGCAACCGAACCTACCACGATCATCTTAACGCTCATTTATTCCTCCAGAAAGTGTTATTTTGGCTTAAGAAACCGGAGCCGGCGATGCTACAGAGACATCAGCGACCTTGAGGCGCTGACCATACAAGCCGGCGGTTTTGATTATAACATAAAACTGAACAAGCATCGCTGCCTGAATCAAATAGTCTATCCAGGTGCCATAAGAATATAGGTTGAGCCCTCCGATCAGTATGATTGAAGAAAGGCCATCGCCAACCCTGAATACAACAGTATCTATAAACCCTTTGCCCTGATACTTGGCCTCTCGGCCAAGAGGAATATAGACAAGTTCACGCAATGCCCTTCCAGTGGAGTAATTCAGGGCATACCTGATGATCACCACCCACGAAACCACGGTCAGGCCAGGCGAATAGAGCATAATGCAACTCCCGCCGATCTGAATCAGGTTGAGCAGCAGCAGCCCATAAATCGGGTTGGCAAGCATCATCATCAGGCGGGTGACAAAAAATTGTGCGAACAGTGAGATTATATTGATGCGACCATATAAACCTGCAATAAACTGGGTTCTACCGTTTACATCGCTACCAATCTCGCTTTCGATAAGTCGGTTAAGCTGCTGAAAAAACATGGTGCTCGAAAAAGTGTATAAGAACATTTCGAGCGCCATGCAGATAAGAATAGGGTTTTTGCAGACTGAAAGAAAACCGTCCCATGGCCGGGGCGGATGTGCCGGCATCACAGGCTTGTTTTCTTCATCGGCGACACCTTCGGAGCGATAGTGGTTATTATGGATATACTGCATGCACCAGATCGACGGATAAAGCAGTATTATCGCAAGAATAAACAGATTCGAAGTGCCAATGCGCTGAACCAACAGAGAAGTCAAGGCACTGCCAGCCAGACCACCAAGCAAACCACCGTAACCGATAATCGCATAAAGGCGGCGACCCTGATCTACTGTAAAAACGTCATTCATGAATGACCAGAACATACTCACTGCCATCAGCGCAAAAAAATTCACCCAGATGTAATAAACGCTGATAAAAAATATCTTAACAAGCCAGGCCGATTCAGCAGCCTGCTCTGCCGCTTTTTGCAGATCGGAGGCAGCAGCTAACTCATCCGAACCTGTAGCTTCAGCGTTTATGGCTGTTGCTTCCGGAATCTCAGAAGGGCTGTTGATTGGGATTGCGAAGGTAAAAGTAATCCAGAACACAAGCAGGCAAAGCACAAAAAACCTGGTGATAAATGGAATAAAAATATCACGTTTGAACTTGCCGACGATCCAACTGTAGGCTGCATTCCCAACAATCAGTGAAATCATCGAAAAAATGTTGAGAACCGGAATGTAGTCTGAACCAAGTTCAAGCACAAGGCTGCCACGAATGGGCTTGATCACATAATAAGAGCAGATAACAAAGAAGAAATAGGCAATCGAAACGATAGTGATACTGCTCTCACCTGTCGTTGCCTTGTTATCTGCATTTACAGCCATTAATATGCCTTGAAAACGTCATTTTTCGCGCATGGCGACCGCGCTTATTATAAGTATTGGCGGCAAAATGTCAAACTTTATTGGCAGACTCTCTGAGCAGCCATTCGGCAGCGGCCTTCAGATCGACGAACGTCTGTACTTTTTCGTAGCCAGGCAGAAGTGATTTGCCGATGTAAATTGGCTGAATTCCGGCATTAATTGCGATTTTCACATCTGAGCCGCGATCCCCGATAACATATGAGCTCTGAGTGTCTATATCAAAATCTTTGATAGCCTGCAAAATCATGCCCGGTTGCGGCTTTCGACAGTCACAGGCAGAAACGCCGTTGACCGGTGGATAGTCTGGGTGATGGGGGCATAGATAGATAGCATCTAGCGACGCGTCAGCTGCTGCGAGAAGATTCTGGAGTTTCTGATGAACGAGTTCGAGCTGCTGCCAGCTGATCAACCCACGCGAAATACCAGATTGGTTGGTAATCAGAATCAGCAAATAGCCAGCCTTTTTGAGGTTTGCAAGGGCCTCGCCAACCCCAGGAAAAAGTATAAAATCGTCAGGATTAGAAATATAACCCGGATCTGGATTAAGAGTTCCATCACGGTCAAGAAATATTGCTTTACGCATCACTACCTCATTAAACAAATATTGTATATTCTCAATCCCGCTGAGCAGTGCTCGCAGGGTGAGAAATATCGAGATTTCTCGGCAGGTTGCGCGACTATCCTGTGGCGCAACTGCATAAGCCCATCCTTGGGCAAATTGCTACGCTTCTCGAAATGACATTCGTTTCGGTTGTCATAACAGGATCCTGCAAAGAAAATTGACAGCACGTCCGATATTCTATATTCATTCATAGCTTTTACAAAAACCATGTTTATTCACAATGGCATTGAAAACCTTTTCGGGAGTCAGAGAAAACATACAGCTCTTGTGACTGCAAGTTTCGTGGTGGCATTGAAGACAATCAACGCTGTCGCTGAAAAGCACCAGATGTTTTTCACCACGTGGATAAACCGGCTCGCGCGTTGTCGGACCAAAAAGTGCTACGGTTGGGGTATTTGTCGCCCAGGCAATATTCATCGGGCCAGTGTCGCAAGTTAGAAAAAGATCGATATGCTTCAACAATGCAGCAAATTCATCGATACGCAGCTTGTCGTGAACATAAGCTCGATGGCGCCCGACTTTGTCGGCCATGGCTTCAGCGGCTTCACGTTCGCCTGGCCCCCAGGTAATCAGCACCGGCTGCTTTACGGCATCGTACCAGAGCCTGATAAACTCGCAAAAATACTCTTCTGGCCAGGATTTGGACTGATAGGTAGTGTGCGGATTGATAGCGAGCATCGGTCGTATTTTGCGATTCTGCATGGGCAATGCCGACAAAGCACGAGCACGCAGGGCAGCAGATGGCACGATATCTGGAGCCTTTAACTCGCCGGTTACTCCAAAAAATGCAAAAAACTCGCCAAACAGCTGCATAAGATGTCGGTTAGGATTGTCAGAAGTAAAGGTCTTGTTGTATGCCCAGCGTCGCACCCGATAATCAAAGCCGTAACGCTGCCTGATACCGGACAAAGCCGTAACTATTGCAGTGGCTGGATTGCTGAACAAATCAAATACCCTGTCAAAACGATACTTGCGAATTTGTCGAGCCAATTCCAGAAGTTGAGCAAAGCCAGCACCGGGTGGCATTTCAATCACTTCGAGACGCAATTCCGGTGGAATTATCTGGCCAAAAGGGCGCTGGCAGAAAAAACCGATCGTCTCGTTCGGATACTGTTCGCGCAACATACGTAAAGCCGGCAACAGATGTATGATGTCGCCAAGTCCACGCAATCGCATTACAAGTATTCCAGACATCAGCCCCTCCATTGCAGTGCAATATATCAGACCAAGCGTTTATTGTCGACCAGATGTGATTCAGGTCTTGAATTTTTGCGGAGTTGGCAATATACTGAGGGCCCGTTTTTGCAATAATCCTGCGAGGGAGTATATTAGATGCCTATAAAAAAAGAGCTGCTGGACATTCTCGCCTGCCCCGCCTGTCGTGGCAAAATTGTGCATGATGACGAGAAAGACACACTTAACTGCTGCGAGTGTAAAAGATCGTATCCGATACGCGATGATATACCAGTAATGCTGATTGAAGAAGCCACCATGCCAGACAACCTGGATAAACCCTGACAGCTGTGGCACAGATTCACGCAACTCTTTCAAACAAACACATGACAGAAGAAGCATTTGCTTTACTTGCCAGTTACGAGCTGTTTCCAGAGTTGTATTTCAGCAGCCATTCAATAGACAATATCAGCGCCGAGTCCGTTGCAAGTCTCAAGGCAATGCTTGACAGTCACAAATTTGCTTCAAGTATGCATGCCCCATTTATGGAACAGGATATCGGAGCTGTCGATAACGCGCTGCGACAACGCTCTCTCGGACGCCTGCTGAAAACTCTTGAAGTCGCAGATCAATTGGGATCACAACGAATCGTTATTCATCCCGGGTATGGAGAGATGATAAACAACTCTGACTTTCTGCAATGGCTGCAGAGGGCGACCGAACCGCTCAAGCTTCTTCTTGAGCGCGCTATAGAGTTGAATCTCAAAATTGCCTTCGAAAATATTTACGACTCAACACCAGCGCGTCTGCATCAGTTGCTGCAGACGGTTGACTCCAGGAACGCCGGAATTTGCTTTGACACCG
This sequence comes from Candidatus Rifleibacteriota bacterium, assembly GCA_018818125.1. Taxonomy (GTDB): domain Bacteria; phylum Muiribacteriota; class Ozemobacteria; order Ozemobacterales; family Ozemobacteraceae; genus Rifleibacterium. The sequence continues at coordinate 39,240 of JAHISQ010000156.1, forward strand.
GTCATTACAACCTTTTTTCGGAACTGCCCATGCAGGCCTGGCTTGACAAGCTAGGCAGCAATATTCTGGTCTGCCACATTCACGATAACGATAAATCTGGAGACCAGCACCTGGCGATTGGTGACGGCTGCATAGATTATTCCCCGCTTATTACATGGTATAATCGGCTCGCACCTGAAGCCAAGCCAGTCTTAACTCTTGAAGCCCTCAACCGCCCCGATGTCATTAAATCGGCAACCCGCATCAATACTTGGGGACTCTGAGACCAGGAAAATACCACTTCACGTAACACCACCTTTTCGAGCCCTTAGGTCTGACAGACAAAGATTATTTACAAACTCACATGAAACACAAAACCGACCCTTACGGGTCGGTTTTGTTATTTTACCTGTACTGGTTATGAAGCTTACTTGCCACCTTTGAGCAACGAGTTATAGAGATCAAGGTTCTTTTTGTAATCGGCATATGAACTCTTGGCCAGAGCGACATTGCCCTTTTGAGTGGCATCCATGTATTGTTTGTAGGCTGAAAGATAATTATTGTAAGCTACCTGAGAGTTATCAACCGCGGCGGGGGCACTAACTACTGGCGCAGCCGCAGCACTTGTCGTTTTGGTTGCAGTTGGAGCACTCGCAACTGGAACAGTTGAAGTACCTGTCATTTTAGCCATAAAATCGGCGGCGGCAGAATTCTCTTTAACCGCAGCATCAGGGTCAATATCGCCCTGTTTTATCAAGATATCTTTTTTGCCGAAAAGCTTCGAAACAGCAGTTACTGCGAGGCGAGCAATCAAACCGCCGCCAATAATACCGACAGCCAGCATTGGCAGGCCCATGCCGATACACAGAGCACCACCGGCAACCGCACCGGCAACTGTAGCAAAATTGGCAAAGCTGGATGTTGTCCAGTTAAGAACTTTTTTGCCAACTATAAAGCCACCAACTGCACCAACAGCCATTCCAAGTGGGCCACCACCAAGTGCCATACCAAGTGCGCCACCAGCCAGACCGGCCGCTATAGCTCCACCATTAACAAAAATAGCTTTTCCAACGTTCTTTACCGTGGCAAGAATAGATGCATGCAGCTGGCCAACCGGCGCTACAGCAATCCACATTGAAAATAACATTGACACAAGAAGCATCACTGAAACGTTCTGCCTCTGATTATAAGTCATGGTCATCATAAGAATGTCCTCCTGCTAACAAAACCAGTTGAGAGTCGAATATGCTATTGATTATAAGAATATACCGACAAGCCGCAAGGGCTGTACAGTGATTTATTTGAGACCCTTGTACATCAAAAATTCTTCGATCTCTTTTAGTTTTGCAAGCTGACTGGAATTGAGCAGGTCGCGGTTAAAACGTGAAAGAGCAAGTTCAATACCATGATCCTGCAGACTCATGGTCCAGATACCGCCAGCAAAGGCATCTTTTCGCATTATTTCGGCAGCCTTTACCAGCGCGTTGTCTATGCGTTTAACCATGCTTGCCGGCACTTTCCCCGGGGCAGTTCTGCTCTGATCTGAATCAACGCCAACAACCATAAAATTCCCACGGCGCGAGGCCTGAATCAGTCCGAGTCCGCTACGACCAGAGGCATGATAGATGATATCAGCGCCCTGGTTTGCCATATCCATGCCCAGACTAAAAGCCTTTTCGGGCATATCAAAGGCCTCGGGTGTAGCTCCGATATAGTGCGACACCACACTCGCCTTAGGATTAACAAACCCGACGCCGTTCTTGAAGCCTCTTTCAAAACTGGCAATCACTGGCGAATCCATACCACCGAGAAACCCTACCACATTACTTTTACTGGCAAGAGCCGCAAAAGCACCCGCATAAAACGAGCCTTGCTCTTCATCAAAAAGAATCGACAGCACGTTTGGCATGGTAACAACCGAATCAATCAGCACGATGCGGCTCTCGGGAAATTCGGCAGCAACACGGCGCACTGCGTCATTGGCAAAAATACCGACGGCACAGACCATATCCATCTTGCGTTCACAAAAATAGCGCAGCGCCGGTTCAATGCCGCTGATACTACCAGGCTCGACAACTTCAACTACGCTGTTTCCTTCTTTGCGCAACTGCATAATCCCCTGATAAGCGGCATCATTGAACGATTCATCGCCAAGACCGCCTATCGACAAGACAACACCGACGCGCAGGGTATCAGCAGACGCTGCAACGACAGTCGACAATACAATAGCCAAAACCACAAACAACAATCTTAGTTTCATTTTTCCTCCAGCTGATTTACCAGTCTTCACTGGTGCCGACTAGCGGCTTGCTATCAAGAATCCCCAGATTTTTAAGCACTCTTTCCAGTGCTGTGAGCACTTCGGGGGCAAACTTGCCCTTTTCGCTCTTCATTTCAACAAAACTTTCAAGATATGTTCTCTCAGTTGCATATGGCCGATAATGGGTCATTGCATCAAAAGAGTCTGCTACCGCGATAATCAGCGAACCGTAAGGAATCTCTTCGAGCTTGAGACCGCTCGGATAACCAGATCCATCTATCGCCTCATGGTGTCCTAAAACAATCTCTGCGACCATTTCCATGCCTGGAATTTCACGAATCATTGCTGAGCCAATAAGGGAATGCGCCTCGATTTTTTTGCGCTCTTCCTCGTCCAGAGGGCCAGCCATTTCAAGCAACTCCTCGGGCAATCCAACTTTACCGATATCGTGCAACAGAGCTGCCATCTCAAGATCAGCAATTTCGCGTTGAGACAGTCCAAGTTCAAAGCCAATAGCAACGCTGAAATGGCGAACTCGATCCCAGTGCCCAGCGTTTTCGCGAGACTGATTCTCGAGAATTTTCATGGTCAGGCCGAGCAGACACTCAAGCCTGACAAAGTCAGCCAGCATTTTAATTGATTCAAGTGCCTTTTCTGGCAGCTCCCAGTTTTCCATCTCCGGCGTAGCCGATTTTGGCGCGCGCACACTGATCAGCCAGCTCGTGCCATTTACCGCAAACGCTTTCCAGAAGCGGCCGCCAAATCTGCTGACCCCTGGCTTAATCAGATCGTCAGGGAAATCGGTAGGTGGCAGACTACCGTCAAGGTCTCGACCTCGCCAGATGCCGCCCCACGGAAACCAGAGTTGAAGGTCGCTGCCGACCCCTTCCAGGTTTTCGTTGAGAAGACCCAGAGATGTATTCCAGACTCCGGCTATGCAGCTGAGTTCCAGGGGTTTCATAGAGTTCTCCTGTTCTTCGCCCGGTAAGCACCGCGTGATACGTGGCTCTAATGACTAAATATCATAAGAGCCACCTAATTTTAACAACTTTAAGTCATGCCAGTATATCAGATTCCGCGACAAGGTAAAACTACACTAAAAAAACTGTTTATTTTTGCAGTTCTTGACAGAGAGTTTAGCCAAGACTATACTTCTGCAAACTATCTCCAAAATCGGGAGCGTCTTTAAAATGAGCACAAACTATGAAAACAGAATTGCCCTGAACCCGGCTCTTATTGTAGGCCTGGGCGGCACAGGCAAGAAGTCATTGATTAATTTCAAAGAAACCTTTCTCAACAGCCCACAGATCAAAAAAGCTTATGCACTTTCGGGTGGAAAAGAACCGGTACTCCCTGATTTCATTGATCTGTTGTGCATTGATACCGACATTTTTGACGCCAGTCAGTCAGAGGAAGAAGAAAAAACATCTGCTAAACTGACCGAAAGCGAATATCATCAGATTAACATTCAAAATGCAGGTCAGATAACAGGCAATCTTGACTCTGACACATATAACTACCTATATGAGTGGTTTCCGCAGAAGCTTAAAAACCACATCGGCCAGATAAGTCAGGGTGCGCATCAATTTCGATTCACCGGCCGTTTTGGAGTTTTTGTTGATGTTCAGAAGATTTTTCAACAGATCAAAACCAAAATGAGCAAGATTATGGCTCGCAGCAATGTGAACCAGGATGACATAATCGTGCCGCTCACCAACAAGCAGGGCCAGATTCTTACTCCAGAATTCTACATTGTCGGCTCACTGTGCGGCGGTTCTGGCGCCGGCATGTTTCTTGACGTTGCTTATCTCATGAAAATGGCCTACTACCAGCTTTCTGGTGGGCGCGGAAAACCCAGCATCATAGGAATAATGCTGACGCCAGAGGCGTTTACACAGATCGCCATCGACCCAAACATTAACTCTACCGGCCGTCTCGAAGGTAATGGTTATGCATCTCTGGTAGAGACTTTTTACTTCATGAACAAAGAACATTTTGCGCATGGAAAAAGCGCCAAAGATATCATCAACCAGGATCGCCGCAACAAATTTATGGTGAATTTTGGGCCGATTGGCAAAAGCAATGACTCAACAACATTTGGTGCTGTCTGCGAAGAAACACCATTCGACCAGTGTTATCTTCTCGGAACCAGCAACCAGGATGACATACCCACCTATTATGCCATAGCTTCGGAGTTTATCTTCACCAAACTGGCCACTCAGATGCGCCAGGCACAGAATTCAATGCTCGACAACGCTTCGCAGATTCTTGGGCAGCTTAGCTCAGACCTTGAGGGAAAGCAGCTCAAATGTTTCAGCTCTGCCGGATTTAAAAGCTTCTACTACCCGCTTGACGTCATCAGAGAGCTCTACACCTATAAACTGTCGATGGATCTGACTTACTGGCTACGTCTCTCTATGGATCGCATTCTTATCGACTCCATGGTTCAGGAATTCGCCGAAAACAATCCCGGCAAGGTTGACCTGACCCCTGAAGCACTGTTTACAATGACCAAGAATGTCATCGACCGCAAGCAATACTGGGACAACCCGATGTTCCATACCATGCGCACCACCAGCAAGCAAAAAGAAGGTGAATCAGCCTCGCACTTTATTTTGCGTCAGATTGAAGAAATGAACCAGAACCGGGTCAAAAAGGACGAGATCAGGTCTAAGGTCAAAGTCAACTTTGAACAGGCTGCGGTTCAAACGGGCGAACATCTGCTTGCAAGAGTCATAGAAATTATCAACAATCCTGATCTTGGTGCTCATATAGCGATAGATTTTTTGACCTCTTTTGAAAAGTATCTCATTCGCTACCCCCGCGAAATTCTCAGTCGCAAGGTGCAGGAAATAAAAATTCGCCTCGACAAGGAACAACGCGAGTATCGCGAGATCAGCAACCGCTTGAAAGAACGTCTCAGCGGCTTTGCGGGCTTAGGCGGAAAGCTTATGGAGCTGGGCACGGTATTGCGCATGACCGATCTCAACGAGGAGCGTGACAAGCTGCTCAAAGAAGCCAAAGAAGCAGTTGACATGGAATACGAGATGTTCTGCATTGGCTGTGCAGAGGATTATCTCAAATTTCTTACCATGCAGAGTCAGTCGATAAAAAAACAGGTAGAAGTTTTCTCGACCAAGCTCACACGCATTTCAAAAGACGGTATGATCGAGCGCCAGTATGAGCAGTGCCTCGACCGCATCAAACCTTACTCAAAAGTTCAGAACTTCATCAGAACCTACATTTTCGAAGATCGCGATATCGAACCATTCTACAAATATCTGCTCGGCGACCTTTCAAATAACGATATTGAAGGCGATTTCCTGGTAAAAATTAATCTGGGCGAAAACTGGGATAAATATACAAACCCGGAAAGCAGTTCACTCGAAAAGGATATCGTAAAATACTGTCGCAGCATTGTAGAACGTCGTTTGTTTGGCGGCATCGAAGATTTCATTCACTGGAAAGATTCGGTGCGCAAAGGCTTCAAGAAAAGTCTTGTCGAAAGCCTTATGAACCAGGCAACTCCACTGATGACCCTCAACGATCGCGGAAACAACAGCACGCAACGCATGAACATAGTTACTCTAGGTATTGCCGATGAAAACAGTAAGCTCTCTGAAGAAATCAAAGATGCGCTGCGCAAAGGTGACATCGGAGTTACCATCGCACAAACCCGCAATCCATATGAGATAAGCCTGCTGCAGACTCTGCATGGCATTGCGCCATACAACATCAGCGCGATCACACAGTGGCATAACCTGTATCGCCAGAACAACGCCAAGATTAACTGTCATGCAATTCTTACCAACGATGCTTACCCGATTCTGTGGTCAAGTTATGGACTCATTCCGGCCAAAAAGCTCGAAGAGCACTACATGGTATATTTGCTGCTGCGCTACGAAATGTTTTCAGATGTCGGCTCAACCAGGCATGGCATTGAATATAACAACGAGCTGGTTCAGTTCGAACTTTGGTATCAACAGGATAAGGCGCAACCTATTGGCCGCACCATCACCCAGATGTTCGATTATCTCAAAAACAACACTATGGGCATTTACTTGATTAGAAGCGTCTATAGCGAATACTGGAAATCACTACCGTTCCCGAAACAGCGGGAAATAGTGAGCAAATACCTGCCAATGATGACCGAGAAGGTACAACAGGTTGAAGAATCTATTGAAGAAGAAATTAAAAAGAATCACGAAGTCAGCGCCGCCAGTGATGAGCTGTTGTCGATCAAGCGGGGTATTCTCAAAATTCTTCAGGATTACAACGAGCAGTTCGAGCATATTCTAAGTCAGCGCCCGGGCGGCATTGTCAACGCAGATTCTGAAGCCAGCTGAACGCGGCAAACACGATAAAGGTAGCCATAGACAGCAGATGTACTTTTCTAATAACATTTTGAGGACAGACAAATGGTTGAAATAGCTCCCGGAAGTGAAAGACTAAGAATTCCAGTCGGGAAGTATCTGTTGTTTCTATTCATTATTCTTCTGCTGTTGATTGGCTTGCTCTGGTATCTTCTCTCTTCAAATTATGGCGCGCAGAACAGCTTTCTTGAGAGCCTCAGGCGTTATCTGTCTTTTTTCAGCTCTTATCACCCCAATCTGCAACCAGAAGACGACTTCAACACTGCATTGCGAATTCATGGCTTTGAACGCGACGAAGCCCGCAAATTTCGTCTGTTTGTCTCTGTCACCGACAAAGATGGCAGTCCGGTAAAAGTCCTTAATGCAAGCGATGTCAAGCTGAAGGTGGTCAGCAACAGCGGGCAGGATCTTGACGCCAGAATAGACCGCGCCCGCCCACTGCACATGTACTCCGAGTGGGCTGCTCCTATCAGTTTCACTTCGGTCATGGACTATTCTGGCAGCATGTTTCCCCAGGATCTAACCGCCATTGAGACCAACTACTCAGCACTGATAAACCAGATCAGTCTGCCATTATCTGCATCTGTAGTAAAGTTTAACAGCCGGGTTCACGACATTCTTGAGCTTTCAGAAGATCGCCAGGAAATTATTGCCGCCATACAAAAGCGCATCAAACTCGAAAACACTGCGTTGTTTGACGGAATCAGTCGTGGCATAGAAAAAGTTCAATCCCGCCCACACCTGCGTTTTATCATTCTTACAACCGATGGCAACGATAACGCCTCGACAGACTCCCTTGAAAGCGTGATCAAGCGATGTCAGACCCACAACATTGCGGTTTTTGTTTTTGGTTTTGGCTGGCTTGACATCAAAAATCTTCGCGACATCTCAGAGAGCACAGATGGCTATTATTCGTATGTACCAGACAGTTCAAAGCTCGATGAGTGGTTCCAAAAGATCGGTCAGATAATCAACAATGTGCAGGTAATCGAGTTTTCAACCAATGCCGATATGAATCAGCCCGGCAGCGTTGAGCTGAGTATTGATGCGGCTGGTCAGACCATGAAAAGAGTGCGAGTCTGGACCCAGTGAGTTCACACGACCGTCTCGCCCCACTGAGCAGTGCTCTAATGACTGAACCTAAAGAGCAGTTTAATCCTGTAATGATCGAGTATAGCTTACATCCTGTGAACACTGCGGGAGATGTGGCTCTAATTGTCAGCCCATAAGGGGCACCTGAATTGAAATAGAACGGCGGAGGCAAAAAAGTGCGCAAACAATTTTCGCTTGTAATCATGTTACTGATAGTCTTACTGACAGGTGCGTTCTGCAGCCAGGCAAAGGCTGAGGTAAATTTTGATTTTGGCCTGCCCCTTTTTGGTTTCGAAGAGATACGCTTCGAAAAAAGCAAGCCCTCCGACTTCAATGTTCATCTTCTGAAAAAATTTATGATCGAGCACGAAGGCGAATTATTACAGCAACTACACGGCATTAACCGCTGGTTCAGCCTCTTGCGACTTTCAGACGCACCGCGGCGCGATGAACTTATAAAAGCAGGCAGCGACATTTTTTCAAGCGCTGGCAAAAAGAAGAGTAGCAACCGTGAAAAATTACTTGAAATTTTCTTTTTTGGCCTGCTTCTGAGTCAGGATCGGTCTCCAGACCCCGGCAATAAAAAAGATCAGGCCTACGAGGATCTGCTTATCGATGCCGAAGAACTGCTCGCAGAGGCTGGAGATTACTGGCTGATCAAAGGTATCGTTTTTCATTTACTGCGCAATCGCCCCAATGATTATTTCACGCCAATGAAGCCGGAAGAAGACCTGAAACGCGCTCTAAGTATGATTCCTCGCACAGCGCACTACTATTTTGTGATGGGACAGGCATTTCGCTTTCTCGGCTCCATGGATTCGTCGCTGTTTTTATCGATTGCATCCTACGAAAGAGCTTCATCGCTTGATCCACGCAATCATAAACTGCAAAACGCTCTGCTGGGCATCTATATGGGTTTGCACGAAGATTATCAGGGTCTTGGCAAACAAGAACCCTTCTGGCTTGAAGAGGCTGTTTACAAGAAAATCCTCGCTATTTCGCCGCACAATCCCCACGCTCTCAACAATCTTGGCTATCTTTACGCTGAATACGGCGTAAATTCCAAGGAGGCACAGGAGCTTTGTCAGCGCGCATCCGACATTAATCCCGAGAATCCCGGCTTTCACGACAGTCTTGGCTGGGCGGCCTTTAAAAACCACGATTACAAAAAGGCAGAGGAAGAGCTGAATAAATCTCTGGCAATCAAAAAAAATGTGTATGAGCCTCACTATCACCTGGGAACCGTTTATTACGCTACCGGACAAACCGAAAAGGCTGCCGAACATTACGAACAAGCTATCGCTATCAAACCTGATGCGGTTGAAGCACTGAATAATCTGGCTTATCTTTACATTGAACAGAATCGAAAATTAAGCGAAGCCATGAATATGGCTAAATCAGCGGTAAAACTTGAACCCAACAACGCCTCATACATCGACACACTCGGCTGGGCTTATTACCGCCTTGGCAAGCTCGACACAGCGCTCCCGCTGTTGCTCAAGGCAGCGCAAATCGCACCTGGCCAGGGTGAAATTCTTCTGCATATCGGGCGCGTATATCTTGACCTCAATGACTTCGATCAGGCGCTCAGCTATTTAAAAGAGGCCTACAAAGAAGATCCCAAGCTCGATGATCCTGACAACTCTCTTTATGTGGCAATCAGACTCAAGAACTACCACAAGGCCCTGGCTGATTATCACAACATCTTTGGCGAGAATGCCGATCGCAATAAAATAAACAACATCCTGATGGGCATTGCCAGAATGTATCAGGAGGAAAAGCTTTTCGATAAAGCGATCGAAATCACCAAGCTCTGTTCAGAAATCAAGAACGGCGAAAAGTCTTTGAAGGAGCCGTTGTTCAGCAGCTATAAGCTCGCTGACGATGCAAAGCCCCAAATTACTGTTGCTGAAAACGAAAGCGAAACAGAGGCACTTATTCCTCCTGGCGAGAATGTAGCAACAGCAGTTGAAACGCCTGTTGACGCAAACACTGAAAGCAATCTCGAAGCAGCTGAAAAAACAGAAGAAACAACAGAAACTTCAGACAAAAAACTATTCGCCGGACTGCCACCGGTAACTGGTCACCCGATCGCCCTAGCCTTTGGGCCGCGATTTTTCGAACAGATTCAGACATTTCTGCCGGGTATGAATGCATTTGCCGGCAAGTCTGTTACCGTCTTCATAGATAAATTCAGACGCCTCGGCAAAACAGCTGTTATTCGTATCGAGTCAAAAGACACTTCAGGAAAAATAATGATGACACTCGTCAGTGATTTTTTCTGCCAGCTCAGTGGCGTGCCAGAACCCACAAAGAACGATACAACGACAAAATTCACCTTCAAGAGCAAACGACAGATGTTTATGCAGGCAGAAGGCAACTCGCTTTACATCAGTGCCAGCCCCTTCAAGGACAGCGCGTCAATAGACCTGCTGAAAACGGTTCTGAAGTATGACGAGAACAATTTTGCAGCGATAATCTACGACTGGCAGGCGATAAGCAAGCTGTTGCCGAGTTTTGTGCGCCCATTTATCGCAAACCCGTTCCGACCATTCATAAAAATATATACCAGGTACACCTACGAAAACGGCAATCTTAACGAATTCTCGACCATTACTACGGGAAAAACTGAAAATGAAGCCTTCATGCGCAGCTTTGCCAGAGAACTCTTCGGCTTCAAGATTTTTACCGGCAAAATTGGTATCGAAAGCACGATCAGAGTCCGCTACGACAAGGACATTATCTACGTTTCAACTGATTTTGAGCAGGTTGACAAGTTTGTTCAGAAACGCCTGAAAATTATCAACCCGATTCTGATGCGCCTGATTATGAGATATTTAGACCACACCAGATGCTTTTTGAACCGCATGTTTTATAGTTTAGAACAGATCAACACCTGCCCCAATGGAGGCAAGACACATGTTGATGCTCAAACGGGTATTGTAACCTGTTCAGATCATGTCATGGCACCGGCGATTGCCGTTTTTATGAACGCGGCAAACTCCTGCAAGTTCAGCTGCATGCGTCTGAACAAAATCTTAGAGAGCAGCAAAGTCAATGATCTCAGCAGCGCCGATCTCGAAAAACTTGCTGACGAAATGGGGATACCCCTTTGCCCGGACTCAGGCAGCTGGTCAAAAAAGAGCGGTGAACCGGTTAAATGCTCTCATCATGAAAATTGAGTTTGCTTTTTTTGCTAAAATGTTCTATTAACAATAAGAATCCATTCGGAGGTAAGAAAAATGCCTGCTATAAATATCCAGGATAATATTCTTCAGTATTTGAAAGACAAAAGAGAACTTGTTAAGATTTTTTTGATGAAAGGCTTTCAGATTCAGGGTACCATCCTTGATTTTGATACCTTCGTAGTTTTACTCGAATCAGAGGGTAAAAAGCAGCTCATTTACAAGCACGCCGTTTCGACCATCCAATTGCCAGATAATTTTAATCTGCCCGACTGAGAATAGTTATCCAGGATAAGAAGGCCGCCCCTTGTAGGGCGGTCTTTTTTCTTTTCTGGTTTTGTGTCATGTACAAAGATTAAGCAGTAAGATTGTTCATTTTTTAAACACAAGCAAAGGCACGTCTGTATAATTATTTATCAATAGAGACTTTGCAAAGGAGATAATGTGCAAAATCGCTTAAATAGGGGCCGCCAAAAGTTGGCACAACTATTGCATATGTATTCACAACACTGCACGATTCATTCGTCAGTTGTCTTCAATCATTCCTTTCCTTGATCAAGGGCTACGGTTTAGTGGCCTTTTTTTTTGCCAATTTTATGATATATTCTCTACAGGAAAACCTATGAAAAAACACATTATACTGACCCTTGCACTAATATTTATCAGTTTCACCGTCAACCTGGCCGCTCGCACTGATATCGCCGGGTTCTGCTATCACCAGATTGAGCCTGTAGCCAGCGGTAAATTCTCGCTTTCGCTCGAAAAATTCACAGCGCAGCTCGAATATCTGCATCAGCGCAGCTACAAGACCCTTAACTCCGAAGAACTGCTCGCAGCACTGGCATCAGACGGCCCACAGATCGACAAATCCGTTATAATAACCTTTGACGACGGTTTTCTAAACGTATATAACTACGCTTTTCCGGTAATGAAAAAATTTGGATTCAAGGGTATTGTCTGCATTTATCCGTCTTTTATTGGCTCAAAGAGCGCAATGAGCTGGCAACAACTCCAAGAGCTTATTGATGCCGGATGGAGTGTCGAATGCCATTCAATGAGCCATTCAAATCTTGCCTCACATTATGCAGACCTCGAACTCGAGAAAAAGTTTTTAGACAAGGAAATAATCGCTTCCAGGGATATCATTGAAAATCGACTCAAGAACAAGGTCAGATTTATGGTCTGGCCGTATGGCGTGTATACAGACCGCACCTTAAAGCTCGTTCGTGACTCCGGCTTCGCCGGTGCCATCACTGTCGATGGCGGCGCCAGTTACAAGGGGCTATCGCCCTACCAGGTCAAGCGCCAGGTTATCTATTCCACTGATGATATGAACAAATTTCTCATCAGATTCGGCATGAGTGCTCTCCCGGCTTCGCAGCAGTATCCTGAGCCCGGGCAGGTGGTTGCACAGCTCGCCACCTTTACCTGTCGTCTCGATGATCTTGCCGATTATTCACCCGAGAAGTACGTTCTCAACGCCAAGGTAACCGGCAAAAAAGTAGACTTCAGCTTTGATGCAAAAACCCGCATTCTTACAGGTAAAATCAGTTCAGCGTTCAAGCCTGGCAACTATTTTATCGACATCTATCTTCGCGACAAGGCGACCGGAGTTACCGCGCAAAACGGCTGGCTGTTCAGCATTGCGGGCAAGAGCAGCAAAACCAGTTATTAGCAGCTATCAGGCAACTAAATTGAGTCTGTCGATGGATTAACGCCTGGCATTGCATGTGATTTCAACAACATGCTCGGAATTATTCTGGCAAATGTAGAATTAGCCCTGGAAGCGCTGGGGCAAAAAGCGAATCACTTCGGGTGAGGCATATCTGATCGTAAACTGGCCTTTCTTCCAGTTCGCAGGCTGGGGTTCACAGACCTATTACGCGTTAAGGTCAGTTGTTGTCAGGCGTCTTAGCCCTCCTTGCTCCCAGCAGAAAATTCAGGTAGTATGCGGTGAGAGTATAATAAAATGAGAGAGATAGTCCCTGCCATATAATGTATCTTGTCTGCCAGTGGTTCTTATATGGCAGAAACAGGGCATGACAATCAAAGAGAACAGGATCTGAACTAGCTGACGGGCAATTAAAGCAAATCATTGAAGCGATGCCTCTTGAGCATGACTTTGATGTTTCTTTTACAACCTAATAGAGAGGTACACTATGAGATGGAAAAACCTTCGAATCGGAACTCAACTGCTTCTGGGCTTTGGTATTATTCTGGTGTTTGTAGTGTTCCTCGGGATTGTAGTCTGGACGCAAACCGAGCAGGCCTGGCAGCAGACAAAGGAGCTTTATGACCATCCACTTGCGGTTCAGAAGGCGCTAAGTGAAATCAAAGCCGACATTCTGTCTATTCGTGGAGGCATGCAGGAAATTTGTCTGATGGACAAAGACCAGGAGCGACTGGAGGTCATTCAAGGGCTTGATTCCTTAGAGTTAGAGGTGCAAAAGGAATTCGACGTTTTGCATGATCGGTATCCTGGCTCTAAAAGCGAAATTGACGATTTTGTCCAGACCTTCGCCCAGTGGAAGCCTATTCGCACGGTAACCATCCAACTGTTGAAATCAGGAAGGAAGGCCGAGGCCATTAAAAGAGTCAGATCGACAGGTGAAGATGGTCTTCACGTCACTGAGACTCTCAAAAAGTTCAAGATATTGAGTGATTCCGCACAGGCCAGGGGCGCCGAGTTCTTTTCGAACGCGACAGAATCACAGGACACAATAAAATGGCAGCTTGGGGTAACACTTGGCGTTATTTTATTTCTGTCAATCTGTGTCATTACTCTCCTTCTTAAGGGGATTAATGAACCAATGTTAGAATTAGTCGCCGTGACCAGCCAGTATCGACAGGGCAAACTGGATGTGCGCAGCAGGTATGCTTCCGCTAACGAGCCTGGTGAGCTGGCGACGACTTTCAACCTGATGGCCGACACGATAAAAGTTGAATTGCAGGTCAAGGACAAAGCAGCCCAGATAGCCGATGAAATTCTTCAGGAGGATGACCCTTACATCTTCTGCCAGATATTACTTAAGACGTTACTTGCACACACAGGTGCACAAGCGGCGGCGATATATCTGCTGGATAGTCGGCAAACTGACTTTGAGCTGTTTGCAACAATAGGACTTGGCCTCGACACATGCGCCTCATTTCCCGCGGATCCCACGGAGCAAAGCGATAGTGAGTTCGGCACGGCTCTGGCTACCCGGAGCATCCAATTGATTAAAAACATCCCAAAGAACTCGTGTTTCACTTCCGCAGCTGGGAGCGAGAAGTTTAATCCCTGCCAGATCATCACCATCCCAATTCTTTCGGAACAAACTGTCGTGGCGTTGATTTCTCTGGCAAATGAGCATGATTATTCTGACCATGCGGTACGCCTGGTGGAAATCTGCTGGAGCCTTATAACAGCTAGATTAACAAGCGTTCTAACATTTCGGCATCTCCACGCATCTTCTGCGCTTTTAAAGACAAAGAGCCGTGAACTGGAAGCAAAGCTGGCAGAACTGAACAAAAAGAATGACGAACTTGAAATCCATGATTGGCCACCGGACGTGCGGACTTCATCGGCCAGGATATCCACCAGAATGAAATCTTTCCGGCGACCATTCATACTGATAGTCGAGGAGAATGCAGACAGTCGACAGACTCTGGCGGCGATGGTTCAAGACAGATACACCGTTATTGAAGCAGAAGATGGAGCAGACGGGATTGAACAGGCACAGCATTACCACCCCGATCTAATTCTGATGGATATTTCCATGCCTGGCATGGACGGCCACGAAGTGCTGACTGAAATCAGGAAAGACGTGGGTTTACGAGGAATCCCGGTCGTGGCAATAAGTGCCGGCGCGATAAATGGCAACCGCGAAGAAGCTCTCGCCGCCGGATTCGACGACTTTATTTCCAAACCTGTTAACGCTGGCCTGCTAAAAAAAACCATTGCGAAAAAGCTTGAAAGATAAAAGCGACAAAGCAAAGGAAGGAACGAAATCTAAAACTTGTCGTATTCTTTTTCTGAAATCATTTCTTCGGTATAGGTCAGCAGGTTGTGCGCTGCCGGCGATTCAAGCGGCCTGAAGCCGGCGCTGTAGAGATTCGTTCGATCCCAGATGCGGCGATGCAGGATGTTGGCACCGGTATGAGCGCCAGAGATATAATATTCCGGCTCTTTGCTGGCCAGGCGGATTACGCCGCCATAAACTCTCTGAATAACAAAGCCGGGCGGGCGCATATATTGCTTACTGCCGGCATTTCCAATCTCATCATCGACCTTTTCGGCCGAATTGCCGATGCTGAATCGCGAAGCGCGGCGGGTTGAACTGACCAGGACAGCGTTGATCGTAATTTCCGGGATAAACAGTCCATCATTGGGATCTTTGCGGGCCTCTTCAAATAAGCCCATCATGAGGCCCATCGCACCATTGTATGGATTAGGCGCGGTTTCTTCTTCGATTACAGCCTGTTTCCAGGCCATGTCGAAAAGGCGATCCTGCTCGGTAGTTGTTAGATCGCCAACATCTCTTACCGCAGTTTTAAAATAATCGATAATTTCGTTGCGAACCTTTTCGTCATTGATTCCGAATCTGGGCTTATCTCCGCCGCCTGGCGTAAAGAAATTTATCAGATCTTCAAGGTTCGCCTGATACTGACCACCGGAATTAACTTCCTTGTTATTGTACAGCCATGCGATGCTTCCATAGCGGGGCATGAAGTTGCCATCGGTTCCCAGTTCTCCCAGTCCGACCAGAGCCTTGCGGTTGTCAGGGTTAAGCGGGCAAAGTATGAATTTAATTTCAGCTTCTATCTCGGACGTAGAAGGATGCAGACTCCGGGCCAGGGCACAAAGGAAAAACGGCTTAAGTTCATTGCGGGCAAACAGGGTTGGCTGCGAAACATCAATAAGCACACGCCCCTCTGACATAAGCATGGCACCGACCTTATGGCGATCTTTACCATTTTCAAGCGGGAAGCGATAATTCATGTAATCGTCATTCTCATAAAGCTGCGGGGTACGCGGATTCTGGTTAAAGTCGCCACCGACCACGATATCTCCGGTGCTGTAAATTGTTACAGTGCGGTCAGGGCAGCCCCAAACACGCAAAGGCACCTCTGAATAGATGAGAATTTTATCGCCACGCAATTTACGAATAATTTCTGGGTCATCTGAAGCAGTAGAGTAGTCAGAGCCGGAGTCGCCATCTTCGCCCTCGTCGTCACCTGCCCCTGGACTCGCATCATCGTCGGCATCTGCACGACCGGGGCTTTTGCTGGCTGTTCTGAGAACCCGGTAATCCCCGAAATCAAGATCAACATATTTTGTGCCAGGATCATAGGGATTGCTGTATTTGCCATATGGAAGCGCGCCGTCTTTGATTGTCAGGCCGTATGTTTTGCGGTAACGATCGGCAGTCGCTTTTATGCGTTCGCGCGGCAGGCGAGCCAGCTTGATTGGATGCGCACCATTAGCGCCGTCTACTATAAAACCATCGCGTGGGTCAAATTTGTCCATTTGAATTGAATCGTTGGCCGATGTCAAATTCATGACACTGCCGTCAGCAAATGAAATACGGGTGTCTTTAAGCGCTCGAATAAAGCCAGGCGTTTCAATTTTTTCCATTTCCTGCAGCTCAGAGCCACGGCAGCCGCCACCGGCAGTATTAAAGGTTATCCAGTTGTAGCCATAGAGGCGTCCTCGCCGCAACTGATTTTCGCGACCCGGGAATGGGCCAAGAACTCCGACATCAAGCATTTCGCCATCGTAAAGCACATTCTCGGTAGCGGGGTAGCGTCTTTCGATCATTGCAGTGATCTTACGACAGGTCTCTTCTTTGATTCCCCAGCCGGCACCAACTTTTACCACAATCTCGGCACGAGTGTACATCTCGGCTTCGAGCAGAGTCTTAGTCTTAGAGTTCTCACGAGCGCTATAAATCGGCGCAACTTTGGCCTTGAACTCGCCGAATTGTGAACCGCCCTGATAAATGCCTTTTTTAATACCACTCACAAAAATCTCATTCATGTCGCCAAGCAGAGTTTCTCGGGTCTTCACTGGTGTATTCCAATATTCGTCGCCCTTTTCGCGATAATATCGATGCGTGCTGAAACCGCGATTCGCATTGAGCTCAGTAACTATGCAGTTGAGTGCGCTTTCACCCAGACTGGCGGTCATAAAACGGCGAACATCTTTCGACTGTAGCTGCTGCTGGCCACTTTTAAACGTTCCATAAATCATGAAAAAGATAAGAAGAATTCCGGCAAAAGCCAGAACAATAAGATATCCAGAACCGGACTTTTTGTTAAGATATCTTCTCATGGGTTTTTAAAAATCTCTTTTCCACGTTTATAAAAACTTGTGTTCATACTTATGCTGTAGACCTCGCCGACTTCGGTACTATTGCGAGTTCGTTCTAGAACCATACTGAGATGCACCAGACTATTGCCTGTGCCAGACTGGTTGAGGGGCAGAGGCAACACAAGTCGATCCTCTTTACCGCCGACATTAGCAGGTTTGAAGGGGCGACGAATAGTTCGATAGACGATTAGATCACGAATGTTGTCGATTATCGTCTGGCGCTGAGTCGTTTTATGACCGGGTTTCTCTTCGACAGAAGCGGTTCTGATCAGACGATAGCGGGGAACCGTCTGCGATTCTGGATTCTTAATTTTTTCGAGTTCATAGGTGATCTCTCGGCGGAGGGCAACTTGACCGCCAAGCGGACTGTCGAAGGGAATGTTGGGATCAAGGTCTGAGCTTTGTAGCTGCAGAATGACACCCGGTCTGGTAGCCAGCTTAACCACCTTGTCAGATAGCACTGGTGCTGGTTTCAATACATTGGTAGCTTCGCGAATGTCATCGCCCATAAACGAAATGATTTTCCGAAAACCTTCATTGACCTGCAGATATTCGATGGACTGCGTGACCAATTTTGTTTGTGAGAAAAAAAGACGATAGGCAAAAAGCAAAATTACTGATGTAATAGAAACCACAATGATGATTTCAATAAAGGTAAAGCCCTGTCTAGATCTTTGGTTTACCGATCGAGTCATTGTTGTTTTTCCCATACTGATCAATTCATGTCGGCAACGGTCGTAGTTACGACGAACGGATCGTGTTTTCCGCCGTCAGGAAAAGCCCAGTTAACCGTAATTTCTACCAATTTAAGTCCAATAGGTCTGGTTTTGTCTTCAGCTGCCATGACGTCATCAATTTTCACCTGGCGGTCATATTTGATGCCACCAGATTCGAAATCAGGCACAAATGGGTCGTCATCGTTTGTTTTTGTATTAAGATCGTCTTCCACACTGTCTTTACCAGCATCAGCATTATCAAGAAGCCTAAACGGCGCGCTTCGAATAATTTCAATGGCCTGTTGTGCCAGTGCAACAGCGACACTGTAATCGCGCAGTCGTTTTGACTGGTCAAGTCCGCTCGAAAAAATTATGCTCAGAGTAAAAAGAATGGCTAGAAGGAGAATAGTGATAAGCAGCTCAGGCATAGTATAGGCGCGAATTCGGGGACCTTTTTTCCTCGCACTTTGCAGCCTGTAGTCAACGATCATTTTAACTGACCTTCCTCTGCCTGGTAAAATTCTCTACAAAACTTTTGAGATTTGCTTTCTATTAAGTTATCATTAAAGAAGTATCTGCGTAAACAGGCAAGGAGAAATGATATGAAATTTTTCGCACGCACCAGCTGTATTGGACTATATGTAGTATTGATGCTGGCATGCACTTCTGCAGCAATGGCCGCGGACTGGGTGCAGGTGGTTTTAAGCGACAACGGATATGAACAGATCAAGAAGTCTGGTTCGGGCGGCGAGATATTCACGCAGTTCGGCGACATCCTTATTATTCAGTCTGGAGAAGTCTTTAACGACAAACTTATCAAGTCAGAACCGATTTCGACCGTTTCTGTACAACCCGGCGAAAAGTTGTATCTGATTACGAGCAAAGACCCTGCCATACTCAAGGCATCCTTCCCAGGAACCCGCACAATCTACCGAGAAATGGGCTTTATCGTTATCCTGGCCGACGAAACCGAAGCAATGAACCTCTTTTCAAAGCAATCCGACTTCACCAAAGTTGAGTTGTTGCCAGAAAACCAGGTAATTCTCACTGCTCCGGTAAGCACTGGCGTGACCCGTATCAAAACAGAAGATGATACAGCAAAATTTATCAAAGCTCTTGATATGAAAGCCTTTATGCAGGACACTACTGCCCTGGTCGACTTTAAGAGCCGCTATTCTTACGTCGAATCAGCGCAAAACTCCATAGATCATTGCGATAAAATATTCAGCAAACTTGGTTACAAGACCAGCAAACAGTCTTTTAAAATAGGCAGCACAGCAACTAACAATCTGATTGCTGAACGCAAGGGCGAAAACGAAGAAAAGTATGGTCAGGTGCTTGTTGTTGGCCACCTGGACAGCACTTCAGAATCTCCACGCGACAACGCGCCAGGAGCAGACGATAATGGCAGCGGATCAGCCGGCGTAATTGCCTTGGCCAGGCTACTCAATGAATCAGATCTCAAACCGGCTGCTACTGTAAAATTTGTGCTCTTCATGGGAGAAGAACAAGGGCTGTATGGCTCGAAGGCCTATATAAAAGAGCTTAGCGCCGCCGAGCGCGCTAGCATAAAAGCAGTGCTCAACCTTGACATGATTAGCTTCGATGCAGTTGCGCCCCTTTCCATAATGCTCGAAACCAGCTCATTTAACCGACCTATGGCCGAAAAACTGCAAAAACTGGCTCTCGACTACGCCGATTTTACTATTCAAACCAGCTTCAATGCTTGGGGTTCAGATCACGCGCCATTTCTGCAACAGAAAATTCCAGCAGTATTGACAATTGAATCTGAATTTGCGACTAACCCTAACTACCATAAGACTACCGACCTGATCAAAATCATGAACCAGAACCTCTGCCTGCAGATACTGCGACTGAATGCCGCTGCTTTGTATGCTTATGCAATCAAACCGGAGCTCAACAACTGAGAAAAACCATGTCATTACTCGAGTCACATCACGATTCAAAGCTCGATCAAAGCATATCTGCCGACAACCCGGTGACTGTGTCCGATGCCAGCACCAGTATCAATGAGCTCAAAGCAATGGTCGAGAAGTTTGTTGCCGACCGCGACTGGCATAAATATCATACGCCCAAAAACATCGCCATTTCTGTAGTATTAGAGGCTTCTGAGTTGCTGGAGCACTTTCAATGGTCACCGCCGGCCAGCGAAGAAATTGATGCAGCCAAGCATAAGGAAATCTCTGAAGAGTTGTGCGATGTCATGGCTTATCTTCTAAGTCTGGCAAACATTCTTAACATTGATGTTGCCAGTTCGATGACAAAAAAAATGCAAAAAAACTGCCAGAAATATCCCACCCATGATTACAATGGCAGCTGGAGAAAACCGGAGCCTCTCAGATAACATGAAAGAATTCTTATGGGGATGGATTTTCTGGGCATCGGTGGTCTTTTGCGGACTGCTGGGCATAAGTCTGATTGTCGCCTACTCTCTCTATACGACAGCGCCCATGAACAATTACACGCCCGTTTTTGCCGCTGGCTTTGGCTTTGCACTCGGTTTTTTTGGGCTGGGTGCCACAACAGTTTTCTTTTTTGACAAGTTTTCCAGAAAGAACCAGATTTTTCCGGAAGTTGAAAACGAATTGTTCAACAAAGTGATCAGAGAAATGCCCTTCTTTTTTTTCGCTCTGTTGTATTTCTTCTCACTTTCGGTTTATATGGGCATTTTTCTCATGGTACTCACTTACATAAGAAACAGCTGCGTATGATCCTCAAACATTATTATTTCCGATTCGTCAATTTTCTAAAGGGTTTTGATGTTTATCAGCTTTTGGCATTACCTGTTTTGCTGGTCGTTCTGCTCGCTTCGACGGAATTCAAAAATACCGACATAAAAATAGGAGTAATACTCCCTCTTTCAGGGGCAAATGCCCTGCGTGCAACAAGTCACTGCAATGGTCTCCGCCTTGCGTTGAAACACATCAACGCTCAAGGCGGGGTAAATGGGCGCAAGCTTCGACTCGAAATTATAGATAATCAGGGTTCTCCCGATCTAAGCGCAGAGATAGTCAGAGATCTTATTTATGAAACGAACGTCGTCTCGTTGATTGGCGGTATCAGCCCGGCAGCGACCCGTGTGATTCAAAATATGGCCGAAAAAGCGCAAGTTCCTTTTTTAACCGCTCTATGTACACACTTCGAGGTCACTGATTGTGGTTCCAGATTCACATTCCGCAGCATCACAGACGACAAACGCCAGTCTGAGGCGCTTGCCGAATTCTCAGCACGGCGTTTTAAGAGCCGAAAGCCTGCTCTGATATATGACTCAAACCTCTACGGCGCAGACAGCGCACAGAAATACATTGAAACCAGCATTAAATTTGGACAGCAGGTTTGTGCTGCAGTATCATACCGGCCGGGAAGTCTCAACTTCAGACGACAGCTTCAGGTCATTTTCGCCTCAAATCCTGATTCCATGATAATCCTGACGTCACCAGAAGACGCTGCTGTAATCACGCGCCATGCTCGCGAAGCAAGATTCTCACATCCGATTCTTGGTGGGAATCAGCTGGCCTCGCCTGAATTCACCAATCTTGCCGGAGTTTATTCAGAATCGGTTATCACCACTCTGCCGTTCAATGCACGTCTTGGTGGACAAAGAGCAGATTATTTTCTGTCAGAATACTTTGACACCTACGCACAACAGGCAGACAGTGATTCTGCGCTTGGCTACGAAGCTCTTATGTTAAACATTCTGGCACTGCGCGCTGGCGAAGTCAGCAGATTATCTGTCCGCAACAGCCTGGCTCAATTGCATGGCTGGGAAAGCGTTGCCGGTTCAGGAGGATTTGACAATTCCGGCAATCAGGTCAGGCCTGCAGAAATAGCTATAATCAAAGAACGACAGAAGATTCCTGTCAACCTGGAGGCTCTGTTTTGACTGAAAAAGCTCAGACAAACGGCAAAAACACTGGTAATGCCTTCTGGTTAACTGTTCTTTTGGTTGCGCTGGTCTTTTACGTCATCAACGAATCGAAAACCCACTCTCCGCCCCCCCAAGATCAGAGCATCAGCCAGAATCAAAGCGACACAACAGCCGCAGTGGCAATGGATCTCGCGCCAAGAAGAATCAGCGACACGCGCGATCCATCGGCGACTCTAAAGGTGCCTTTCAGTAACCCCATAAAAACCTCAGCTGTAAACGATCTTCTGGTAGACCCTTCGGGCACCGTATGGGCCGCAACCGAAGCCGGGATAACTTCTGTTCAAAACGACAAGGTAACTCATTACAGCCTTGTTGACGGCACTTTCCCGTTCCCTCAGGCAGAATGCCTTGCTCATGACGGCAAGCAACTCTGGGTAGGCACCCTGTTCGGTTTATGTCAGAAAACGCAAAACAACCGTTTCGTGCGTGCAGATGTCTCTGAAAGCCTGCCATCACAGATAATCTGGGATCTAACCACTGACGGAACTACCCTTTGGGCAGGCACTCAGAAAGGCGCCGCTTTTTTAAACAAAGAAGGCGCGTTTACAACAATAGATGAAAAAAGTTCCAATTCAGGATTGCGGCAAAACTGGTGCAAGCAAATTTTTCGGATGGGCAGCTGGTTTGTTGCTGCGCACGACAAGGGTATCAGCCTGTGGAATACCAGCTTTCCGGCAGCCAACCCGGAATGGTGGAAAAACATTGACCATGCTCGAGCTGGCTTTACCAGACCGGTCAGCGACATAGCTTTTGACGGAAAATATCTCTGGCTAAGCACCCCGCATGGAGTATTACACCTGACAACCCCGGTTGACCGCTTTTTTTCTGACTTTGTGCCAAATCTTGTCAGTTATTCGCGCATCCACGGCCTGCCTGCTGATTGCATCAGCAGTATTATTTCACACAAAGATTCCTTGTGGCTTGCCACCGAAGAGGGACTTGCGCGTATAAACAAAGAACTCATCCAGCTGATTTCCCCAGAATCAGGAAATTTCGCACGCAGGATACGAAAACTCGCTTCCAGCGGTGACCTTCTCTGGCTGGGAACCGACAACGGGATCCAGTTTATTAACACAGCAATGGTGGACTGAAGCGATGGACGAACTGGCCGCAAGAATCGAAAAATTACGCAAAACGATCCGCCATCATGAGCGCCAATATTTTGTGCATGCTGCTCCAGAAATTACTGATCAGCAGTTTGATGAACTCATGGCCGAGCTACATCTCCTGGAAAAACAACGACCGGAACTGATAACAAAAGACTCGCCAACTCAGCGCGTCGGCGATGCCGTCACCTCTTTTAACACCGTAAAGCATCGAGTTCCGATGATGAGCATCGAGAACTCCTATTCCAGTGGTGACATTATCGACTGGCTGTCACGCCTGGAAAAGGCAGCGGGCACAAGCGTGTTTCCGGTTGTTGCCGAGCTCAAGATCGATGGTGTTTCTGGCTCATTCTCTTACTGTGACGGCAGGTTGCAAAGCGGTGCCACTCGCGGCAGTGGCATTGAGGGAGACATTATAACCGAAAACGTCAGAACGATAAGGTCGTTGCCACTGAGCATTGAAAGCCAGCTCGACATGGATGTGCGCGGAGAAATTTACACCCCTCGCTCCATGCTGGAAACTCTAAATCAGCAACGCCTGGCCAGCGGTGAAGAACCATTCAAAAATTGTCGCAACCTTACCGCTGGTACCATCAAGTCGCTTGATCCTGCGGTCGCGGCTCAACGCGGGCTACAGGTTATGGTTTACGGAATAGCACAGGCAACAGAGCTTGGCTTCAAGTATCATTCAGAAGTTCTTGAGTTTCTTGCCCGACAAGGTTTCAGGCTTAATCAGGTCTGGGAGCGTTGCAATTCCTGTGAAGAAATCACCAGATTTATTGAAAGGATAGCCTTAGAGCGCACGGGGTTCGATTTTGACACAGACGGAGTCGTAATCAAGATAGACAATCTGACCTTACAGGCTGAACTTGGCAGCACCAATAAGGCTCCACGCTGGATAATCGCGTTCAAATACCCGCAAGAGCGAGCTATTGCCAGATTGCTACGTGTAGAATGGCAGACAGGCAGATCACAGCTCACTCCTGTTGCCCACATTGAACCGGTCGAACTTGGCGGCACTACCGTATCGAGAGCCTCTCTACATAACATTGACCAGATAAACGACAAAGACATCAGAATTGGTGATCAGGTCGTGGTCGAAAAAGCCGGTTACATCATCCCTTACATTGTTGCACCGGTAAAGGAAAATCGCAACGGCAGCGAACAGACAATTACAGCACCAATAGAATGTCCTGCCTGCCACCACTCATTGAATATAAGCAGAGATGAGAACTCCGCAACTCAGATACGCTGCGAAAATCCTGCTTGTCAGGGAGTTCTTGCCCGGCGCATAATTCACTTTATTACTCAGCTCGAAATCGAAAATTTCGGACCTCAGCTCGTTGAGCAGCTGATTGAAAAAGAGCTGGTAACAGATATCGAAGGCATTTTAGCGCTGAGTCGGCTGCAGCTTGCCGCTCTTGAGCGCATGGGTGAAAAATCTGCCGACAAAATTGTTTCCAGCATCAACATCGCCGCCACACAACCGCTGGGGAAGCTGATCTCAGCACTTGGCATCAACAATGTCGGAGCAGTGGTCAGCGAAAAAATCGCCGCCTGGTATAAGCAGTCTTTTCCGGCATTTCTTGAGGCCACTGACGAAGAACTCATTCAAATCGACGGCATCAAGGACAAAGTTGCCAGCTGCATAAGTGAATTCCTCAAAAATCCAGACAACAAGTCATTGATCGATAACCTGAGAAACTGGTGGCGGGGACCAAGCAGCGAACAGCTTGCAGAAATGGCTTCAGGCAGTGAGCTGGCGGGCAAGACATTTGTGGTAACTGGCGAGGCAACAATGCCGCGACGACAGATCGAAGAACAGATAAAAAAGCACGGTGGCAATGTTAAATCATCAGTTTCAGCTAAAACCAACTTTCTGCTGATCGGTTCTCTCGAAAACGACGCCTTTGTTTCGAACAAAAAAAGCCGGGCACTTGAGTTAAAAGTGCCAATCATAGACGAATTCGAGCTAGCCAGAATATTGGAGAAAAACATTGAAAACGGCAAATTCTCGAGCTGACATCTGCGAAGTATTTTCGTCGATTCAGGGCGAAGGTCTTTATGTTGGCACTATGCAGTTGTTCATTCGGCTGGGTATTGGAGAAGCTGTCGAAAACTCATTCTGGGTTAGAACCTTTCCGGGAACCAGAAATTTCAGGGAAAAAAACCCAATTACTGCGAGGAAACTATTTGCCGATCTTAATAAGCACTTTCCTCTCAATCAGTTTTTTTGCATCTCTTTAATTGGCGGAGAACCCCTGCGTCAGATAGATTTTTTAGAAGCATTTCTGCCCAGACTGCGACGAGAAGGAATCATGCTTTTTGCTGAAACATCAGCACCATCGGCAAGAGATTTTGCCAGATTGGTTCCTCTGGTAGATCTGCTTTGCCTCGAACTTACGATACCCAGAAAAGAGCATACAAATGGCAAGGAACTTAAAAGACTGACAGCAGTCCTCGAGTTAACCAGTCCCGACACCACCTACCTGCGCCTGACGGTAGATGCCCATGAGAATCCACAGATATTGTTGTCACAACTCAACAAGTTGCCAGTCAGCAAATACACTCTCGTGCTACAACCAAGAATGGTTGGCCTTTCGCACATAAGTGACTGGGACACCGGAACAATACTTGAGTGGATAAACCTGTTCGCACCATTGTTTGCTCAAATCCGCTGGATACCGAGAGTACACAAACTGTTGCGCATTCCATAGATTTACGGTATTGTGTTATGATTATAGAACTTTAAAATACGCTTGAGAAAACGGTGAAACCATGGCTCTTAATGAAAAACTCTTTCTACCCAAAGATATAGTCTGTCCGATATGTGAAAAAGAATTCAAACGCTATATTCTGCGCAAAAAACAATTCAGCCTTGACAAGCGTGACATAGACTACAGACCAGTTTATCTTGGCTCAATATATCCAAGATTTTTTAACGTATGCGTTTGTCCGCACTGTTTTTTTGCGGCAGAAGATAAATTTTTCTGCCCACAGATGAATATTGAAGACGTTCGACGCAAACAACTGCTCGACAACCACAAATCACAGTGGGAAGCAGCAAGCCGCGTCAGAGCTGCTTCCAGCGGCCAACAAATCTGGAAAGACGCTGAAGCAGAAAAATTGCGTGAACTTACCAACTCCAACATAACCATACTGCGTCAGATTTCGCCGCTGCTTAAAAAAGTCGTCGCTTCTATTCTCGAAAAAGGCACACCCTTTAACGAACTGCAAAGAGATGGCGACCTTGAAGCAGCGATCAGATCATGGGAACTCGCCGCCATCTGCGCAAAAGCGAGACGGGCAAATCACCGACTGCTTGGCTATATCTACCTCAATGCGGCATGGACTGCCCGCGATGCATTTGAAGTCACCACTGATCAGGCACAAAAGGCAAGATACAAGGCCTTTGAAATGGCATATCTTACTGACGCAATCAGTTTTCTTGAAATAACCAACAAAGCGACCGGTATAGACGATGCATTTATGCCCGATGGCACACGTATTCCAAAAGAAAACCTGCCACAGTCAAGGGTATTTGAAATCATGTATGTTCTGGCTGGCGCCAACCGTCTGATCGGAAAAACTGATGCGAGCAACCACTTCCTTGAGCAGATCATTTACGGCAGTCAGAGCGCTCAGGGTATCATTCTCTGGTTCGTCAATCAGGCTAGAGAAATGCGCCAGGAAGCGACAGCTCAGAAAAATTTACCAATTCCACAGGATGAACCAGATGAAGAAGACTACTGACCGTTTTTTTCCGGCACGCACCGGTGGAACCGCCATAATAGTGGTAGTTTTGCTGCTGGCAGCAGGCTTGATAGCCACCGGAGTAACATACAGTCAGGGAAGCAAGCAGCAGCAAAAACAATCGCAACTGCTGGCCGATGGCTATGAACAGTTTAATCAGGGCAACCTGGACAAGGCTTACCCACTTTTCAAAGAAGCTCAAGATACCTTTACATCGACACTGAACTTTTATCGCCGATTTGCTTCCTCTGAATCTCTTGTAACCCTGGAAGAAATTCATGAGCTTACCGTAAGTGTCTGTCTTTCGATAGCGCATGAAAAGTTTTTTGATCTCAAAAGTGCTGACGAATGGGTAACGCGCGCCGAAGAAGAACTCATTCCGCTGGCTGAAGGTGAGCGCAAAGTGGACCTGACACGATCAGTCAGCACTGCCCGGGATATTTCGAAGCTGTGCAAAACCTTTAACGAAGGCAATTATGAACAGGCCATGAAAGATCTTCTCGAAGTCGAGAAAAAATCACTGGAAACCGACCAGGACTTTTTTATATTTGAGATTCGCTTTTTGATTGCTTGCGGCAAAGCAATGAACGAGCCGGAAATACTCAATCAGGCTCGTGAACTGCTCTTCTTTGCCACCACCGATGCCGGAATTGACAACGAAAAAACCCGCAGTCTCTGGGGAATTCTCACCAATTGACCGCCCGCTACAACCCACATAAAATCGAAAAACAGGCCAGAAAATGGCCTGTTTCGTTTTCACCAGAGAGTCTCGAAACGGATCTTAAACTGAGAATAAGCGGGCTTTGGGAAAAAACCGACCACGCATGGGCGGATCCGTTTTTCTGCAAGTATTCAATAGACTCGACTTTACAGTCTGAATACGGCACAGACGCCACGAGAATTGCGCAAATAGGTGCCCAAAAGCACACTTCCGTCACTTCATTACTTGAATCATCATTCAAATGGCTTGCCAAGCTCGACTATCTGCTAAACACGGCTGACCAGATGGCGTTCAACCCAATACCATGGCTTGAAGCGGCTCTTCAGATGCATGATCACATCATGCTCCGCGACAACTACTACTCCGGCCTTGCACTGCTGCGCGGGGCGCTGCGAGCATCGCCACCCGGCAAAAATCAGGGTATTCGTCATCGTCAACTTGTCTTAGCCGCAACCTACCCATATTGTCCGCTCTGGACCACTTTCAATTTTTCTCCGAAATTCAACCTCCTGCCTTCTCTGCCGGCAGTTATAAGCGCTTACGAAGAACTGGAGTGCATAAGATTTTCATTACCAAAAGGCGGCTGGCACTGGAAAGTATTTGAGCGCAAAAGATTTGTCGCCAACCCGATTGAGGAGCTTTGCCGAATAAAATGGGTCAAAAAGGCAATTCATGACAAATCTGTGCAGATAGAAAAATGCGAAGAGGGACTGAAACTATGCCTGTTCTGAGTAATCTCAACGTTAACCATTTCCGAATGCTGATCTGCCTGCCACTTCTGATTGGAGTCTGGTCGGCAATATTTCCTCCACAGGCACTTCACATTTCGCAAGCCTGGCCGAATGGACCGGCAACACTAGTTATGAGTCGAGCTGAAAGCGACAGATACAGCCTATCAGAAGTTAGCGAACACCACAAACTGGCTGCAAATCGGGTAATAATCAACGAGGCAAGCCACGAGGAACTCATGGCCTGTCCAGGTATTGGCTCGAAAACGGCGACACTGATAATTAAAGAACGCGCCTACGGTAAATTTTATGACTGGCGTGACCTGAGCAGTCGGGTAAAAGGTCTAAGCAACAGCAAAATTTCACGCCTGCAGGACGCTGGTGTAAAGCTGCATGGTGTAAGCGGAAACTGAAAAATTATCATGGCGCTGAGCCAGTTTTTCAGTATAATGAAGGGTACATTGACCTTATTCGTCTCAACAATAAGCTCAAACTGTCGCAGTCGACAATAAGGTTTAAAACTTTTGTGTGCTATGAATCGTATATTAATTAACTGAACAAAGTAGGCCGAAAGGCGCAGGAGTATCCGGCATGAAACATCGAAAGATTATTTATATGGCTCTTGCAGGCGCATTCGTAGCCTGCATCGCTATTGCCAGCAATCCGTTCAATGTTGACCAGATTTCGGTTCCAGCCACAGTAAGCCAAAGTGGTAGCACCAGCTCTGCTGCTGTCGATAACGCTTCTGCCAAACCCCTGTCGAGTCAAATCGGCTTTGTAAATGTTAATACCAGATTGAACGTTCGCAGCAAACCCTGGGGCAAAATCATCGGCAAGTTATACGATGGCGATAAACTCAAGATCGTCGCCAAAGAAGGTGACTGGCTTAAAATAGAATACAACGGTGGCTACGCATATGTTCACAGCGACTATGTAGAAGTCGGCTCAGAGCGGACTGCCAACAGCAGTTCCGGCAGTGATTCCGGCTCAGTCGTTGGCCCGACTGGGACTCTTCCAAACGGGTCACTAGATCCGGCACGCTTTGGTTACGATGCAAAAATGTTTAAATCAGTCTTTGATATAGTCGAGAAATTCTGTTCAAGCAATAAAGCCTATGTTTTTGGCGCTGGTCACACAAACACTTCTGGTTATGCCGAAAAAACTGACTGTTCTGGCTTTGTCGGCCAGTTCATCCAAAAAATGGCGGCGGCATCAGGCGTTGCCCCAGTTTTCCCCAAAAAAAGCTGGTATCCTACAAGTCAGAACTACAAAACCCAGCACACTAATAAAATTACCAGCAAGTTTCCACCGCCCAATCCACGCGATCTGATCAAGCCCGGTGACATCTTTGTAATGAACCCTGGCAGCAGCGGCGTTGGACACGTTGGCCTGTTCATGGGCTATACTCCTTCCGGACAGCCAATCATCGCCCATTCGACCCCTACCAGAGTAAACAGCTCAACTCGTATTTCCGGAAAAGTGGGTTATTCCGGAGTGCGCATCGAAGTATTGCCAGCCCGCTATGCTTCACGCTGGGCCGGCGTCTATCGCGTAAAAAACATGGATACAATGCTTGACCGACTCTCTAAAACCTGACATAATAAAGCTGCCAAGCGGCAACACAAGTCAGAGCGGAGATTCAGGCAAGTAAAATGAATAGAGCCCTCGTTATTTTGCTGATTTTTGTCAGCCATGCAGGATTTGCAATGAACCCGGAGCCAGCCACCGCTAGTTTTAGCAGATGGCTGGCTTTTTCACAGGGCGACAAGGCTCATCAGCTACTATGGCTGTGCGAAGAAAATGGCAGCATGCTCGACGGCCCATTCCAAGGACCAATGGCATTTATCACTGACAAAAAAGGCAATCTCTGGGTTGGTGACAGCCTGAATGCCAGAGTTCTCGCCTTTGACAGTACCGGTAAACAAGGCCGCGAATATGATCTCATAAGTGCGGCCAAAAAAGCCGGGCTAGCCTCGGACCCTCTGCTTATCGATCTGGCTCCCAGTATCAATGGTAAATTGCTGGTTGCAGACGTTATAAACAACGCCATATTGGAAATAGATGTGCATAACGGCAATACCCGCGCTTTTGCTTCACCTCCAGTCGGCGATAAGTATCACTGGTCACAGATCAATCGGATTCACTGCGATAGAGCTGGCCGCATCTACATTGAAGACGTCGCACTACGTCAGACTGTTATTCTTAGTAGAGATGGCAAAACACAAATGGTATTGCCCGGGCAAATCGGCATTGCGATTTCTGAAAACTCACGCCTGGCTTTGATTGTAGCTGGTGATGGCGAAGAACCCGAGTGGTATATTTATACCTGCAAACAGCCAGGCGGTGAGCTGAGCAAGCTAGCCCGGCTCAATGCCGAGAACCCAATTCTCTGGACTTCTCTGATCGGCTACGATAGCCATAGACAACTGCATGTAGTTTATGACACAGCGCAGGCCAGGCACTACATAGCTCTTGACGAAGAAGGGCGTGTTATCAAAAAGAACACAACCACTCTCCATGACCCGGGTTATGATGTAAACAGACCAGACTGGCTGGATAAGAACGGAACTATCTATAGCCTGCAAGTCAGGCACCCGGCATTTGAGATTCTAAAGCTCGAATAACTCTTTTTTTTCTCAGTCGAAGAATGTAGAATAACTTTCTACAATATGGAAAAGCCAAAGAAGCTCACGGAAATTTCAGTACCACATCTCGAGGTCCTACCGCTATTTGTCACGCTCTTTGCAATAGGAATTTCATTTGCTGAACTTTTTGCGAGAGACACGGCCTGGGTTTTCTTTTCGCTGACACTTTTCTCTGTTATGCTCAGTTTACCTGAGTTTATGCACAGATTCCGCTGGCATTTTCTTGCTATAGCGGCATTTAGCGTGGGCGCATTTTATGCACTGGTTAATACACAGCCCAGATTTGACTTTCCACAGCTTTTTAAATTAGATGGCATAGAGGGTCGTCTCAGCGGCACTTTCCGGGGAGAATACCGATCTGGCAATACCGGTGCGATTACTTTTAGAATGGTCGATGCCGTTTTCGAATTCGACGAACAATGTGTCATTATACCCACTGCCGTTAATTGCCACATATCAAAACCCAGCCTGCTACCGGAACCAGAACAAACCTATTCGACAGTTGGCAAATTCTCGATCAGTCAGATTGATATCACACCGATTTTTAAAGGCGCAGACTTACACCCAGAAAGCAGCAGCAGAAATACAAGCAAGCTCGCCGGCAGGCTGCAGCGCCAGATCAGAGACGGACTAAAAGCCTCTTTACCCCCAAGGCACGCAGCAATTGTGACTGGCTTTATACTGGGCGACACAAGCAGCATCAACCTTGAAGACCGCCGATTATTCAAAGAAACGGGAATCAGCCATTTATTGGCCGTTTCTGGCCAGCATCTTATGGTTCTGGTCATGTTGCTGGCAGCCATTTTTCACTGGCTGAAAATTCCACCGATATCCCGCAGCATTCTTACCGCAACGATCCTTGGCGTATATGCAATGACCACCGCTGGCAGCCCATCAGTATGGCGAGCTCTCACCATGTATTTGTGTGTTGCCACCATCCTGCATCTGGAATCTAATCCTTCGCCAATCAGGCCAGTGGCGTTTGCCGCATTTATACTGCTGCTTCATGATCCGGCAATTTTCTCAAATGCGGCCTTTCAACTTAGCTTTACCGCTGTAATCGGCATTCTGTTTTTACGCCGACCGTTCGAACAGCTGTTTGCAAAACTCTATTTTCCTGTTTTTCTATCGCGCTATCTCTCGGTCTCGCTGGCTGCAAGTATTGCCACATTGCCGATGACAGCGCTCTTATTCGGCACCATGTCACTCTCGGCACTGGTGGTAAATCCGCTTATACTATGGGTTTTCGTTTATGTATTGCCCGTATCATTTCTCATCGTCCTTTTATCGGCAATATGGCCGACCATGACTCTGCTCATTGCCCCTGCCCTCTCTCTGGTAATTGATGGAATTCTGGCGTTTCTGCAAAAAGCTGCCGCCATACCCGGCCACTTCTTTTTCGTTGGCAATCTTTCTGGAATCACTATTGCTGGCTGCTTTGCAATACTGCTCTACATTGTCAGCCTCTGCAACTTGAGGGAAACCGAACTTTCCACCTTGGCTGCTATAATCAAGACTCCTGCTGACCCCAATTCAGAAAAGAACGGCAAAATCAGAGCGCCGGAATTTTCCGGCAATAATGGGGTCTCAAGGAAATTTGAACCGGGAATTGAGAAACCGATAGCACCTGACTATCGAATAAACAGCCCATTTAAAAATCCCAAAGTAGTAAGAGATATAGACACAACACTGCTGAATTGCCGGCGACGACCGATCAAGTCTTCATCAAACGTTGAATCAGAGCTTCTTCCCATCTCACTTCTGAGCATCGACAATCAAAATCTTTATCACCAGCTCATGGATCTCGACTACAACAGTCTCAAACTTGAGCCAGAACGTCTGATACAGGCTCATACGTATCTATTGGCGTTGGTTGGCGGCGAAATTATCAACCGCGCCAGTTATCACCTTTCGCCACCACCACAGCCAGGCGATGTCAAAATTGAATATGTTGTTCGTGACCGTTACCTGGCAATTTCGATTCTTGCCGATGCACTGTTAAATTCAAAACTGCTAACTCGAGCAACCGACGAGAACTTCATGCTGATTGTTTCACGAGCACAGGCAATCTATGGACGGGCTCGAAATCAGCTTGAGCGCATTATCGTGAACAGCGACCCGAACAAAGCCATAGACCAACATCTATCGGTGAGGCGCGATCTGTTATGCTGGTGCAGAGAATTTGTCGAATTCGATCAGGAAGTCAGGCGAAAAAACCACACTGAATTGAGGCCAGAACAATGACCAGATTATTAAGAGCGGCTGCAGCTCTTGTTCCAACTTTTATCTTTTTATGGATTGGCCAGATGGCTCCAGATTTGAAGCAGCTGGCGGCAGCTGCTTTTGTAATTACATCAAGCCTGCTCGCAATAGTTTTCTGGCGACAGCGCCGACAGGAGAATAGCGAGGCCATCAAAACCAGCGGCAACGCGGTCACAAAGGTGCTATCCGGCTATATTGCAGGTCTGATTTTACTGCTTATGATTATTATTACCTGTACATTCTTTCCGGTTGGTGGCTATCTGGCTCGACCGCTGGTGCTAGAACACTCTGCAGAGAATGCCGAGGCAATATTTGTTCTCGCTTCTGGCGCAACAGAAACTGGCGATCCTCAACTTAGTGGCCTGCAGAGAATTAATCATGGCATCAAACTTTTAAAAGAGAACCGGGCAAAACACCTGTATATCAGCACTGGCTTTTCACCAGGAAACGGCAACATGGAAGCCCCATGGGTAGCGAGCTACACTCAGCTCATCGGACTTGATCCAGCCAGTTTTTCGATACTGAACAGCCCCGAAATTACAACTACTGCTACAGAAGCGCAATATGCCCACAAAAAGCTCGCTGAAAAACGTATAAACAGGATACTTCTGGTAACCAGCGGAGCCCATATCTACCGTTCCAAAGCAACTTTCAGCAAAGCTGGCTTCGAAGTGCTGCCGGCTCCGGCTCACAATCGCGACAACATTTTCTATGCTTCCGAAAATTATTTAACATCGCTGCATGCCGCTGTTCATGAGTGGATAGGCCTGGTTTATTACTGGTTACGCGACAGAATTTAGAGGAATATGGTCATTCGATTCTGGCTTTAAAAAACATATTGCGGCTTGCCAACTATATTACTGTATGCAGGAGGAACTAATGCTTAAATTATCTGTAGAACATCTGGTAAAAGCCTGTAATTCTTTTCCAGCAGCATTGCAAACAACTATGCAGAATGCCATCGAACAATGGAGTGCTGCCGACAGTAAAAAATTTGCCGAAGCCGTTTCAGCCATCAGATCGAAAGACGCCGGCGAAGAGCTGACCGTTGCAAATCTGGCGACTTTAGACGAAATTCTTACAACAATGCTTAAAATTAACCAGGTAAGGGCTACTCTCGATTTAAACAAAGAGCTGCTCGAACTGGTTGCTCTTTATCTGAATGCCTGTCAGGGTAAGGAACATGCGCCCTCATTCGCAATGATAAACACATTTTTTAATGGCGCAAGTCGCATGCTGATAAGCGGTTATGACAATACCAATCCGGTTGCGTTGATGATGCATGCCGATGGCCTGAGGCATCTGCAGATAATGAGTGACTTTGTAAAAACCCCTCTATTTCTCAAATTTATCGCTAAAGAACCAGATCAGGCAATGGCTTCACAGTCTTCGTCCGAGGCTATTCCGGAAACTTTTGCCCCTGTCGCTCTTGCGACATTTTGTATTTCAGATCTCAAGGGCCTGCTGCACACGCGTCGCTCCGAATTTTTCCAGGCCCGGCTTAATTTTACGCTTGCCCTGTTAAAACAGATACCGACTCTCAAACAAGAGCTTGCCGAGTTGCCCGAGATAGTTGTTTGGGCAAGGCAGCTACTTGATTTTGGCGGGGATTCACTGAAGAAAATTTTTGACACGATCTCGGCTTTTGCCGATGATCTTTCAGATGGCTTTGGTGACAGCCTCCTGCAGGCCTGGCAGCTTGGCGAAAATGGTGATATTCCTGGCAGCGAGTCGTCGGAGTCGGTTTTGACCACTGAATTCGTCTACCGGGCAGCACTAAAAGAAATGCTCGGAGACGGCGTTCTCAGCTCCAAAGAAGAAGAAACCCTCAAAATCCTGCGCGATTATCTCGAAATACCGCCAGAAAAGTATCAGAGAATTTTTCAGGAAGTCAGTAAAATGTCGAGGACGATCGACCGTGAATTCGATGCTTACGCTTTTTTTCGAAGCCTCACCAGACAGGCAATGCTCGATGGCGTCCTTGAAGACCACGAAAAAGAGTTGCTGGTGAAAGTCGCAAACGCTCTTGCACTCGAACGAGAAACTGTTTTCGAGATTTTCGCTGAATCAGTGCGAAACACTGGCAGTGAGACAGAGTCGGCGCCGACCGATCTTCCGCCTGCCGATGAAATGGTGGCAAGCTGGCGATCATCGGCAAGACTGCGGAAAGCATTGCAGAAATCCGAGCATGC
The DNA here is from genome assembly GCA_018818125.1 of Candidatus Rifleibacteriota bacterium. GTDB lineage: Bacteria > Muiribacteriota > Ozemobacteria > Ozemobacterales > Ozemobacteraceae > Rifleibacterium. The sequence goes on from JAHISQ010000156.1 coordinate 74,553, forward strand.
GGCTCACATAAAGAAAATTGGTGACGAACTGGCAGTGGAGAGCGCAAAAAAACTGCGAAGAAAAAGATTGCTGAAAGCCGGCGGAATTTCTTCGGCCAGAGACGATGACGACACCAACAAATTGATTTTCATGTATGAGCCTGCCTGCTTCGAACTGCCTCTATTCATTCTTATTACGTCTGATGAAGAAAGAGAAGCGCTTCGCCTAAGGCTGAAGGGTGAAGATATCTTTCTCTATGGCAGCGCTAACGCGGGCCAGGACATGTCGATATGCAACCGCGCCCTTAATCGAGCAGCGCCGCTTAATTTCTGCGCTGACCAGAACGTGGTAAAGCTCAAGGCTGGCATGAAAGAAGCACTTAGAACATTAGAAGGCAGGTATGCCGTGGCGGTGGTGTCTTTTCCGTCGGGCAATCCCGTGTTTTTTAAAGAGCTCCATGGGTCGATTGAGGTTACCGGAGTGCTTGGCAAGGCCGAAACCCTTATTGCCAGACAAAATTACGAAGAGGCGGTTAACCTGCTGAAAGAGGTGTCTGAGAAACCTCCTGAAGTTGCCGAAGTTTTTGTTAAGCTCGGTCATGCTTATCGGGCACTGGCAAAGCAGGCTTCCGGAGTGTCTGAGGAGAAAAACCTCGCGGCAGCTCTCGCATGTTACGAAAAAGTTGCAAACACCTGGCCTGGTCTGGCCGACGGCTGGGCCGGCATCGGCATGGTCATGCGCATGCGTGGTAAACTTGATGATGCCATGGCAAATATGCAAAAGGCCCTGCAGCTCAAGCCGCTGAATATTGCAAATATGCTTACCTACGCCTTCTACGGTCTGCTTAAATACCAAAACGACGCCAAGGGATTACTTGATTTTCTCAAGAAGAACCTCGAGCCAGTTTATAACTTTATGCCCATGCACCCTGATATCATGGACTTTTTGAAACAGGTCGACACAAAATTTGGCATCAATCTACGGCTGCTTCTGGAAATGACCGACGTCGATTCCCGCTATCAGTAAGCATTACTACGCGCGCACTGTTTTGATTCCGTCGCCGATTTTTTTTAAAAATAGTTTTCCCCATTTCCTTTCTCATTTGATTATTAGTGAGACCAGTTAAAAGGTCAGCAAAAAAATCTGGAGGAAGAAAATGGTAAGTGTAAATCGAGTAATTCTGGCAGGCAATCTGGCAAGTGATCCTCAGTTCAAAGAGACCAGCAATGGCAAGGCTCTGACCGTATTTCCGGTCGCTGTCAACAAACACTGGCGCAACAAGGCTGGCGAGCAGAAGAAAGAAACGACCTTTTTCCGAATAATCGTCTGGAACAACATCGCAGAAAACTGCGCGCGCTATCTGAAAAAAGGCGGCGCGGTGCTTGTCGAAGGCCGGCTGCAAACAAGAAGTTTTACAAACAGTGTGGGAAAAACTCAATACATGACCGAGGTCGTTGGCGACCAGGTAACTTTTCTGAACAAACCTTCCAAAGAGCACGTGCAGCAGGAAGAAGAGCCTGCAATAATGTAAGTCAGGGCAGCAACCTGCCAGAGTAAAAAACTGGCAGGCTGCCAGGCGCGATCAATTTTTCGGGTTATTTTTTTGGCAAAACGGTTTATAATCAGGCAGTTAATTACGGAGTCATCGAATGAAACATCAATATCGGCTTAAACTGTTTGATTTTCTCAGCTGTCTGTCTGATATTCTCGACTGGATAAGCCCAATGCTCAACGATCACCACAAACAGGTCGCCCTGATTGCCCTGCGCATAGCTGACGCACTTGACCTGCCAATAGTCCAGCAAAACGAAATCGTCTGTGCCGGCATTCTGCACGACATTGGCGCAATTTCCCTGGCTGAGCGCATGGAAACACTTAAATTCGAATATACCACCGGCCAAACCCACGCTGAAATAGGTTATCACCTGATAAAAATCTTCGAGCCAATGCGCAAAGCTGCGGAGTTGATCAGATTTCATCACGTTTTCTGGGATCAAGGACAGGGGCGCATTCACAAAGGCATGCAGGTTCCAATTGGCAGCAGAATATTAGAACTGGCAGATCGCGTAGCACTTCTGATTGACCGCAAAAAGGTAGTCTTGAGTCAGACAGATGGCATAAAAGCCCGCATCGCTGAGGCATCTGGCAGCATGTTTGAACCGCAACTGGTCGATGCCTTTATGGTGCTTGCAGAAAAAGAGTATTTTTGGCTCGACATAGTCTCACCACTTATTAACAGACAGTTCAAGGGAAATGTGCGCCTCGACACTATCTATCTGAACAAAGCTGAACTGCTGTCGTTCGCCAGTCTGATCAGACGCATGATCGACTTTCGCAGCCCGTTTACTGCAACTCATTCTAGTGGTGTTTCAGCGACTGCAGAGCACATCGGCAAACTGGCCAGCATGGATGAAAATGAATGCTTCGAACTTAAAGTCGCAGGCTATCTGCATGACCTTGGCAAACTCGCAATTCCAACCGAGATCCTTGAAAAATCAGGCAAATTGACCGACGACGAATTTAATCAGATGCGTGCCCACACTTTTTACACATTCAGAGCACTTGAAGCAATAGAAGATCTGACCATGATCAACCAGTATGGCTCATATCACCACGAAAGACTTGATGGCAGTGGGTATCCGTTCAAACTTGAGCGCAGGCAGCTCCCTCTGGGCTCACGCGTGCTTGCGGTAGCCGACATTTTCACTGGTCTGACGGAAAACCGGCCCTATCGTAAGGGCATGTCAAATGAGCAGACCATACTTATTCTCTGCAAAATGGCCGAAAACAACAAGCTCGACAAAGAGATTGTCGAGCTTGTCAAAAAACACCATGAAGAGATAAATCAGGTGCGAATCAAAGCGCAGGAAAACTCACGAATTGAGTATCAGGTATTTCTCGAAAACATTGGCTGAATCAACGTCTGATAGACGCTCAGGCAGGCAGCACTGCCGGCAAAAGAGTATATAGTTGCAGTGCCTGCAACAATTCTTTTTCAGAAACCCACTCATCAATTTTGTGCGCCATTTCTTCGTGACCAGGGCCGATACCAAGCGTTGGAATACCCGCCATACCTGCACTGTAAACGCCATCAGTAGAAAATGGCCAAATCTTGTGCGGAGGTTTAGCGCCCAGAACATGTGTAGCTGCCGTTTCAAGAGCACAAAAGAACGGGCTGTCAGCTGCTGTTTCCCAGGCCGGGTGTTCTGAATTCCAGTCGCTTTCTTTGCCTTTGTATGAGCGACCCCGGTAGACTACCGGAATAATTTTTGCGTCAGGCCAGTTCAGGTCGGAGCAAAGCTTGCTGCTGAGAGATGCCAGATTTTCGCCAAGCGCCAGTCGTGCTGTAACATGGGCAAGTGCCCGATCAGGCACAAAACTTTTACTCTCAGGCCAACTACGAATTGAAGTTACGGCGGCAGTAGTTCGTTGCAACACGTTTTCGACATCAGTTCCGTAGCGACTTCGCTGCGCCTCGTCGAAAGCTTCCACCGCCAACACTGCGCGCGCCAACTTATAAGCAGCACTGTCGCCAGTTTCTGGCACCGATGTGTGAGCACAAACCCCTGAGGTTTCAATCAAACATTCGAGTTTGCCACGTTGTCCTCGCGCGATCTGCATCTTCGATGGTTCGCCAAGTATCACGTAATCAGGCTGCAGCCCAAACTCTTCGCACAAATCTCTAAAAGCCAGTCCTTCACCAGCTTCTTCTTCGGTGCAGAAACAACCAAGAACAATGGCCTGAGATGCCGAAGCATCAGCCAGACCGCGATTAAGAACCATTGCCATGGCCATTGTGGCGAGCGCGCCCTTCATGTCGCAACAGCCACGACCGTAGATACGACCATCACGCCGGGTAGCAACAAATGGTTCTGACTGCCATTCTTCTGGGGTGTCGGCACTAACCACATCGAGATGTGCATTATAGGCAAGCACTTTTCGGCCGGCAGCCCGCGCCAAAGACATCTCACCGGCCAGCCACTGCCTTACAGAACCGGCTGGAGCATCGGCAAGCGGCGCATCTACGGTATTCGGCAGATAAATGGCCAGGATACTGCCGCGCGAATCAACATAACATGGGATCTGGCTGGCTTTGAAAAACTCGACAAGCCGTTGTGCACATTCCCCTTCATGCCCACTAAGAGAGCGGCAGGCAATCAGATGGCTTAGAAAAGCCACACAGTCTTCATAAGCATCGCTGCCAAGGGCTTTGACCTTTTCGACCAGTTTGACAAATTCTGTATCTTTATCCATAAGCTCCTCTACACCAAACATTCAAGGGTATAACACAACCAATCTGTTTACCGATTATCGTGGCAACGCTTGCAAACGTAGGGGTCTGAATGGCAGGCCTGGCATTTTTGCGGATTGGTCTGGGCAGAAATACCATGACGGCGCTTAACCCATGCCAGCGTGTGATCGCGAGGTTTGCGTGAGTGACAGTCGAGACACGAAGAATCTTCATGGCACATCGAGCAACCGTTTGGATCAAAACGATAGGCCATACCGTGTTTCTTTTCGTAGTTGCGCGTATGATCGGCCGGGCGCGGCGTCGGATTGTGACACATCACGCAATTTTTTGGCGTTTCCTGGCCTTTGTGACATTCAAGACAGTTTTCCATACGGCCTTCGATGTAATGGCCATCAAGGTTTTCCCAATTTGTAATGCCGGGGTGGCAGCGACTACACTCGAATTTTTCGTGCTTTTTGTGGTTAAATTTGAACTCTTTTTTAAGACGCTGTCGCGCCCGCTCAGTATTAGCAGGTTTTTCGAGATGACAAAGTCCGCAATCAGCCTTTTCGCGCGTCTTAAAATGGCATTCGAGACAGCGCTTTTCGCCGGGTCGGGCAAAGGTATCATCCATCCCCTGTTTTTGTGTTGTCACGCTTCCGGCAGCCGGATCAACTATCGGAGTGTTGCGTAACGGCTGCCAGCCAGCAGGCAACCCTGGCATGGTCGCAGTTTCGCTGATTTCACGATCAACATGGCAGGTGACACAGCTTACCGAGTTTTTGTCATGTGTTTTATGCGAAAATCGCAAATTAGCCTGCGTGCTGTAGCTAGCAGCCCACGAGACGCAAACCGACGACAAAAGCCACAGAATGGCTATTAATAAAGTATTACGCAATTACATGTTTCCTGACAAAACTTTGCACCCAATTATAGCAAAAGTTTGACCCATGTACAAACGCAAAAAAGTTTTTCGGTAACGATATTCAGCTATAGGTGGGAGCTTGTTTTCAGAAGAACACCAGGTTTCGGATATTCAGCTGAGCGTTAGCCATTAGAGCAGCAGATTCCGCAGGGTTCACGGGGCTCATTAGTTTCAGCTATCGCCAGACCGGATCTGAAAACAGAGACGTCACCCGACCGAATCTATCCGAGGCGACCTTGAGTATGCTCACACCCCAGCGAACAAAGGCTTGCACCCTTTAGGGGTATATTCCACTAAATATTGAATTTTTATAAAGATATTGCTTTGGACTAGTATTCAAAAAGCTCTTTTTTTGCTATTTTGTCTCCTGTTTAAGGAAAAACAGATCGGGAGGTTTATAGTGAAAAGCAATTTGAGAACCTTTGTTAAAGTAGTATTTTCTATATTTGTCATGTGCTCTGTTCCTTTTGTTGCGTCGGCTTTTTATGGCGACGGTCCATTAATTTCTGCTATCGTCACAGTAACCCACGATAACGGCAAGGGGCTGGCTGATGAAAAGATTGAAGTTCTGGGCGTCAGCTCTGAAGGCTATATCCAGGGAAGTGAAGTCGACAAGGGACAGGTCGATTACACGTTTGCTGAATTGAAGAAAATTGAATTCGTAATCAATGGCAGCAAGTATCTGGTAACCACTAAAGACGGCGTCGTACACACTCTGAAGTTTGGACTTATAAAGACTCACCGCACATCCCCAACATTCGACTGTTATATTAAAAATGGAAAAACAGCCGAGAAAGAGGAAGCAATGCTGGATGCGGGAAAATTTGTCATTATCGAATTTACTGAAAAAGCCGCTGATGAAGCCGCAAAAACAGACGATTCGACAAAATAGCAAAACTAGTTCTGCGTTTAAATTCTGAAATTTTTTGGAGGATTTATGAAAAAACTATTACTTTTCGTTTCTTTGTTTGCTCTCTTTTCTGTAACTGCTTTTGCAGCCGACCTTGACAAGGGTTACAGCAAAAACTTTGGCAACGGTCAGATTGTTGCCAAAAATGGTGATTACCCACCACTTGACAGCTGCAACCCAGCTGATTTTGACTGGAAAGACGGAATCTCTAAGGTCACAGTTTCATGGGACGATGCGATTTGTCTGCGCGCCATTCTTCCTGCCGGCAAACGTTTTAAAGACTTCTACCAGGCAGTTGCCAAATCTCAGAGTGGCAACCTTAAATATATGCAAAAAGGCTGCTTCTATTACCAGCTCTGGAGTGATCACGACGAAAGCGGCAATCCAATCGCCAAAGCAGCTAGTTCATGGCCAAAATCTGCTAACGAAACCCCTGCATGGGAACGCCGTGGCTGGTTCACTGTAGATTATGATGACGAATCTGGTGAATGGGACACTGTTGGTATCAATGGCGATGCTTTCAGAGAAAATCTAATGCAGTATTTTTCGACTGCAAAAGTTGGCCAGAAGTTCTATGTAGCTCTTTCTGTCGGCTTCCAATACCAGGTTGGTGCCGGAGAGCCAGAACAAAAATGGAATTCTACTCTCAGTCGTTTTGAAACAGTAATCAGTTCAGGCGAACTTGGTTACGCCTACAGCGACCCATTCTGCGGCGGCACAATCGTTGTAAAGGAAAACAAAACCGGAAACTAAGTCCAATAAAAACTCTGCGACAAGCCTTAACTGGTCACGGTCGCAGAGTTTTTTTTCGGCACAATACAGCAATTTCTGCCCCCAATCATTGAGCAAACCTTGAAGCTCTTTGCGATTCCAGGGGCTCTGAGACTCGGCAAAGGCAATTTAAGTAAAAGAATTCCTGGGAATCAAGAATTAGCAGAAATTATTAAAATCTGGTTCTTGGGCAATTGGAGGCTGTGAAACAAGTTTCAGGGAAAAGAACTGAATTTCACGTCATCCAACCAAAGCTTACCTGAAACGGAAAACATGAAAGAGAAAACAACCTTTTTGTAATTGGCTTTCCAGGGAATAGAAATGGTTTCCTTTTGCCAGTCAAATGACCCACTGTAGAATTTGGTGAACCACTCGGATTTCCCATCCTTTGTTTCCGCAACAAAACCGATGTAGGCGTTATCTATCTGCTCGCCTACTTTTTGAATATTCTCGCCTCGAACCGAAAATGTAACCGTCATTCCCTTCCGATCTGGCATGCTCAAGTAGTAATAGTGGGCACTTCTTGTTTCTGCATCACCGCTGAGCAATGCAGATCTATGCCCCTCAGCAACTTGAGTTTCATCAGGTTGTAGCGTCGCGAACTTAGAGCCATAACCGAATGAGACACCTTCTTCACGCCGGATTCCTTCAGGTACACCACCCAGCCAGGTTTCACAGTCCAGAGATGTCTGTGTTTTTGGCAAGTCGAGAGAGAACTGATACTTTTCTGGGAATCGAATCCATTTTGCTAATTCTTCAATCGGGTGCGAAGTATCAAGCCAATAACTGGGCATGTAGCCGCTACCTTCCTTGATATCCTTTTCAAGAAAAAGTTTGCTAGGCATTCCAAGGAAGATCTTAGAGTTTGGAAGGATGTATGTTCGCACTTCCCCAAAAGCTCCAATGCCAGCAGTATTTTCCCCAACAATCAAATGGTTCGGAAAGCTTTGAGCGTAACTCGTGGTAAGTTCTCCGGAAGATGCGACCTTTCTGTTAACCAATACAATGACTCTTCCAGCAAAAGAGCCTCGCGAGCGGTTGATCGTGGCGGGGTTCAGCTTCCAGAGCCAACGTGGGTTCTGTTGGAATTCTGGGAGATCTTTGCGAAATTGAAGAACCATTTCAGCGATACTCGGGGATTTTTCAATGTCCTCATTAGCCCAGCCCTCGATAATCGCGGGACTATAGAGTCGGCCAGAGGATACACGGTGACCAACAAAGTCATTGAGCTCTTCGACCCAGGCGTAACTATAATTCGAAGATCCGCCACCGTTACCCCAGATGTTCAAGATAATGTCTTTCTGGTCGTGCAGTTTTTTGGCAGACTCTTGATAGATTAACAATTCTTTATGAAATCTGGTTGAGAAAGAACATGCACGGATTACAGCAATGCGATCAACAGATTCGAGGCGGAACACAGACTCGTCACCAAAATCGGCGTTCATCAGCCGACATGGGTGGAGAGGGACACGAACTTGCCCAGCGGTCGCACTGTTAATGAGCATTCCATTGCGGAACCTGCGCGACAGAGTTCCGATAAGAAAATGCTGGCAACCCTTCGGGGATAATGTCGGAAAAAGGTTCCCCTGTGGCACTTTAAGGCTATCGCCAGTCTTGAAATCAGAAAGACCAGAATCTACTACTCGTAGACCATCTCCTGATCGTTCCACCAATAGATCGGTGAAATAGGCGTCTCTGTGACGAAAAAAGCGCTGACGGGAGTGACCTCTCATACTGAGATGGCCATCCTGAATGTTCTGAAGATACGTAGCCACAACCTTTTCAATGGCTTTAACCGAAACTGGTGGCTGATCAGCAACCCTGTCAAGTTCCGCGAAAAGACCATCGAAATCGATTCCTTTTCGCTTCCAGTGGTCATATCCACTGTAGGCTGTCTCGAATAAGTATTTCAGCATGGCCACATCTTCCCTGGCCTGCTCCGCAGTAAGAGTCTCCGGCGAAGAAACCTCTTCTTCAGGAAGCTTTGTCAGTGGCATGTATCCACAGGTTCCCTGTATTTGAGAAACAAACTCTCGAAATGGTGGTGGAATTGTAGGGGTGTCAGAAGCAAATGCCGGGCAGATCAAGAATATTAAGAAAGCCCAGAAACAAAGGGTTTTAAGAACCTTTTGGGTGAGAATAGAGCGAAAAGTTCTTAACCAATTTGGTCGCATGTTCAGCCTCCGACATTGTTTCTATTAGGATATCACACGTTCAGTAGATGGAAAACCAATTATGGGTAGGTTATAGCCAAATCGAAAAATTAAATTTTCAGCGGCAAATTTAGCTTATCAAAAAGAACCCGATTTCTTTGATTCGATCTTCACGTACAAGCAGCGCTAGATCATTTGCAGCTGGCAGTAGAAATCATGAACTTTACTCGGGGGTATACCGTCCAGCCTCTTGATACTGATTATACAGAGCATCTGCACGATTTTTATCAAGAGCAGACAAAACCAGATATTGCTCGCGCGCATCTTCCAAGGCTCCTGCTTCAAGGAGCATCCAGGCTAATCCAAATTGAGATTCAACATTACCCGACTCAAGACTGACTGCCTGTCGATACCCTTCAATTGCACTCGATACATCCCCCTGACATTGGCGACAAGCCCCGAGATTGAACCAGGCGTCAGCCATACTGGAATCCAACTCAACTGCGCGAGTAAAGGCATCTGCAGCAGCGCCATATTCTTTCTCTTCTTTCAAAGCAACGCCCAAATTGTAATGAGCCAACTTCATTGAAGGTTCTCTTTCTATTGCAAGTTCAAAAAACTCCCGCGCTTCCTGCAAGCGGTTCTGCTGCACCAGCAATGTGCCCAAATTGTAGCAGGAAACGGCATCTTCAGTGCGTTCATCAATCAAAGTTCGAAGTTTTTCCATCTGAGGCGTATCTTGGGCCCAAGCTGAAATTCCAGACATAAACATTGCTATCACTGCTAAAACCAAAAATCTTTTCATCATTTTCCCCTCCATAAAACCTTCAATCATTTTTCGAATCGACAAAAAACTCTATCCGATTTAGATGCTGCCATATTCGGCAAAGAATTTGAATTATAAATCCTCGTCTTTCCGGTAAACACCTATTTAAAAGTCGAACTAAACCGAGAGCTTCTGGAGAACAGATACTTAGACGTAACCCAATTGCACCTCATGGATGCTCAAAAGCTATTGGCCGGCTTTTTCAAGCATTTTTAGAATTCGTTCATGCGTGATACGTGCCTTTGGGGTTTCCTTGAGAGTGGCACCGGACTTCAACAGAAAACCAACAATGAGCTCGTGTTCTTTGATGGCTGCTAAGCCAAGCGCAGAAACTCCATTTACTTCCGTGGATTTAAAATCAGCACCATTTTCTACAAGGAGTTTTACCATCTCAAGCTGCCCATTCATTACTGCAGCAAAAAGTGGTGTCAGCAGAGTCTCTCCTTTCGGGTTTGGTCCATGGGCGTTTATGTTGGCGCCACATTTCAAAAAAAGCCTGGCCAATTCAAGACAAGCATCTGAGGTAGCAATAAACTGGAGCGAGGTCACCCCTTGGCTCTTTTTATCTGCTTCGGCACCAGCCTTGAGAAGCGCCTCAGCAATCGGCAGGTTATTTGAAGCTATGGCAAAATGGAGAGGGAAACGAGGAAACAGGCGAGAATCCTCGCAATCGGCATTTGCGTTGGCACCATTTTTGAGAAGTAAGACCACAATTCCTTTATGACCTTTTGCCGCAGCCAACATAAGGGGTGTAAGTTGCTCGCTATTTTTCTTCTCCAGGGCGACTCCCTGTTCTAACAGATACTTCACGATCGGCAGGTCCCCTTTTAGAATCGCCTGATGAATGGGCGCATTTCCCTCGGGGTTGAGAGAATTAATATCAAAACCGCCCTTTACAATTTTCGCGAGTAATTCAAGATTACCGGAGTCAATAGCAATGCGAAAGTCACTTTCAATCATTGAGCTTGTGGCCTCGCCACCTTTTGTTTTTAACTCTTCAAAAATCGCATAAGCCTGGATTCGTTTAGCCAAGGCATAGGGAGACTCCCCATTTTCATCCTTAGCGTTGGCATTTGCTCCTTTTCCAATGAGCTGGCGAACTATGTTTACATTTTTGTTTGCTACTGCACAGTGAAGTGGCGTTCTGCCTCTTTCATCATGCGATATTTTTGGGTCTCCTCCATGGTCTAGAAGAAGCTGAACCATTTTTTCATCTCCGCTTTCCACAGCAATCCATAAAGGAGTCTTGCCCTCAGGGTCGCAAAAATTCACGTTGGCACCGTATTTTAGCAGTTTAAGAACAAAATCTGGGAACGGTGAAGCTTTCACTTCTACTTCCGGGTTGAAGGATTCTCTTTTTTGCCTGAAAAGGAAGTCGGTATGCCTTTCAATTGCATAAAATATCGCGGTTCTCCCTCTGAAGCCAACTGCATTGGCATCAGCTTTTTTTTCAAGCAAATCATAAACAAAAGATGCAATACCGCTGTGTACCGCTGTATGAATCGGTTTATTCAGCGTTTCATCATTCGGATCTGCTCCGTGCGCAATAAGAAGTTTGAATAGTGGATAATTTTTTCTTGAGACAGTTAATCGCAGCGGAGAACAGGAGAAACACTTTATGCGGTAATTGTCATTGTCGCCTGAACAGATATTCGCCGAAGCTCCCTTTTTAAGCAGAAGCGAAACAGCATCAAAATTTTCTTCATAAACGGCAACGAGAAGAGGGGTAATCTGATTTTCAGCAAGGGCATTGATATTTGCCCCATTCGCTAGAAGAAAGGTAATAACTTCTGGCAAATCTAGCAAAGCAGCGAGGTGAAGAGGTGTAAAGCCGCTGTCATCAGTGGAATTTACGTCTAATCCAAATGAAACGGATTCTTCAAGTTGTTTTCTGGCACCACTTACAACCGCAAAATGTAAAGGAAGCTTTGCATCATACTTATCGATCCAGTCCAAGAAGGGGTACATGCTTTCTCTTCTTCGCGAATGAGCTCGGTCTGTGGGAGATAGCACTCCGAATTTCCGGTGTTTGTTTAGAAGTACACCATTTTTCAACAGAAGTTTGGCAATCTTGACGGATCTGAATTCCGCGACGAAGTCAAAAGCTGTTAACCCCGATTCGTTTGGAATGTCACCGTTGGCTCCTGCAGCAATGAGAATTTTAATACATTCCAGATTTTGTTCTCCTGCAAGAAGATTGAATACCGCCCAATGAAGCAGCGTGTTTCCGTTTGTATCACGACTGTTAAGATCAGCACCTCTTTCTAACAGAAAAGTTACTGTCGAGGAAGCACTCCCAGAAATGGCACAAAAGAGCGGGGTAACCCCACCGACTCCATTTTTCCATTTTGAATCAACCAGACCTGGAATCAGGCTTACCGCTTCGGCCTGAAGATCTGCTCCTTTCAACAAAAGATCTTTGCAAATCTCGATATTGTTGGAAGAAGCAGCTTTGTGAAGACAGGTTTGGCCGAAACTATCCTTTGCTTTGAAATCCAGTCCAAGATTAATCAAGTGCTTATAGCATTTAAGAGCACCCCAGATACATGCTCTATGGAGAATGGTTTCCCCTGTGTTATTTGCAAAACTCAGTTTGAGTTCTTGTTTGAAAAGATAATTCAAACCATCCAGATTGTCTTTGCTCAAAACGTCTTCGATGAGATCTACGGGTTTTCGTCTTGATTTGGTCTGGTCCTGCCTGGCAATAAAATCTATAAAATCAGAGCTTCCGCCGGAAATTGCGGCATCAAGGACTGTCTGGCCATCTTTGGTTTTGACATCCGTCTTTGCACCGCTCTGAATCAATTGTCTGGCGATTTGTTCCTTTCCGTTATTTATGGCAAAGATGAGCAGCGGGCAGCCGTTGTCCAGTTCGATTCCCGTAAATGCTCCCTGATCAAGAAGTCTAGCTACTTCCACGTCGTTTCCTGCTTTTACTGCTGCAACGAGATCGTCTTTTAAAAAATAGTTCACACCTTTTGCGCCGTTTTGAACAAGGAAATCGAAAACCTCCCGTTTCATGTTTTCAGATGCGGAAGTGGCAGGGTTACGGCCCTTGTCATCAGGAATATCAACTCGTGAACCTTGAGACAGAAGATATTTAACTGCTTCCAGCTGGCCAGATTGTGCGGCAATATGAAGGGCTGTTTCCTTAGAATCATTCTGTGAATTGATCTCGGCCCCGGCTTGGAGAAGCTCCTGGAGCTTTTTCACATCACCTTTTTTTGCTGCGGCCCACAAATGAGGTGCCAAAAGGGGATTTTTCTGATTTGAACCCGCTTTTTTGAACATTTCTACCAACAAAGTCTTCTCATTTATATCAAGCCTGTAGTTTTGACAAACTAAATCCATTGGGGTTCTGTTTTCGAGATCCTGCAAGTTTACTGCCGCTTTATCAGCTAACAGCTGTTGAACAAATTCGATTTTTCCAGCTTCTGCAGCTGAATGAAGCGGGGTTTTGCCTTTTTTATCGGGAAGATCAATATTGGCATGATGCTCGCTCAGAATTTTCAGCACTTGCAGATTGTTCTTACGAACTGCAACATGTATTGGTGCATCCCCATCATTGTTTAACAAATCCGGTCGAGCCTTATTCTCCAGCAGAGCTCTGGCAATTTCAACTGAGCCATTTTCGGCGCAATGGTGGAGAGCGGTGTTTGCGCGAGAATCAACCACATTGGGATCTGCTCCGAACTTTAAAACCAGCTGAACATTTTCCAATCGTTTTGCCATGACAAGATCCAACAGAAGTTTGGTCGCAGTATCAGAAGCAACGACGCCACCTGCAGATTCAAGAATGCCCAGAATTTTGGGCTCTCCAGATTTAATGGCAAAGTAAAAGGGTGAGGTTAAATGATTGGAATGCGTTGTGGCATTCGGGTCTGCACCGTTTTCCAAAAGAAAATTTACCATCTCCAGATCTTTCTCTTGAATTGCCAATTTGAGTGGATTCAAATTATCTGAATTGGTGAAGGCGTTTATATCCACACCATCCTTCAATAGCTCCTGCATTTCCTTTTTATTTTTTGATCTTTGATATGAAATAAAACTTGGCAGGTTGGTTTTGCTGACTATTCTGGCCCCTGATTTTCTAAATATGGCAAAAAGTGAAGGATCAGAGATGCTTGCGACACAATCGTTCGGAGAGATTCCATCAATATCCTTTATTCCCGGGTTTGCACCCTTTTCAAACAAGAGAGAAGCGGCACGCAGATTGCCTGGGTTCTTTCTGACAATTATATGAAGAGGAGTTTCACCTTTGTCGTTTTGGATGTTCGGATTGGCACCATTTTCTACAAAATCAGAAACAGAGCAACAGTCTTCTTTGACAGCCAGATGCAGTGGGGCTTCTCCCTGCAGATTTGTAATATTAGGATCAGCCTTCTTTTTAAGGAGAGCAGCGATTGAATAAGTATCATGCTGCTTTATTGAATCGTGTAACAAAGAATCACCGTTCGGCAATATGAGGTTGGGGTTTCCACCAAAGTTCAGAAAAGTGAAAATATTTTTCCGATCTTTTTCATAGGCAAGGGTAAAAACTGTTGTTTCGCTGGCAACAACCTCGTTTGGATCGGCTCCAGCCCGCAACAAACTATCAATAGCATAATTATTGCCCTTCACAGCCAGGTGGAGAGGAGTTTCTCCCTGGCGATTCTTAATATTTATATCGGCTTTCTTTTTAAGGAGGGTCGCGATTGAATCAGTATTCTGATGTTTTATTGAATAGTGTAACAAAGAATCGCCGTTCGGCATGATGGCATTGGGGTTTCCACCAAAAGACAAAAAAACGGCAAGGTTTCTCTTATCTTTTTCAAAGGCAATTACAAAAACCGTTGTATCGCTGGCAACAACCTCGTTTGGATCGGCCCCAGCCCGCAACAAATCATCAACAGCATAATAGTTTTGTTTGGCAGCCAAATGAAGAGGAGTTTCGCCCTGGCGATTCTTAATTTTTAAATCGGCTTTCTTTATAAGCAGATAGTTAATTGCGCTAGTATCCTGACGTTTTATTGCATCGTGTAACAAAGAATCGCCGTTCGGCAATATGAGATTGGGATCACCACCCTGACTAAGGTAAACTGAAAGGGTTTCTCGGTCTTTTTGATAATTGGTGGCAAAATCTTCTGATGAGCTATTTTTATATGCGACAGGTGTCGATGTCGGCTTATCAGACCCAAACTGAGCACGGAACAAAAGAATAAGAACAAACAATGTCCAGACAGCTGACCCGCCAAAGAGTTTCCACTTGTTTTTTCTGGAAAAACGGAGGGAATGTAAAAGGCCAAACCAGCCGAGGGGAGGCAGAAAAATGAGGGCTCCAAAAACTCTCAGATATCGCTTTTCCCAAATACCAGGGGCGGATTCCTGTCGAACCAGAGAACACCCTGCATTATAAGCAACTCCAAGAAGCTTTTTCACTGAAATGCCCAGAGAACTAAATGCTTCAACAACCTTATCCTTTGCCAGACCCTTAGAATCTTCAGAAGTCGAAGTTCCTTCGGAGTTTTTTTCCGGCACATCATCTATTGGTTGGTTCAGCCAGTTTTGTATTCTTTCCCACTTTTCTTCGCCTATTGATTCCTTTGGAACTGATGACAGTAGTTCTTTTGCAGGTTTTCTGCCGATCGCGGAAATTGCAGCAAAAACCGACTCAAAAAGAAGATCCTGCGGCAGCAATTCAAGTAGCATTGGCAAGTAGCGAGGGTTCTTAAGAATCTTGACGGCATGGCACGCCGAAATTGCAAAGTGGGGTTTATCTTTACTTCGCAACATCTGCTCCAGAATCTGGAAAGTTTTTTCCGGGTCACTTTTGCAAAGCGCTTTAGAAGCATTGGCACGAACGCGATTAGCAGGGTGTTCAAGCAACTGGGTAAACAAGACAGGGCCAGCAATTGAGTCTATCGCTTCGATTCCCTCAATAGTATTTGCAACAACCCGGTCATCATTATGTTTCAAGAAAGGGAGCAAAACCTGAAGCATTTTTTCTGAAGGAAAATAGATTCCAAGACATTTTGTAAGAGAGGAAATTTGCACAACATCAGAACACTTCTGCAAATGATTAATCAGGGCCTCTTCAACCTCAGGGTCACGGGTTTCGCAAAGTCTTTTGATAAGATCCAGTGCGACAAAAGTTGAATCAATACTATCGAGTTTTTTAAGTAATATTTTTATGGAACCCTGTTCATTCGGCGCGCTCATTGGGGCGGTAACAACGTTTGGAGAGGAAGTATCAGCAATTAACTTCGGAACGTTAGTCTGCCCAAGAATATTGGCAACTTTCTTTGCCCAGAAACGAATGCCAATGCTTTTTGATTGAATCAGGGTCTGTATTTCTGGGATTAAATCCGCGCAATTCTCATCTGGGGCTTTTTTTACCCATTTTTGCAGTTGAACAATTATTTGATCCTCATTTTTGCTTCTAAGGATCACAATTTCTTCTTCAAAAGACATTTCTTCCTCCCGCTCACGCTTACCAATTAGCCCTGTATTTGTGCCTAATTAAAGATGATTTTAGCATAAGCTTAGCATGGTTGCAGGAAAATTTGTCTTTGCCTGGTTGAATGGTTCAGATGGAGCGAGAAAAACAACGCTGACTGCTCAGTCATCTCTATCTGCCTGGCGAATAACATGCCTGACCAGGTGTGTGCCCAAAAGTGCGGCAACCAGGTAACCGGCAACTCCTAGAACCAGTTGCGCTGGAACTCCCATTATCAGGTAATCAATCTTTGAGAACGTGATAAACATGGCGGAGCTCAAAACAAGCGCG
>JAHISQ010000195.1 GCA_018818125.1 Candidatus Rifleibacteriota bacterium
ACTGAGCCAGGGAAGGCGAAGGCCGGCGCGAGCTGTGCTCTTAGGTGCGGTTGCAAGGGAGCAGCCAGACCGAAGCCGCCCCGAGGTTTAACAACGGAGGTGCCGCGACACCGGGGCCGCCGGGCTCCCGGCGGGGGTGGGGAGTTAGAGAAATTATTAAACAGACTCAAAATTCAATAGTTGGGTAAGGTGTCCCCCGATCCCCCAGATTCTCGACGCATTGCTGGCACAACACGAAAATCATCAGACTGCATAGAAAAGAGGCTGTCTCACAAACAAGCGAAACAGCCTCTTTTGTTTTAGACTCAGTCAAAAGCGACTATCATTTCATTTTCCTTTTTTGTGGGATAGTATGCTTTTTTAAATTCTAAACCAAAGAATAATGTCCCATGAATCCCGCTTATATGCTTTTTATCAACAGGATTTTTCCATAATTTGTTTAAAATTTCCTGAGCTATAGGTTCTGTAACCCTGCCTACGAAATCATCAATAAATTCTACATCTTGCAAATTGGGGAAAATTAAATCAAAGTATTCAGAAGAAGTCGAAAATATGCTGTAGGTGCAATTTCTAGCGCCATCGATGATTTGAATGTTTTTGCTTTCCACTATCTTACAAGTCCCCCGGGATAAACATTTGTGTGAGTGCCGTTAGGATGCTGGACATCCCAATGCGGGCCACCGTGCGCACCCGTGCCAGTCCCTGTGGGCACCCAAACATTTCCTTTCTTGTCCGGATACCCATAATCATTTCCATTTGGTGATTTTACTTTTTGTCCGTTCCAATTCTTTTTAGGTTTAAAGCCATCTGTTTCTGTTGGCTGGCCTGGCTCTTTTGCTGGTTTTTCATCTTTATCTGCACTCTCTTGAGCTTCAAGATAGATTTTTTGTGCCAAGTCATCAGGTAAAATCTGGCAAGTAATATTGTTGTAAGCTTCCTTAATCTTTTCTTTTGACCAGTTAACACCTACACCAATATCCTGTTTTACCTTAGCCCATTTGTCTGACTGGAAATAGTCTACCGTTAAGTGAGTTAGAACAACCAGTTCTGTGATAATAATCGCTTCTTCGACACCTGTAAATAGACCATAGGGATCGGTTAGCAACACCGGGTTGCCATCGGCATATCTGTAAAGATTCGTATCTGCAGCAAACCCTATCGGGTCCTTGCTGACGAATCTACCTAATGCCGGTGAGTAATAACGATTACGGTTGAAGTAATGGCCTGTAAAGCCTGAATACCGGCGGCCAGTATAGAGGTATGGTGAAAGTTCAGAAGCAAAGTGCCTGCCGAAGTTCCAGCTATTGTGCGCAGTTTTGCCGAAGTTTCTGGTATTCTGTATCTGTTCAAGGTAAGGGCCAACTCCATTAAGAGCACATGGCGCTTTTTCCTCATCACCAGACCACCTGAATTCACCCCAGGCATCATAACCAATCTTAGCTATGGTCTGGGCTTCTTGACCTGTTAAAGCGATAATTGAACCCAGGCCGTCTTTTAGTACGGTCAGAGAGGTGAGCCCGTATCTGGTGAAGGCGATATCGTCAGTGCCAGGACCGTTAACGAATTCTCTTACCAGTTTTAGCTCTGTCCGGGCCGAATTATTCTTTTTGTCTGTAACTGCAGACAGCATGTATTCATGGGACTCGTCGTTACCGTCATAGATTGAAATGAAGGTTGATTCTTCTTTTGTAGCATTATCATTGCCCTTGCCATTGTTCTGAGGAACGTATCTGGTAAGCTTTCTTTCAGTTCTACGCCAATCCTGTGGTAGATATGAATATTCTTCATAGGCAACGATTGTTTTACCATGCTTCAGATGGCCGTAGCCATAACCCTGGTATTTGTCGTGTTTGCAGCCTTCAAGAGTCTTTTCAACCTGGGTCAGACGATTATCAGAGTTCCAGGTGTAGAAAGATGTATTGTTGCTGAGCATGTTGCCGTCATCATCATATTCAAATGCTTCATCGCCTTTTCCAATCATTCTACCTGCAGCATCATAAGAATAAGTTACCGCTTCATTCTGATTAAGTTTTTCGGTTAATCGATCTCCGGCGCCATTGTAAGTATATGTGACAATATCGGCGTTTGGATAAGCAGCCTGAGTCAACCAGTTACTGTTATCATACGAATAAGCAGTAATATTGCCAGATTCATCAGCCATGCTGATTCTGTTTCCGACAGGATCATAGGAATATTGTCTGAGAGCCAGAATCTTAGTGGCATCGGCGTTACTGTAATGTTTCATTTCAAGCAGCTGACCAGCTGCATCGAAACTATTTGAAGTCGTTGAGTCAGTGCGCTTTTCTTCAATGGTTCTTCCAAGAGCATCATAAGAATAGTTGATTTTTTCGGAAGCTTTACCGGAATCAAGCTCCGTTAGCCGATAAAGTTTGTCATAAGCGTATTTGAAGGCTTCGTTTTCCGGGGAAACGGCCTGTATTCGGTTGCCCATCAGATCAAAGCTGTAGCTCCAGGTTTTGTTCTGACTTACAAATCTTTCTGAAATCAAGTTCCCAGCTATGTCATAAGCTTTTTCAACCACCCCGGCTGAGCCACTTCTAATAAGTTCTCTGCCAAGTGCATCGTAACCGAAGGTTGCAACAGTAGTGTCTGGATAACTGAGCTTAACCAGACGGTTCATCAGATCGTATTCATAGCCGGTTGCCTGTGCACGGGCATTGGTCTTGAAAATAAGATTGCCAATGGCGTTGTATGTGTTTCTTGCTTCGTTTCCAAGCGGGTCAATTTCGGCAGTTACTCTGCCGAGACTGTCATAGACCCAGCGCCATATTCTGCCAGCGCCGTCGGTCAAACTGATCTTGCGACCTGCAGCATCATAACCATGTGACACGATGCGGCCTTCGGCATCAACTTCAGCAGTCAGGCGATCTCTGGTGTCATAGCCATAGAAGCTTCTTCTGTTCATTGCATCGTATCTGGCAATACGCTTGCCGGAAGCGTCATATTCATACGCAGCTAACCGACCGAGAGCATCGCTTTCGATAACGACTCTATCCATGACGTTATAGTTCATGGTAGCGACACCGCCCATAGGATTAACGGTGCGAACCAGCCTGCCGGCAGCATCATAGACATATTGCCAAAGCTGATTCAGGGCATTGGTTGAAGAGATTCTTCTACCGGCAACATCATAAGCATGATTAGTTGAATTGCCAAGAGCATCTGTTTCGGCGATTACCTGACCAGCAGCGTCGTAGGTGGTGATGAATTGTGCACCGTTTGCTCTGGTTGTCTTAATCTGTCGATTAAGGGAATCGTATTCGTAAGTTGTCTGCTGATTTAGCGCATTGGTGCTGATCAGCAGGTTGCCAAGAGCATCGTAAGAGCTGGTGTTGGTGGTAAGATCTGGAGCAGTGGTTTTAACAACGCGATCGAGAACATCGTATTCATTGGCAGTTATTCTGCCAAGCGGGTCTTTAGCAGCAATTTTTCGGCCTGCTAAGTCATACTGGCTTTCATAGCGTGAACCGGCCGGATCGATCATGGCAAGCATGCGGCCCATCGGGTCATACTCGTAAACGGTCAGGTTCCCAAGCTCGTCTGTGCTTGAAACCAAGCGCTTTTCGGTGTCATAAACGTAAGTCTGGAAGGATTGATCAGGGTAAGTGACCTTAACCATATTGTCGAGAGCGTCATATTCATACGCAGTTATGCGGCCCAGAGCATCGGTTGAACTGGTTTTTCTGCCGGCAGTGTCATAAGCATGACTTAAAACTGTGCCGTCTGGTCTGGTTGTAGTCAGCAGTTTGCCATTGGCGTTGTAGACATAAGCGGTCACACGGTTAAGATTATCGATACGTGAAGCGATGTTTCCGGCTTCGTCGTATGAAATTTGTGTAAATCTACCGTCTGAATAAGTTGATCTGGTCAGGCGGTCGAGCAAGTCGTATGCGTAAGACGTTGTTCTGCCAAGCGCATCCGCTGATGAAGTGAGGTTGCCACGCGCGTCATAGGTGAAACTGGCAACGCCGCCCATTGCGTCGATGGTCTGCAGCAGATAGTTTCCGGTAGAATCATAAACATATCGGGTTATACGGCCAAGTGGGTCGGTAACAGAGGTGCGGTTGTTGTGGCTGTCGTAGGCATAGCGGGTAACATTGCCTGCTGGATCGGTCTTGCTGATAAGGTTGCTGCGTGCGCACCATTCGTAAGACCAGGTGCGGCCTAGAGCATCGGTTTTGCCGGTGAGTTTATGAAGCAGGGGGTGCCAGTCGAAGGTGGTTACGTTACCAAGCTTATCAGTGTGAGTTTTGTAGAACCCGTTTGAGTCGTAAGCATAGGTATCTGAATGACCGAGACTGTCTTTGGCTGCGGTTAAACGGTCATCTGTGGCGGTGAATTGTTTGGTGAGGCCGACAGAGGGAACAGAATAAGAAGTTACGCGCCAGTCTTCGTCGAAACCGTATGAGTGAACAACGCCGGAAATATCGGTCAGAGAAAGTGTCTGGCTCTCGAAGTCCCAGCTGAACAGGCTTCGAGCGCCTGTCGGATCTTTTACAGATACTACTCTGTTTTCGAAATATTCGATTTCAGTGGTCAGGTTACCGGGTTTCGTATAGCTGGTTAAAAAACCGTATTCATCGTAAGTGTAGGTTGTTTCTCTATTTAACGGATCCTTGAAAGAAACCAGATTGTTGTCGGCATCATAGGAATAGAGAAGCGTTCTGTTAGCAGAATCGGTCACGGTTGCAATCATGTTTGATGCGTTGTAACCGATAGTGAGGGACTTGCCGGATGGGGCACTGACATTGATCAGCCTGTCTGTTGCATCATAAGTGAAAACTATGGCGTCGGCGCTTCCCTGACCACAGCAGACTTTGAACATCTGAAGGATTTGACCACGGCCGTTGAACACCCAACTGCTGCCGTGCGGGTGTGCAAGTGTATAAAAATCTGTATCTGAGTTGTAGGTAAGCTTAAGATCGCTTGGCGAGGCTGGTGTAAAGGTGTTGCCGTCGATGGTGAAGCGAAGTTTAGAGCCATCAGAGTTGGTGAATAAGATAGAATCATCGGTGATTTGGAGATTAACGAGCAGTGGCGAGGACCAACCGCGACCGAAGGGGCCTACTCTGGGGTCGAGCGAGTTGTATATTCTGGCCAGTGTCAGGTTGTAACGGGATTTTAAAGTCAGATCAGCCTGCGAAAGAACAAAGTTACCAGTCGAGACGTTAACAGGATCGCTGACTGTAATTGCTGTAGCAAAAAAACCGTTGGTATTCGGAATCATCTCATCCCAAGGGTTCAGCGGGCACACATCAAGAGCAGCGCTTGGCGGCAGCACAGCTGAAGGGTCTTTGCTTTCTTTCATCCATTTGCCAAGACCGGTAAGGCTTACAGCAACATGTTTTACGTTGAATGTCGAAGCTTGACCGCTTGTGCCGGCTTCGGCAAGAATGGTGTAAACACCTTCCGGCAGGCCGGACTGGCCCCACCAGGAGAGTTTGGCAACGTGTTCGGAGCCTTGCTGGGTTGTGCTTTTTGAGCCGATCTGAATTATTGCGCCAGATGGGGTTTGAACCTTGAAGGTTACATCACCAGGTTCAGAGGTTGTGGCTCTGAATACAATGCCGGAACCAGTGTCGTTATTATCGAGCCAAAGGGTGCCTGGTATGGATTCCAGGTTGGTTACTTCTATTGGACAAATTACTTTGCCTGTTAATGGGTAAACATATCCAGAGCCTGTCCACTTACAAGTTCCAGTTAATTCATTTAGATTCTGGGTTATAGTCCAGCGACCAGGAGTACGCCATCCACCAGAGCTCACAGATAGAACGCTCCAAACACCAGACAAGTTAGCGCAACTTGAACCAATTGGCTCTGGTGCAAAAGATCTGGTTGCATACCAATAAGAAGTATAGTCAATCACCTGGCCGTTATAAACCTGCTCACCATGTGATCCATCAATGCGTAACTGATTACTGGTTAAAATTCCATAATAGTTGCCGACACTGTAACCTGGCAGATGCAAAGTGTTCGGAGGATAATGAATGCTAACTTCAACCTCAACAGCTGACTCATTGCTGAGAAGTGCTCCGTCGCCTGATGATTGCATCGAAAAACTTGTGTTTTGCGGGGCGTAAATTGAGGAAAGGGTTGCTATTTCGCTGCCCCATTCGAAAGATTCAGAGGCTATTTGAGCCATAGCAAAATTAGGCGCAAGGAACAAAAACGACAACAACACAAAACACATGAACAGAAAGAATTTTCTCATTTGGAAGAGCCTCAGATTATTATTTTTAAAGAAACTACAAGAAACACTTCAAGCAGGGGAAGTTTTATGACATGGTTGCTTTTCATTCCTCTTAATTTATTTTCTCTGCGAATTGATCTTATTAAAATGCGCTCTGATTAGTCAATGTTAATTTTAATTCTGCCGATAGTCGCAGTAGATGATAAGAGCAAATCTGATCAAGAGAGAGTTTCCGGCTGGTTATCAGGCCGGAAAATGGCTTGCGCCTGTTCTGCTGATGATTTTGTTGCTTCAACTGCTCATAATGGGGTTCCGATATCGTGAAGCCAGACAACAGCAGGAAACACACAGCAATATTACGCAAAAGCTTGCGGCTCTGACAAACGAGGCCGAAAGGCTTGCGGTTAATGATGATCTACAAAAACTGGCCGGGAAAGTTGCAGCCAGAAACAACTGGTTGACCGACCGAATAAACAGCCCGTTGGCCAGACTGACACAACTGCAAAAAGACTGCCCAAACAATGTCAGCTTTGTGTCATACAGTGCCGATCTGACTGGCGGCAAAATACTTCTTACTGCACCTGATTTAAATTCCGTTTCGAGCTGGCTGAACAGCCATTTCGGCAATCGCGGAAATATAAGTGTGACAGGAAGAGAAAGCAACCTGCTGGTGCTACAGTTTATATGGTCAGGGTAAAACCTCTAACGATACTGCTTATCGTTGCTAACCTGGCGGTATTTTTTGCTGCCGGGCTGATTAGCTTTGACGGCAATGTTCTGGCAATTCAGCAGGAATGCCAGGAGCTTGAGAATAAACTTCCTCAGCTTCAGGAATTGCACGAATGGGTGAAAGCTGCGAAAGCCAGCATTGATGGACCACCAGCGGCGGATTCAGGGCAGTTACTGGGCCGATGGAATCAGATGGCAGCAAGACTCGGGCTTGAAATCAGCGAAGCTGCACAGATTGCCGGTAGCGTTCCGGAAATAAAACTTGCTGGAACTGGCGCCTTCAACAGTATCTCGATGATACTTAACAACATGGCTTCAGAGAAAGCTGCGTTGATTAAACGGCTCAGGTTCGAGAAAATCGATAAGGGCAGCTGGGAATTTGAGGTTATGGTTGCGGTCAGAAACGGCCCGTGGGAATATCTGCCAACTCAGGAAAAGAGACCGGCACCAGAAACCCCCGCAAACGATATTACAGCCCTTAACAGCGGCAGACCATTTGCCGCTCAGGCGACTTCGCCAGTGCGGACGCCAGTAATAAAAGAGCAGATTCGTTATATCGGCTATTTTTCTGGTGATGAAGTGCCGGCGGTAATCATAGAAGTTGCTGGTAAATTCGCAGTTCTCAAATGCGGCGATACTACGCCTGGTGGCTCGGTGATTAAAACGGCCAACATAGAAGAAATACAGCTTGTTTCAAAAGATAACGCCGGCAAAGAGACAACATGGACGGTAAAAATGGAGAAAAAATGAGAAAATCAGGAATTAAGCGGCTGGTGACAACGGCGCTACTGGCGTTAACAGTTACCTCTTCATCTATGGGCGCAGTTCTGAAACTGACTGATGCACCGTTAAGCCAGCTGATCGAGCTGTATGCCAAAGAAAGCGGTAACAATATATTTCTTGATGAATCTGTGCAGAGTCAGCGCAAGATAACCGTTCATCTGAACGGGCTTGGGCTTGAAGAAGCCTTTAAGGTGGTTCTGAAAACCATCAATCTTGAAACCTGCACTATTGGCGATAACACGATAATCGTTTACCCGCCCGAAAGGGCTACGAGATATCAAAGTGGCAACACACCCATAATCTTGCCGGTTCCGGAAGGATTTAGTGCAGATTGGCTCGGCAACCTTCTGAAAAGTGCTATGCCAGGGCTGAAAACCTCTGTGTTGCCAGGACAAACCAACAAGCTGGTAATTTTAGGCCCGGAGGCCCAGATCAATGACGCCAGAAAAATGACCTTACAGCTGCCGGAAGCCGGCAAGGCAAAAAAGACAATAGAAATGGCACCGGCAGAAGCGCAGCTGGCAGCTAAAGAGCTTAGTCTTGTTGATGCAGAAATTACCGCAAATGGGCTGATATTGCCAGACAGCTCCAGTAAACTCCGGCAAAAAATAGAGAGCTGGCAAAATGCAACTCTGTGGGGCAACGAGGTGTTTTGCCCGGAAAACCTTGATTTTAAGCAGATTACACAGATAGCAGCTTCCCTGCAAAGTCGAGCTGCAGTATCCGACCTCGGCAATACCGGCGCCTGTTTAATTGAAGGTCCCGCGCTGGATAGAGAGCGTTTAAAGCAGATTCTAAAACAGCTCGATACGCGGGAAAAAACGATTCACAAAGAAATAAAACTTGGTGATATCGATATAGCAGAAGCAAAAGCCGCAATAACGGCAGCATTGCCTTTGTTAAAGCTTGCCGGTGAGAGAAATCTTGTGCTCATCGGCAAAGAATCTCAAATTGAGCAGGCTGAGGGTATTCTCAAGTCGCTTGGCAAAAAGCGCAAGCAGGTTCTTATCAGCTTCAGACTGGCTGAAATATCAAGGTCAAAATTGAAAAAGCTTGGCATTGATCTGGATAAAGCGGCTTACAGCTACGATGAGATAAAGCAGTTTCACGGCAAAGATACATTGCCGCTGCTTTTACGGGTATTGAACGAGGGAAAAGATGCGAAAATACTTGCAGAGCCTAATCTGCGAGTCATTGAAGGGGAGCAGGCCATGGTAACGATCGGCGACAGGATACCTCTTGAGGTTGAAGCCACCGCTACGACTGATTCAGGTTCAGTGTTGAAGTTGAACACGCAGCTGCAATGGGTCGATGTCGGTATTAAGATGACAGTTAATGATGTCAAAGTCGGAGCAAAAAACGGTATCAGTATGAAAATCAAAGGCGAGGTCAGCTCGGTAGTAACTCAGACCAAGCAGGGTTATCCGCAGATTCGCACCCGCGAGGCTGAAAGCACTTTGCGCGTTCAGAATGGCGATTCAATCATCATGGGCGGGCTGATCAACAAGGAAGAGCGTGAAACCAGGACGAAGATTCCGATTATTGGCAATATACCGCTGTTTGGTGGGCTGGCACGCGGACGGGATCGTGAAGACACTAACAATGAGATAATAATGGTGGTAACGGCGACGCTGATTGAGGATTAGTGCCATTCTGGTCAAAGCCAACTGGTCGTGTGCTAATCGAGAACCTGGCTGCCGTTCTATTCGGCAGCGGCTTCTTTTTCCAGGCCTGCCGGCTTGTTTTCTGGTGATTCAGACGCGGCTTCCGGTTGGAGTTTGCGAATGCCAGTATGTTCCATGACAATATCTTCCAAGCGGCGTTTGAATTCAAAGTTACCGATTGGATCTTTCCGGAGATAACGGGTCAAAGATTCAGAAGACATACGTTTTTTGGCTTCTTCTTCGAAGGCCTGCATTGTTTCTGGAGCATACGATGTAATAAAAACGCGGGCTTTTTCCCGGTTTTCGCGTTCCTGGTCGATCCGGTTCAATTCTTGCTGTTTGTGTTTTTCAGCATCAACAAAGGTTTTCTGCTTTAACTGCTCGGCTTCTTTTTTTACAAGCAGATCTTCATAGTAAGCCAGGCCGTAATCATCTTTAATGGCTTTGGCAAGATAGACACGGTAGTTGCTGCCTTTTTCATTACTTGTGCCAGGTTTCAGGGCATTGGATTTGTCATTAGAATAAATGATATTGCGCATAACATAATCAAAACCGTGTTGTTTAAAAGCATTCTGAACAACTTTTCGGATGCTTTGTTTGTTTTGGAAAATTTCCGGCACAAGGTTTAAAAGATGCGTCAGATTAGGATCTTGCTGTTCTTCAAATTCTTCTGGAAATTGTGGCAACATATTTTGGTCGGCAAGAACTGGAAGCAACTGGGATGTAATTATAAAGCGAATTTTCCCAACACCACGACCAATCTTGATTTCCTCATAATCAAAAGAAATATCGGTTTTTTTCGCTAATTCTTCCTGAGCAACCAAGATAACTTTGCGCTTAAAGTCTGAGTAGAGCTTGTATTGGGTCGGTTCTATACCCAGAGATTCCCTTAAATCGGACACATATAGAATTCTTTGCCCAACTTTTTCATATTGCTTCAAAAGCTCGTATATTCGAATTGAAAATTGGCTTTTTAATTGAACGATATTTTTTATATGATAGTTCGTAAACCGGCTTTTTAGCTGAAGCAAGAAAGGTTTCAATTTTGGATCAAAACAGAGGTTAATCACCCCGGAACCTTCTATGTATTCGCTGGACGAGAGCCAACTTATGTTCAATGTTACTTTCTTGCCTGTATTGTTGGGGTAAATAATTTTCATGTTTTTACCCTTAAGTCCCAAAATCATGTCTTCAATTCGGTTATAGTGAACGCAAGAACCACCCATCAAGTTTTGAAAATCTTTCAAGCGAATTTGATAGGATTGAAAATCTTCATCAGCCTTTTTGATGGTCCCAACCAAGAATAGTATCAATTTTTGCTCTACTGTAGAAAGCCTATATGAAGCTTCAATAAGAGAGTTGGACTTTCTAACCATTCTATTTTCCATATAACCTCCAAAATTCTCATCAATCTTAAACCAAACTATGTCCTGTTGCAATAGAAAACCACATATGTGGTCTTGTTTTTTTTAGGTCATAGTTGACGGCCAAAAAGTCATAGTTTGACGGCCAAAAAGTCATAGTTCACGGCCAAAAAGTCATAGTTCGCAGCCAAAAAGTCATAGTTCGCTAGTTAAGACAATGAATTAGCGCATCTTCGCGGGGGCCTAAAATCTTAAAAGCTTTAAAGTACTAAAAACATACAAACAAGGAGATGTTACTAATTTTTTTGTCATTGTCTGGTTTGTTTGTTTTGAAAATCGACTTATTAAAGCTAGAGATCACAAATGAAGTTTGATTTGATGCTGGTTTTAGGTTCCATGGGATAATTTGCTATTGAAACTAATAGTTCGAGTTCGATCAGACTAAGTTAAGAAGGCTTTTGTTATAGGTTGTGGTAAACCTCATTAAGACTATTAAAGGAATCCGTAATTGGTTATTATAAAAATCAAATTTGACAGCCAAAAAGTCATAGTTCGACCCTGTTTTTCTCGCAATTGACATGTTGTTTTCTGCATTAAATGTAGGTTCTAGAGTTTGATGGCATTATTTGGGGACCAAATGAACTACCGATATTTGAAAACATTTTTACATGTTTGGCGTTAAAAATGTCTGGCCTGGCTCAAGCATTTTTTCTTAGAGATGGAAAATAAGAGATAAATTTGGGCCAGCCGAAGCTGACTACCTTAACGAAGATTCCAATCCCGTACAGGGCATGCTAAGTGGTCTAAAATCGATTTTTAGTTGTCAGGTCATTTCATTGTATTGCGATGCCTTCAATGTGGCAGAAACTTAGAAATCTGTTTCCAGAGAGCAAAGGGCAGGTGAGGTTTAAGTCTTATTCTCAAGAAGTTGCGCAAACTCTTTCTAGAAAAGAGTTTGTTGAAATTTAAGTGCCCCTGGTAAGATACAACGAGAAATACATTGTTTCGTTATTGGGGTTTAAGGAGCAATGGAACAGGAAACTTAGTTAACCTCATTTTGGTTCACCGCCTTGCGGTTAATTTTCGCCGCTTCCTTGTTGAAAGTAGGATATGACGCGAGTCGGCGATTACTCACAGCGTGGTGGAATTTAAACAATGCGTGAAGCGTTAAAGTTTTTGCGGCAAAATCTGACCGGCTGACAGCGATAATTCACCGACTGATTGTCCTGGCAGGGTAAATGATTCTGGTTGCCATGCCGATATTACATGTAAGCGGTGATTACTCGCTGCGTGGTGGAATTTAAACAAGCGGTGAAAACATGAACAGAATACCTTTAACTGAAGCTGCAATTCTGGCAGGACTAACGCGCGACAAAGCCCGATACTGGTCTGGTGTACTGGAGCTGCCTATTGTTAAAGAGGGTCGGGTATCTTATCTACCCGATGGAGCTGACCGTCTATTAAACGCCATGCGGGTTGCTGTCGAAGGTGGAATGTCACCAGCGACAGCCGCTGTGGAAGTCAAAAACATTCACGCTCTGCCGGTCGAGAAGACCGCGCCGATCTGCACAGTCGATACCGATACTGCCGCAAGAATAAACGACCTAGAAAATGCTGTCATGTTGCTGGTCGAACAAAATAAAACTCTGATCGCTATGGCTCAAGCGCAAGCGGTGAAAATTGACACGCTGACAGTAAAACTACTTCCACAGCCGGAAACAAAGCCGGTCAACGTCTGGCAACCTGAACCGCGCCAGGCACCACAAGTATCAACTCTTAAAAAACTCTGGCTTGAATTATTTAACCCGGCCATGCTGCGTGCTACTCCGTAGGCTGGTCATCCTTTTAGCTTATTTACGATAAGACTGTTTGGCTGTGAAATTATAATCTTGATTATCTAAATAACTTTCATTATACTAAATATAGGACATTACGCTTTTGTTGGAGGAAATTATGACGACAAAAACCTATTTGCTTCGGCTTCCAGAAGACAGACATAGACAATTCAAGGTGTTGGCGAGCTCATTAGGGAAAACAATGAGTGAATTGGTTATCAGCTGGATCAATCGAGAAACCGAAAAAAAATTGACCGTAGCTGACTATCTTAATATGCCAATCACTGAAGAAGAAGTTTCACCAAAGGCACTAAAGGCCATCAAAGAAGGGGAGAAAGACCTGGATAACGGCGATGGGGAAGACTGGCAGGTCTTTAAGAAAAGATTGAAAAAAGGCTCAAAGTAATGCCAATTCGGATTCTTAAGGCCGCAAAGTTTGAAAAAGAGCTTCGGAAGTTACCAACAAAAGAGCAAAAAAAAATTGTAGATGAGATCGACCTGTTTGAGGATGGAAAGCCAGTTGATATTATTCGACTCGATAAAGATCTTTGGCGGCTAAAGATTGGTTGTTGGCGAATATTCATAAGGTTTAAGGGTGATTTGGCTGAAATTTTAACTGTAGAACGACGAAAAACCACTACCTATCGGAAACGGTAGGCGATGACAATAAATGACAAGACCCAGCCAATCTTTATTTTGGTTTGCTGTTTTTGGGGTTTAGTTTCTTTTTGACTGTGGCGCTTGGCGCGAAGGTTACTACCTTCTGGGCCGGGCGTTTGATCTTTTTTCCGGATGGTAGGGTTATAACCCTGGGCGCCTGGTTCTTGGTGCCGAAGACACCGAAGCGGCGGAGTTCTACCCGGGAATCTTTGATCAGGCCATCAACCAGTTTATCAAGAAGGGTTTGGACTATTTGTGCTGAGAGGTAGCGGGAAAGAGCGTGTTCTTCAGCAATAGCTGTCACCAGGTCATCTTTAATCATTTTGGTTAGTGGGATTTGACCCACTCGCGGATCAGTGCGGAAAGATCGGCAGTATCTTTGGCGCTCAAGGTTTCGATTTGTTTGAAGAGAAAAGGCAGGTCGGAAGTGGAGCCGGTAACGGTGGTCATGGCTTCTTTGATGTCGTCGGCCATTATGGTTTTGCGGTTCTGATTTATAGCGTTGGTCTCGGCGGCTTTGACGATTGCTTCAGACAGGGTGTTGAGCCGGGAGAGGAAATCGGCGACGGCATCTTTGCCCACACGTAAGCTGGAATTAGCTTTCATGAAGGTTTCTATGGTGTTAGCTTTTGTTATCTCTGAATTTGGCATGTTTAGTAATATAGCCTAATTCGGTGAATTATGCCATTTTGTGGTTGCTAATTCGTCATATTATGGGTGAATTAGGCGGTGAAAAGGGTGTTTTACAAATGTTTTTTGTGTAACTGCCGATTTAATCGCCAGTTACAGTTATATTATCCCCTGTAATTGGGGTTTAGCGGGGGGATTTTGTTTGGTGATGGTGGGGGCGGTTCTGTTAGGGCGTAGAGAAGCGGGTTTCTAGCGTAGTATATGGCTGGATGAGCTATTACATGCCGAGTTGGAGTTTTTTG
>JAHISQ010000157.1 GCA_018818125.1 Candidatus Rifleibacteriota bacterium
GGTGGCTCTTATGGCCTTTGCCCATTATAGCTACTGATATGCAGTATAGATATTGCCAATAAAACGCAATTATCTTGGCCGTTAACGGACTAAATCATATAACTTTTTTCCAGATTTATAAACTATTTAGTGCAGGGTGTTGATATTGCTGCAGTATATGGCGAAAAGTGTTAGAATCTCGAAAATCCCGGTGAGCGAGTTGATGAAGAAAGACTTTCACAGAACTTATCGTCTGCAGGTAGTCGTGTTTTTTTCGTTTCTGGCACTGTTTTCGCTGATAGTGGCTGGAATCGTCATTTACGGCTATCGCAGCAACTCGGAGATAATGCTTAAGTCTTCTGATGAGCTGCTTTACCAGATATCAGAAACTATTATCCGCCAGACCAGCAATCACCTCGACCCGGCGCGTAAAACCGGGCACCTGCTGCGCCGCATGATCGAGCGCGGTGATTCGTTCATTAACTCGCCCGATCTGATTGAGACCATCAGTCTTGAGGCTCTTGATCTTTATCCGCAGTTTTCAGCGGTATACATGGGTGATGAGGGCGGTAACTTTGTAATGGCGCGCAGACTTGATGATGACACATATTCGACCCGCATTGTGTCGCGCACCAGCGAACCGGCTGGCGTGATTGAGATAGATCGTGGCCACGATTGGCAGATAGTTGCAACCCGCACCAGTTCAATTCTTAATTATGATCCGCGCGAGCGGCCCTGGTATGTGCTGGCAAAAGCCGAAGGTCGCGCGGTTTGGAGTCGCGAATATCGTTTGTTTACTGATCAGGTGCCAGGCATTACCTGTGCACATCCGGTATATGAAGCAGATGGAACCTTTGCTGGCGCAGTTGGCATCGATTTTCGACTTGGCGAGCTGGCTGAGTTCCTGAAAAGTCTTAAGATCGGCGATTCAGGCATCGCATTCATAGCCGACAGTGAAGGAAACGTGCTGGCATATCCCGAGAAGTCTGGAATTGAATTTGATAATGTCAGGTCGCCGAGATCGCCGATGAAGCAGAGCGTAAAGACTGGCTGGATCAAATCAGCGCTTGAAAAGTTTATTGCCGAAAAGCAACTCAGATTCACCTACGAACACCATGGCGCCAGCTATATTGCTTCTTTTCGACCGTTTCCCGACAGTTTTGGACGTGACTGGACGCTGGGCATAATTGTGCCCGAAGAAGATTTTATCGGGCCAATTGCGAGAATCCATGAAACGACCCTGCTGTTTTCGTTCTGGCTGATGATTATTGGTGGCTTTTTAACTTCTACATTGGCTCGTGAGCTGACTGACCCGATTAAGAGCCTCACTCACGAGGTCGAAAGAATTCAGAAGCTTGATTTTTCGGGTGAGATTTCGATTAAATCGCCTATTACTGAGATTCATGCTATGAGCGAGGCAATGAACTCGATGAAAAAGGCGTTGGGTGCGTTTAAGAAATATGTGCCTTCAGAAATCGTTCAGGGACTGGTTAATCGGCATGATGAAGCGCGACTGGAAGCGCACGCTGAAGAGATAACGCTTATGTTTACTGATATCAGCAATTTTTCTTCGATTACCGAGCGAGTTACTCCTTCTATCCTGATGGAACAGCTTTCGCAGTATTTTGACAGCATTGCAGCCATTATACACAAGTATGACGGCACTATCGACAAATACATCGGCGATTCGGTAATGGCTTTCTGGGGTGTTTCGCTCGCCAATTCCAAGCAGGCTCAGCACGCCTGCCGTGCTGCGATAGATATAATTACCGCGATCCACGAGCTGAACGAGAAATGGCGGCAACAGGGACGTGAGATATTTGCCACCAGAATAGGCATAAACACCGGGGTTTCTCTCGTTGGTAATTTTGGTTCTTCTGATCGCTTCAATTATACTGCTATTGGTGACAGTGTTAACATTGCCAGCCGTCTAGAAGGCCTGAATAAGCTGTATGAAACCGAAATAATCGTGAGCGAGACAACTGCAAACGCGGCAGGTGCGGATTTTATTTTCAGACCGTTGGATCTGGTTGTGGTTAAGGGGCGTCAGGGCAGTGTTAAGGTCTATCAGCTCCTTGGCATGGCAGTTTCCCCTGATGCCGAACGCTGGCAGAAAATATCGAGAATGTCGGTCGAAGCTTTAGAGAGCTATCTTAATCGCGACTGGCGCACTTCTTATGAGCAATTTCAGGCGCTGCTCGAAATTCTGGGTGAGGATCCGGCTGCCGAAATGTATATGAGCCGATGTCGAGAGCTGCACACGAACCCGCCCGGTGCCGACTGGGATGGCGTATTCAGGGTTCAGAGCAAATAGCGTCTGGTCAGACGCTGGTCAGCTGATAACCTCGATAACCGAAATTGCGTCGTCAATTTTGCGATCTTTGAGTTTTATAGTTTTATCCAGCTTTTTTGCCGTTGCCTGATCGATAAAGACTTTACTGCTGCTGCCGAACTTGCTCAATCCTTCAAGATGTGCAGCCTGACTGACGAGACTGCCAACAACAGTGGCGTCGAGTTTGCCATGTTCTGACCCGACACGCCCGCAAATAACGCTGCCCGTGGTGATACCTACACCATTATCTACAGCGAAAAGTCCATTTTGCTGGCGTTGCTGATTAAATCCGGCAAGCGCTTCGCGCATGGCTAACCCGGCTTTTACAGCACTTTCTGCGCAGTTTTCACATTCGTGATGATAGAATACTGCCTGAATGGCATCGCCAATCAGCTTGTCGATTATGCCGCCGTGCTTTTCGATTTTTTCGGCCATCAGCGAAAAGTAGTCGTTAAGCATTGAAACAATCGTTGCTGGTGGATGTTTTTCGGTTAAAGTCGTGAAACTGCGGATGTCGGCAAAGAGAATCGAAGCGGTAACTCTGCTGCCGCCAGGCTTGAGCATCTGGTCGTCACCAGAGTTTATTGCGTCAAGTACGTTGCGCGATACCAGCTGAGAGATCTGCTCTCTTTCATGAAGCTGGCGAGTGAGCTTGTTAAAAGTCAGAGCCAGCTTATCGAATTCGTCGCCGCTGTTAAGCTCAATCTGCCACAGATAATTTTGTTTCGCCATTTCCTGCATCGAGTCCTGAAAAGCAGGTATCGAACGCAAAAGAAGCCAAGCGACTCCGCTGGCAAGACAGTAGCTGCTCACCAGTGCCAGAATTGAAAGCATTAAAAATACCATTTCACTGCTTAGTATAAACTTGCCGGGGATCGGCACTGCGTGTGCCATTAGATATATTTCCCCATTATCAGCAGCTTGCCCTGCCAGCAAGTGCGGTTGCCCAGAGTCTATGTTGTTAATACGTGAGGTCTGCGAAACAGAAAACATTGCCTGAGCTGTTTCCCAGAGATTTGTCATACCTGGAGCGTAACGGGTCGGCAAGTCGTATGTGCTGGGTTCGAGAGTGCGTTGACTTGTCGCTTTCGGGAAATAGAGGCGCAGTGACAGTTCATAGCCACTTTGATAAAACAGAGTCCGAATTTTCTGATCTTTGATCATGTCCAATACTTCAGACTTCCAGGCGTTTCGATCCGATTGCATGAAAATTGCTCCTGTTTTGGAGCTCTGCTGGTTTTTCCAGAAACAACAGCTTATGAACTCAAGCCCAGGTGTCATACTGTTCGTGACTGGCGTGCGCTCTTCAGCGAATAATTTTGACAGCATTTTCCTGTCGATTGCGACATCGATCAGTCCCATTGTTATTTGTGATTTTAGTATAGTCTGACGGGTATTTTCGCCGGATAGATAGTTGTAAGCACCGAGCTGAAACAGAATGTCACGGGCGGGACTGATAAAAATCGGTTGCAGGGAAGCTGTATTCTGACATTGCCCACTGACAAGGCCAATCACATCTTCGTTGATAGCTGGATGCACTAAAAAATAAC
This sequence comes from Candidatus Rifleibacteriota bacterium, assembly GCA_018818125.1. Classification (GTDB taxonomy): domain Bacteria; phylum Muiribacteriota; class Ozemobacteria; order Ozemobacterales; family Ozemobacteraceae; genus Rifleibacterium. Next base: position 3,862 of record JAHISQ010000157.1, read on the forward strand.
TATAGAAGCGCTTTGACAAATTTTCTTTGACCTTCAAGGACTCCCAGTTGTCCGGCTTATGGGAAGCATAACCGGTGAGCTCATTTATATGCTTTAGTTCGTCTGTTGGCAAAGAGCCCGCCCATTCAGCAAAAAGGTTATTGAACAGAACGCTGCGGTATTTCTGCAGCTCGATCTTTTTTTCAAAAGTGCCAAGTTTATGCTGCATAAAATCGAGCATCTGTTCGGTTTCAAGCTGCTTTTTTGAATTGAGGTGGCAAATTCCAAGCCAGATTGACGCAGAGAGTGGCAGAAGTATTCCGGTCAAAAATCCCAACTTGACCAGCAGATAAAGACTGGTGATTGAGTCTATTTTTCTTAGATAGACAGCCAACAGCAGTATACCTGAAACGACTGTTGCAATAGCCAGGATAGCATCGACAATCTGTTTTTTTAAACGGGCTTCATGTGAAACTAGTTGGCAACTGACACTGATTGCCAACTGTTTGTCGTTGGCTACCACAATTTTATCAGCAACTTTTGAAAAAAACGCAGGAGTCTGACCGACCAGCATCATCTGCTCATCATATTCTGCAAATGCTGGTAGATTTTTTTCGCCAGTAACCCCGAATTTATGCGTAAAAACTGAATTTGAGTAATCAGCGGTCTTTTTTTTCAGCATGAATTGCGGCGAAAAATTCGATCTGCTGAAGCCTGCCAATATGTATTTGTCGCCCTTTCCGGTGACAAAATCTGGCACTGGCAGTGTAATGAAGTAATTTACAGCGTTTTCCAGAATGGAAAAGCGCTCAAAAAAACTGCCATAGTAATTTTTAATTGGCTCAAGAGCTCCAACTGTCTGATTAAGCTCAGGAACAGATTTGTATTTGTCCAGATCTGCTGGAACCTGATTTATGCCATAGACATTCCGTTGCCTTAAAACCTGCCATACTTTTGCGAGTGAGCTGCGAAATTCATCGGCTTTTTCAGGCTGCTTAAATGGGTGTTTCAATTGCCAGAAACAATCATTTTTCTGCTCAGAAAGAACAAAAAATGCTTTTGGCAACATGCCGATTTCTTTCAAGGCAAGCCGATTGAATTTTTCGATTACTTCAGATTGAGACTCAGAAAAATTCGGTAATTGCCCAAAAATCTTGTGGGTGCGGTAACTTTTTTGGATATCATTTCCTTCGAGCCAGCTGCGCAAGATATCATCGCCTGATCGAACAGCAAATTCACTGACAAGAAACTGCAGTGGACTTAGCGCGTTGTCATACTTCTGAAGTTCGACTCGTAATTTTTGCTGCATTCGTGAGTAATACAGGTGTTGTTCAATACTCAGAGCTGCGTTGAATATCATTTTTGCTGCCATTGCCGGCAACAAAATCAGCATAATCCACAGAATGATCGGAGCAAATTTCTGTAATTGACTGGCCTGCGATTTAATAGTTTTCTTGATCATAATTTGGTAGTCTCAAGTTCGAAGACTTCGATGGCACTTTGTTTGCCCTTGATATTTATCTGCCCGTGAGACTTGAATTGAAGAACCCTTGAGGCTTTTTTTTCGATCGCTCTGCTGACCAGAATTTGTGGAATTGCATCGTAATGAGAGGCTGATTCGAGTCTGGCGGCCAAATTTACAGCATCTCCTATCAGCGTAAAGTCTTTTCGACCGTCCTGTGCGCCAATTTGCCCAAGGATGACCTGCCCTGCCGCAATTCCTGTTCCGATTATAATCAAGGGCAATCCCGATGTCTGAAGTTTTTTGTTAAGCACTGGCAGCAAGTTTTTACAGGATAGGGCCGTTTTAGATGCGGCTATTTCTGGTTGTCCGTTTGTGCGCTCATTGGCAAAACTTACCATTATGGCATCACCGATATATTTGTCTATTTGTCCTCCGTGCTCGATTATGACTGATTCAAGTGAGCTGAAATAAATGTTGAGCAGTTTAATAACTGATTCTGGCTCAATCTTTTCGCAGATTTCATCGAATTTACGTATATGAATGAACATGACTGTGCGGTAGACCAGTTGTCCTTGTGGGACTTGTTGATCAGATCCCTGGCGAGCTATGCTCTGTGACACCTCTTCAGATATAAATCTTTCAAGAATTTTTCTCTGTCGCATACCTTCCACCATGCCGTTAAAATCATTGATCAGGTAACCAAGCTCATTAGTTGAGCTGTCGGCGATTGTTGGATAACTTCCGCTATCTAGAGCTTCCAGGCCTTGCAGCATCATATTGACCGGCCTGAGAAAGGCTTCGGTTAATGCAGAACTTAATAATTTGATCAATAGCAGCAGATAGATTACTGCGATAAGCAGCATGACAGGCAGAAAATTGCTGAGCAGTGCCGGGGTGTAAAGTTCTGCCCGTGATGTAATGACAAAGGGCATGTCAGAAACCGCTCTTGCGCAAAAAAGGTCGATAATACCAGTTTTATCGGTGGAGAACCAGGAGGCTTCGCTCTTGCCTGAGCCTAAACTATCTGCAGTATGTAGCATTTGCTTATCACGAATCGCGCTATGAGGCCAGGCCTTTTCCCGGTCGATATGCTTTCTCGCGTTATCCTGGTATCTATAAATGGCAGTATGAGTTATAGAGTCCTGATTAAGGCTGATGAACAGTTGTCCAGGCATCGTGTCGAGATACTTTTCGGTGGTTTCTTTGCTATCTGTCAGCAACATCAGGCACGCCCAGTATTTGCCGTCTCCATCCTTCGGAAAGAGGTTGTGAGTTGAAAAACGAATATATTGGCGGTCAGAAATTTTTGTCGGGTAATAATTACCATCCTGCATGCAGAAAGAATTGCGATCTATTGGTTCGTAATGGCTGCTGTATGCGTGCCAACGTCTAAAGTCAGGAATTCTGGCAGCATTTTTCTCAAAATCTGCGGTTAAAGTTCCTGCATGTAAGAAAACATTGTGGGTTTGCGCCAGAATGAGATCTCTCATCAGCTGCAGTTTTTTTCGATCATTGCTATCTATTTCGGTCATTTCCGGCAGTTTTTCGATAAGTGTTGCATCGTTGCGAAGCATGACGTAGCCAGCATATAGATCGCCAAAATGTGAATCGAGCATTTCTCTAATGTTTATGGCTGGCTTATGCACATTCTCATTGATTTTGTCGACAAAAGCTGTTGTCTGCTTCTGACGTCTGAACTCATAGTTCTGAATATTTGATTCAATCGTGTATAGCTCGTTACTCATGCTGCGCAGACGATTCTGTACAAGAGTTTGATTGAAGTGCCCGATGAATTTGTGTGCGCTGATAATGAGTCCTGTAAAAGGCAGAGTGGTTGCCAGAAAGATACTGACGGCAAATTTTCGGTTTATCGGGGCTTTGGTAAAGCGTTCGGTGATTATCCGTCGCATTAGAGCAGTTCCGATAAAGAAGGCCGCCAAAAGTGCCAGATTAACTAGATCCAGAGTAGAAAACGTTTCAGTGCTTTGTCTGTCTATTTTGAGTGAAACTACCGCGTAAGGCAATCGCGATGGTTTCCTGCGTGCAAGTCCGGAGCGGATTGCTTTTGTATACCAGTCTTTGCCGGCGTGCGAGCCTGTTCGCAATACGGTTGGCGGTATGGGAGCAATGTAGTGCAGGCGTTTTTGTTCGTCTAAAACGTAATCACGATCAGCAAGTGTTCGTAATAGTGCATAGCCGCGCTTTAATGACGGGTTTTCGTTGTTTTGTCGCGCCCAGCCGAGTTGCCGCCGAAAATCAGTTTTTGCTTCAGCAAACATGAGCATAAAAACCAGGTTTCTCGCTTTGTCTTTGCCGGATTTTAAATGATTGTAGTAGATAAACAGGTGGTCGCCGCGGCCTTTTGCCAGGAAGCCGCTAGTAAGAATACCTGCCTGTTCAGCTGGTTGTAACAGGTCGCCAAACGTCGATCCGCAGATTTGCTGATAAAGTCGAGTTTGTGCTTCGCTGGCTTTGCCTTCAGCCGAGTTTTTAAGATATGACAAAATGATCTCAACCGATTTGCGTCCTGGATTTATATAGCCGGGATCCAGACGAAGCACCTCAGCTTTTTTGCTTTGCGAGCTGTAAACTGCGATAAGAACAGGCTGGTAGATAGTGGTTTCTTTAAACAACCGATCAGCCAGAAGACAGACTTCTGCTGGGTTTTGCCGCGTCAGACTGTTGGATATTTCGTATTGCAGACGTTGTTCAACCTGATTGATGTTTGTTTCGATCATATTTGCCAGGTCAAGATCGGCAATGAAGAGATCCATTTCGCGTCTTAGCGTTTCACGGTTCTGCAGGTCATTTTCTCTGGCTTTTTCGGAAACATAGGCATTGATAAGAAGCTTGCTGCTGATGATCGGTACGACAAAAACTATTAGCCAGAAGATGAAAAGGCGAAAAGGCGCTGGTTTTTCCGGCTTGATTACTTTCAGCATATTGCCAGCTCCGCTCCCGTTTGCTTACATCTTAATCTGTTGCCATGTCAGTCCTGGGTTCTCCACAGACAGTCTGGATCCTGCCAGAGAAGCGCAATTATCATCGCCATGACAGATTAAATCATATAACTTTTTGTCAGTTTTATAAACTATTAACTGCTAACTGCTGCGTGCAGATATCGTTGCGTTTGGGCGCTGTTCAGCTTTTAACTTCGATGACCAAAATTGTGTCGTTAATCTTGCGGTTCTCAAACTTTATTTTCTCACTCAGCTTTTCTGCTGTAGGTTTGTCGATAAAGACTTTGCTGCTGCAGCCGAACTTGCTGAGACTTTCGAGATGAGAAGACTGACCGACCAGTTTCCCAATAACAGTGGCGTCAAGTTTGCCATGCTCGGATCCGACGCGGCCGCAGATAACGCTGCCAGTGGCGATGCCCACGCCGTTGTCAATAGTAAAAAATCCATTCTGCTGGCGTTGCTGATTGAATTCGGCAAGTGCTTCGCGCATGGCTAACCCGGCTTTTACCGCACTTTCTGCGCAGTTTTCGCATTCGTGATGATAGAATACTGCCTGAATGGCATCGCCAATCAGCTTGTCGATTATGCCGCCGTGCTCTTCGATTTTTTCGGCCATCAGCGAAAAGTAGTCGTTAAGCATGGCAACAATTTTTTCGGGCGGATGTTTCTCGGTTAGAGTCGTAAAGCTGCGAATGTCGGAAAAAAGAATCGAAGCGGTAACTCTACTGCCGCCTGGTTTAAGCATCTGGTCGTCACCAGAATTAATTGCGTCGAGGACGTTGCGTGATACCAGCTGAGATATCTGCTCTCTTTCGTGAAGCTGGCGAGTGAGCTTGTTAAAGGTCAGAGCCAGCTTGTCGAATTCGTCGCCGCTCTGAAGTTTAATTTGCCAGAGGTAATTTTGCTGAGTCATTTCCAGAATAGATTTCTGAAAGACTGGAATCGACCGCATCAGCAGCCAGGTCACTCCGCGTGCCAGGACGTAACTGATTATAAATGCAAGTAGAGAAAGTAAAGTGAAAATGACCTGCTGGTTAGTAAATATTCCAGTCGGTATGGGTACTGCGTGAGCCAGCAGGTAAGCCTGGCCGTCAACTATCGTCTGCCCTGCCAACAGTTGCGGCTGTGCACTGTCAAGATTGTTTATTCTGGAAGCCTGGGAGACAGACAGCATGGCTTGGGCTGTTTCCCACAGTTTGGCTGTGTTTGGGCCGTAGCTGGTCGGCAGATCATACATTTCAGGATCCAGTATGCGATAGCGATGGGCATTAGTAAAATACAGGCGAATAGTCATTTCGTAGCCATTCCTGTTAAACAGGCTCTTGATTTTCTTATCTTTTATAAGATCGACTATGTCTTTGTTCCAGACGCCGCGTTTACTCTGTAGAAACATGACTCCAATTTTGCTGCGCAGTTTATTTTTCCAGAAGTAGCAGCCGATATCTTCTCGGCCTGTTGTCATAGTGTTGAACAGCGGTATACCCTCTTCGGCATAGAGTCTTGAAAGTAATTTCATGTCTACAGCCTCGTCGATAAGTCCCATTGTAAGCTCTGATCTTTGCTGTAGCTGTTGTCTCTTATCTGAAGCAATGTGATTAAATGCACCAAGTTTAAAAAGAACATCACGCGTGGGGCTTAAGAATACCGGCATCATGGTTTCTCTTGCGTGATTGCCAACTTTAGGCATGCCTATAATATCTTTGTCTATGTCGGGATGAATAAAAAAATAGTTTGGCAGATGCCGCTCTAATGCATTGGAAAAATCTCTTTTGCGCGGGATATTGCTTAAATTATCGCTATATCCGGTTATCTGGTTGAAATTGCGCAACTGTTCAATTGGAAGAGAGCCGGTCCATCTGGTGAAGATATTGTTAAACAGGACTGTTCTGAATTTCTGCAGCAGAATTTTTTGTTCGAACAAGGCTATCTGTTGCTGCATAAAATCAAGCATCTGTTCAGCCTCAAGCTGTTGCTTAGAATTCATATGGCAGATTCCCAGCCATATTGAAGCTGAAAGAGGTAGGATCATACCAGTTAAAAAACCTGCCATTACCAGTCTGTGCAGACTCGCTGATGCTGTGACTCGACCCAGTTGAATAGCTGTCAGCAGCATTGCTGACGTAATAACTATGAGAGAGAGAGCAAAATTGACAATCTTCTTTTTAAAAATGCTGTCAGTTGATTCTCTATTGCAACTTACACGTATTGCCGGTTGCTGATCTTTTGGTCGCAAAAATTTACTCAGTTGGGTGAGCGATTTTGGAGTTTCGCCTGTCAGGGCCATATAACTCTCATTTTCTTCATATACTGGCAGAATTTTTCTGCTGGTTAAGCCAAATTTATGAGTGAATGCCGAGTTCGAAAATGACTCAGTAGATCTTTTCAGCATAAAATGTGGTGACAGATCTGATTTACAGAATGCTGTCAGAATATATCTGTTACCATTGTTGGTAACAAAGTCCGGCACGACCAGAATCGTATAGTAAAGCGCATCGTTGATCAGGTAAGAAAAGAGCTCATCCATACTGGCGAAAGGCATGTTAAACGGTATAAAAGAGCCGGCAGTTTTATTCAATAACGGTGTATGGGCAAAATTACTTAATTCAGCTGGAATTTGTTTAAGACCGAACCGGCGGCGTTTATCTATTATCTGCCAGGCATTTGACAGAGCGCCACGAAACTCGTCATCGCTGACAGGAAGAGATAAAGGCGGTTTCAGCCGCCAGAAGCAGTCTTTTTGATTTTCTGCGATAATGTAAAGCAGTGCGGGTTTCGTGCCAACCTGCTTTTGCGACAGGCGATCAAGTTTTTTTAGAATTTCGTCCTGCTGTTCAGAAAAATCAGGAAGTTGTGAAGAAATTTCGCAATTGCGATATCGCGCTTCGACATTTTCATTATTGAGCCACCCTTGCAGGATTTGCTCATATTTTCTCATTTTCGTATCATTGTGGAAAAACGGCTCAGGCTTGAGTGCTGTTTCGTATTTCTGCAGCTCAACCTGTAGCTTTTGCCGCATTCTTGAGCGGTAAAGCTGTTTTTCCATGGCCAACGCCGATGTGAAAATGACTTTTGTAGTTATTACCGGCAGCAGAATTACCAGAACCCACAACAATATGGGAGCGAGTCTTACCAACCAGCTTGTTTCTGAGGTTATAATCTGTTTATTCATTGGTTGATTCCGGCAATTCAAAGACTTCTACCGATTCATTTTTTCCCTTTACCTTGACACTATTGTGAAATCGAAATGCAAAGACTTCTGACGCATTCTGCTTTATCTGCTGGGATACCAGTATATGGGGCATGTCGTCAAAATGCGAGAGAGCCTCAAGTCGTGCAGCCAGATTTACTGCGTCGCCAATGAGAGTAAAGTCTTTTCGGCCTCTATATGCACCAATCTGACCTGAAATAACCTGTCCGGCTGCTATGCCGATGCCCGTTTTAATCGTTGGAAGTCCGGCCTGCAGAAGTTTTTCGTTGAGTTTTGGGAGTTTTTTCATGCATGCTTCTGCTGTTGTAGCGGCTGCAGTTTCTGGCTGTGAATTCGTGCGTTCGCTGGCAAAGCTTATCATTATTGCATCTGCAATATATTTGTCTATCTGACCACCTCGTGCAACTACGACTGGCTCAAGAGTGCTGAAATAAAGGTTTAGTAGAGAAATAACCGCTTCAGGCTCAAAGTTTTCGCAGATATCTTCAAATTTGCGTATGTGAATGAACATGATGGCGCGGTAGACCAGGCGTCCATCAAGACTGTGGCTGTCGGTGCTGGCTATTGTTTCAGAAACCTCTTCAGAAATAAATCTTTCGAGCATTTTGCGTTGTCGCATGCCCTCAACCATGTTGTTAAAATGGCCGATCAGATTGCCAAGTTCATTGCTTGTGCCATCAACAATCACGGGATACTGATAGTTGTCGAGTGATTCGAGACCCTGCATCATCATGTTGACTGGTCGGACAAATGTGTCGGAAAGAACCGTTCCCAGCAATTTGATAAGTGCCAGCAGATAGAAAACTGCAATAAGAACCAGAACCGGTAAAAGCGTGCCTGACATCGCTGTGTCTGTCAGGTCTGTTCGACTGACAAGAACAAATGGCAGGTCTGTAACTGTTCGCGCGGCAATCAAACTAGCTATTCTATCTTTATCAAAGTTATACCAGGCAGTTTCTCTATTATTAGAATTCAACCTGCCAACAGCCTGCAGCATAAGCTTGTCTTTGCTGGCGTTTACTGGCCAGGATTGTCTGGTGTCGAAATGGTAACTGGCATTATCCTGAACGCGAAATATTGCGCTGTGGGTAATGGTATCATCTTCGTAACTCGCAAAGCTGCTGCCCGGCATATCTGCAAGATAATTTTCGGCAAATTTGCTGTTATCTGTAAACAGCATCAAGAAACCCCAGGGACTGTTGCTTCCTTTTTCGCAAAAAAGATTATGCGTCGATAAGCTTACATATGGGCGATCAGTGATTTTTATCGGAAAATAGTCTCCATCTCGCAGGCAAAAATTATCGCGGTCACTTGCTATCAGATGCCCGCTTATCGCCCGCCAGTTTTTGAATCCAGGTATTTTTGCGGCATTTGAGTGAAAATCTGACTGCAGTACTTCGGCCTGTGAAAAAACATCATAGAACTGTGCCAGTGTGACTTCTCTCAGCAGCATGAGTTTGCTGCGGTCTTCTCCACTCGTCCCTTTGTCTGCAGGCAATTTCTCCAACAGAAGGCCATCGCTGCGAAAAAAAATGTATCCGACAGCCAGCTTGTTATATGTGCTGTCTAACAGCTTCTTTAACGATATGTCTGATTCGTTTACATTCGCTCGAATCTGTTCGACAAAAGCGTTTAATTTTGTTTTCTGTTGCAGATCGTTGTTGTTGATATTGGCTTCGAGCGTGAACAGGTCATTGCTCATATTTCGCAGACGGTTATGAATCAGCGTCAGATTATACTGTTCGGTGAATTTATGCGCAGTAATGAGCAGAGCTGCGAACGGCAGGATTGTGGACAAAAGTATGCTCAGGGTCAATTTCCGGTTAATCGAACTTTGCGAAGAACGATTGCTGATTATCTCTTTTACCAGCGCAGTTCCAATAAATATAAGCCCGAGTAATGCCAGGTTAAGCAGTGTTATCGATGGCTGATTATTTTTTTCTTCAAAGTTGCTGCGACTTACTATCGCAAATGGAACTCTTGCCGGTATTTTTTGCGCAACCCCAGCTTCGATAGATATTGTATACCAGTCTCTACCCTTGTGCGAGCCTATTCGTAACAGTTCTGGTGCCAGTGGGGCAGCGTAGTGCAGTCTGTTCTGCCTGTCGTAAAAAAAATCCCGGTTGGCGATGGCGCGCAGCAACCCGGAACTGCGGGTAATTGATGGGTTTACAGTTTGCCGGCAAGCCTGTTTAACAAGTTGGCGCAAACCGGTCGAAGATTCTTCAAAAAACAGCATCATAATGGGTTTTTGTTCGCCATATCCAATTTCCTGCAGATAATTGTAGTAGATAAACAGGCGCTCACCCTTATCTTTGGTTATAAATCCACTTTCAATAGTGCCAGGTTGATCTGCTGGTCTCAGGAAATCGCCAAAAATTGATCGGCAGATCTGCTGATATAGTCGGCTTTTACTGCTACTGACTGTTTTAGTTTTACTTTCTAACAGGCATGAAAGCATTATCTCCATGGATTTGTTGCCGGTACTGACAATGCTGGTATTTGATCGAATAACTTCTGTTTCGCGTTTTACCGGATCGTAAACTGCGATCAAAGCTGGTTGATACAGCGAGTTTTTTTTGAGCAGCAGTTTTATGTAAGCGCAGAGTTCTGCTGCCGATGCCTCTTTTGCTTTTTCGAGTTCATGGGGCAAAAGTCGTTCGACTAATCCGATGTCCTGTTTTAGTCTGTTTGCCAGATCGAGATCTGCCATGAACAGTTCCATCTCACGCCTGAGTTCACTGCGATTAAGAAATTCCGTTTCGTTTTTCTGCTCGGCAATATAGGCATTTATAAGCAATTTACTGCTTAGAACCGGCAAAACAAAGACAATAAGCCAGAACAGAAAAAGATGCAAAATGACCGGTCGATCGGGTTTTATCGTCTTTAGTTCCGGGGTTTTGTCAGTCTGTTGTTTCATTTATTTTCAGCAGTTCATAAATTCCAGTGTTCTCTGAATTTGCAGCCTGTGCTACACATTCGGGTATTAGCTCTGCTTCGGCAATGCTGCGAATCTTGCTATATGCCTCGAAGTCTAACAGAATCTTTGTGTTTTTGGCGAACTTACTTTGTGTCTCAAGTTGTTGAGCGCTATTTAAAACATTTCCAAGTATTGCGGCATCAAGCTTTCCCGATTGGGAGCCAACCAGACCAGTTATTACCAGCCCAAACGCAATGCCTATACCATTGTCTATGGTAAAATGCCCATTTAAAGCGCGTTCACGGTTGAAGACGGTAAGTGCCTCACGCATTTGTAATGCGGCTTGTCCGGCGGCATTTACCGATATTTCGCCGCCACCGTAAAATACTGCTTGAATTGCGTCGCCGATGAGTTTGTCGATGAAGCCGCCATGCTGCTCAATAATCGGGCACATTTGAGAAAAATAGGCGTTGAGCATCTCAACCACTTCTTCTGCCGATCTGGTTTCGCTTATAGTTGTGAAACCTCTGATATCACAAAACAATATGGCTGCTTCCCGGCGCTGGGATGTTAACTGACCATGAAAGTCAGATTGCGCCGCCTCAATTGCGTTGGCAGATACCAGCTGCATCATTTTTTTCCGCTCAAAAAGACTGATGCGCATTGTGTTTATTGAATCGGCAAGCTCGTCAAACTCGTTTCCACCATGAATAGCCAGTTGCCAGTCATATCTGTCGTTTTCAATTTCATGCATTGCCGTCAGAAAAGGTGGTAACTGCAATAAAAGCAGTCTGGCAACTCCTCCGGCCAGAAAAAAACAGCTGAGAACTGCTATGAAGATCAGTAAAACGATCAACGCAACTGTCTGCTGACCGCTGCCAGCAATTGGTGTGGCATAGGCAAAGGCAAAGACACTGTTGTTGAAAATCGAGTCGGTTATCAGTAGATGTGGGGTGGTCTGGTGAAGATTGTTAATCTGATTAAAATCGGAGTTGCTGTAAACTGCATTTGCAGTATCCTGATACTGATCAGCAACCTGAGGCTTGTCCGCCGACCTGGGCATTACGCGCCCGTTCAGACTGCGATCGAAATCACTGATGGGGTAGAAGGCAAGATCAACCTGATATCTGTCGACAATAAACCTGGTTGGGATACAGTTGGCCCCAAGCAGGTCTGAGATAACGCTCATCAGTATCCTGTTGTCAGTCAGAAAAAACAGCAACCCCGCAATTTTATTGCTCTGACGGATAAGATAGGAGCAGAACAGATCACGTCTTGCCATGAAGTCTGAAAGAAAAAGTTCGCCTGGTGTTTTAAGCATCTGACTAATTAACTGCGGGCGCATCATCTGATCCATGAGTCCAGACGCAAAGTCGCCGATCTGCGCTATTCTGGTGCGCTCGGTCTCGCTTAATCCATCAAATGCGCCTATTAGTGTCATGATTTTTCTGGCCGGCCCAACAAACAGCCGGCAAATTTCGCCGCGCATTGGATTTTCATCCGGGCCCTGGCCACGAAAATATTCGTGATCGTGGCTGTCGTAGAGATAGAAATTAAAAAAATGCCGGCCAAAAAGAGCACTATGCTGCCGCGAGAAAAAATGTCTCGCGATTTTGCTCCAGTCGTTTACCGGACTTTTTTCGAATAGCTGCATAAGTGATTTGAACAGGAGTTGGCGTCGATAACTCACCAGAAGAAAGCTCTGTTCATATTCTTTTAATTTGCGGGAAACTGTTTGCATACTCTGCTGAATGGCGGCATCATTGCTTGTTTGAGTCTGCATGATACCTAGCCACAACATGGCCGTAAGAGGAAATAGCAGGCAGGTAATAAAGCTGAACGCAATAACCTTTGTCATTTTGACGCGAATATTTATGCGCCCGAATGAGATGCCTGCCGCCAGCAGAAACGTTGCAAAAGCTACGATAAGAAGAAAAAGACTAATTTGACTGACATATTTTTCTGTGTTGGAACGCAGGTTTTCAATATTGGTATGAAGTCTTATCACCAGCGCCTTTTTGTCTGTGCCAGACATTGTTCTAGAGAATAAATGTGTAAAAGCAGCAGGCATATTGGTGAGCAGTGAAACCTGCCCCAATTCTTCGATAAAAAATGGATATAATTGTGAAGGCGAGTAGCCCGCTTTGATAGTTATCTGATCATTTGACAGTGACCGACTTATGTCGCGAAGAATTGAAACTGGTGAAATATTGTCAATGGCTATGCCGGTCAACAGAAAATTGCATTGCCCATTTTTCCCTGGATATCTCATTGTAATCAGATAAATATTCTGGTTGATAATCCCTGAAAATCGTCCTTCAAACCTCCAGAATCTGGTGTTGTAGTTATGAGACAAGCCTAGAGTTTCATTGAAAATTGGAAATGTATCAAAATGTCTTATTTCACGTGGTTCATCTTCTTGATAGAAGGATCTTTGATTCAAAAGAGGAGACATGCTTGCCAGTTCCTGCCTGAGCAATGCCAGTTTTTTATTGTTTGTTGCCAGTCGCTGCGAAAGTATCAGGTCGCATTTTTCTGAATCTGCATTGATTGCCATTAAAAATTCTGGTTTAAACTCAAAACGTTTTTGGAAATACTTGTTGAACCTGATAAGCTCGCGCTTAACGTTTTTATTAAAGTCGGGTAAAGCTCTTACAATTTCCAGACTTTCAAATCTTTCTGGATTTGATTTCTGACTGTAAGAATTGTGAATTTTTTCGATGTTTTCTTTATCGATTCTACTGTTGATGATCCTTAGAGGATTCAGCTGTGCCATGAATTCTTGTGCTTTCGTCATTAAGTTCTGCCTGGCGGAATTCGCTATCTGTTGTTGCCGTTTTCGCAACGAATCAAAGTAAAGTCGGCTGCCAATCAGCATGGGAACAAGAATTACCATTGTCCACAGGATAACTGGAGCCAGCCGTAAAAAGCTGCTCTGCTTAATATGTAGTTTTATTAAGTCGTTATTCATCTTGTTGTCCGCGTGCTGCGAGCAGTTCATAAACTTCTACCGGAGCGGTTTTCCCCTTTACCTTTAATTCACCCTGATTGGCAAAGCAGAATATTGGTTCAGACGCCAGCATGGTTTGGCAATCAACCAGAATATGCATGTTGCAATCGAAATGCGATATTGATTCAAGGCGGGCTGCAAGATTGACGCGATCACCTATTACTGTGTAATCAAGCCTGCCTGCGTATGATCCGATGCGGCCAGAGATGACTTCTCCGGTTGCTATGCCAGTTCCAATGCTTATCTGAGGAAACTCCTGCTCGATAAGTTGCGCGCTGAGAGCCGAAAAATCATTCTTAATTGCGAGTGCTGCTTTGCATGCTCTGATAGATGAGGTGGCTTCACCATTCTCATCGGCAAATACTGCCATTACCGCATCGCCGATGTATTTGTCGATCTGTCCTCCACTTAGCTTTATTTTAGTTTCTATATAGGGAAAAAACAGGTTCAGCAGATTAATCAGGCTGCCTGCATCCAGTTTATCGCAAAGTGCGCCAAAATCTCTGATATGTATGAACACTATGCTGCGACTGGCCTTTTTAGCGCCGATATTACTTAAATCACGACTTTCCTGTGAAATGGTCTGAACCGCTTCCGATGAGATAAAGCGTTGCAGGCGTTCGCGCTCCTTAAGGCGCTTGTTCATAATATTGAACTCGCTGGTGAGTTGTGAAATATCGTTGTTAAAGCAGTTTGCCAGTTCGACCTGACGCCCTTCTCCGGTTAATCTTGTCGCAGTCAGCAGTTTTTTTATTGGCGCTGCAAACAGTTCGTCGAGAATACTGGCAAGAACCGAAAGTATCACCAGCAGATAAACAAAATATAAGAGCAGAAGCATTTCGGTCTGATTAATTTCTGATGCCAGGGTAGACATAGAGCACTGTGAAAGAGCAATTAGCGGGTAAACACCGATTTTTCTGGCCACCATTGCAGTCGCTGGGCCGCTGTCTTCCTGGATAATATTACTGACCTCAGCTCGCCCTTGGGCAACCTGAGCGAGAACTCTTTTCTGTTGCTGATTCAAGACAGTGTTTGCTGGCCAGACCTTGTCAAAGTCCAGCGAAGTCGCATCCAGATCATAGGTTCCGATCAGAATAGTCCGAACCAATCCCTCATTGTCGGAATGATTAAAAAAAGACCAGTTGTCTCTGTAGTCTTCAAGAATTTTATCAACAACAGTTCTGACATCCTGTGCCATGAAAAGAACGGCTGCTGACCTTTCTTCAGGCGGTCCCGGCGGCAGGATTTTGAAATTGTGAAAACGTAACGTGGTTGTGTCTTTTTTTGTTGTCTGTGCAATACCCTCATAGTTGCAAAAATTTTCGACATCTTCGCTGGTAAACATATTGGCGAGAGCCTTTAGTCTTCGCCCGCTTGAGGTGGTCTCAAGCTTATTTCGAAATGATTTTTTAATCAACTGCTGTTTGTCAAAGAACTTGATCATTGCTGCGAAAAAAACATCGCGTGAAAAGTCGAGTTTGGCCTTGTTGTTACGTAGTGGAACAGAGTCCGGATCAATCACTTCAAGGCTCAGGCCATCGTTTCTAAATAGCATTACTCCTGGAAAAGTTGAATCCAACATTGTATCAATAATTCTTTTTAACTCGTTTTCAGGAAGCGTAATATTATGTTGCAGCTGCTCAGCCAGCTTTTGCGCCTGTCTGCTCATGGCTTCATCTTTCGACTTAATCGTGAGTTCAAACAGCTTCAGCTGTGTCTTCATGTTCTGTTTCAGCTGACGCTCCCGCAAAAGTTTCTGTTGCAGATTATATCTGTATGCGGTAACCAGAAAAGCTGTTGCTGGCAATATGGTTGCCAGAAAAACTGCGACAAACATCTGGCCGCGCATGCTTATTTTCAGCATTCCATGCTGTTGGAAATGTTTTAATGCCAGCAGTGAAGCACATAGCAGAATGAAAATCGCAAACCTGGCATAAAAGTAGCTTTTGCCAAGCTGGCTGCTCGCAGGTGGCGATGAAAGAAGCAGATAGGGGTAACGTGCCGGTTTTTTCTTCGCCAGTCCTTGGTCAAGCAACTGGTTAAGAAGATTGGCACCGGCATTGGCACCGGTGTTAAGGCTTGCAAATGAAACAGGAGCCAGTAGGTGCAGGCTGGAATCAGCGCTTTCGTAGATAAACGGGAAGGCCTTCGTTTCTTTGAGCA
This sequence comes from Candidatus Rifleibacteriota bacterium, assembly GCA_018818125.1. Taxonomy (GTDB): domain Bacteria; phylum Muiribacteriota; class Ozemobacteria; order Ozemobacterales; family Ozemobacteraceae; genus Rifleibacterium. The sequence continues at coordinate 19,567 of JAHISQ010000157.1, forward strand.
CAAAACAAAAGTTGTCGGTGGTGTTTTTTCGAGCTGCCTGGGCGGCTTTGCCCGCTTCTGAAAACACGGTTGCGTTTTCGGTAAATATTGCCAGATAGGCAAAAGCAGCCTTTTTATCGGCATCATAGACTATTCGCCTGGCAGTATGCAGGGTTATACCCTGCATGCGGGTGGTAAATCCGCTGGCAAAGTCTTCATCAATTTCGAGGGGATTAAAATAATTGCCGAACACTGAATCGGTAAAGTTGCGCAACATACGCTGTTCGACCTCTGGAATCTTAACGACTGCGCCGTTTTTTAGACGTTCATCAATGGTTCTTAAAATTGTTCTGGCTGCTCTTTGCCCTGGACGCGGGTATTCGGCGAACTGCTGACTGTTATGGAAGATTTTTATGTCAGAATAATTTTCGCGGCCGGCAATGACTGTGATCAGTCGAAACCCCTTTATTGCGGCAAAGGAACGCTGTAGATTCTCCAGTATATCTGGTGAAAAAGAGCTTTGCACGACCATCGAAGAGTGTCTTGATGGCAAACCGGATACAACCTCCGAGGTCAGAACGCAGTTCTTAAAATATGCCTCAACACTGCAAAGCCTTTGCAGTTCTTCCATCTCACTGAACATGTGCTCGGTATTCGCGATTTTTATCTGTTCTGTTCTATTCTGTTCGCTGTGTCTTATCAGTCCGAGTATTGCCAGCAAAGGCATGGCAATCGCTATCAACCAGAATACCAATAATGATCTTAAAGATGGAGTAGTCGGGGACAGTTTCCTGAATTGGTTCCCAGAATGCCTATCTTGCATCATTCCGCTCGATCAGATCTCGGGTTGGTGTCGTTAGCGTGCGCACCTCGGCTGGAAGCTCTTTGTTGGCAGGATTTTCTCCTTCGATTTCAAAGCGGTTGCGCAGCAGCGCGATGGCTTCTCGGCTGGTGGCAAGGTCGACCGCCAGATTTCCTGCTAGGTTGCGCACCGCAAAATCAGCACCGTTGGTCAGCAGCGCTTTCATGATCCTGGCGTTGTTGGCTTTGGCAGCCAGATGTAGAGCGGTGTTGCCTCTGATGTCTTCCTGGTTCACGTCGCAGCCGTTAGCAATCAGGGTCGGAAAAATAACTTCGTTCGAGCTTTCGGCGGCGGCATGCATCATCCCGCGCGAAAAATAATTTACTGCGAAAATGTTTGCACCTTTTTCGATCAGCTCGGCGACAAGGTCGTTGTCACATCTGGTGATTGCGAAATACAACGCTGAATTACCACCGCTGTCAAGATGGTCAAGTTTAATGTTTTTCTTGATAAGCTGGCGGCAGATGTCTTTGTTGCCGGCATCTAGCGCGTGCATTAGAGCGTTTTTGCCGTTAGCATCGGCATCGTTTATTTTGCGAGTATAGCTGACAAGATAGCTTGCTGCTGCAAATTTGTGATTCCCAATCGCCAGTATCAGCAAGGGTGTGCCAGCTTTGTTGGTTATATCTAGCTCTGTCATCTGGCGGTCCAGCTCAGCAAGTTGATCGGGTGAATCCTCGCTTACCGCGAGAAAAGCCGGGTGGTCTCCTGGCAGGTGCATTATTTCCTTGTCGCCAAGAGCCGGCCAGCCGTCTCTGAGCTCATATTTACGGATCAAATAGTCCTTAGAAAATGCCGCGTCCTGAGTGCTCAGATACTTTACGATCTCAGGGGATTTACCGAAGGCCAGATCACCGGCAGTCCAACCATTGGGGCCTCCAGATTTCGTTTCGGCGCCATTTTCACAAAGAAGAACGACAACCTTCAGATGGCCCCCAAAGCATGCTAATTGCACAGGAGTAAAATCACAAATTTTGTCTTCAATGCCGGCGCCAGCTCTGAGAGCTTCTTTGGCAACTTCATAATTGCCATAATCCGCCGCCCCATGTAAAACAGAGTAATTTCTGTTGTCAACAGCGGTCAAATTGGCCTTGTATTTTAACAATACAGTCGCGGCTTCACTGCTTTTGCTGCGCAATGCGCTATGCATAGGAGTCCCGCCTGACAAATCGCGTGGATTAGGCATGGCTCCTTCGCTGAGCAATTTTTCGAGAAGCTCAAAACGGTTTAACTCGCAGAGTATATGAATCAACGAGCGCCCGGTTTTATTGTCCATTGCATTGCTGGCAATCTCTGCCGGGTAAATTTTATGCAGCTCCTCGTCAGTGTAAGCATCAATATGACTGGTTATTGCATCAACCTGTTTTTCGTTTCTCCGACTTTGGGCAGTTGCCTGTTTTTTCCGTTTTTCAACATTTTTGTAAAAATTGTCAGCAAACATCAGGGCAACAAAGATTATGAACATAACAATCTGGCCACAGCTGCAGCCTGTGTTTTTCTGGTTCCCGGAACTATAATTTCCCATTGGCTTTCCTCAAACTTGCGTTGCTTGAATTGTAGCATATTCCCTGTTAAGATCTCTGCAAAAGCATAGCAGGAAAGGACATGAAAATGAAACTTTTTAGAACCGATCTTCTTCAGGCCGGTCCTCCTTCAGATATATCAGTGCCGCACAAAGAGAACATGATGTGCCTTAACGAAAGTGTTCTCGATCCTTATCAGGCCATAGACGAAGCTTTTCATCAAACCATGCAGGATGTTCGCCTTAACCGTTATTTTAGCCATGTTACCAGTGAACTCAAACGTCTGCTGGTCGAATATGTTGGCCATGGCGCCACAAAAGACAATCTGCTGTGGGGAAACGGCGCCGATGACATGCTGTTTGCCTGCTTTCTGGCTGCGCGCGAGAACGATGCCGCCTTTGCGGTGTCGCTGGCCCCGTCTTACTTTGACTATTCGACCTATTCGCGAGCTGCAGGACTTGGAATGAAGTTTATTGACTACCTGTCAGATTTTGATTTTGACGAGAAAGAATATCTCAAAGTTCTTAATTCGCCTGATTGTCGGCTTGGTGTTCTCTGTAACCCGAATAATCCGACCGGGCACCTGTTGAGCGCTGAAAAAGTGTTGCATATTCTCGAAAACACTGATAAGCCTGTGTTGATCGACGAAACCTATTTTGAGTTCAGCGGCAAAACCTTTGTTGATCGAGTTTCTGACTTTTCGCATCTCATTATTGTCAGATCTTTTTCGAAATCTTTTTCTGCTGCTGGTCTGCGTTTTGGCTATATTGTCAGCCAGTCACAGAACATCGAGGAAATTCGCAAGACACAGACCATATTCAATACCAGTATTATGGTTCAGGCTTTTGTAATGACCATGCTGCTTAATAAAGAGGTGTTTTTGCGCCATACTGCTGCTGTCGTCGCGTTAAAGCACAAACTTTACGAAGAAATGACGCAGATCGAAGCGATCAAAACGCTGCCGTCTGCCACCAACTTTCTTACTTTCAGTGCAGGCGAGCGGTCGTCCGCCTTATTTGAGCACCTCAAGCAGCACGAAATAGCCATTCGCGATGTCGGCGCTCACCCGCTTCTGACAAAGCATCTGCGGGTAAGCGTGGGCAGCCCTGAACAAAACCGACTGTTTGTCGATACCGTGCGTCGCTTTTTCGCCTGAAATCGTCTGAAAGGAAGCGTCAGCGAAGATGGCGGCGCGGACTGGAAACCAGTGGACGACTCAGCAGATCGAGTGGAGAGCCAGATCCGCCGCCTGTTGTCTGATTAAGGCGGGCATGTGCGCTCTTTTCGAGACCCAGTTTGAACTGCAGCGCATGCGAAGGCTCATCGTCCTTGCGGCGTTTTGGGCAGTGTCCAGGGTGTCCGACGGTATCAACTTTAATCATGTTGGTGCCACCGCTGCGTCCTACTGGCAGACCAGCAACAAGAACTATCGTGTCGCCTTCCTTTATGATACCTGTGGTGAGACTCAGACGCACTGCTTCCCGATACAGTTCTTCGATGGTCTTGAATTTGCTGCCCATCACCGGAGTTATGCCCCAGTTTATACTGAGCTGGTGATACAGTTGTCTGCTGCTTACTACAGCTATTATCGGAATACTTGGCCGCAACTTCGAGAGCGCCTGTGCGGTTCGACCAGATTCAGTAACCGTTATAATCGCTGTGGCTCCCACATTATAGGCCGTTGTGATTGCCGCATTGGTAACGGCGCCGGTGCGGTCGGCGAACTCTTCAGTGCTCGCAAATGCCTGATAGATGCGCTTGTAGTCTATTGCCTCTTCGGTGTTGCGGGAAACACGGTCGAGAAGCTTTACACATTCGATCGGGTACTTGCCGATTGAGGTTTCGCCGGAGAGCATTACCGCTGAGGTGAAGTCATAAACGGCGTTTGCCACGTCAGAGACTTCGGCGCGCGTAGGTCTTGGAGCTTCAATCATGGTATGCAACATCTGCGTAGCTGTAATAACCGGTTTGCCGGCCATATAGCATCTTCTGATGATCTCTTTTTGTACTATCGGGACCTCTTCAGGGAGCAGTTCGACGCCAAGATCGCCGCGTGCAACCATGATACCGTCAGCAACTGTCAGGATTTCGTCGAAGTTGTTGAGTCCGGCGTGGTTTTCAATTTTGGCAATTACCTTGATCGCTGATTTGCCCTCAATATCAAGAATGGCCTTAACTTTTCTTATAGTGTCTTCGGATTCGGTGAATGACACAGCTATAAAGTCAAAGTCATTTTGAGCAGCAAAGATGATGTCGTCGCGATCTTTGCTGGTTGGGTTGGGCATATTAAGTTGCAGCCTGGGTACGTTTACGCCACGTCGCGATTTTACCGAGCCACTGTTAATTATGGTGCAATTGATGTTTTTGTCGTCGGGAACAGAGTCAATTTGCAGCTGAATCAGTCCGTCGTCGAGCAAAATTGTCGAGTCAGTGTCAATAATTGAAGGCAACTGCTTGAAAGAAATGCTCAACCGCTCAGGGGTTCCAATTATGTCTTCAGTGGTCAGAGTTATTTTTTTGCCGGCTTCAAGAAAAATGCTTTTGCCTTCAATTTCGCCAGTGCGAATCTCCGGGCCCTTGGTATCCAGCAACAGAGCCACTGGCCTCTGCATTTCATCGCGCAGTTTTTTGACGCGCTCAATGCGCACGCCGTGTTCCTGGTAATCGCCATGCGAAAAATTGAGTCTGGCTACGTTCATGCCAGCGTTGATGAGATCTCTCAATACGTTTTCTTCTTCTGCTGATGGCCCGAGTGTGACAAGTATTTTAGTTTTGCGCATAATTTGAGCTTTATTGCCTTTCCTGAATGATTCTGTTGTGAATTCCGCGTATTATAGCAAAAATCATGCCATTAGAGGTGTGCAAATTTTGCGCAAAAAAAGCCGCCCGACTTGATAAGTGGCGGGCGGCTTTGTATCTTGCAGAGGTAGATCAGGGCATTGCCTGGATGGTTACCTGCTGAAATTTCCAGATGTCGTTTTCCTTGAACAGGTTGATAGCAAGCTTGACCTTTTCGTTGTTGGCAAATTGAGCAGTGTAAACCAGCAAACCATTCGGAACGTCCGTCATAACAACAGTTTCTTCAGCGTTGATGGTTCTGGCAGTGTAGTTGCCAAAAGTTTTTTTGTAGTTATCGACAAACATGGTCTGGAAAACCTGGGGCGTGCAGATAGCAGCCATCATCGAAGCCCAGTCAGCATAAAAAGCCACGGCGTCTTCGGCGTTGTAGGCGGCCATCAGCTTGTCTACCATTGCTTCAAAGGTTGCCAGTTCTTTTTCGGCCGGCATCATGCCCGCAAAAAGTGCACCGCTCATCATTACCATCATCAGCATAACCAACATCATTTTCATATCTCAAACTCCCTTTTAAACAACTTGTATTGGATTCGTTCAGATCCAGTATGAATTTTAATCCTCTGTATTCTCTTTGTAAATACATCTCTTTGAAAACAGGAAGACTAGATAGCGGCGATGACGAAATTTTGAATGGCCCATTGGCAGATACCGACGAGCACGCCAAGAATTCCGCCGAGCCTGATGATTGCTTTCATTTCCTTGTCAGCAATACGGTTGAAAATCGTTTCGAGTTTTATCAGATCCATTTTGCAGACTTTTTCTATTACTATTTCCTGCACTGAAATCTTTTCGGCAGCTTTTTCGGCAGCGCGTTCCAGCAACAGAGGCACCTGCCTTTTCAAAACGATGCAAACTTCGTTCTCGATGCGATCCATAACTGATTTAACTAATGTGTCGGCTTTCAGATTAAAGAAAGGTATTTTGTTGGCGATGTTGCTGATGAAATCTTTGATGCGCTGCTCCATTTCATCGCGGTTCTTGCGCATGACATCTTCGATGATCGGGTCAATATCTGTGGGCTCGACCTTTTTGATGAGCTCTTCGACGCTGATCAGCTCCCCTTCTACTATTTTGCCGAGACTTCTCGCCAGTTCGGTCTGTCGTTTTGGCAATAGTCCCTGAAATTCAAACAGCAAAAACTTGTAGCGTTGTTTCGGGCGAAACAGCGCCTTGATAGCCAGCCAGTTCGTGACCCAGCCGATCAGGCCTCCCAGAAAGGCAGATAAAATAAAACTTTGCCAGAGTGCGGGCATCTGATCAAAAAGCCTTTCTTATTTTTAGTCTTGATTGCATGCCATTATCGCATAAATTTATTGTAGCTGCTACCTTTTCTGGGTTCAGCAAACATTAAACACTGCCGATAGGGCATTGACTGTGACAGGGGGGAAGAACTATGAAACTGATTGCTCTAGCACTTATCATTATTTCTGGCGTTGTTGGCTTTGTGCTCAGCTATGGCTTTGCCTATCGAACGGTCGCCGGAGCGTTCTAATCCTAAACCGCCACGGTGCAGTTTTCTACTTCGTTCAATGCGAACAGGTAGAAGTTCGTTCCGGTAGAATGGGTCGCAATGCCTTGTTTGAGGCTGAGCGGCCCATTTCGTTATATGTCCTTTGTCTGATTATTTTCTCTTGGGTTTTCCTTGACGCTGAGAGAAGTGGCTGTTATAATCACGCCACTTATTGAAAGGTACACGGAGGACCCACGTGAATAAAAATTTCTTTTTTACCTCTGAATCAGTTACTGAAGGGCATCCCGATAAGGTTTCAGATCAGATTTCTGATGCCGTTCTCGATGCAATTCTAACCAATGACCCTAAGGGTCGAGTTGCTTGCGAAACTGCTGTTACTACAGGCCTTGCTCTTATAATGGGCGAAATCACCACCAAGTGTTATGTTGATGTTCAGGCAATTGCCCGTCGCGTTCTCACCGAAATCGGCTACACTAACGCCGATTATGGTATAGATGGCAAAAGCTGTGGCGTTCTGGTTGCTCTTGACGAACAGTCTCCCGATATCGCTCAAGGCGTTAACCATGCTAAAGACGGCACTGATAAAGACGAAGATCTCAATACTGGCGCCGGCGATCAGGGTATGATGGTCGGTTTTGCCTGCACCGAAACCCCGGACTATATGCCTGCTCCTATTTATTATGCTCATAATGTCTGCCGCAAGCTGGCCGAAGTGCGCAAAAGCAAAGGTGTAGACTATCTGAGACCAGATGGTAAAGCTCAGGTAACTGTAGAATATCGCAACAACAAGGTTGCCCGCGTTGATGCAGTAGTTCTCTCAACTCAGCACGATCCTTCCGCTACTCATGCTAAAATTACTGAAGACATGATCGAATTGGTCATCAAAAAAGTAATTCCGGCTGAACTTATCGATGCCAATACTAAATTTTATATTAACCCAACCGGTAGATTCGTTGTCGGTGGACCACAGGGTGACTCTGGTCTGACTGGCCGCAAAATCATCGTTGATACCTACGGTGGCATGGCTGCCCATGGCGGCGGTGCATTCTCGGGCAAAGATCCGACCAAGGTTGATCGTTCAGGCGCTTATATGGGCCGCTACGTGGCAAAGAATATTGTTGCCGCCGGTCTGGCTGATCGTCTCGAAATTCAGATTGCCTACGCTATTGGCGTTGCCAAGCCGCTTTCTGTTCATGTTAATACCTTTGGCACTGGCAAAATATCTCCCGAAAAGATCGAAGAAATCATTACCGCTAATTTCGATCTCAGACCGGGCGCTATCATCAAAAATCTCGATCTGCGCCGCCCGATCTACCGTCAGACTGCTGCATATGGTCATTTTGGCCGCAGTGACATCAGTCTGCCCTGGGAAAAACTTGACAAGGTCGAAGCTCTTAAAAAAGCTGCCGGCCTGTAATCTGTTTAACTGAAGCTAAAACCGCCCGTCATCCGACGGGCGGTTTTGATTGTACGGGAGATATCTGATTTGTTAAGTCATTGGTTGAAAACTTTGCCGGTCTGGTTGATTTTTGTAATGTTGAGCTGCTCTGGTCTGGCATCTGAGCCGCCTCGGCTGGCTGTTCTGGTTTACCATCACATTCAGCAAAAAGTGACTTCAGATGTTTCATGCACGCCAGATCAGTTCGCCGAGCATATGCAGGCATTGCTCGATGCCGGTTTTACGCCGATCACTCTCGCACAGACTCGGCTTTTTCTGGCCGGAACGCTCGAAGATATTAAACGGCCGGTTCTAATTACCTTTGACGATGGCTATGAAAGTCTCTATTATTTCGCATTACCGGTAGCGAGACGTCTTAAGATACCGATGACGGTGTTTATGATTACTTCGCGGGGTGCTCGCCGTATTCAGTTTGCCAGATATTTGTCTGAGAGCCAGATCCGAGAAATGACAGCCAACGGTTATTTTGATTTTGGCTCACACACTCATGACCTGCATGCCGATACGTTGGTCATATTCGACGCATTTGCCGGGCACTCGGAGAATCCTGTGCTGCGCCTGCTGCAGCGCGACCTGCGCATATCTTCATTGCGTCTTGAAAGTATTGTTGGTGCGCGCCCGATTGCGCTGGCCTGGCCGTATGGAAAGTTTAACGGCGAGTTTACTGCTGTAGCTCGCAATTCCGGTTTTCGCATGCATTTCACCAGTGTTTATGGTTATAACGAACCAGGCGCTAACCCATTTGCCATAAAGAGGATACCGGTAACTTCGAGAGACACTGCCGCCTCAGTATTGCGCAAAGCCGGCGCACAGCTGTAATTAAGCTCTAAAACAAAACCAGGGAACGGCTTTTGGCCATCCCCTGGTCTGATTAGCTATAAATATCAGCTCTTCGCGTATTCCTGTTCTTTTTCGGCGCCGTCATCTTCGTCGGCAACCTTGCGTTCACGACGCTCTTTTTCGAGGGTAAACGAGCCAAGTGATTCTTCCATGGCTTCTACTGCCTTGAGTACTTCATCGAGTTTGTCAGTTTTGCCAGTGCTTCGCGCAAGAGTAATGCCTTCCTGGATTTTGCTGGTGTTTTCACGGAAGCTGATAATCTTGTTGCGCAATCCCATGGTCATCTCGTTCATTGCATCAGCAAGATCCTTGAGTTCATCTTTCGGGCGCAATTTGATAAAGTGGGTAAGATCGCCTTCACCAATGTTGCGAACGACTTTTTCCATGCGGTAGACCGGCCCCGCTATCGTATGCGTCACAAAAATGCAGATGAACGCCACCACAAAAATACTGATCAGCTGCGCCGTTATGACGCCAGGTAAGAGAGCCTGCCCAAGCTGCTTGCTATCTACCGGCAGTTTGGCTTCTTCCACCAGATTGCTTTCGAGTCGCTCGACTGAGAAACCATACACCAGAGCTCCTACAATGTTGGCAACGATGATTACAATTAGAATGAAAATCGCAGTCAACCTGCTCTGAAAGCCCGGTTTAATAAAATACTTTTTTCGGCGCCGGATTTCGGACATGTAGTCACCCTCCTGAAATACTTTTCATTTAGATTATCACAGCTTAAATTCTGTTTCAATGTAATCAGTAGAAATTACATCTTCTGCCGTTGCGTCTTCTTTAGTTTCGATTTCTTCAAGCTCACCAGTTTCGGCGAGCAGGTCGAGAAACTGAGATTCCGTCTGGCCGGGATCGGGACTTGCATCTTCAGCGTCAGACCAGTCGAGCGCTACAAAGTTGTTCTCGCTGGCAAAGTCATCATCGAGAAGATTGCTTAAATCGTGATTTACACTTTCATCGACGCGGGTGCGCCGGGTGTCGAGAGGCTCTGCAACCCCGGTAGGGGCACCAACCAGCAAGTCTATCTCGTTTCCAGATAGCAGTTGCTTGTCGCTGTTAGTAGTCTGGGCTGTGCCTGATGCCGGTAGAAGCAACAAAAGCGCGAGTAGACAACATATAATTCTAATCATAGAGACCACCAATAGATAAATAAATGCAAAACCTGCAATGCTCTATCGACAACAGTCTATTTTAAAATTACGCAGAACTTTTAATACTGGCAAATCGTCAAAAAATCAGTTATAAATAGCTACTATGAGCAGCTATTTATTCAGATACGGTTTTTCAAAAAACAAGCAGATGCGCTATGTTATCAGCATCAAGGGTGGGATTGATCTTGAGATGCCGATGGGCAATATCAACAATCCGATCAGTATGGAGATGCGCATCAGTCAGAAGATTGTCAGCTTTGATACTGAACAGGCTATGATCAAAGTGATAATCGATCGGGTAACGGCTGATCGTAATATACCAACTGAATCGCTGCCTAAGACTGGTGTTGAGTCGGTTATGCAGATGGACAGCCTTGGGACTGTGCGCTGGGTCGATGGTGCTGCTGCCTGGCAGGGCGCTGAGCATTCAATGATGCGCTTTCCGGAACAATCGTTGGAAGTTGGTGAGAGCTGGGTGCAACCGGTAGAAGATGCTTCTGGTGCCGCCTCGGCCTTTCATACCCGCTATTGTTTCGCAGGTTTGGACGAAGAAAAAGAGTGTCTGATGATTTTTTCGACCGAGCTTTTTTCGGGACACCCTGACGATCCGGCCAGTCAGCTGGTTGGTCGTGGTGTGTTTACCTTTGATCGCGAAGAAAAGTGGATACATGGCTGTAGTAACCACATCGAGTATAAGTATCGCATGGCAATGCCTGATAATTCTGGTGATTTTTTTACAACCAGCACTACTCTGCAGATTGAAATGGAGCGCTTGCCTTGAAGTGTTTTTTTAAACCTTTTACCGTCACATTTTTAATTGTCGTTCTCATCTCATCCTGTTTGACAGCGTCAGAAATTGCCACGCCGACCACTCAGGCACCTGAGTCTCTGCGTGGATTTGCCAGGCTGGTAATCGAAGGCAATCGCAATTTGCTTGCTGCCGGCCATGATCTCGACAGTTCTCTGGCCGAAAAACATCGTGCTCTCGCCGCCTTTTCGCCGGAGTTTTACTATACTGCCGATGCGAGCAAGGCTGCTAACCGCAGCTTTAACGCGTTAACCGGTATCGAAGAAGATTACGGCACCCGCCGTCAGGGTACCTCCACCGGAATTGCCCAGAAGACTCCGCTTGGTATAGTCAGTTACGATTATTCGCAGAGCAAAACTGAATACACCAGCTCGCAGAGCAGTTATTTCAGATCGCTTTACCTCAGCTGGCAGACCGGTTTACTGCGCAATGACGCCAAAGTAAATGCGCTTGACCGCAGACTCGCTCATGCAGCTTATCAGATGAGCGAAGCGCAGACTGATGCTGTGGTGCTTGATGTTCTGCTTGATTCTCTGCAAAGTTTGTTTGACCGAATCGTTGTTGCCCGCAACGAATCATTGAAAACGCAGAATACCAGTTTTTACGCGACTCTGGTCGAAGAGGCCGAAGTTAAGCTGGCAAATGGAATTGGCAGTGAGCTTGATCTCAAACAGGCTAGTATGCGTCTGCAGCAGGCCGAGACCGGCAATGAAGAGACCGCACTGTCCTTGCGCGACAACGACCGCAGACTGGCTGCGAGACTGGGTAGTAGTGGCTGGAACCCCGAGTTGGCAAGTTTTTCGCTTGAGCTGGTATTGCAGTCTATCCCGGAAGAATTACAGGCTGAAGAGCTGTTGCAGCAGGCCTACGCCCGCAGACCTGACTGGCGGGTTTATGAGAGCCAACATCGCCAGCAGCGCACGGCCGTTGCAAAACAGAGAGAACTTAGCCGCCCTGACATCAGCGCCAGGGCGCGCTGGGGCAAACAGGGGCGTGCCTTCGATATTGACTCGGCTGAAGAGATGCCCGATAAAAACTGGGATGTTTCGGTTACCTATCGCTTCAGCTTTGGCCCGGAAGCAGAAAAACTTGATCTTGCCAGTCAGCGTCACAAACTCAAGGCTTTTGAAGCGCGCCTTGAACAGAAGCGCGACGATATAAAGATTGCTGTCACCCAGGCACACGAGCGCTTTGAGTTTTATCGCAAAAATCTTGTTGCGCTTAAAGCTTCGCAAAAGCTGTCGGCAGAAGTGCTTGATGGACAGCGCCTTAACTTCCAGCTTGGCAAGGTTACACTGCTTGATCTTACTCGTTATCAACAGGATTTCGACAATGCCAGTCTTGCTGTTGTACAGGGCGAGTCGCGGCTGATAACTGAATGGTTCAGACTGCTTTACGAAACCGGTATGCTGGCTGATTATCTTGGCGCCGCCAGGGCGGTTGAGCAGATCAAAAGAACCAGTGCAGACACTCAGATAATCGTGGAAGAAGCGCAGTGATCATATCATATCAGAGTCACCTGCCAGTTAAGCAGCAGGATTTTACCCACCGATTCGGTGGGTTGCTGGCGCTGGTATTCTGCGTAATTGCTCTGTTTGTGGCGGGTTGCGGCAGTACTGCAAAGTCAGAAAAGCCTTCATATAAATATAAATCTGAGACCCGGCAGAATATTGTCGAACTGCGCGCAACGCTTAAGGCTGAAGATATCAGCAATGTCGGCATGAAAAACGGCTACGGTATAGTAGACTGGATGGCAGAAGAGGGTAGCGTGGTAGCTTCTGGCGGTGTGCTGGTTAAAATTGACATGAAAAAAATCAATGCACGCCGGCGCATATACGAAAGTGATCTGGAAACACAGCTTGACCGCCTGCGCAATCTCGCGCAGGTTTCGCCTTCTGATATTGCAGCACTCGACAAGACATTGAAAGAGAAAGAACTCGAATATGCCCGGGCAATGCAGGAATCTGACTGGTTGCAGAATCGCAAAACTGACGACGAAATCTGGAAGATTTATTCTGATCTGCAGATAGCCTCAATAAGTTTTGCTCACGCCAGTCGTCAGTATGAACTCAAGAAAATGGTGGTCGAAAAGGGCTTTGATAGTGCGTTTTCTTTGCGAACCAGCGAGATCGATAAGCGTTCGCGCGAAATCGAGCTCGAATATGCCCTTCGCATTCGCGATAAGCTTTCTGAGCCACCAATACCCGAAGAGCTGGCAAAGAACAGGTATCAGAAATCAGTTGCCTCGGGCGAGATCTGGTTGGCTTCAAACCAGTTGGAATCTGCATCACTTTCTGCACAAATACAGGTTAATAATCTCGAAGTTCGCCTTGAAAGAATCAGGTCGTCGTTACGTGAACAGAACAAGGCACTGGAAGAGGAAGAACTCAAGGCGCCGCGGTCAGGCATCGTCATTCATCCGATTCTATGGGGAGAGTTTAAGTTTAGACCCGGTGTGAACGCCTGGTCTGGTGTTACTATTGTCCAAGTCGTCGGTGATGACGGCTATTATCTCGAAGCTCTTGCCAACGAGGCTCAGGCCAATGTTGTTGTTGAAAAGGCTTCAGCGACGATTGAGTTTGACGCTTTTCCGGGCAAGGTGTTTGCAGGAGCGGTCAAGTCGATAAGCAAGGCTCCGCGCCGGGTGCGTGGGCAGCAGGACAGTGCGATCAGGTTTTTTCCGGTGCAGATTTCGCTTGCAGGAGATCAGGATCTGCTTATCGGTGGCAAGGGAAGTGTGAAAATAATTCTGGGCGAGAAAACCGGAATTTTTCTGCCGCGAGAACTGTTGTTGAAAGAGGGCGAAAAGACCATGGTCAGACAATCTGGTCGATTTGGTGATTCGCGCTGCGAAATAGAGGTTGAAGAATTTAATCAGGACTGGGTTCTCTGGAAAAACCCACCTGATGAGCAGGGGGCGCTGTTGTTCCCATGATTAAGACATCGACAGGAAAAAGGCAGCGGGTTTTGAGCATGCGGATCTTTTCTGCAGCCATGCTGCTGATATGTATGCTGGCTGGCCTGCATGGTTGCGGGCAACCGGCAGAAGTTGCCCCGGCCGGAGAATCTGCAAAGCAGTCATGGCAGGTGTTGACAGCGCGTGGCGAGTTTGTGTCGCTCGAAGAAACACTGCTTAACGCACCATTCAGCACCGAAATTCTCGAGCTTTCTCCTGAGGGCTCTATGGTTGAAGCTGGTGCGGAAATCGCCAAACTGTCACCGGGTGACCGCAGCGAACGGCTTTTGAGTTTAAGCGCAGATCTTGAGCAATACAGTCTGACAGTAGAGCGCGACCGCAAGCTTCTGCAGATGATAGGTGAATATGAAGCAAGCAACTCAAAGATTGCTGAGCTTGAGTACACGGCCAAACAGATAGAATATGATCGCGCGGTTGGTGGGCGTGACTGGACAAAACTGACTGAGCTCACTGAGTCTGCTGTCGCTGACAAGGTGCGCATGAAAATGCTGCATCTGCAGTTGACTGCTGCTGCAAAAATGGCTGGTCGCGGCTTTGTCTCACAACAGGAGCTCGTCGACAGCGAAAGAGATCTTGCGGTTTCGACTCTCGAAGCCTCCCTTACCGCACGCTTGATTCCGTTTGTCGAAAATCACGCCGATTCTCACAAAGTGTTCGATGCCGAAGAAGCCCTTGCTAAATCCCGTTTCAGCTATGAACTGGCGACCTTTACGGTGATAAAAAATGTTGCCGATTATGAGTTCAGTCTCAACGAGGCGATTCGCAAACAGGCTGAAACTGCTTCTACAGTTGCTGAGCTCGAACAACAGATAGCTTCGTTGAGCATTTACGCGCATCGTGGTGGTCTGCTCATTTACGGTGATACCTACGATGGAGCAGAAATGATTAAGACGAGAATCGGGGCGCAGGCTTACGCGGGTATAAGCTTTCTGCGTATAGTTGACATGTCAAGCTGTGGTATGAGCTTTGCTACTGATCAGCGCGATGTTGTAGCTGCTGCCTCTTCTTCACGCTTTTGTTTTCGTGCCGATGCTTTTCCCGAAAGACTCCTGGTTGGCTTTGAGCCGCAACGGGTGCCGGTTGCTCTTGATATTCCGCAGGCCAGACCAGATGGCAGAACGCAGGTTGCCTT
Source organism: Candidatus Rifleibacteriota bacterium (assembly GCA_018818125.1). Classification (GTDB taxonomy): domain Bacteria; phylum Muiribacteriota; class Ozemobacteria; order Ozemobacterales; family Ozemobacteraceae; genus Rifleibacterium. The sequence goes on from JAHISQ010000157.1 coordinate 34,631, forward strand.
CAAGGTTCCGGTAGCTTCGTATACGGCCGGACTCATGCCTGGTCTATCCGGAACCATTTACTGTTTCGATTTTGTTGCGGAGCATCTGGCGAGGTTCGCTGGCAACCGCCAGGCCAGGCTGGTGCGCCGGCCGTTTAAGAGAATCATGAGCGTTACTGGTGATGTCAAAACAGCCAGCGCAGCTTTTATCGTGAGCGCAATCGAAGGAAAGCTGAATCGTCTAGAAGAAGAGGGGCGCAGTGTCGAAGCCGGAACGGTTATTGCCGAGGTTGATTGCGAAGAAATCAGTCAGAGCGCCAGAGATAGCGAGATAGAGCTCAACAAGAAAAAAGAGGAACAGCAGCTGCAGATTCAGAAAAGTGCGCTCGAAGACGAGCGACTGTCACGTGCCCAGCAGGTTCGTGCGGGGGCTCTTGAAGTTGCTCGGCTCAAGCACGCGGCTTTGCTGAAAAGTCGCGATGAAGACGTTATTATCAGCCTGCAGCGCTCTCTGGAGTTGCTGGACGCACGTATCGCGCTCGCCGAGGAAAAGATTTCGCATGTTTCTGTATTGTTGAAAAAAGGTTTAAGCTCTGAGCTTGAATTAATGAAGGCCGAAACCGAACTCGCGGTAATCAAAAAAGATCGGGCCATTACTAAAGATAAATTGGACTACGAAGACTCCGGTCCGACCCGTCGTTCGATCATGCTTTCTGAGCTTGATGTCCGCAAGGCTGAGCTTGAATTGCATCGCGCAAAACTCGAGGCCGGCATGACAGGTTTCAGAAATCTTATGAATCTCAAACTATTGGAAGCCGAGATCCGAAAACTCGACATGACGCTTGGCAATCTCAGGCGCGAAGTTGATTCTGCCAGTGTCAAAGCTCCTGTTGCCGGAGTGCTGATTTATAATGAACTTAATAAACAGGGTGGTGGCGGGGTTGGCAAGGCAAGGGTTGGTGATACGGTTTACGAACGCATTCCTTTTATGCAGATCGCAGACTTGCGTAATTTGCAGGTTCACGCCAAGGTTTCTGAGATGGATGTAAAATTTATCAAGCCA
>JAHISQ010000158.1 GCA_018818125.1 Candidatus Rifleibacteriota bacterium
TATTCTAATTCTCTGAAGGCAAAAAGTACACGCTTTTCTTGCGAGAAAATTTTTAGTACCGCGAATTATTGAGAAGATACTAAATTTCTTATAATTGTACCAATATGAATAGATTCAAAATAGTTGTGCTTATGTGGTTGATGCTGGTGACGCTGACAGCTCCAGCTGAGGCTTCTATCTTTTCTGATGCGCTCGCCAAGGCGCGTTCGGTTATGCAGAGTGCTTTTCAAATGAGTTTTTTGAATAAGCTGCCAGTGGTGTTTTATAAAAAGAGCTTCGATAAGATGTTCGAGCATACCAATCGCAGCATCGATGAGATGAATCTCAAATATGGCGACCGCACAATTACGCGCGATCAGTTTCAGGATGACAAGGCTCTTCACATCAAAAAGTCAGCTGAGCTGGCGTTGCATATAAAGAGTTTGATTGGCTCAGCTCATCTTGCCTACGGTATTACCATGGTGATTGGTCTGGTCAAAGAAGCGATCGACAGCTCATTCCTGAATCCCAGCGGTTCGCGCAGCAAAGAAGACCTGATTGCCGATCATATTGGTGCTCGCGCCGTTTTTGGTGAAGAAAAATTCAATGCTTCTCTCAATAAGCATCTTGGTCCTCTGGTTAAGCCCGCGGCCAGTCCTCTGCAAGACAGTCCGCCCGCCGCAGCGGCGGTTTCTAACGACGATCAATCCGGTTCTACCGCGATGGTTGATCAGGTTAACCCATTTTCTTCGCAGGGCTCACAGATCGGTGGCAGCAAGACTGCCAGGCAGCAGCTGCTCAAGCGCTACTACGAAGCCTCTGAAAAGGGTGATTCCGTCGCCATGCAGGCGATCAGCGTCGAACTCAAAGCTTTGCCCTGATTAACAGGAAAAAAAAGGGTGCCGACCACAGGCTGGTCAGCACCCTTTTTTAATTCAAGGATTATTTGGGGCCGAGAGTGGCTACCATTACGGCTTTTATGGTGTGCAGGCGATTTTCGGCCTGGTCGAATACCTTTGAGAATTTACTTTCGAAGACTTCATCGCTGACTTCCATTGCGCCAACTTCTTTTGAAACAACGGTTTCATTGTTGTGGAAAGCTGGCAGACAGTGAAGAAAGAGCGGCTTTTCTTTGCCAGTCATTTTGAGCATTTTCATGTTGACCTGATAGGGAGTCAGCAACTTGATGCGGGCTGCCATCTGATCTTCTTCGCCCATGCTGGCCCAGACGTCAGTATAGAGAACGTCAGCGCCTTTGACGCCCTTGGCTACTTCATCAGTGATCGTGAGTTTGCCGCCAGTTTCCTTGGCGATGGCTTCGACTTCTTTTACCAGGCCCTTGTCGGGGAACAGTGATTTCGGTGATACGATGCGGCAATCCATGCCCATCTTGGCGCATCCGATCATCAATGAATTGGCCATATTGTTGCGGCCGTCGCCGACGTATGCAAAGCTGATGCCTTTCAGGGTGCCAAAGTATTCTTCGATAGTCAGAAGGTCGGCCAGAATCTGGGTCGGGTGATACAGGTCGGTAAGGCCGTTCCATACAGGCACGCCGGCATATTTTGCCAATCCTTCTGCGGTTTCGTGTTTAAATCCGCGAAACTGGATGCCATCAAACATTCGGCCAAGAACGCGGGCGGTATCTTTGACGGTTTCTTTTTTTCCGAGCTGAATGTCATCTTTTCCGAGGTATTCAGGGTGGGCGCCTTCGTCAATTGCTGCCACAACAAAAGCACATCTGGTGCGGGTAGATGGCTTTTCGAAAATCAGTGCTATGCTTTTTCCTTCGAGATTGCGGGGTTTGATGCCGGCATATTTAAGCCTTTTGAGATCAGCCGACAGGTTGAGCAGATAGCGGATTTCTTCGGGGGTAAAATCCTTGAGAGTCAGAAAATTGCGACCAATGAGATTCATTGCCATTTCAACAGTTTCCTTTCCGGGATATTGGTTCTCTACTGAAAATATTGATAGCACTGAACCGGCATTAATGCAAGTCTAATACCAATTCTGATTAGTTGAACGTAAATAAACAAAGATGGTTTATTGACCAAGGGCACCGTGGCAGAGGATAGAAAAGCCGCAGTCTTCGCAGGAAACTCCAGCGTTTGGCTTCCATGTTGTTTCGCTGCGGATCGCCGCGACGGTTTTTTCGAGCTTTTCTTCGAATGCTGGCATATCAGGCTCGATATCGACAAGCCTTACTTCATCATAGGTCAGATAGGCAATAAAAGAGCGCGCAAAACTCAGACAACCAAAATCGCCGAGAACACCACGACTGGCTGCTATTTGATAAAGAGCGAGCTGATCGCTGTAGCTGGCATGTGCTTCGGCAGCATATTTTCTGGTTTTGAAATCAATTATGCGAATGTCACTGCCGCTGCGATCAACACGGTCAGCAAAGCCGCGCACAAAAAAAGGTCGGCCGCTTCCATCGAATTTAACATTTACCTCTGCTTCGATCTGCCACGGCTCGGTTTTTCCGAGCTCAGAAGCGATGTAATTAAGAGTTATTCCCCTTGCGATTATTGACGCCTCGCGTCCGGCATCTCCATAACATGGAATCAGCGTGTCGAGTATGCTTTTAGCCATTTGCCTTGAAGTCTCATTGTTATTGAGCAAGTGCCCGCCTTCCGAGTGGTACAGACGGATGGTTTCGTGCACCAGCGTGCCAAGTATGCCGTAAAAACTGGGTTGGCGCTCGTAAAATGAGGTTACGTGACGACTTGTAAACAGGTAGCGCCGCGGGCAGGTCTTAAAGAGGTTGATGTCCTGGAGCGAAAAGATATCCTGACTGTTGTTGTCGAGATTTTCGACCAGTGGTATCTGATTTAGAAAAGCGCTGATATGTCTGATGTTGCTTTCGAGTTCGCCAAGATCTGCTGCTGCAGCCGGTGCAGTCGATTTTAGCTCAGGACTGAGCTGACCATGCTCAAGCCATTGTGCCAGCAGTTGGCGCCATTCAGGCAGGTTTGCGCAGCTGCCAAGTTCTGGGTTTTCGCTCAACAGCTGATGAACTTCATAGAGTGGCTCCGGTAGTTCATTTTCTTTTTCCGGCGGTCGACTGAACTCTTCTCGGCCGCTTATAATCAGCAAATCTTCAGCGCGGGTAAAGGCGACATAGAGTTTGCGCCGGTCTTCGTCTTCTGATGCGCAACGGTCTTCTTCGAGATACTTTTCGAGAGCAGGTGGTGCCCCTTTGCGCCCCGGTTTTGACGGGTCGTTTACGATCAGCCCATAGTGGCGATCAAAATAGATGCGGTTCGTAGCACGGTAACGGCGCTTTTTTAGAAACGGGCAGATAACCACCGGAAACTCAAGTCCCTTCGACTTGTGAATGGTCATTACCTTAATTGCGTCGCCCTCTTCAAGCCCAAGTCCGGCCTCGTCTTCGTCGATGTCAGAAGTCAAAATGCGTTCGATATAGCTCAAAAAATCGCGCAGAGAGGTGAAAATGCCGTTTTGTTCAAAGTTTCTGACTATGCCTAAAAATTTGGTGAGGTTGTTTTCCATGCGACGTCGCCGCAGGTCAGATGTTTGCGCCGCGGCATACTCGTAAAAGCCGGCCTGTTCGAGAATGAAGTGGCATAGATCTAGCAGTCCAGGGCGACTGGTGCGCTCTTTGAGCAGAACGAACAGCTCGCGCAACTGTCTGGCACGCAGCGGCAAAAGTTCAGGTGCCTGCGCCAGCAGATGTGGCAGCAGTGATGTTTTTTCGTTGCGCCCGGCCGAAGCGAACTCTGCCAGTTCGACGTCGTCGAGTCCGTAGAGCGGGCCGCTGAGAATCTTGATCAGGGCATGATCATCATCTGGTTGCACGAGCAGTTTGAGAAAAGCCAGAATTTCTTCGATTTCGCTGCGCGCATAAAAGCTGAAGCCGCCTGACATGATATACGGAATCTGCCTTGTAGCCAGAGCATCTTCAAACTGCTGCGGAAGATTGCGAATGCTGCTGACGACAATTGCGATGTCACCATAGCGCAAAGCTCTTTCGTTGCCGGCTTTTCGGTCAAGAATGCTCATGCCTGAGCTGGCCATGGTTTTAATCATCTCGGCAAGCTCAGCACAGACTTCACTGTCGCTGATGTTCTCGGGGTGTAGCAGACAGGCAACCGGTGACACTCTTGGTGAGCTGCCGCGCCGCGCAGTTTGTGGCGCATACATTTTGCCGGTATTGCCGCCGAGTTCGAGAAATTTGTCGGCAAGCCCGATGATCTCATGGTATGACCTGAAATTATCGGTCAGTAGAATGTCATGGTCACTGTCGAAATTGCGAAAAGTGTCGATATTGGCGCCCTGAAAGCGGTAAATGCTCTGCTTTTCGTCGCCAACTACGGTTATATGGCTTTCGCGGTCATGACAAAAGAGGTTAACTATACCGAGTTGGTCAGGGTTGTTATCCTGAAACTCGTCGATTAGAAAAACTCGCCGTTCTGGCAACGTATTTGACTGGCGCATGTCTTTAATCAGATCGCGACTGCGAATTAAGATTTCGTCAAAGTCGAGCAGTCCACGGCGGTTGAGCTCTTCAAGATAGCAGCTGTAAAAGCGAAACAGCCATTCCAGGCAATTTTTTTCGAGCTGTGCTACTTCGGTGTTTCTTTCGTTGAAGAGGGTATTCGCCATCTGGTAAAATTCGCCGGGCTTGAGCAGGTAGCGTCTGATTTTTCCGAGTGCCGACGGAAACTCGCCGATCAGTTTCATCGCCACATTGGCTCCCAAGGCTTGAGGGCCTTCTATTATGCGGTCCCCAAAGAGCTCGGCAAACTTTTCCACAAGTTCGCGCATTATCAACTGACGGTTGTTTTCGGCAATTACTGTGTCAGAGCGGTCCATACCGGCGCCGAATGGATCTTGTCGCAAAAAACGGCCAAGAAATGCGTGAAAAGTCGATACTTCCATGTCTCTAAGCCGAGCTGGTGCAAGCTGGCGCTTATCGACAAGGCGCGTCTTCATTTCAGCTGCGGCTTTTTGAGTATAGGTGATGGCAACAAGCTCAGAAGCTCTGATGCCGTTGTCGAGCAATGAAGAGATTCGTCGGGTTAAAACCTCGGTTTTGCCTGAGCCGGCTCCGGCAGCAATGCGCAGCCGTCCACTGCCTGGCCAGGTTACCGCACTTTCCTGCTCTTCGGTAAGGCCTTGTATCAAAAGATTTTCAGGGCTGCTCATGCAGTGCCTCCTGGTGACGAAGCTGATCGAGCCGTTCCTGGCAGAATGGGTAAAACTCACACTTGGGCTGTCGGCTGAGATTCAGATTCAGACATGATCTTGCTTCGGGCTGCTTTGATGGTCGGCAGTCAAAGATCCGCTGATTTCTGATTTCATCGAGAATCCCTTTGAGCTGTAGCGAAAAACGTTCAAGTTCGTTGTTCCCGACTTCAACGCCATAGGAAGGTCCGCAGCCATAATTAAGCGCTGCCGAACGCAAGAAACCGGTCTGCATGCCCTTGTAGTTTGTTTTATAGGCATCCTGGCTTACGTAGAGAAGGGTGGCGGCAGCGCTCTTCCAGCCGAGCTCACGGCAGGCCAGCAGATAAAGTGGCATCTGAATTTCCTGAGGCAGGCCTTCTTCGGCAAAGGATCGAGTGAAAATCTTCTCTGAGTTCATTGCTGGACTGCTGGTGGTTTTGTAGTCGATGACCAGTGCTGAGTTGTCAGCTAGCTGCACCAGGCGGTCAAAACGCCCGATAAAAGTGCAGCCATGCAGTTTAAATCTGAACTGATATTCGACTCCGATCGTGCTGCGCGCTGGCAGTTGCTCAAACTGAAAAACTGCGTTGCGATAAATTGGCAGTGCATTCTGCAGAGACTCAATTTCGAGATGGCGCTGAAAAAATTCAAGACTGTCGAGCATTGGCTTTGCATTTTCGAGATACAGCTGTTGCAGGTCGTTATCGTCTGGCCATTTGCCGAGTTCCCAGACACTGCCTGGCTCGTGCATCTTTTCGAGGCAGGCATGAAAAGCATTGCCGACCACGAAGTATGGCTGCTTTACCTGCAGCGGATCTTTTATTTTGAGAATGTTCAAAAAGAAGAAGCGGCGGGGGCAGTCAATATAGTTGCTCAGAGAACTGGCCGAGAAGACAAAGTTTTCTGGCAACTGAATGCCATTAATTCTTGCCGCCGAAAAATCGCGGGGTCTGATTCCGTGGATTGATATCTCAGCCGGTATAAGCGGCTCAAGTTCTGCCAGAACGTGCTCCAGTGCTGCCAGTTCCTGCTTGTCAAGACGGGTGAGTCTGGTTCTGAATTCGGCCGGCGTAAGCGGGCGTTCCTCGGCAACAACGGTCTCGACAGGAACTCCGATTTCTTTTAGAAATGGGGCTGGCAGGGTGGGGTCACTGCCGAGGCGTTGCGGATAAGTCAGGATGACGCCTTCTTTGGCGCGGGTTAGAGCCACAAAGAATAGTCGGCGTTCTTCTTCGAGATGATCTTCATGGTTGACCGGGTATGGATTAAAAAAGCTTACTGCCCGATCTTCTTTGTCAAAACCGTGGCGTAAGGCTTCAAGTGAAGCTGAATTGACCAGTAGATTTTCGCGCAGATTCACCGGGAACTGACCCTCGCAAAGCCCACAGACAAAAACAACCGGAAACTCAAGCCCCTTTGACTGGTGAACGGTCATTATTTTGACGCCTTCACTCTGTGTCTCGCTGCTTTGTTCAAGGGTTGATGCATAGTAAGTCAGCCATTCGTCGAATTCAGGCATCAGGTCTGATACTTTTGGCGGCCGGGCGTTTTGCGCCTGAAACAGTTCGCAATAATCAGAGAGCATGCCACGAAAATGCAGAACATTGCGTGCCGGCGCAGAAGAAGGGTCTTTGAGCAAGTGGCTTACCATCAGCAGAAGCCTGGCGAAGATAACGTTGAGTGGTTCCTCGCCGCAGTTCTCAAGAATTTGTATGGTTTCGGCAAAAGAAGCGGCTTTGAGCAGAGTTTCCGGGTCAGCTTCGGGCAGCTCTTCAAGCTGGTTGTTGGTCAGACGCTCAAAGAAGCTTTTGATGGTAAAAACGGGAGTCAGCAACGCAAAAACGGCCTGTACCCAGAGCGGTTTGATGCCGAAAACTGGCGACGCAAAGGCGCGCTGCAGTGCCTCGCACTGTTCAGAGCCGGTGGTAGCTGATACTTTGAGCAGAGAGGCCAGGGCGATAACTTCTTCTGATCTGAAAAACTTCATGTCGCCGGCGATCGCGAATGGAATATGCAAGGCCTGCAGGCATTCTGCGATCAGATCAATCTGATAATTATTGCGCACCAATATTGCGAGGTCTGATGGTCGATAAAGGTGTTTCTCGCCATAGATCAACAGAGAAGCAATTTTGCGTCCGATCAGTCGTGCTTCTTCGAGCTCGTCCCGAACCTTGTAAACCTTCACAAAGCCGGGTTCGCTGCTGCATGCTTCTAACTGGCCGTCGGTATCAGATTGCTCGCGCCAGTCAAGCCGGGTGGCGGCTTCGATAATACTGGTTGCCGATCGGTAGTTGAGTGCAAGCGGAAAAACCTTCGCCTGATATTTCTTCTTAAACGGCCCTTTGGCCGTCATCATTCCAGGATCAGCGCCCCTGAAACGATAAATACTCTGGCGTGGGTCGCCAATAACCGCAGTCCTTACCGAGTCGTCATCACCTTTAAGCAGCGACAGCAAAAGAAACTGCGCCGGGTCAGTATCTTGGAACTCATCTACCAGAATGACCTTGAATTTTTTGCGGTAGAGCTCGGCAATTTGCGGATTTTTTAACACTTTTATGGTCAGGCTTATCAGGTCGCGAAAATCAAGATATCCGGTTTTATCGCGTTCTTTTTCGTAAAGTCTGAAAAGATTCAACAGCTCACGTATTCTGAGGCGTGCCCGCTGATTAAGATCAGTGCACTTGTCGATAACCGCAGCAAACTGATCCGGGCTTACCAGGTTAGATTTAAGCAGCGAAATAAAGGTAAGCACTTCCTGCTGAAAACCTCGTTTTTGCAGAACTTTGCCAAACTCGACAAAAGCCTCAGAATGCTGACGCTGGCAGATCCCGTTCATCAACAGTGCTTCCTTAAAGCCGGTCAGCAGCTTGAAATCTGGCTTTACACTTACCAAGTGGTATTGTTCGCGCAGAATTCGTGCGCAGAACGAGTGAAATGTCGATATCCAGCACTGGTCAAAGCTGTGCGGATAATATTCGAGCACGCGTGAACGCAGTTCTAGCGCAGCCTTGTCAGAAAAAGTGAGCGCGAGAATTTCTTTGAGCCTTACGTTTTTATGCAGCAGGTCGCCAATCAATACTGAGATAGTGCGGGTTTTGCCGGTGCCAGGGCCTGCTATGATCAGCGATGTTCGACTGAACTTCTTTATGATCGCGCTCTGTTGCTCATTGAGTCTTTTAAGATCTTCGCTCAGACTCATGATTGGCTGTCGGGATAGATAAGGTCGAAGTCGGCCGAGCCGGTTAGTATGTAGAGCAGGCTATGATGTATTACATCTGAGATGAACATGCTCATGCCAACGACAAAAATAGTGTCGGCTGCGCGGCTCTGTCTGAATCTGTGCAAAAACAGGAGCAGCAGGAGAATCAATCCGGCGTAGCCGTGATGAAAGCGTATTCCCATGGTCAGGCGCCCGACAGTAGAGGCTGTGTGCTCCGTAGATTTGAGTCCAAGCCCGAATCTGAAAAACAGCGTCACTGACTCGATTGCGAGCGTCAGCAGGATTGTCGCCCGGCGCCGGGTACTGCAGAATTGATAAATACGTTCAAGCATGAACAGATTCTCCGATGTTTCTGAAGGCCAAGTTTAACATAGTTGAGCAATTTTAAAAACCAGACGAATCTCGATTTTGCCAGCTGCGTTTTCCTTGCATTGACAACTCATATTTTTTGTTCAATACTTCCCCAAAGCGCAGAATAAATAACATGAACAAACCATCAGACAACCGATTTATAATCCTTCGTGGCCCTTCTGGTTCAGGAAAGACCACGGTGGCGCGTGATCTATTTGCACGTGTAACCCGGAAGACTGTAATTATTCACCAGGACTATTACCGATTCATTTTCAATCCAGCAGGTGGAGGTGGCAATCTGAATTCTGGGGTAATACACCGTATGATTGAACATAATTGTCTGACCGCTCTCATGGCAGACTATGATGTGATTCTTGAGGGTATTTTATCGGTGAAAGCATATAGCACTGTGCTTGACAACATTATCGCTCAACATGCAGGACCTGCCTACATGTTCTACTTCGATATACCGTTTGAAGAGACAGCGCGCAGGCATGAGACCCGGCAGCATTGCTCGGACTTCACAGTTGAAGACATGAAATCATGGTATGCAGCCGCGCACCGATCTCACCACTCATTGGAAAAAATCATACCTGAGAGTTATTCGATTGAGCAGACGGTTTCTCATATTCTGGGCGTCACAAAAATAGCTAATCCATAAGGCGGGGAAAATGAATCTGTTTCTGATATCGTCAGATTCAGCCTGTTTTCTCTGACTGCCGCAGCAAGCGGCTGAGTTCAATAGAAGCGTAAAAGAAAAATTGAGCGCCGTTTACGACAAGCGTAGTTATCATGAGTAATGCACAAAAAAACGATCAGAATTTTATATCGCCACAGAGGAGCAGATAAAGTCAGCCGGCTTTCTGTTCTCATGCGCTTTTCTTAGAATCTCATATACAGCGGTCCCTTTAAGTTTGGCATTCCGACTGATAAAACTGAAAGCAGTCCAATCATCTGCATTGCCGATCCTTGGATCGGCGCCGCCTTCAAGAAGAGCGTTCAAAATCTCTGGATTGGGATTACTTTCCGCTGCCATCATCAGGGCTGTAGTTGGAGAAGAATGTGTAGGGGGTGAATCTGAATCGGTATCGATATACCCATTTACTCCATAACGTCTTTCATTAGGCTTCGCACCCGCTCGTATTAGCTCCAAAATGACCTCAGGATCCTGAGTCCTGACTGCTGCAAGCATCAAGACTGTTCTTGTGTCAGGTGCCCGCGCTTTAACTGGTGCTCCTCGCTTTATAGCAGCCCGAACCTGCTCAAGCGTGGGCTGGCTTCCTTCTCTCGTAAACATTTTGATTAAATCTGGTTTTGAAAACAAAAAACCGAACAGGTAATCAATAATGGCTCGCATTATTTATTCTCCCAATGATATTTTGTATGCACATATCATGCAAGCACGCAAATGTGGATTACGAAACATTACGCGTCAATTGTATGGTTGCTTAATATTTTTTGCAATTTGAATTTTCTCAGGATATATTTCAAAACCTCAAAATAACGCAGGTCTGTTAAAGAATCTCTGGAAACTGTGCACTGTCTGCAGAGAATTCCTTTCTCTGCAGACTTTTTTGAGCTCTGAAAAAGCTGCATTATTGAGAACTTCTATGGCGACTACGACTGTTCTAATTTTTGCTTGGCAATAACCGAAAACCCAGCGCATTTGCCGGGCAAACAGGCCTTTTTTCGTTTGACACTAATCCCTCATTGTCCCTAAGATATCAAAACATAGAATCGGTATAAAAATAATCGTTATGCAACAATGGAGCATACATGAAGAAAATATTTTGGGTAATCGCTGGGGTGCTTTTCCTACTAGCGATTCCCTATAAGGTTAGTAAACTTGAGTCATTCCAGTTTTTTGGTGAGCTGGTAAGTAGAGTTGAAACCTCAGAAAAAATAGTTTCGTTAACATTCGACGATGGCCCAACCAACGGTAAGACAGAGGAGATTCTCGCCATTTTAAAAGAGAATGAAGTTAGGGCTACGTTCTATCTGGTTGGAGAAGCGATGACAAAAAATATGGATCAAACCAAACTCATAGTAAATCAAGGACATGAAATAGGTAATCACTCATACTCACATCAAAAAATGATGCTCAAAGGGTACAACTTTGTACGAGAAGAAATAGATAGAACTAACGAGTTAATTAGACAGGCAGGTTATTTGGGGCAAGTAACTTTTAGGGCACCTTACGGAAGAAAATTATTTGTGTTGCCATATTTTCTGCAAAAAAACAATATAATTTCCGTAATGTGGGATGTAGAACCCGACAGCATATTGCCTCTAGACGCGAGTCCTGAGGAGCTAATAGATTATGCAATAGAGAATACCAAGCCGGGTTCAATTATTCTAATGCACGTTATGTTTAATTCGAGATCAAATTCAATGACTGCTATTCCTGGAATAATTAAAGGCCTTAAGTCCAGGGGTTATCGTTTCGTAACAGTATCAGAGTTAATAAATAACAATGGCGAGCATAACAAAGCTATTGACACAGAACAAAAAAGTATCGAGCATTGATATCGTTTAGTGCTAGAAATAAACTACAACAGTTATTGTGTGCTCCAAACTGCTTTTTTGTCTGGTTATGGCGATGTCAGGGCTCAAATCGCGTCATTCGAGGAGTTTATGCAACGATGATATCAGGATGGGCGAATGAGCATGTTTCTGAAAGCTGTTGAATTCAACAAGACGATGCACAGAAATCGGTTTCTGCTGCCTCTTTCCAGACAGTGAGTTTGATCGTAGAGTGTCAAATTAGGAGAAGATATGACCCAACAGAATTATGGAGTAGACGAAGCAGTTCACAGTCACGAAATTTACGATGTTATCAACTCGTTTGATTACGATATTCCGTTTTGGCTCGAACAGGCAAGAAATGCAAATGGTCCAGTTATGGAACTCTGCTGTGGCACCGGTCGTATTACAGTGCCGCTTGCAAAATATGAAATCCCGATCGTTGGAGCCGACTGTTCCCAAAACATGCTCGATGGCTTTAAAAAGCGTTGTGCGCGCGAAAACGTTTTTCCACGTTCGATTTTAGCTGACATGCGTAATTTCGACATTCCAGAACGATTTTCGCTGATATTCGTTCCTTTCAATTCATTCCAATGTCTTTATTCTTTGACCGATATAGAGGCTGCGCTGGCTTGTATCCGCCGCCATCTTTCTCCCACTGGCCGATTCATTCTGGATGTTTTCAATCCATCCATTGAAATTATGGTCGACCGCTTTCGTGAAGAACAGGAAAACGAGACGCTCAACGTTCCTGCAAAAGGTGTTGTGCGCTGGAAAGAAAAATGTCGTTACGACGCGGCGGCACAAGTCAATCGTGTAACCTGGACCTTCATATTTCGAGACGGAAAAAAAGAAATTCAGCGACTCGATATGCGTTGCTTCTATCCGCAGGAACTTTTGGTATTGCTGAAGGCAAATGGCTTCATAATTGAGAACTTCTATGGCGGCTACGACTGTTCTCAATTCCGTTCAGAGTCGTCCAAGCAGATTCTCATCTGTCGCCCCGGGTGATATCATATCATCACTGGAAAATTGAAGTTAACAGAGGAGATACAATGTCCAAAAAAGCAATCGTTTTTCTATCTGCTATTTTGTTTTTTGCACTTGCCAATGCCAGTGCATTCGCCGAGATTCGCGCTCTGACACTGGACGGAAAGCCTGTTGTTTTATCTGATGATGGCACATGGTCTTATACTGAGATTACAGTTGAAACCATCAATCCTAATGGATCTGCCAGTGATATGAGTGATGAAAACTTCCCATTCACCTGCAAAGTAATTGGAGAAATCGCTGGTGGTTTTTACCTTGATGGCTCGACCTGGCAACCGATTACTCAAGATCAAGTTTTTACCAAATCAGCAAAGCTAAAATCCTCAGAGAAATTTACCCTCGAAGTCGAATTGCCAAAGGGTAACAAGATAAAACTGTTCAATGAAAGCATAGTTGAAATTTTCTCCCCCATAAGATCAAAACCAGGGAAATTGGCTCAGTTGTGTAGTCTTGAATCAGGGGAGGCTAATTTTGCCATCAGTCTTGATGGCCGGGAGCTTTTGACCTGTAGAATCGGTGATGGTGAAGTTCTAGGTGCTTCTGGGTTGTTTAAGATTATTTTTGATCTAAAAAACCAAAGTGGAGAGGTTGTTGTCAAGAATGGACTGGTTGAGGTTATCACTAGCAACACTCCAGACCACAAAAATTTTAAAATTTCCGGATTTTATAAGAGCATGATTGAAAATGGCAAATTTTCAAGTCCCACACAAGCTTCCATAATCACTTATTCTTGGCGCTAACCAGCTCTTTTTATGTTTTCGCCAATCAGTGCTCGACGCGGATCTCGATTTCGCCGGCGGCCTGGTTGTCAGTTATGGCGCTGATACGGTGGGTGCCGGGTGAAAGTGGCCAGTAAGCTTCGTATGGCGGGGCGGTGCGAATGAATTCGCGGCCGTTTATCAGCCAGATTACCTCGGGCACCGGGCCTTCGGGCAGTGCGCGCAGCAGCGCGAAGTTTTCGTTGCTCGCTGACATTATGTAACAGTCGCCATCGTGCGGTGAGACTATTTTGATGCCACCATAAATTGTGCCCGGTATCTCTGATTTGAGTAACAATGGCCCGCTGCTGTATGTGGCGGGTGCGCCTGTTGATTCAAGACCGTGCATCTGCCACGGGTCGCCAATGCTCAGGTTGCCTGAAAGTCTGAACGGGTCGTGGTCGAGGTGTTGGCGCCGTCCTTTGATCCAGCTTGCGTAATCAGATGGTAGCTCGTGCGCGCCGCCTGATGACCGATGAAAGCTGCAGATCTCAAGTTCGCGACTGAACTCTGAAAATAGATCGTAACCAGAATGTGGGCAGAAATCAGATTTAGCCTGTCCGGAAGTTGAGCATACCAGAACCCGGCGAATGCCTTTGGGCATGACGATAATGCTGTCGTTGTATTCTTCGAGATAGTCGATAAGATTCTTGTAAATCGGGCCGCAAGCTGTAGTGCCAGACAGGGTGCGGGTTGGTGCGCCATTAAAATTGCCGACCCAGAGTGCGATGATAAACTCGGTGTTGACCGCTACCAGCCAGCAGTCACGATAACCCGTGCTGGTGCCGGTTTTAATCGCAACCGGGCGTTTTGATTTGTAAAACGACGGGTTCCCAAAGGTAAACAGTCGGGCGGTGGGGTCGGCGAGAATATCGTAAACCAGAAAAGCGGATTGAGGCGACAATACCGATTTGATCTGTTGAGCCTGACCGGTAAAGAATTTTAGCGACTTGAGGATACCGCCGTTGCGAAAAATGCCATAAGCTTTGACCAGATCCAACATTCTGATCTCGGGGTTGCCGATTGCCAGACCAAGCCCAAAAAAGTCTGCAGCACCTGGCCTTGATTGCAGAAGCTCTAGATCGACCAGTAGTGAAAAAAACGGTCTGATCCCGAGCAGGTTTATCATTTTTATCGCTGCGGTATTGAGGCTGTTGCCAAGGGCTGTGCGGATGCTGACCGGGCCATAGGAACGCCGGTTGGCATTATACGGCATATACTCTCCCTGTGGCGTTTTGAAGGTCTGCATAG
The DNA here is from genome assembly GCA_018818125.1 of Candidatus Rifleibacteriota bacterium. GTDB lineage: Bacteria > Muiribacteriota > Ozemobacteria > Ozemobacterales > Ozemobacteraceae > Rifleibacterium. The sequence continues at coordinate 14,323 of JAHISQ010000158.1, forward strand.
TGTCAGGCAACACGTAAGACGGGTAATAGCCATTTTCGAGCGCCAGTGCATATAAAAATGGTTTAAGAACCGATCCGCCTGATCTTTTGGCAATACAGGCATTGTTGAAGCCGCCAGCAAGCGGTCCGAATTCTGCAGAGCCGCTCATGGCAAGAATTTCAAGGGTTCTCGCATTGGCGATTATCGCAGCGATCTGAGAGGCTCCCTGTTTCATGAGACGCGGCAGATGTGCTTGAGTTGTTGCATACAAAAAATTCTGCAGATCGAGGTTGATGGTTGTCTGCTGCTTGCCCACGGGTTGCCCGAAAAGTGCGGCTGTAAGATCACAGAAATGCGGTGCGTAAAAGGGAACCTTGCGTCGATGCGTTGGAATATCCGTTTTCAGTGCATTTTGATATTGCTGCTGGTTACATTTGCCATGATTGAGCATCTGTTGCAGCACCCAGTTCCGCCGTTTTCTCAGCTGCTTATTGCCGGTGATTGAAAATGGATTATAGCGCCCGGGTGCCTGAATGGCTGCGGCAAGCGTTGCGCTTTCGCCGAGATTCAGCATGTCTGGCGCCTTGCCAAACAGCAGATGTGCTGCGAGATAAATGCCGCGCACATTGCCAAACATTGATACCGCGTTGAGATAGTATTCCAGAATTTGATGTTTACTGGCGCTTTGTTCAAGCCAAAGTGCCATCAGCAGTTCCTGAATTTTACTTGAAAAGGTTCGTGGTCGTGGTCTAATTACTCGTATCAGCTGCTGGGAAATTGTCGATGCGCCTGAAACTACGCGCTGATTGCTCAGATTCTGCCAGGCTGCCCGCATGATAGCTGGCAGATCAAAGCCAGGGTGTGTGTAAAAGTTACGGTCTTCGGCCAGCAACACTGCTTCGATAAGATCGGGCGAGTGGCTGGCGAGCTCAGTGTAAACTGACAGGTCACCGCGATCATCAGCATAAATCCGCATTAAACTGTTGCTGCGATCAGTCAGCGCACCACCGCTGCCAAACTGCTGCGCGAGATAGTGTCGTGGGTCTTCACTGACCATCGGCAGAATACTGCTACGGCAAAGCCACAGCCACGCCAATCCGGCGGCTGATATCAACAGCGCCAGCAGCAATTTATTTCTATATCGCAACATTTGTATATCTCATGAGAAAGCAAAGCCGACAACCACAGGAGGTTGTCGGCTTTGCTTATTCAGGCTTTCATTGTGCTGGTAGCACGGTGATGGTTTTGGGCACTGACATGCCGTAATACTCGGGGTTATACATGAGGCTGACCTGAGTTGGTTTCATTTTGAAATTACCTTCGCAGATAGCTCTCAGATAATATACAATGCGGAACCGCCCTGACCACAAGCGGTTTTTGAAGGCAAGCAAGCGGTCGTTGCGCAGTTCGCGATGGTCAGCGTAAAACGAATAGGCGCCAAAGTTCCAGTCACAGTAATATTCTTCGTTTGCGCTGTCAGCTTCCGAGGGTATTGAATCGTTTTTGAGACTCGGGTTGATTGCGATAAATCCGGCCGGGATTGGATCTTCAACTGCCAGATGATTGAGCATTGTCCCGTAATAACCATCTTTGCGGAAATGATCTTCGAATTCGACCGTGGCCTTAACCAGATCGCCAACGTGAAATTCTTTATTGCCATTAAGATTTTCGAAGGTCTTCTCGACAGAGAAGCCCTTGTTAACAGACTCGGTTCTATCTGTCTCGTCGGGGTAGCTGTATTCAAGACTGTAACTGAGCATATTTTTGGTCGGCCCGGCGATTTTGATGCCATCGGAACTGAGCAGCTCTTCTGAACTGATTTCGCGCATAATGCCAAACTGACCGCTGTTAATCGTCTCTTTGCCTTTTGCTGTGGTCAGGTCGAAGTCAACATTTGTTGCGAATTCAGTGTCGTTGGCTTTGAAGTATTCTGCCAGAGCAAACAGGGCGATACCGGTGTCTGCGGTTGAATGCCAGTATCCACTGTCGTTGAGGCTGTTGAGAAGCCGGCCCGAAAGATCGTCAGCCTGCTTCTTGTTGCCTTTGATCGCCAGGCTAGTCAGCAGTAGAATTGCATCGTGCCGGGTGGGAGAATAGCGCCAACCATAAACTACGCTGGCTACTGCCGGTTCAAGTTTGGCGAGTCTGCCCTGCAGTTCTTCGATCGAAGTCTGGGCGCTCAATGCCTCAGCCCATAGCAGTAACGGTGCCGATTCATTGCCGGACTTGGCGAAACGCTTTTTGAGAGTATCCATATCGGCTGCCGAAATTTTCTGGTTCATGCCGAGGTTAACCACCGCCAGAGCCATTATGCCATCGACAAAACGGTCTTCATTGTTGTTTTTGAATAGATTGCTGCGAATGTAGTCGACTCCAGCTGCAAGCCGGTCCTCATCTACCGGAAACCCTGCTTTTTTGGCGGTGCTCAGAGCGAAGACGGCATACTGAGTGCCCCACCATGATTCGCTGTGTTCTGATGTCCAGTATGAGAAGCCGCCTGAACTACGCTGCATTTTCATGAGCTTATTGACGCCGCCCTCAATAAATTTGTCGACTTCATCTATGCTGTAACCCGGCAACCTGCCTTCTCTGATCAGATTACGCAGACCGGCCAGTGGGATGATGCCTGAACTGACCTGCTCAACGCAGCCGTAGGGATAGCGCATCAGATAGCGCAGAGACGGTGCCAGTTTTGGCCATGGAGTGGTCGATATATTGAGTCTTGCTGAAATAGCGCCCTTGCTTGAAATCGCGCTCATATTGGCAAGATAGGCGGGTAGATCCGGTTTGATCTGATGGCTGCCGGTAAAGTGCCCTGACAGGTTTCGGGTAATGATTGTTGCCGCCGGGTTGACCGGAAAAGTTCGACTTATCGAGTCGGCAAGGCCGTTAAATGAGCCGGCCAGAACAAGTTTTGCTTCGCCCGCGCCATTGTCAGCTTCGATGCTGATTTTGCTGACTGAATTGGCATACGCTTCCATACTGGCAGTAGTTTTGTTCGGCGTGGCAGCCAGGTTAGCGGCCTCGACAATAGTGATTTCGGCCTGACCGCTTTGCGCACCCTTGTTACTGAGCGCCACCGGAAAGGTCGCTTTGTCGCCGGCTGTCATAAACCTTGGCAGGGCAGGTTCAAGGTAGAATTCGCGACTTACCTTGAGTTGTCTGTCTTTTGAAGTGAAAGCAGTGCCACGATCCAGCGCAACAGCGTAAATGCGATAAGAGGTCATGCTGTCGGGAAGCTTGAACTCGATTTCACAGCGGCCGGCGGCATCGGTGCGCAGACCTGCGTTCCAATAGGCAACTGGTCGAAAGTCCTTGCGCGAGTCCAGGTCAGATGCGATTGCGCCGGCTCCGCCATCGCCGCCAGTAAGTTCGCGGGTTGACATGAGCTTGAACAGGTCCTGACTGATCAGAGAAGTGCGCAGATCGCCGGTGAAAATGCTCAGCGGCAGCAAAAAGTCGGTAAGGGCACTCAGATTTGGGGTCTGGTAACCGGTCAGCGATAGAATAGCCTCATCGACGACGCAGACAGCAAGTTCGGCGTCGGCTGGTTTGCCGTCGCGATCAGTCACGACAAAACTCATTTTCTGCTGGTCACCAGGACCAGCCTGCAGCTCGCCCTTATTTTCTGGTGCGATGTCAACCGAGATACTGTCGACGCGATTTTGCACCTTAACGTTGGTGTAGCCGTAGTAGGCTCTTGGGTAATCGCTATCAACCTGACTGGAGTAGACCGGAAATTCACCGCGTGTAGCCGGCGCAATCAGTCCGATGTAAACGTTGGGGCGGGAGTCTGCAGTAAGAGTTTCGATGAATTCGCCCTGTGGTTTATCGAGTTTGACGACTCTGGCGCTGAGGATACCATCGCTTTCGCGTGTCAAAAGGGCATATTCACAAGGTCGCGGTAGAGAATAACGAATTTTAACCTTGTCGTTAACTGCGGCAACATCGCGGTCCGGCATCAGGTATATCTCGTTTTCGCTGCGCATGCGTTCACGACTGTTGTAGTCTTCAAAACTTGAATAAGAATAGTCGACCTCGAAGCTGAGAGCAGTTCTGGCTTCTTCATTGCCGCTGCCATATGAAGCCTGCAGCATGTAATCGCCACCTTCAGCCAGAATCAGATCAAATGTGGCAGCGCCGTCCTTGATGCTTTGTCTGGCATTGTGACTGCGCACCCAACCGCTTGCCCAGCTGTAAAAAATGCCACCTTCGCTGTCACGTTTCTGGGTATAAAAATACCTTTTACGCATTATTTCGAGCTGAATTTCGCCCTGGTTGAGCTTCTGACCGTTTTTATCAATTGCGATAATCTGAACCGGAAATTCCTGACCCTGAGTCATGGTTGCGGGCAGTTTTGCAATGCCAAGCCGGTAAACAGGATCTGGTGAAAAACGACCGACCTGTGTGGATGGGCGGGCGTCGATATCGAGCACGGTTGCCGAAATCTCTATGCTGTTGAGGCCACTCAACACGGAATTAGAGACGGGTAATGCGATGCTCAGTTCACCATCTTTGCTGAGAACCGAGTTGCCGGCTTCGATGAGTTCTTTTTGCTTATCATTGTTGCCGAAGTGGTAAAGAGCAAAACCGGCCGGTTCAGAATTGCGCTCGGTCAGATGTGCTGTCCACTGTACTTTGGCATGCCGCACCGGTCCGCCAGTATAGTAGATTCCTTTTATTTTGCAGACCAGATAATTCTGTTCGGTGTCTTTGCCAACGATCTGCCTGACGCTGCGCTTTTCCTGGCTCATGTCGAGAGTAACATAGTGGCGCGGTGGCTCGAATTCCTGAACCTGAAAACCAGTGCTGCAAAGCACAATTTCTTTGTTTTCATCGCTGTCTGAGCTATTCTTGCCGGCGACAGTGGCATTTGCGGGAGCGCGATTCATCAGCAGATCCCATTCCGGGTCGACCTTGCTGGGCCGCATGTCGATCTTTTCTTCGATTCTGGTAACCTTGATGTTGTATTGTCCAAGCGGTTGAAAACTTTTAATTTCTACCGACCCTGAACAGGTGCCAAATTCGTTGAGCTCAAGTTCCTGATTGTAAATTTCTTCAGATCTTGAGGTGGTAACCGTGACTCTGACTTTTGTTCCTACTGGCGCTACAATGTTGTTGTCATTGTATTCGCGGATTGTTGCTTTCCAGAAAGTGGTCTCGCCTGGTCGATAGACACCGCGCTCGGTAAAGACGTTGCCGTTTGCTGATAGCTGGTAACGGGTATCAGGACTGGCCTGGCGAATCGATGAGGTATAGATACGGTTAGTGTTGAGCTTGATAAAACTGCTGTCGGAAGGTATTGCCGCTGCTGCGATGATCAGGTCGCAGATCTGCAGCTTGGCTTTGCTGACCTTAGGAACATCGTTTTCCATAGAGATTGCGGGGTATTCGGTATCTTGATTGACGCGCAGAATGCCGTCTTGACTGGTTTTTCCGGCAAATATCGAATGGCCGTTTTTGTTGACCAGCATGATAGAGGCATCAGCTACCGGCTTGCCGGTTTCTAAAGAAGTAACCCAGACCAGCAGTTCGTTGCGCCCAAATTTGTAGGTAATCGCAAGGTCTGTTATCTGGAAAAGGCGGGTTGCAGTCTGCCCGCCCTCGACATCAATTTCGTTGACATTTACAATGACAGATCCGCCCTTTTCGGGTTCTGGCCTGTAGTCGAGCGGCAGCGAAAAGAAATGCTCGCGGTCAGGGTTGTCGGTGCCAAGAAAAGCCTTGCCGTCAGATGAAAAATCCGGTGTCAGAAAGTTTTTCAATTCAGCAGCAATCTGGGTGTCGCCGACCAGCTTAAGTGCCTCTTGCTGCTTTACAAAGCTCAGCATCATATTGTCAAGATTGCTGGCAGCTTTACTGATCTTCTGACTTTCAGTGCTGTTGAGTCGCATTCCTTCTGAATCCTGCGGGCGCTTTTCTTCGGCTTCTGCAAAAGCGGTGATAGATTCCAGAGCTGGCCCGAAAAACGCGGGAACTCGTGTCAGCTGGCACTTGAAATTACCAACACTGGTAAAGGTGAGCGGCACCAGCTGGCGACTTTTGAGTTCGAGGACTGACCGGTCGGCGGCAAACGAAATCTGTGGCTGCGGCCCGATTGCGGTAAACTCGCTCTTAGCATTGGCCAGGACCTGATTTTCGCCCTCGATACTGCCACCGATTATTTGAATTTCATATTTCTTTCCGGTTACAAAGTTTCCGGCTATCCGGTAGAGGTTACGGTCGCTGCTATACCGCCGGTCTACCGTATAATAGCCAATTGGCGGGAAAATTTTAACGTGCCGGCGCAGCTTAAAGTCTTTAACGTTTTCACTGAGGTCAAAATAGACACCCTTTTCGGTAGCCCGGTCAAAGAAGGGGGTTACTGCAGACATGGTAACAGCATCTTTGCTGCTGAACTTGATGACCGTGTTGCTGCTGATGAACTCTTTGCTTTCAGCCGCAATAATACCCTTTGTAAGGGTTATTTCGTAGCTGCCCGTGGCCGGTTTTTTAGCAGCCGGGCCAATTATAAAGATTTTGCGCTCTGGTGGCAGCGACCTTTTCTCTTCCTGCTCGTCGAATGATGTGGCATTGATAACCTTTATCTTGGTGTTTATACCCCCCAGCTGGCATGAGAGACGTTTTGAAATCTCAAGAATCGATACCGGGCGGTTAAACTCAAGTTTCAGTCGCCAGTTGGTAGGTTGCATGTCGCCAGTTATGGCAAAGCTGTGTGTGAAGCTGAAGGGTTCACCTGCTGTGACACTACCAGTCAGGAAAAGAAGGCAGCATAGAGCTGCTAAACAGCTGAAAAAGGCAGTTTTGGTCATTGTTATACCTCTTGTCTAATGTTGTTTTTATTCTAGCGCAAAAACCTAATTTTTTCATCTTTCTTGCAGTCGTTGTTTCTTTTCGCTAAGATGTAAGCAGATAAAACCGGAGGAACCATAATGAGACAGATTCTGATTGGTGTGTTGCTGGTTGTTTCTATTTTCTCAGCGGGCGCTGCCTTCGCTCAGCAGCTTATGCCCGAGCCCGTTGAGAGCTCAGATCTTATAACACCGGTAAATACGCTGCCAGTATCAATAGAATCTGTTGTCCGGCGGCGTGGCCTGTTGATGGGCGAACCATCGCGTAATCTGATTATCTTTTCCAGTACAGGCATTACCGGTGCTTCGGCCGCTCTTTATGAAGTTTGTGTGCCACGTCGCCGCATTCACAACCAGTGGCAGGGGCTGGAAACTATTTATCCGTCAATGACCAGATCTGGTAGAGCTTCAACTGGAAGCCTTATTCAGACATTTAGCGGTATGGGCAGGTGTCTTGGTCTGGTTTCTGACGACAATTTCGTTCTTCCCGGCTTTATTCAGGGCGAAGCAGATCAAAAAGCTGTCGATCTCAGCATTTTTAACATGGCATTGAGTTTCTCTGACCTGAAGGATGCGCAGGAACGCGCTAAAATCATCAATTCAGCTTCAGGCAGCGAGTTGCCAGTTGCTTTAACTTTTGCCGAACTCGAAAGACTGTTTACCCAGAAAACCACACGAATTGTCGGTTGTTTTTATGGCCCGGTTTCGCCGCCAGAAACGGCACTGACGACGGCGAAAACAGGCATTCGCCAGCCCGGATTTGCCGAGTTGGTTTCCTCGGCGGTAAGTCGCCTTTCGGTCGCGCGTGAAGGCTTCTTTCTAACGGTCAATTATCGGTCGGTTGCTGATGCTCGCAACAAAAACTGTTTCTGGCAGATGCTCGAACATAAAAAGATTCAGGATAGTGTCCTTCAACAGCTGGTTTCCTTCGTTTATAGCCGCAGAGATACTCTTCTTCTTGTTGTCGATGAGCCAGAAGCAGGCAACTGGTCTATAGGGCAGAATTTTGACTCGAAAGCCTTTGTTGCCGATCTCAAAAAAATTCCCGACGTTTTACGTGCTCTTAGTGACAAACCGGCTGATGCCGCAGCTATACTCGGTAAATATTATAGCGGGGTAACTTTTGCAATTGATGAACTGCTCTTAGCCCTTAATGCTGGCGATACGCAGAATGTCAGTTCGATGATCGAGAAGGGTCTCAATGCTGCTCACCAGGTGAGTTTTACCAGACATGCTACCATACTGGCTAACGCTGGAATGACGGTGTTTTCTCTGGGTCGCAACGCCGAAATGTTTTTTGGACTTAGTTCCTTTGAGGACTTCTACCGCCGCCTGCTCAGCTGTATCAAGATATCGGCCGAGTAGCATTCTCTTCTGACAGGAGTTTGAAATAACATGCAACAGTTTGTTTCTCTGTATCAGGCCGACATGGAAGGCGGTGAAAGCCGAAGTGATCTGACCCGAGTGCCTGAATTCGTAAAATCCTGCCCGGATGGAGCCTATCGCAGTCTGTTTTTCAGCAGCGAAGAAGCCAATGTCCTTTATGGCCCGATGGTTGTTGCTTTTTCCATTCGCAAGGCAAGAGATCTGCTTTTTGAAGGTTGTGATTACGCTGGCATAGAATTACAGCTGGAAGTTGGCGGTCGGCGCCTGCCGCAGCTTCCGGTAATGAGCGAGCTCGAACGGCTTGTTGCTGCAGAAGATTGTTTAATATTGATTAATGGCAATCCCTATAAGCCAGCAACCGAAGTTTTTGGCTTTCAACAGGTTTACGACGACTCGGTTAAGTGTATCGAAGCTTTGAAACGTCTGGGCATACCCCAGGAAACCATGGCGATTTATGCAACCCCCGAAGAGATAAGCCTTGAGATTCACCCAGGAGTCCTCGGACTGGAAGGCTGCGAAGATCTGGATCAGGTCTATTACCGTCTGCTGGGCGCAATTGCCGATATAAAAGATGGTGACGGCAGGCCACTCAAGTCCTCGATTCGAACGGTAATCGCGCAGTCGTGCCACAAAGATTATAGAGTGCTGCTTCCTGGCAGCAATCACCCGACTCTGCACCGCCCGCGCGTCAGTGTCGGTGCCTCGCATTTTGCCTACGGTATTGCTGCTTTTTCTGATTACTGCAGTAAAAAGCGAACTCCGCATGAAAGTCTGCAGGAGACGCTGAACTGGGTTAAGTTCGTGCAGACAAAATTGCCGCCGATCCCCGGGCTTGCTGAAAAGATCAGACAGAGGCCTTTGCCACCATGGCCGGGAAGCGATAAAAAGGGGGCAAGAGCTGCCGGGTCGGCAAAATCGTCAGCTGGCAAAGCTTTTAGCGGCAGATTTCAGCCGTTAAAAACAGAAATTTCTGAAAGTATGGTGCGGCTTAAAGAGCAGCCGAAAACGGTGCCCTCGATTTCGGCCGGGCTTGATAAGGCGCTTGGCGGCGGTTGGACGAGCGGGGCTCTGCATCTGCTGGTCGGCTCCCGTGAGACGGGCAAGGGTAGCCTGCTGATGCAGCAGGCACTGCTGGCCCAGAAAAACATGCCGGTTCTCTATATTTCTTATGAGCATGGTCTGCGTGAATTTGCCACGCGCGCTGCTGCTGTAACCGGTGTTATTAACCTTCCCGACATGCTTGCTCAGATGCAGGTGTCTGCTAATGCCGAACATGCCCGCAAGGCCTACGGTGCCGCTCTCGAAAAGTTCGCAGACGGTATCAGCGAAAATCTGTTTTTTTCTGGTATTGATGCCAACCGTGGCGAGTTCTCAGCCACTGATATTCAGCAGCTTGTGGCGATGCTTCCGGGCGATAGCGAAAAGCTGGTGCTGGTGGAATCAGTGAACGACGCAGTTCTCGCTGAGGATTTTGCCGGAAATATGCGCATGTTGCGTGATCTTGCGTCTACCGGCAATACTACAGTCATCATGTCGGTGCATGCAGAGGTAAAATGTGGCAAGCGGCCACATTTTATCGAGGAAGACGACATGGCACTGTTGGCCAGATACCAGCGTTATTGCGATTCTTTGCTGGTAATGTTTTCTGAGAAGGTTAATCTGCGACGTTTTGTGGCAATGCTGAAGGGGCAGATCGATGCCCAACTGGTTGGCAGCCTTGAACAGAGAGCTCTTCAACTTGCTGGTGGCAAAAGGTTTAAGACCGACTCTTATTCGCTGTTGCGGCTTCTGCACAGTCGTACAGGCCGGCGCGAACTGTTGCTTTATTTGTATCAGCCAGATCTAATCAGGTTTTTTGAGCTGGCTGGCGTTGCCATGGGAAGAGGGTGAAGCAATGAGCGAGCGCGAACTTTTAAAACTTCGGGTAGTGGTACGTGGCCGGGTTCAGGGAATTGGGTTCAGGCGTTTTGTCTGGCGCATAGCTCAGTCTTTGCCGATAAGTGGTTGGGTTAAGAACAATCCCGATGGCAGCGTAGAAATTGAAGTCGGCGGGGCGCCCGAACACATAGGTCATTTTATTTCGGATGTCCGGCAGGGATCGTTTTTGTCGCGGGTTGATGAAATCGAAGAACTGCGCCGCGAAAAACTAAATCAGATGCCAGAAGTCAACTTCGATATCAGATAAAGCGATCCATAACATTTAAGCAGGGTTTTAGTTAAGAAAAGTTCGTTTGTCTATTTTGGCGAGGGCTTTTTTAATCGCTTCCTTAACGCGGTAGTCGGAGTCTTCCTTGTGCAGTATCAGTATTCTGACAGCTTCAGGGGTAGCTAACTCGGCAAGTTTATTCGCGGCCTGTATTCTTACCACAGGGTCAGGAGACTTGAGGTCGTTGGCTGCCTTATCTTCGCTCGGTTTGCCAAAACAGCCGGTAAACAGCACCAATGTCACGCATAAAAGTAAAAACAATTTTCTCATGATACCTCCGTAACAACAACAGCCATTTTTATGGGGCTGCGTTAAGTATAGCGCTTTCGATCTCAGCAGCGCCAGTTTCTTTTTTGAGCAGCCGAACATAGCGGTCAAGCAGGCGTTGCATATCATCTTCAGTGGTGACATTGCCAGAAGTATAGATAACTACAGCAATGTTTTTGCTTTCTTCAAAGACTTTGGTGCCTTGTGAATCTTTAACCGGACTGCCGATTGCAGCACTATCCATGCCGTGTCTGGCGACAACAAGCAACTTTTTGAGCGACAGTTCCTGCCCTTCACGGTTAAAAATATAGGTTTCGTCATCAAGGCCGATGCGAAGACATAGATCGTATCCAGATTTTTCGAGGTCGAATGTGCTGATTGGCAGGTGTGAAGTGAGTGACAGGTGATTGTTTATATCGACGACATTATTGATGAAATTGAAGCCGCCACGGTTTTGCAGGTCTTTAAAGAGAAATTCAGATGCTGGGCGGCTTCTTCCGGAAGGATGAAATCCGAAGGTTTTCAGCAGACTTCTGATTCCTTTTTGCATTTGATCGGGATAGATGCAGTCGGGCGATACAAATTTTATGGTGTCGGAACCTATCTGATCGCGGTATTCCTGAGTCGAAGGTTTAACCGTGATTCCACGGGCTTCGATCAGCCCGATACGCAGATTGGAAGGCGGCAGTGCTATGATAAGGCTGGTTTTCATACTGTGCAGGCCTGACGACCTGGCAGCTGATCAAGAATCTGGCGGCAGATTGTGTTGATATCTCTTGCGCCCATTACCAGCACGAGATCGCCTTTGCAAGCTTCACTGGCTATTCGTCTGACTATTTCATCACGGCTGCCGGTATACCATGCGTTTTTAAACCGCTGTCTTACTGAATTTACGATTTCTTCTGAGCTTATGTCGCGGCTGACTGTGCCGCCGCCATAATAGATGTCGTCGATGAACAAAAATTCGTTGTCGCCCAGATTGCTGAAAACATCAATCAGATCATCGCGAGTAAAACTGGCCGGGCCAAATCCATGGGGTTGATATACAATGAAGCGGCGGTTTGACGACTTGCGTGCCGTCGCAATGGCCGCCGAGATTTCAGCCGGGTTATGCGCGAAGTCGTCGATTACGGTTACGCCGGCTGCGGTGCCAATCTTTTCGTAACGTCTTTTCATCCCTGGGAAAACGCGTAGTGCTTCGGCTGTTTCCGCGAGTTCAAGGCCACACATGCTGGCGGTAGCAATGGCGGCGAGGGCGTTGAGAATATTGTGTTCACCCGGCATTTTGACGGTGAATTTTACACCTCTTACCTCGAAGCTGGCCGAATCATTGTCGATAACTGTTTTTTCGGCCTGCCAGTCAGCTCCAGTCGAGAAGCCATATGTCTGTACTGACTTGTTACAGGCCTTTTTAAGCAGCATTGCCTGCTCATCTTCGGCACAGACAAGGCAAAATTCTGAAGTGTTGCTGAAAAAGGTTCCAAACAGCTCGTGCAGCTCAGGCAGACTTTTGTGGTCGCGCGAAATGTTGGTGACCAGCGACAGCCATGGGCGGTATTTTACTATAGAGCCGTCTGATTCGTCGGCTTCGATGACAAAATGTGGCCCGACACCTCTGAATGCGTTAGTTTCGAGGCCCGATATAATGCCGCCCACTGCGCATGAAGGCTCTTTTCCGCTGTATTTGAGTATCCAGGCGATCAGACCGGTGGTTGTGGTTTTTCCTGCGGTTCCGCCGACGGCAATTCCTTTCTTTTCATTGAACATCATGGCCAGCAGGTCTGAGCGCATGATCTGTTCAAGGCCGAGGCGTTCAGCTGCCTGAATGTCTGGTACCTGGCTTTCGACCGCTGTTGATTTGATAATCTTGAATTCATCTGGCTTCAGACCTGCATCCTGCATGAACTGTTGCGGGCCGCTGCCATCCTGCGGGTAGAGTCGCACGCCGATTTCACCCAGACGCTTGCAGTAATCACCGTTAAGATCGCGGTCAGAGCCGGCTACGCGGAATCCTGAGTTGTGCAGTATTTTGGCGAGTCCGCTCATGCCCATGCCGCCGATTCCTACAAAAAATGCATTCATGCGATTGCCTCCAGAAATACGTTAACCGGGAATATATATATTATCCCCGGTTATACTATCGTCACAATGCAATCAGCTCGTTAATAAAGCATCACCCTTCTACGGTTCAGTGGTAAAGGTGAAGTTGCGCGATAGACTGCGCGCCGATTCAAGGTTGTAGCGACTGGCTACAACTCGAAAATGATAGGTCGAGGCTGGTAAAAGGTTGTAAAGCTGAATTCTATGTTTTGTTTTAAGCTCGGTAATCGCGTAACTCGAATAGCCATAGAGCTCGTTGTTGCCGAATTCGATATAGCCGTCTGATTCTATGTCAGTTTCCCATTCGATTATTGCCGAAGTCGAATAAACCAGCGGCACCGCCACCGAAGTAACCTGTGGTATCGGCACGATGTCGGTATCAAGAACAGTTACGGTCATATTGTTATCGACCTGAACATCTCGTCTGATCAAACTGACGGTGCCATCGGAGGCCTGCAGATGCAGATTGTAAATTCCGCCGGCAACTCGCGCTGAGAAGCAGCCTTCATTATCGGCTGGTATGGATATTTCTGCGTTTTCATTGATTGCAAGCAGGCTCAGATTAGCAGCGGCACTGAGCTGGCCTGAAATCACGCCAAAGTCATTATCCGTCTCTCGGCTGGCAAGACATCCCTGCAGCATCGCCATCGCCATTATTGCCAGCAGTCCAACCAGAATATTTTTGTAAACAGTTTTTCGCTGTGTTTTATACATCAGAATTGCTCCCCTGACGGTTTTATGGTTATCCGGGTGGCTGTCAGTTCGCCGTAACCGTTTTTAAAGAAACGCAGATCATAGGTGCCAGGGGTCATGTTGTAGATTACATATTCGCCCATTGAGTCGGTTGTTGCGTGATAGTTTGTGTTGCGCACCGTAACACTTACGCCAGAAAGCGGCCTTTTTGTGCGCTCGTCGGTTACTCGGCCGCGCAATAAGCCTTGCCGAAGATCTACAGCAACCTTGAGCCGGTTAAAGAACATGCCGGCAGTTTTAGAATAAAGTCTCAACTCGCCGTTTTCGGGCTTGAGTGTGATAACTTCGCTTCCGCGGTCTTCATATCTGAAGTTCCATTCGGCAGTCAACGCCGACATTCGATAATTGAGATGAACGAGCATCATGCCATCGCGCACTTCAAATCGGAAGGGTTGCAGAGTAAGTCTGACATCACGATAGCGTCGTAGCGTTTCTTCAGACATGTTGACAAAATCGAACCATGTGTTCCCTTGCCAATCGCGATAATCGCGCGAAATATTATTACGCAGCCAGATATGATCGCGTCTGCTGAACGCATCGCTGAGTTGCTTGCAAAACTTGCGGGCTTTCTGTTCCTTTGCTCTTTTGTTTTCCAAAGAAATACCAGCTTTGAAAATGCTGATGCGGCGATCGAGAGAGTCTAGCGCGTGTATGCTGAACAGAATTTCAGGGATAGATGGCGGCGCAAAAATTACTTCGTGGTAACCGTCGCGGCCTTCACGCAAAGCATAGACAAGGTCTTTGCCGAGACTGAGTTCAAAGCGCTCGGATGGGCCAGGGTAAGGCGTTATCTTGATTTGCAGATGCAGTTGTCTGGGGATTTGCCCATTTTTTGTCTCGATAATGTAAAAACCGTTTTCGTCCTGCCCCATGCTGTTTAAGAAACTGTCGTTTATGCGCACGGAGTCAATGTTGTAAGCAATACTCTGGCTTACCTGGCGGTGCAGATTGTCAAAGCGTCGCAGCCATTGAGCAAATCTGCGAAATGAGTCATATTCAGATTGCGGGTCGAATCTTTCGAGAGGCATTGCACTGCCGTCGCTATTTACTTTAAGACTGTAGTTCTCAGGAATCAAGGTTGCCTCAGCGTTTCCACTCAGGCGAAAGGCTGCCTGCCCTTTTACTGCCCTGATAATTTCGTGTTGTGTGTTGCTGATAAAACTACTTTCACCATGATTAACTACCAGTGCGCCGTGGCGGCCAGTAATTTCGATGAGCCCGGAATCTCGTGCCGAAAGCATTATTTCGGCGCTATACAACTGCAGTGTGAGTTGGGGCAATTTCTGTGACTGCAAACTGATCCTTATGGCTGATGAAGGCTTGATCATGATCATGTTGTTGGCAGACCATGCCAGAATAAGGTATCCATGCGAACCGGTGCGAACAGAGTCATTGTGGCGAAGACTCTGCCCTTGTTCTATTGGCAGCCATGATTGGTCTTGTGGACTGCGGTAAACACATGGGCCATCCAGCATCATTACTGTCAGCTGATCTTTAACAAAACTGTGACCTGCCATCGTGTTTGGCATAACGCCTTTGGCAGCAGCATTCAGCTGACTGCTCAGGCCGATAAAGGCCACAAGCATGAGCAGGGTAGATAGAAAGCTATGTGAGTTTTGTTTCATTAGAATGCCTTCAGATACCTAAGTCTGGCAGTATAATCGTCACACTCGGCGTTATTGTTTGAATAGCTGCTGCGATTTCCTTCGAGGTCGATGATCAAGCGCGCTGTTGCACTGTATTCTCGGGTTAATGAGAGGTTGAGCCGGTCGTGAGTTGAGCTGACAGTTGTTGGATCAACGGTTTCGTGCAGATAATCAAGACTTAGCAGGAAGTTCTCGTGAAAACGTGAGCTACCACCAAAGCCTATCCAGGAGGTCTGATCCATACCACCTGCTCTTTTGTAGCTGAGCTTTTCCATGGAATATGAGGTGTAGACTTTTTTGAGTTTGTCGTATTCCCAGGTAAGATTTAAGTCATAGCGCTGAATATCGCGATCGTTAAGCACATTTATGTCGTCTTTATCAATGGTCTGGGTAAGACCAGCGTAATACAAGAACTGTCCGGCGCGTTGGTTGAGTTCGAGCCAGAGCAGATCGCGATAACGGTCCATAAAACCCTTTTGTTCAGAGTATTCGTGCAGCGGCTTATAATAAATATCTATCCGCATATCTTTGTAATATTCGCTTGGTCGCAGGGTTAACTGCAGTTCGGGCTGTTCGCGATAGATAGTTGAACGCTGGTAATTAGCGAGATTGTCGCGAGCAACGCGTTGACTGAGGCGAGTGCTGATATAGCGGTTAAGTTCGTAGTATAAGCGCGCAAAATAAGCGCTTTCATCACGCGGCGTCATGCCGAGTGGCGAGATAAAGCTTGTGTCGCCTTGCTCAAAGCCGGCTTCGATGTTGTAATTTTCGCGCTCATAACCGGTTTTAAAACGGTAGGCGTCGCCCGTCTGCTCGCCCGGACCATCGCGTTTGTCGTAATTGGTATCACTTTGCGCAATTTCAGCATTTACGAAGATGTTCTCTGTGGGTTTCATGTTCAGGTCAACCGAATACACGCGGTTAGTCATACTCGGTAACTCATCTGAAGCCGCGGCATTGTCGCGGCCATCTTCTGTGCCTACAACATTAAAGCCAATTTTCAGCGAGTCGTCGCGGGCGTGTTCAAGTCTGAAACCGGCAATATAACGTGGATTGTCGAGATCTTCACGCTCGTTGGCATAATATCCAGTGAAGCCACTGACATTTGTGTAATCGAACTGTTGAACGCCGTAAAAGCCTAATACGCTCTGTGTCATCGAGAATTCAGACATTTCAGGGAAGGAATGGCCAAGCACCAGCCGTGATCGTCGTGTGCGCGAATCTACCGTGGCCTGATTGACTGAAAAGCCGTGCCGATATGGTCTACGATCATTTGTATATGTAGTGTCAAGGCTTACTGCAAGTGAATCCCCGTTTTGTCTTGTCGAAAAAAGCTCGTAGCGATAGTTGGTTTCGTAAAACTCGCCCTGATCGCGCGCAGAGAGTTGACGGTCGCCGTTGCCCCGTGTTGCATAATAGCTGGAATCCGTATACAGATTTGAACTGAAAATGCGGTCTTCTTCCCACTCGTTGAGGTCGTAACGATTTGGTTGCAAGCGATCAAGAACCGGTATGCTCATGGCTGGCGCTGGTGGTCGCATCTCGGATGCGGGTATGAACAATTCTCGATGCGGATTGGTTTCTGAACCAAAACGTGGGTCGCCGGCGGTGGTGATACCGGTGTCGACAGCTGTTTCCGGTTGCTCCGGCGGTGGTCTGAGCTCGGGTATGGCAAGCGGGTTGAAGTAGGTCTGGTTATTGGCGGCGGCGGTAAATCCACTCCCGGTGAAGAGCAGAAAAACCGCCAGAAGCAATAGCTCTTTTCTGGCGGAATGTTTCATTCTGTCTGCTCTTTTTGCAAAGATTAGTCCCTGAAGTTAGTTTAGTAAAGTGAGTGGGTTCTGGGTTTTGCCATTTCTTCTAATTTCAAAGTGAAGATGATTGCCGGTTGCTACGCCGGTAGCGCCAACTTTTGCAACCAGCTGTCCAGCTTTTACGTTCTGACCCTTTTTTACCAGTATTTTGCTGCAGTGAGCATATCTGGTAGAAAAGCCGTTGGCATGGCTGACGATAACCAGGTTGCCATAACCAGCACGGCGGCCGGCATAGATTACCTTGCCATTCTGGGCAACGGCAATGGGCGTTCCTTTGGGAGCGGCAATGTCGATGCCAGCATGAAACAGGCGCTTGCGATAAACCGGGTGTTTGCGCCAGCCATATTTGTCCGACAGTCGACCACGTACCGGCATTTTCCAAGAGGCGCGGACAGCCTTTGAGCTAATCTGAGCTACCTTATAGCTGGCCTGAGCCGGAACATTTATCGTCTGCCCAGCCATCACAACGGTGTTGGTCATGTTGTTCTCTGCTACGATGGCGCTGATCGTGGTTCTGTATTTTCTGGCAATCAGTGAGAGAGATTCGCCCGATTCTACCTTGTGGTTTACTATTTTTGTGCTTTTTTCTTCTACTGATTTCTCTGTTTTCACCACGCGGTAAAGTTTTCTGTTGGGGTTTACCTTGAGTTCCTGCCCTACTTTTAGCAGAGTCCCGTTCATGCCGTTGTCCTGCTGAATTTGTGCGACTGTAGTGTTGTATCGGTGTGCGATTTTAAGAAGATTGTCACCGTTTGAGACAGTATAGCTGACCTGATTGTCTTTTTCAGAAGGAGCTGCTGATTTAGTGACTTCTGCAGGCTCTGGCGCAGGTTCGGTTGCAACGGTTACTGCGACTTTTTCGGTGTCCGCAGTCTGAACCACTGGCTTTGCTTCGACAACAGCATTTTTGTTGAGTGTCGGAGGTGTTTTAAGCAGTTCTTTTTCGATGAATTCGATTTTGGGCTTACTGGCAGGGGCTTTCGCCATCTGCAGATTTTCTAGTTTGATCAGTTCCAGCTTTTTCTCGGGCACGATCTGAACCTTGTCTTCTCTGAGCAGTTCGAGTTTTTTTACTGAGCTGGTGCTGGTGTCTTCCTTAACGATTTTTATGTTGGAGTTATCCAAGCTGATCGGAATCCTGATGCGCTGGTCAGTCATCAACATGTGTGACTTGAGATTATTTTCATCGATCAACGTTTTGAGGGGAACTCTGAAGCGATTAGCGATTTTTGACAACGAATCGCCGCGACGAACTGTGTAGACCATTTCATTTGAAGGCATCGGAACTTTGAGGGTCTGGCCAGCTTTAATGGTATGCTTGTCTTCAAGGCGGTTGGCTTTTTTGATCAAGTCAGCTTCTGAACCGAACTGAACAGCAATGTCAGAAAGAGAGTCGCCCGGCTGAACCGAATACTCGACGTATTTTTTCATGGTATCTTTTTCGTTGGCAGCCGCTACAAATTCTGCAGATACTGAACGAATCTTTGCTTCCGGAACGGCTTTTGCAGGAGTGCCAGTTTGGGCGATAACAGCAACAGCAGGTGTGGATTTTCTGGTGTTGGTTATTCTGACAGATACAGCTGCATTGCTGGCTTCAGCATTCTTGAAGCTCTCAATGAATGAATTGTTCTGATAGGGGCTTTCGATTGTAAATGCTGTTTCGCTCTCGCGGTTGATGAATTTGTCAATCGCGATGGCAGACGTTTCGAGAGCCACAATAGCCAGCAATATGAGAACCGAATAGTGTCTAGCTCTAAGATTATTCCACACGTTGCGCTCCTTGCAGTTCCGGCGTTTCAGTAATTTTGATTTTGGGAACCCGTCCATGAATTCCTTTGCAATGCCGTAGTTAATAAATCGACAAGCAGGTAGCGATTATTTAGGGGATAAAAAAAAATCTTTGCTATTGGAAGTTGGGCACGAGTTGTGATATTGTTTTCTCGTTATAGCAAATACACTCTGGGAGTCGTGATCTGTGAGCAAAAGAGCACCAGAATTAACATGGCAGGACAAGGCCATCCTTGTAGCCATACCGATAGTGGTTTTTACAATTTTTATTCTTGCCAACTATTTCAGTCAGGATCTGACGGTAGCCGATGCTTTTGAACAGAAGTTGCCTGATACTGAGGTTCGCGATGGCGGCAATATCGTACAGGTCTACCCTCTCGTTGCAACCGATACGTTAAGTTGCCGCATAAAAACCCGTGATAATCTTGCCGAGTTTGATTTTACCTACAATGTAACCGGTTCTGAGACATTCAGATTCGAAGTTGGCAGAGCTATTCAGTTTTATGGGCAATATAAATATGACCCCAAGGGTGGCCAGGTCTACGCACCTTATAAGGGCAAGAGCGGTCGCATGACCGGCTGGATTACTTACGAAAACCAGCGTTTTACTGCAAAAGAAGACAAAGACAACCAGCTGTAAATTGCGTCTTTATTATGGCCCGGAAACAACTTCGATACCTACATTTGCTATTCCGGCTGCTTTCATGCCAAGTTCTTCGGCTGCCCGCTCAGAAATATCAATTATGCGCCCCTCTACGAATGGTCCGCGGTCGTTGATGCGAACTCTGACCCTGTACCCGTTATCGAGATTGTTGACCTGCACCCAGGTCCCAAAAGCGAGATCTTTGTGTGCTGCTGTCATGGCATTTTTGTCGAACAGTTCGCCGGAAGCAGTTGAGCGTCCCTGATATTCGGCGCCATACCATGAGGCGATACCGGTCTGATAATAGGCTTCAGCTGGGGCCGTCGGATTTTTACTCCCGCTGCTTTCGCAGCCGGCAGCGAGAAGAGCCAGTAATAGAAAAGGGATTAGTTTGATTGTACGCTTTAACATGTAATGTTGTCTCGGCAACTTTACCGGTTTACTTTACAAGGATCTGATCATCAGTTTGCACTTTGCCTGATTGGCAGGATGATGAAAAAGGTAAAAAAACAGACAGGCTTAGCAAAAGCCTGTCTGTTAGTGAATCTGTCTTGAACTATACTGCTATTATTCGATTGCTTCAAATATTGCTAATTTGCATTTTTACTCAAAACTATTTTTCATGAACCTTTTTGCGGGATCGCGAAACAACAGGTTCTACGTGCCATATTTCGCTGGCATACTGCTGTATGGTGCGGTCTGATGAGAACTTGCCCATTCTGGCTACGTTAAGAATTGCCATCCGACTCCACTTTTCCTGATCGCGATAGGCCTCTTCGATCTTCCGCTGGCAGTCTGAGTAAGCCTCAAAGTCTGCAAGCACCATGAAATAGTCGCCGCCGGTGAGCAGTGAGTCTATAATTGGCTTGAACAGATCGGGCTGTTTAGGACTGAAGCGGCCATCGGCAACCATTTCGATGACCTGCCTGAGCTCATCGTTTTTGGCGTAATATTCATTAGGATTATATCCAGAATCCCGAAGTGCCTGAATTTCTTCTGTTTTAAGGCCAAAGAGAAAAAAGTTTTCGGCTCCGACCTCGTCCATAATCTCGACATTGGCTCCGTCAAGAGTGCCAATTGTGAGCGCGCCGTTCATTGATAGCTTCATACAACCAGTTCCAGAAGCTTCCATGCCGGCCGTCGATATCTGTTCAGAAACGTCAGCAGCCGGGACAATACGCTGAGCAAGCGATACCGAGTAGTTCTCCAGGAACACGACCTTGAGCAGACTACCCACTTCCGGATCATTATTAACGACCTGTGCCACGGAGTTGATGAGCTTGATGATCAACTTGGCCAACTTGTAAGCAGGTGCTGCTTTTGCACCGAAAATGAATGTTCTCGGAACCATGCTGCCACCATTGCCGGACTTGATACGGTTATAGAGCGCAATGATGTGGAACACGTTCATCAGTTGGCGTTTATATTCGTGCAGCCGCTTAATCTGGCAGTCAAAAATTGAATCATGATTGATCTCAATTCCAGTCAGTTCTTTGATGATGCCTGCCATCGCTTTCTTGTTCTCGGCCTTAACGTCGCGGAACAGCTTGCGAAATTTGGCGTCATCTGCGAACGGCACCAGTTTTTTAAGTTCAAAAAGGTCAGTCACAAACTTGTCGCCAATCCGGCTCTTGATCAGCTCAGCCAATTTAGGATTGCACAGTTTCAACCAGCGGCGAGGAGTAACACCATTCGTCTTGTTGTTGAATCTCTCAGGCCAGAGTCTGTAAAAGTCGCTGAATGTTCTGGTCTTGATAATCTCACTGTGCAGCTTGGCAACGCCGTTAACCGAGTGACTGCCAACCATTGCCAGATGTGCCATTCGCACCGACCTGGTCGAGCCTTCCTCAATAATCGACAACTTTGCAAGCAGTTCCGGCTCAGCCGGGAACTTAGCGCTCACTTCTTCAAGAAATCGGCGGTTAATCTCGTAGATGATCTCCAGATGGCGGGGCAAAAGCTTTTTGAACATTGTAACCGGCCACTTTTCAAGAGCTTCTGGCAGTATCGTGTGGTTCGTGTAGCCGAAGGTTTCAGTGCAGATCTTGAAAGCGTCATCCCATGAAAAATCGTTCTTGTCGACGAGCAAACGCATGAGCTCAGGAATAGCGAGTGCCGGATGAGTGTCATTCAGCTGAATGGCAACTTTTTCAGGCAAATGTCGTAAGTCGAGGTTCTTGACTTTAAAGCGGCGTATGATGTCTTTAAGCGTGGCTGCCACAAAAAAGTATTCCTGCTTCAAACGCAGCTCTTTTCCTGCCTGAAGTTCATCGGCAGGATAAAGCACCTTTGAAATATTTTCGTCGAGAATTTTTTCTTCGACGGCTCTGATGTAGTCACCCTGGTTGAAGTGTTTGAGCGAGAATTCTTCGAGAGTCCGTGCTGCCCACAATCTCATGGTGTTGACTGTGCCGTTGCGATAACCGGGCACCGGAGTATCATAAGCAACCGCGACGATCCGGTCAGAAGGCATCCAGCGGCATACAAGCCGACCGTGCTCGTCAGTGCTTTTCTCAACGGAACCGCCAAAACTGACACGATAGCTTAATTCGGGCCGGACTACTTCCCATGGATTGCCAAACCGGAGCCAGTGATCAGGTTTTTCAATCTGAAAGCCATTCTCGAATTTTTGCTCGAAGATGCCATACTCATACCTTATACCGTAACCGTCTGCAGGCAGAGCCAACGAGGCCATAGAATCAAGGAAGCAGGCTGCAAGCCTACCCAGTCCGCCGTTTCCTAGTCCTGCGTCCGGCTCAAGCTCGCGTAGATCTTCCAGGCTGAGTCCCAGTTCGGCCAGTGCTTTTCCTGTCTCACCCTTGATACCAAGATTAACCAGGCTGTTGCCAAGTGTTCGACCCATCAGATATTCAAGCGAGAGATAATATACGCGCTTGACGTTATCCTCGTGATATGTGTGCATCGTATCGTTCCAGCGCTCGATCAAACGATCCCGAATTGAACCGGCCACCGAATGGTAAAGATCGTTCATGGTGGCATGAGCTCTGCTTTTGGCCTGTGAAAATTCCAGATGGTCCGCAAACGACCTCTGCAACGATGGTATATCATTCTCCTGATAATTATTCTCCATCAACTCCCAGAGTTTCTTGTGTTTGGTCCGGGTTTGATCGCCATTTTCCTTTGTGAGGGTGGGGGTCTTTGCTTCTTCAACCGACTGAGACTTCTTTTTACTCATTTTCAGCATCTCCAATACTTAAGAATTGGTAACTGCTCAATAACTCGGGGTTTGACACCACCCAAGTTTTATGATTCTGCTCGTTCCTGTTAATATTGAGATTTATGATGAATTGCACAGGGTTATTTTCTTTGCCATATCGGTAATTACGGATCCAAGGTTTGCAA
>JAHISQ010000159.1 GCA_018818125.1 Candidatus Rifleibacteriota bacterium
CGGTAACCCTGCGGTGTTGGCAATTCTGGTTACCCGCGAAGGCACCAGCATGACAATTATTGATAACAGCCGCGATGCAGTCAACAGCGGCGGTGCAAATGGCCAGAGACTTTTCTTCAACCTTAACGGGGAAAAAGCCTCGCTGACCGGTAAACGCGCCAGTGAAGTTGCTGCTGACGGGTCCGCACGTGAACCATCTGAACTCAGTAACCGCCCTACTGCGCCAGCAGTCGGCAGCACTGGCGGCGACAACATGGTAATGCTGATTCAGGTTCCTTTAAAGTTCAAAGAATTGCTCAGAAGCGACTCCAAAGGCATTGATTTTGAGGACAGCATGGTCGAGTCTGTTTCTGAAAACTCTAATGTTGAAGAAGCCGTTATCGGCCACGGCGAAATCGAAGGACCATTCGTCGAAATGGATAACCAGGCAATCGAACGCGACGACCGCTACCCGATTCGCGTGACCGTTCAGTTTTACAAGGCTACCGACAACGGAGTTGTCAGCGAAGAAGACATCAAGGCGATCAGAGAACAGATCGACCGCGTCTATGCTGATGGCAGTTACGTCGGCTCGCTGGTGGTTCCCGAAAGAGAAGGCGTTCAGCGCCCCACCGACTGGAAACCCAGCAAAATATCGTTCTGACACACCAGACATTTCTCCCGCAAAAACTTCAGATCGCCATGTCGAGAACCAGTTTATAGACTGACTACACTCGGCCGAAGTAACTTGCGCGAAATGGATTACAACGTTCGTGTTGCCTGACGATATGTGTAATGAGAAGAAAATAATAATGGCCGCAAGAGAACGGTATAAAAAATTAAAATGAGACTTCACATATCAAAAACAGTTCACCACCTCAGCATCATTTTTGCTGTATGTTTGTTTATCAGCTTGCAGCCATGTGTTGCGGGTCCCATTCGAAATACCGTGCCGAAGCAGTCAGCATATTACCGGGCCCTGAAGGTCAATCTAGCTCCCAGTCCGCGGGAATTCCGCGGAATCTGGATTGCTACCGTGATGAATATCGATTGGCCTGCCTCTGCCACTGACTCATATTACAAACAGCAGGAAGACTTTATAAAATTGCTGGATTATTACAGATCACTGAATTTCAATGCTGTCATAGTGCAGATAAGAACCTCCGGCGATGCCTTTTACGTATCAAAATACTCGCCCTGGTCCAGATACTTGACCGGCAAAGAGGGGCAAAAACCCAACACAAAAGTTGACCCGCTTTCCTGGATGGTCCT
Organism: Candidatus Rifleibacteriota bacterium; assembly: GCA_018818125.1. Taxonomy (GTDB): domain Bacteria; phylum Muiribacteriota; class Ozemobacteria; order Ozemobacterales; family Ozemobacteraceae; genus Rifleibacterium. Next base: position 1,252 of record JAHISQ010000159.1, read on the forward strand.
GGAAGCGCATAGAAGAGGCATGGAATTCCATGCCTGGCTCAATCCTTACCGAGCAACTATGGATCTAAAAACCAGATCATTGAATTCGCAACATGACTTCTTCAAGCATCCCAAATGGATGATCAAATACGACGGCAGATACTATTATAATCCGGGTTTGCCTGAAGTGAGAGCACACCTGGTCAATGTTATCCGCGAAGTGGTGCAGAATTACGATATCGACGCTATCCACTTTGACGACTATTTCTACCCTTTCAAGCACCAATTGGCCTTTAATGATGCGGTTTCTTTCAAAAAATACGGCAAACCATGCCAGAAGCTAGATGACTGGCGAAGAGACAATATCAGTAAGCTGATCTGTGAAGTAAACAGAACCATCAAACAGGAAAAGCCCTGGGTGCAGTTTGGCATCAGTCCTTCTGGCGTCTGGCGAAACATTGCGAATGATCCCAACGGTTCAAAGACGCAGGCTGGACAGACCAATTACGACAATCTCTATGCCGATATACTGACCTGGATGAAAAATGGCTGGATTGATTACCTCATCCCACAGCTCTATTGGAGCATTGACTACAATAAAGCCTCCTACCGGGAACTGGTTGGATGGTGGGCTAGAAACAGCTACAACACCAAAATCTACATTGGAAATGGTCCCTACAAGATCCGAAACGATAAAGATAAAGCCTGGAACAATCCGATGGAAATCCCCAACCAACTTAGATTATCGAGGATTACACCCAACGTATGCGGCAATGCCTATTTCAGCGCCAAATCGATGTATTCTATAAACACTGATGTAGCAGGCTTATTGCGAAATCTGCACTACTACTACCCTGCCCTGACTCCGGATATATTCAACATTCCCGAAGTAAATCCCTTCATGAATACTCCCACACTGATTCAGCATGGCAGCGGTTTTGCGTTTGAGTTCAAACAGGCTCTGGAGGCAGATTATCGCTTTGCATTGATTTACACTGCCACTACCCTTGAGGATTTGCAAGCAAGGGTCGCCAGGAACTGTCTCCAGAAGGTTTACCTGGAAGACAGCAACCGGTTGGTATTGCCTCTTCAGACGCCAGTCAATCAAAGGTACATTGCATTGAGCTTTCAAGGCAGATTTGGCAATGAAACCAGACCGCTCGTATTCGAGATGCACGGGAATCCCTGACCCGGCAGGCTCGAATTAGAGCGTCTGACGGGAAATGATTTCCTGCAGTTCAGTCTCTGAAAAACCGGTTGCCTGTATTATCAGATCGGTAGCTATGCCGAGACGAAACATTCTGACGGCTGTTTCTGCCTTGCCTTCTGCTTTACCTTCTGCCTTGCCAATCTTTATGCCTTCTGTTTTTCCAATCTCTATGCCTTCGTTTTTGCCGATCTCAATACCCTTCTGGCGTTCGGCGTGCCTGAGCAGAGAAAGATCTATGGCGGCTTTTTCGCGATCTTCCATCAGACGGCGCATGCGCTCGTTGGCATTTATGAGCTTGTGCTCGGCAATGGCCATGGCAATATTCTCCTCGTCTTTGAGAATTTCAGGTATCTCTTCACCCATTTTACCGTATCTCGACGAAAATTTCATCACATGCAGCCACTTTTCGAATTTTGTCATTTCCTTACGCGGTTTCAGCTCCTGAAATTTAGTCAGATCAATGTAGTGCAACGCCATTACATCCTGCAGAATAATGCTACTGTCGTGATTGCAGAACTCAAAAATTTCATGGACTCTTGCCGACTGCGGAAACAGGTTGAAATTCATGATCGAGATGCTCGTTGCCGAAGTCAGCATGCCATATTTATCACCTGAATGAGCCTGTTCAGCATATAACTTGGCGGCATATAAAGCCGTTCTTTGCATATAAGCACTGTGTTCACACGCTTGAGCCTCTATATTAAACCATCTTCCCCTTTTATCCTGAGCTTTTACATCAACTATGGTCAGCTTGTCGTCAATAAACCGCCGCAGGTTGAAGGGGTTGAGATAGTGAAGGGTTTCGATCTGGCAATCCTTTTCCAGCTGCAACACAGCGTTGAGCAGGCTAATGGTTATCTTCTCATGCCCCCTGCGCCCGAATATCCATTGAAACGCAAAATCGTTGAGCATCGAGTAAATTCTAGGCTCGCCGTTTCCAGAGAGGATTTTCGGCATATAGCAAGGCCTCCGAAGTGAAAATATCGGAGTGCTCCGGCAAATTCTTGCCGCTTTTTATCACTCCAATAATTAATCAAGCGAGAAACGAAAAGGGGAAAATTATTTTAAGTTTTTTTAAAACCTATCAGAAGGCCAGTTGCAATGGATTTCACGTTTTCACTTACACTTCGACGGAGAAAAAAGCGAACTGCTTGAAACATTGCCAGCAGCCTTGGATTCGGGATTCAATCAAGAATAGTCAACGATTAAAACTGGCAGGGACTTGGCACAGTTGTCGAAAAGAGTTAGACTTCAAAAAAGAGAGATCGGGAGAGAGACACAATGCGTTCAGGCTATGCCTGGTTCTGGTGCTGCGCGCTTTTAATCAGCATCTGCCTCTGCACTGCCGCCACCGGCAAGATTTCCGATGACGGCCGGCGGGCGGTTGAGCGATTGCGGCTCAGGCACCAAGACGCAGAAGCCGAGCCCGGAAGACTCGGCATGCGTGAACTGGCCGAGCAGCTGCGCAAAAAACACGAAAAGGTAGAGGCGCCGCAAAAGGCCGAGCCCTTGGCAACTACGGTTCCGGCTGTTACTGCCGAAGCAGTTTCGCCTGTCGAAGCGCCAGAAAATGCAGATGGCCATTTCAGCACCGGCCGCCACAGAAGAAACGCAAAACCCAAGCATACTGGCTGAAAAATACGATCACGTTTCTGCCGACGCTGCGCCGGCCGATGCTCCAAAGCAGGCGGCTTCATCGCAGAACATTGCCAGCAAGAAATCTGACGACCTTAGTTTCGGCTCTTTTTTGTTCGCCGTTGCGATCTGCATCGCGCTTTTTCAGTTCGGCGCCGGCTTTATCAGCATCGACAACAAAAAAGAGCCGGGCTGCTTCTCGTCTATAGGCTTGCTGATGCTTATTTGCGGCGTATTGATGGCCTTAGCGACCATAAAAAGTTTCTGGCCAATCCTTTTGCTACTGGGCTTCTGCACCCTCTTTAGCCAGAGCAAACCGTCTTCCGGCGGCGGATGCGACTGCATGACAATCCTGCTACTGTTGCTCTGTCTGGCTTTTTGATTCATACTCATGTCAGAAAGTTGCCTCAAACAAAGCACTTGGCAAAGCAATTTTCTGAATCATCTGCGAACTGCCAGTAATTTTTCATTTGGTTCCTGATGCACATTTTCTATGATTTCTGACTGGTTTTCACTCTGATTTATTTATTCAAGAACATGTACATTCTGAAAAATTGTGCATTATCTTGTATACCAAAGCTAATGATACGAAGCATTCAGTTAGCCGGTGTCTGGAAAGACTGAGCTATCAAAGTTCTTCATTCCTCCTGCCACTGTAAAGTTGCATAAAGATTAGGCCGAGGAGGGAGAATTATATAAACGTCTATACATGGCATATGCATGAAGTTGCAGGGGATTATAGTTGCAAAATACTGAATTGCATCGTAAATTCATGCTTACATGCTTTGAGTGAGAATGAGAGTGATAGTGAGAGTTAGAGTCAGAGACATGATGCCGACTGAA
>JAHISQ010000160.1 GCA_018818125.1 Candidatus Rifleibacteriota bacterium
CCGTTTTTGGGAATCGGCAGAAAGCACGCTTGCGCTGAAACCAGCACGTGCGAGTCGCGCTGAGCCAGCAACATTGACGATACTCCGGGCCATGATGCTTTGTTGCTCATGAGCGGGCGGGGGTCTTCGAGCAGGGCGCCGAGCGGGATGGTTTTAAGATCCTCACCCTTTTCGTTGCCCACGCGCGCATACAGCTTGCCGAGAGGGATATCGGCGGTTTTGTCGGTGAAATTCGGAAAGCGTATAACCGGCATGCAGGTCATTTCTCTGGCATCTTTGCTGCCGTGATGTACCTGAATGGTCATGTCGCTGATATTGGGGCCGCCGGAAGAGCCTTCAAAGCGGGCGGTGTCTTCCCAGGTAATGTTGATGATGTCGAGATCATACTTTTGCGCGAGTTCGCGAGCCTGCTGGTCTTGAGTCATTGCCGCGACTTTGTTTACTACGTTCTCGTAATCATTGCTGTACTGATCTCTAGCCAAAACTGGCATGGCAACAGAATACAGAGCGAACAAAAGAACACTGGCGAGAATTTTTGCAGATTTCATGGGTTAGCCTCTCTGAATGAAGATCATGGTCGGGATTATATGCCTTTTGATGGTCAATGTCACCAGCAAAATCGTCTTGACTATGGATATATTGTCGTCTTTGACTTTGTTCCTGTTTGGGCTACAATATGAGCAGACAGTGATTTATATGGCAACCGCAACTGTTCCAGCCAGAGTGATACCTGAGAGGGAAATAAAATGGAAGTGCAGAAGCTTGTGATGCTGCGTCACGGACTCAGCGACTGGAATTTACAGAACCGTTTTACCGGTTGGCAGGATGTAGATCTGGCAGAAGCCTGTATGGAAGAAGCTCATGCCGCTGGTAAACTTCTGCAGGAAGACGGCTACCGGTTTGATGTCGCACATACTTCTTTGTTGAAGCGTGCCATCAGAACTTTATGGATCGTCTTAGATGAAATGGACCAGATGTGGATTCCGGTGGTGCGCAACTGGCGATTGAATGAGCGCCATTATGGAGCGCTTACCGGCTTGAATAAAGCCGAAACCGCCGCAAAACATGGCGAAAAACAGGTTCTAATCTGGCGCCGAAGTTATGATGCCCGGCCACCAGAGCTGGAAGCCGGGGATGAACGGTATCCTGGCAACGACCCTCGTTATGCCGGAGTTGAAAAGTCCCGGCTTCCCAGGGCGGAGTGTCTGAAAGACACGGTTGAGCGGGTGGTGGAATACTGGCATGAGGCTATTGTTCCAGATCTCAGAGCTGGCAAACGGGTGATCATCGTCGCGCATGGCAACAGTCTGCGGGCTCTGGTCAAGTATCTTGACGGGCTGACCGATGAAGCCGTTGTTAATCTCAACATCCCGACAGGAATCCCGCTGGTTTATGAACTGGATAAAGATTTGCGCACGGTGCGTCATTACTACCTTGCGGATGAAGCTACCTTAAAGGCGGCCGAGGATAAGGTTGCCAGTCAGGGTAAGGCAAAATAGTAAGCCGGAAGCAATAGCTGTCTTTAAAAAACGGCATTAAAAGCAGGCGATTTTGTGTCGCTCGTAAGCTTTTAATGCCGTATATCTGCACGGAAATCAATTTATGACTTGCCATAAGTCTTTAAGGTTCCCAAATTTTAATATGCCTCTTCTCTATGTCGCAGATATAACATGGTCAATTTAAAAGATGGCATTCAAAGAATGGCAGTTTTAGCTTGACCGGGTCGCGACAATTTTCTAGACTGCCATGGCTGAAATGACGATTGAATTGCACATAAAAAGGGGTTTGTATGAATAATTGGGTGAAAGAATTCCCTGGAGCGGTCACAGTTTGCGATAAAGGCGGCATTATCCTGGAAATGAACGACCAGGCTCAGCAGGTTTTTGCTAAAAACGGTGGAAAAACCCTTGTCGGTGCTGATTTGCTGGCCTGCCATCCTGAGCCGGCACGGTCAAAACTCGGGGAGTTGCTTGAGCATCCCGCTGTCAACGCTTATACCATTGAGAAAAACGGGGTGAAGAAGCTGATTTACCAGTCGCCATGGTATGAAAACGGCGAATTCGGCGGTCTCGTCGAGGTTTCGCTGGTTTTGCCTGAGAATATGCCTCATTTCATTCGTTCTCCGAAACCGCCGGCATGATACTCAGAAAGTGATAACTTCAAACCCCTTATTCAGGAACTCTGCTAACCCTGCGTGTCCCTTCAGTGAATTTTTCATTTCTAATCCGTGGGCTTTTGCCGCTTCGATTGGTTTTTCTTTACCAGCCTCTCCAGCACAGCCTGAAGCAGCGGCCTGACAAACTCCGGCCAAAAGGCCAAGTTTTTTTGCTTCGTTAAATGCTTCAGAAAAATCCTGCAATTCGGGGTTGGAGAGCCAGGTTACGCATCTGGTGCTCAGTCCTTCAAGAAGAATTTTTACTTCGTGCCCGGCTTCGTGAGCTTCTTTTGCCCACCACATTGCGTGAATCAGTCGACAACTATCATCAGTAAAGCACACAAACAACAATTTCCTTGGCATTCTTCTGTTCTCCTGATATCTGATATCTGTTCCGCAAAACTGCTTGTTTTCTTTGTATTACAAGGGTTCTGTTCTCTACGCGACAAGGTAAACGTATAGAGACTGACCTGTCAATCTTGCATTTTGTCGCATTTCTTTTCTGGCGCACTCAATCTCACTTATAACGCGGAACAAAAATCTTTACACCTTTGTCAGGTCACTTAAAGGATTTATGAACAGCCGGAGGTTCTTCACGGTCAGTTGCAGCAAAATTATGGTATTATTTCTAAATCTTTGGAAATAGTTGAAATGAGTTTCAAATGGGCTGTATTTTTCATTTCTTTTTGATTGTGACTTTCTTTTCGATAAGTGAAGTGTATCTTCTGCTTTTCGTTGCCCAGAACACCAGTCTTTTGTTTACCATGGCCTGCTGCGCTTTTACCGGCGTTGTCGGAGGCTATTTTGTTCGGCAACAGGGTTTGATAACTCTTTCCAAAATAAAACAAACGATTGAGAGCGGTGTGTTACCGGCAGATGAAGCGATCGAAGCGTTGCTGCTTCTGATAGTTGGAATCCTATTGTGTGTGCCAGGCTTTATTACTGATTTTATGGGCTTTTTGATAATTATTCCAGGAATTAGAAATATGGTCGCAAAACGCCTTGTTAAAAGCTTTAAAGCCGAAATAGGCTCAGGGCGTTTCAAGGTTTATACAGCTGGAACTTCTCCTGAAAACAGTAATAAGGATCACTCCGCCGAGGAAAGAGTTCTGGCTGATGACGAAATAGAAAACGCAACCATAATCAGCAAAACAGAAAATGATGACGACAAATAAAAGCAGGTCTCCCCTCCATTCTCATGTTTGTTACGCATAATCGGATCATGAAAAGAAGTTTTGCGCCAGTTGTAACCACCGATGCCAGAGTGCTTGTGCTGGGTTCGATGCCTGGTGAGGTTTCGCTGCGCATGCAGCAGTATTACGCGCACTCGCACAATCTTTTCTGGAAGTTCATTTTTGTTTGCGCCGCCGCCGATTTTTCGACTGATTATCAGCGGCGCATCGAAGTCTTAGGCAGTCTGCACGTTGCGCTGTGGGATGTTCTGCAGCAGTGCCAGCGCGAAGGCAGCCTGGACTCAAGCATAGACAAGGCTTCCGAACAGCCAAATGATATTGCCGGTCTGCTCGAAAAACTGCCCCATGTGGTCAAGATTTGTTTTAACGGGCAGAAGGCTTTTTTATCATTCAAAAAGCATGTTCTAAAAAACTTGCCAAAACTGGCGCAGCGCTACCAGTTGGTGATACTGCCTTCCACTAGCCCGGCCAACGCTTCGATAGATTATCAGACCAAATTTACCCGCTGGCGGCAGGAATTGAAGACAGATTGATTTTGACGAAGAAGGCTGAAAGGATAACAGACACCATGATCGAGCGACAATATCGTAAACTGAATTCGGCTGAAATGAGCCGCAAAAGCCTCGATAACAGGAGTTTTGTCAGCGTGCCGCCGCAGGTCCTCACTCAGCTTGTCGCTGAAGCCTTTCACGATCTGTCTTATTATCTCAGACCCGAGCATCTCGACGAACTTGCAGAGATTGCCGCCGATCCAGCCTCTGCGCCCAACGAGCGTTTTGTTTGCAGTGCGCTGATCAAAAACGCGATCATTGCCGGCTCAGGCAAGCTGCCGCTGTGTCAGGATACCGGCACGGCAACGATCTTTGCCTGGCGCGGAGAGCGCATCCTGACCGGTGGCGATGACGAGAAAATGCTGACTCAGGGCGTCGAAAAGGCCTGGTCAGAGAATTACCTTCGCTACTCACAGGTTGCGCCACTGAGCATGTTCGAAGAAAAGAACACTGGCAACAATCTGCCGGCGCAGATCGACATCGCGTTTTGCCCCGGCGAAGAGTATCACTTCATGTTCATTGCCAAGGGTGGCGGTTCGGCCAACAAAACCCTGTTTTTTCAGGGCAGCCGTGCGTTGCTCAACGAAAAATCCTTTACTGCTTTTTTAAAAGAAAAGATAGGTGGTCTCGGAGTGGCGGCCTGCCCACCTTACACGCTGGTCATAGTTGTTGGCGGCACCTCGCCGGAAGAAAATCTCAAAACCATGAAACTTGCTTCTGCCGGCTGGTATGACGATCTGCCGACGCAGGCAGACGGTAGTGGCAGCTCATACCGTGATCTGAAATGGGAAGCTCGCGCTCGCGAAATTGCCGCAGAAACCGGATGGGGAGCACAATTTGGTGGCTCGCATCTGGTGCTCAACGCTCGCGTTATTCGCATGGCGCGTCATGCTGCCTCATGCCCGGTGTCAATCGGTGTTTCATGCAGCGCACATCGCAATATGCTCGGAAAAATCACTGCCGAAGGCGCTTTTCTTGAAGTGCTGGACAAAAATCCGGCGAGATTGCTTGAAAAAAGCAGTGTTTCGGCACTGCGGGCACCTTTGATTGATCTTGACCGCCCGATGCCCGAGATTCTGGCTCAACTCGCAGCGCAACCTGCCGGTTCGCTGGTCATGCTCAACGGCACCATGATTGTAGCCCGCGATATGGCGCATGCCCGTCTTTTTGAGATGGCAAATGCCGGTCAGCCTCTGCCCGAATATTTTAAAAATCACCCGGTATGTTATGCCGGCCCGGCTCGCACACCGCCAGGTTTTGCGATTGGCAGTTTTGGCCCGACAACGGCTCAGCGCATGGACGAATACATCGACTTTTTCATGAGCCGCGGCGCTTCGCTCATCACGATTGCCAAAGGTAATCGTGATGAGAGCGTGATCAAGGCCTGCGCTCAATACGGCGGTTTTTATCTCGGCACCATAGGTGGAGCAGCCGCGCTGATTGCCAGTGAGAATATCGTTTCTTCAGAAGTGCTGGATTTCGCCGAGTTTGGCATGGAAGCGGTTCAACGCATCAAAGTGAAAAACCTGCCTGCCTTCGTCATCTACGACAACCAGGGCAATAGCCTTTATTGACAGTAGCCACCAGAAATGGAAAACAGAAAAGGCCCCTTTGCCAGTGCCAACGCAGTAGTAAGCTGTTTAACAAGCTGCTAAACAACTAAAAATGAGGTTTCGGGGGGGGCAGCAATAAAAGATTCAAAAAAAATCGGCGCGAAGTGGTAAAAGCTGTATCATAGAATTGCCAAGTTGATCGGGAAATTATTTTAATAGTTTGAATCCATTATAGATGACCCCATTAGAGCCATTTGGTGAATGGAGATCCATGTGATTCTATGCGATTTTCGCAGCATCAGACCTAGATTTATTGTTGAACAAGGTGCCACTTTATCCTGGCTATCCCTCGCTCATGCACGCGCCGAAGTGATGAAAAACGAGGGAACAGAGAACCAAGATGAAGAATGGTTTGCTGAGCGCATCGCCAAACTTTTCCTGAGATATGGTTGTTCTTCTGATCGTATTGCCACACGCGGTCTTGAAATCAGCGATTTTTCACATACGCGCTGGAATGAAATGGAAATTTTTAATTTCAAAGACAGTCCCTTTGGCCCAACAACTACACAAAGATCAGAAAAGTTCCGCGAAATTGGAACCCGTGTTTGTGCCGAGCTTTTTACTGTGGATCAGACTCCGCCGGATCATATTATTCATGTTACCTGTAGTGGTTATTTGTCGCCAAGTTGTGCTCAGGAGCAGGTTGCGCAAAACAGATGGCATGATAAAACAGTGGTGACACATGCTTACCACATGGGCTGCTATGCTGCCGTTCCAGCCATTCGCATTGCTGATGGTTATCTTGCCGCCGCACTAAATTCAAGCAATGGCTCAGGCAACTCATCATGCGTTAATATTTTGCATACAGAAGTCTGTTCTCTGCATGTACAGGTTCATGACCATTCACCAGAACAGCTAGTTGTTCAGAGTCTGTTTGCTGATGGCTTCATTGTTTATTCAGGAATTCAATCAAACCAGCAAAGCGCTATGAAAGGCTCGGGCCTGCTTCTAAAAGCGCTTCATGAAGAAATTATACCTGATTCGGCAGATGCAATTACCTGGGCATGTTCTGAATGGGGCATGCGCATGGGTCTTTCCGCCGAGGTTCCGGGAATGATTGCTTCCGCTTTAGAGCCTTTTTTACAGAAGCTTTGCGACCGTGGTGGGATGTCGTTTGACGCAATTAAAGAAAAGAGTGTTTTTGCCGTACACCCTGGTGGGCCGAAAATCATTGATCGAGTGCAAGCCTTGCTGAATCTGCAAGATGAACAGGTTAGTGTCAGTCGGTTTATTTTGCTTACCTGCGGAAACATGTCATCAGCAACTTTGCCACACATCTGGGAAAAAATTGTTGCTGATGAGAATGTCGCTTCGGGAACCTATGTAATCAGTCTTGCCTTTGGTCCTGGTCTTTGCATTTCCGGTGCGCTGTTGCAGAAGGTTGGCTAGTTGATGAAGCTTTCTGTTGCCACCAATTTTGACAACGCCTTTATCCGGGGAATTGCGCGTTACCCGGTTGAAGAGGTCTACGGAAAGCTTCCTAAAGATATTGTTGGCGGCGGTCGAGCGAGTTACACAACTGGCACAGCTGACATGACTCAGCTTGCTTCACATGTGCAAACAGCCCATGAGAATGGAATTCGCTTTAATTATCTGTTGAATGCCGTCTGCATGGGAAATCGGGAGTGGAGCAGGGCGGGTATGAAGGCGATTCGCGAGCTTCTTGACGAGCTCAGTCAAATTGAAGTTGATGCAATAACCGTTTCAACACCTTATTTGACTGAAGTTATAAAAAAGCATTATCCGCATTTAAAAATCAAAATTGGCATTTTCGCCAACATTGACACACCGACTCGAGCAAGATTCTGGGAAGACTTAGGCGCAGATACACTGGTTCTCGAATCTTTTTCCATCAATCGTCGGTTTTCTTTGCTGAAAGATA
>JAHISQ010000013.1 GCA_018818125.1 Candidatus Rifleibacteriota bacterium
GCCTTCATTGATTCAACCGATTTTGAAGATGCGATCAGATGCGCAATTTCGCTGGGCGGTGACTCAGACACGATTGCCTGCATAGCCGGCGGTATCGCTCAGGCTTTTTACGGCACCATTCCTGCCCAGATCGAAAATCGGGTTTATGAGATTCTCGACCGACCATTAGCTGATCTTAGCCGCCGTTTTATGGGAGAATATTGCGGTAGCCTGTAGAACTATTGCAGGCTATATCAGCCCTTTTTGAATGGCAAACTGAACCAGGGAGGCAACATTTTTTGAGCCCAATTTTTCAGAAAGATTGGCGCGATGGTTTTCGACAGTGTGAATGCTTATCTGCAGATCAAGCGCGACTTTTTTGTTTGTCATCCCACCGGCGATCAGCCCCAGGATCTGCTTCTCTCTCCTGGTAAGGATCTCGACAGATTGAGAATTAGTGCTATCCATCTGTTGGAGTTGCCGTTCAGCCAGTAAGGCATTCGTGGAGGGTGCAATATAAATCTTTCCGCTCATGACTTTCTGTATCGCCCGGGGTAATTCATCCCCGATGTCATCTTTCGACAGGAAGCCTGCCGCACCGAGGGTTTTTGCTTTCTCGAAATGTATGTAATCGTTCAGCATGGAAAGCATGAGGACCTTTACGTGGGGAAAAAGACTCTTGATCTCTTTGAGAGCTGTCAATCCGTCCATTTCCGGCATGGCAATATCGAGAATTACCAGTTCGCAATCAATTTTTTTGAGCAGCGCAAGAAGCTTAACTCCATTACTGGCCTCTCCCACAACCTTCCATTCCGGGTGTTTCTCGATAATAAATTTAAGACCTTCGATAAGAATACTGTGATCGTCGGCCAGAACAATTCGACATTCCTTCATATCATTTCCTTTTTCTTGATCTGTATCGTAATTTTAATCGAAGTGCTTTTTTGCCTTTGATCCCTATGATCCCTTTTCCAGGGTCGTTAAAGTAATCACAGAAAAAGCAATAATATCTTTCCATTTTTAATTTTACAATTCATGAAAGGTTATTAAAATCCTTTATTGCCACCATAGAGATAGTCACAAATAACTACCGATTCTCGTTTTTGCCAAACCATCAGTAAATATAAATGGTTTGCTGATGTCACTGTTTAAAGTAGCCTTAAGCATGTTGCATATGTAAAACGGCTACTGATGGCCAGGCTGGCTAGTTTTTGGCGTTGATATCCTTACGAGATCTAGACGTGAGCTGACAACATGTAATCAGCTCTCTAACTCAACTGTGACAGTCCACTAGTTTTATAGGCAGTTCTCAGGATTTCCTATTTTAAGTCGAGCAATTACACTGCTGTTTGTCCAAATCAAACAAATATGCACGATAACTGAGTTCTGACAATGATTGGCGATATTGATTAAAAAACCTTAGAATGCCGATTAGCCTTTGAAATTGTAAAAGAGATTCTATTTATGTTAAAACCTGAATTGCTTCGCGAATGGGCCGATAACAGCAGACCTTCATCGCTGGAACCGTCCAGATTGCCTGCTATATTGACCGTGACCTACCTTGTCATGGGGTTTATATACATTTTCTTTTCTGGAAAATTCGCTTCAAGTTTGGCGAAGAGCATTGGGCAACTTGAGTTTATTGAGCGATACAAAGGCTATGCCTTCATTATTGTGTCGGCGGTCTGCCTGTATCTGCTGTCAACATGGCTGTTAAAGCGCATTCACCAACGTGAACAGATGATTCATGACTACCGCGATAAAATAGTTGTGGCGTATCAACACTCAATGGCAGGCCTTTTCGCATCGTCGATAGCTCATGATATTAATAATGTAATGATGGGCGTCGATTTCGTTGCCGGTGGTCTCAATTCTCAGCAGGTGCCGCTTGAAGACGACCTTGTCATACTGCGGAAGTCCATCGAAAATCTTAAACAGCTTGCCAATTCGCTGGGCCAGGTTTCCGCTCGCCATTTTTCAGGCAGCGCAGAGGCCTTTGATCTGGCTGCTCTTGCCAGGGAATCTATTGGCATAGCAGCTTTGCATAACAAAGTTCGTAATTGTATTGTCGATTACAGCGGTCCGGAATCACTGATTTTTACAGGCCGAAAAATTCTGTTCAGCCAGATGTTGCTGAATCTTATTATTAACGCGGGCGATGCTACCACCCACCGGGGAAAAATTCTGGTTAAGCTTTTTACAGACAATTCTGAGGTTGTTATTGAAGTTCACGATGATGGGCCAGGCATCCCGGAAGACATGAGAGAAACTATCATGCAACCGCTCTTTACTACCAAAACTGATGGTCATGGCCTGGGACTTATATCGTTAGATGTTTGTGCCAAAGTTCATAAGGGCAGCGTTAGAATCAAGCAATCACCAATGGGTGGAGCTGCTTTCGAAATGCGTCTGCCGAAATAGATTAATTCACTACTGCAGCCTGTAGAATTATTGCAGACTATATCAGTCCCTTTTGAATGGCATACTGAACCAGGGATGCAACATTCTTTGAGCCCAATTTTTCAGAAAGGTTCGCGCGATGGTTTTCAACAGTGTGAATGCTTATCTGCAAATCAAGCGCGATATTTTTGTTCGTCATTCCACCTGCGATCATACCCAGGATCTGCTTCTCTCTCCTGGTAAGAACTTCGACAGATTGCGAATTAGTGCTATCCATCAGTTGGAGTTGTCGTTCAGCCAGTAAGGCATTCACTGAGGGTGCAATATACATCTTTCCGCTCATGATTCTCTGTATCGCCCGGGGTAATTCATCCCCGGCGTCCTCTTTTCGACATGAAGCCTGACGCACCAAGATTTTTTGCTTTCTCGAAATGTATGTAATCATTCAGCATCGAAAGCACGAGAACCTTGACACGGGGAAATTGGCTCTTGATTTCTTTGAGAGCAGTTAACCCGTCCATTTCCGGCATTATGACATCAAGCAGAATCAGATCGGGCAATGGCATTGTCTGTGCGATTTCCAGAGCTTTTCTGCCGCTTTTCGCAACCTTGATGTCATAATCTGGCAACAAAATGTTCGACATGATCTCAAGATTTCCGGCAATGTCGTCAACTATCAGAAGTGTCTCTTTTTTAGAAATTGTCATTGTTTACCTTCTCCATTCAATCTACTTTCTATTGAAGAAATCATCTGCAGGGCTGTTTCAAACTCAAACTGGCCGATTGCTGAGGCCAGACTGGCAAAATCTGTTTCATAACCAGTCGGGTATGCAAATTCAGCCGCAAGTTTTACCATGCCCAGATGTGCCCGAGGGCTATTGGCGAGCAATGCCAGTTTTATTTCCCCGAGAAGTTCAAGTGCCTGTGGTAACGCCATCGTCTTGACAGAAGAACTGCCTTCAGGAGTGACAATCAGGGCCTTCATTGCTATGGCAAAATCCTTAAAGGCGTTATGTAATATTTTAAACAGATGTTTGGCCTCATCCCGTTTTGATTCAATCAGAGCCATTTCGAAGGCCACAGAAGCCCAATATAGATCGGTGATGGAAAGATTGCCGGCAAGTCCTTTTATCGTGTGAATACAGGTTCGCGCCGTTTTGAAGTCTTTCGCGGCCAGAGCCTGCTCGATTTTTTCGATCTCTTTGCCCTGGCTGGTTGAGAATTCTCTGAGCAATCTCAAGTAGGTCTCGGAATTGCCAGCGAGTCTTGCTAATCCGTCCTGAAAATTAACCCCTGGTATCGATGGGAAAACTCTTTGTCCGTCTTTTAGCGACTCAACAGTTATTTCCTTCATTGTCATACCAGGTCTGGCCCAATTATATAGCGTTCGAAACAGATTGCCTGGAATAATCGGCTTGGAGATATGATCGTTCATTCCAGCAGCGACTACTTTTTCGCGCTCATCGGCCATGGCATGCGCGGTCATGGCAATAATCGGAATTCTGGTGTATCTGGGCAACTTGCGAATGTGCCGGGTGGCCTCATAACCATCCATTTCAGGCATCTGAATGTCCATCAAAATGGCGTCAATGGTCGGAGCTTCAGTTTCACTTGACAACAATTCAACCGCTTCTTTGCCATTGTCGGCTACTATTACCTCAATGCCGACGCTACTGAGAAGCTCCGTGGCAATCTGCTGGTTCATTGCATTGTCTTCTACGAGAAACACCTTGAGCCCGGCAAATTGCAGGTCATTTGAACTGTCGTGCATCGTTTGTTCTGCAGGACGAGACAACGGTGCGAAGATATTGATTATGGCATTGGTAAGTGATGATGGGGTGATGGGGCTTAACAGATGTTCTGAAACTTTGAAGCTGGCGGCCCTTTCGCGAAGGGACTCTTCAAGGGGAGCAGTAACTAAAATAAACTTGGTGGCTCCTTTATTGTCAAAAATCTGCTGGAGCCGCTGAAAGAGAGTTATAACTTCTCCTTCAATGCTCTGGCTGTCAATAAGAATAAGATCATAACTGTCAGTCGTGCCCCTTGATTCAACGGCAACAAGAGCCTCCAGAGCAGAATCTACTATATCTGTGGTGAACGGAGTTCTTGACGCAAAATTACGAAACCAGACCTGCATCGCTGGATGAGTTTCTAAGACAAGCACCTGTAAATTCTGAAGGGAGCTGGGAAAAATTTCTTCGGGCTGGGTCTTTCCGAGGAGCTTGCAAATTAATGTGAAATCAACTGCAGTGCCTTTGCCGAATTCACTTTCTATGCTGATGCTGCCACCCATCAATTCAACAAGACTTTTGCTGATGGCCAGGCCAAGGCCAGTACCACCGAACTTTCTGGTTGTAGAAAGATCCGCTTGCGTAAATGGGCGAAAGAGCCCTGTAACCTGATCGGGGGTCATGCCAATGCCGGTGTCGCTTATGGTAAAATGAAGTTCAACGGTATTTTCGCCGAGCTTTTTGTGCGACAAGCTTAACTCTATTTCGCCGCGGCTGGTAAATTTGATGGCATTGCTTATAAGGTTGGTGAGGACCTGAGCCAGACGCATGGGATCGCCAGTCAGCGGCTTTGGTATATCTAAGGGTACATTGAGAATGATTTTTAACTTTTTCTCCAGAGTTAACGGTTCAACTATTGCGATCAGGTTGGTTATGACGTCGTCGAGCTGGAATTCGATCGATTCTATCTTGAGTTTACCGGCCTCGATCTTTGAGAAATCGAGAATATCGTTGATAATTCCAAGCAGATTCAGTCCGGAAAAATGAATTTTCTTCAGATAATCCGTCTGTTTGGGATTGAGATCTGTTTTCAAGGCGAGACCGGCAAAGCCTATGATGGCGTTCAACGGAGTACGAATCTCGTGACTGACGTTGGCGACAAAGTCACTCTTGGCGCGGCTGGCTTGTTCAGCGGCTTTTCGCGCTTCCTCGAGCTCAGCATTTTTTTCCTGCAAAACCCGATCAAGGCGCTTGCTCTCGGTAATGTCGCGCGCAGAAGCGAAAACACCCTGTAATCTCCGGTCTCTGTCGTAAAAAGTAGTCGCGTTGAATGAGACCTCTGTCTCTGTTCCGCTCCTGTCGCGTGCGGTAAGCTCATAGTTGGTGATGGTATTTTTGCTCAACACCAGCTTGACACCCAGTTCAGCACTATCCGGATTGGTAAAGTAGTTCTTGAATGGAGCGCCAATCAGTTCATCACGGGTGCAACCAGTCAGTGTTCCCATCTGTTTGTTGGCATCGGTGATAATACCGGTCAGATCAGTAGTAACCAGGGCATCAACGTTTGATTCGAACAGAGAACGCGTGTAGAACTGATTATCACGTAATCTCTGTGACAGCAGTTTCTGGTCTGCCTCAATCTGCTTGCGCGCAGTATTATCAGTACCGATTAACAGATAGCCGATGATAGTGCCATGAATGTCACGCAGGGCCGTTACCGATACGACTGCCGGGAAACGACTACCATCTTTACGAATGTAGGTAAGTTCGTATATATCCTCAATTCCGCGTGAGGCCTTGAAAACCAATGCTTCAAAACCTGCGGAAATAGTGGTTCCCAGTTCCGCGCTTAACGTTCGCGCGCGCATTATGACTTCCTGTGGGTCAGAAATGTCGGCTGGAGTAATCTTGTTCATAACTTCGGCAGCCATGTACCCCAGCATACGTTCGGCTCCGACATTGAAGATCTGAATGACACCTTTTTCGTCTGTAGCGATACTGGAAAAATTGGCGCTGTTAAAAATTGCGTCCTGCAAAGCTTCTGCCTCTTGTAGAGCGTCTTCTGCCCGCTTGCGCGCGGTATTGTCAGTGCCGATCAATAAATATCCGATAATCGAGCCGTTCGCATCGCGCAACGCTGTTACCGACACTACGGCCGGAAATCTGCTGCCGTCTTTGCGAATATAGGTGAGTTCGTAAATATCCTCAATGCCACGGGAAGCCTTGAATACCAGCGCCTCGAAACCAGGCGTAATAGTGGTTTCCAGCTCCAGACTCAATTCCTTGGCTCTCGCAATAACTTCTTGCGGGTCAGAAATGTCAGCCGGAGTGATCTTGTTGGTTACTTCTGCCGCCGTGTAGCCCAACATTCGCTCTGCGCCGACATTGAATATCTGGATAACTCCCTTCTCGTCAGTCGCGATACTCGAAAAGTTGGCGCTGTTGAAAATTGCATCCTGCAAAGGCACAGTTATCAGAAGAGTCTTCTGACTCTCGATCTCGGTATCGATTTTACTTTCGCTATTTTCGCGACTCAGAACGGCTGACTCTGGTTTTTCTTTGTTCATTTTTTCTTCACAGCAATCTGGCTAAGTGCAAACCTCCACGTGGATGGAAGCAGAAACTCGGTTTCTATGATTTTGATCGATATCGATTTAATTTACCCTGAATAGCGTTTAAGCAAAATCATTAGTAACCGCTGGCAAACTAGTTACTTGTAATGATTTTGCAGTAATTTTCTTTGTGGTCAGGATAGAGGCTTTATAAGGCATTTACAGTTGTATCTTCAAATTGTTCGGAGCCTTTCAGGCTACTTCGCGGATCTTCATGCAGTTACACGAACTTGAATAGAACCGCATTTTTCAACAGATTCACAGTCTTCATAAGTCTAGGAAACAGGTCGAAATCAATAATCCTTCTATGCTATTGTTTCTAACTGAACAATAAAACAGGAGACAGTAAATGAGTACGCTGGAAAAAGCCATCGAGATTGCTGCCCGTGCCCATACTGGCCAGGTCGACAAGGCCGGGGCGCCTTATATTTTTCATCCGCTTCGGCTGATGTTTTCGGTAACCGGGCAGCTTGAGCAAATGACCGCAGTTTTACATGACATTGTCGAAGACACAACTATCACTCTCGCCGACTTACGGACTGAGGGTTTTCCTGAGGCTGTTGTTGTCGCAGTCGATGCTCTGACTAAAAGACCGGGCGAGACTCGCCTTGAGGCAGCGGCAAGAGCCGCTGAAAACCCGATTGCGCGCGCGGTAAAGCTGGCCGATGTAGCTCACAATATGGATCTTGCGCGAATTCCTGACCCCACCGAAAAGGACTACGCCAGGTTGAAAGAATATGAACAAGTGCGTGCCTTGCTTCTTGCCAGAGCTGCGTCTGGTGAATAGCAGTCAGCCCTGAACGAGACCACTGTCGCGATTGATTAGCGTAGTTGCTTCAGCCAGATTTGATGCAGGTAAAACAACGATGAAAAGGCGCCGGCAGGTTTTTTGCGCACGGATGTGCTTATGCCAGACGACTCAGGCTCTAACTCTTAAGACTGTGTCGATGTCGTATTGAGACCATTTTTCTTCTGCTCAAGCGACAAGCTCTGAGGTTTTTTAATTCGACATAAACTGTCGCATTGACAACTGTCGTATAAATGGTTATATTCAGGTCATGGAAGACAAAAAAATAACTATCGGGCAACTGGCGGAACTCACCGGACTGAGCCGGCGGGCCATCAGGTTCTATGTGCAGAGTGGGCTGTTACCTGCTCCGGCGGGGGCGGGTCGCGGTCACTATTACACCGACGAACACCTGCAGATTTTGCAGCAGATCTGCACGCTCAAAGAAAATCGACATAGCCTCGACGAAATCGCGGTGATAATAAAAGGGCCAGCTGTGCCTGCAGCAGAACCGCTGTCAGTACCCACCACCTGGACACGCATCGAAGTTTGTCCTGGCTTTGAAATTCAGATTCAGGGCGGCCTTTACCGGGCAACTCCGGCCAGAATTCGCAAGCTGCAAAAATTTGTCAGCCAGCTGTTTGGCGTTAGTATCACAACAGGAGAGGAAACAAAATGAAACATCAGAACTGCATCCTCAAGGAAGAAAAGACCGGCAAAGAGGTGGCTCTAAAGGCTGTAGCCGTCAAAGGCGAGTTGACCGGTCTTACCTGTCACTGGCAGATTGTGCAGAAGTTTGTTAACGCCGAAAAGAAAGCCATTGAAGCATTGTATGTGTTCCCGCTGCCAGCTGATGCGACGTTGAGTGGTCTCAAGATCGTTACTGGCGATAAGACCATTGTCACTCGCCCCGAAGAGCGTGACAAGGCTTTTGAGGAATATGATGAAGCGATCAGTGCGGGTAATGGCGCCTTTATGCTTGACCAGGAACGGCGCGACATTTTTGCGCTGAATCTCGGGAACCTTCTGCCCGGCCAGGAAGTCGAAGTGCAGATCAGCATGTTTCAGTTGTTGCAGGCGCATGCAACCGGGGCCCGGGTTGCGTTTCCGGTGGCGCTTGTGCCGAAATATTTTCCGAATGATAAAACTGCCGATATCACTGAATGGGAGCGAGTTCAGCCTGGCTACGCGACAGAAGTGCCTTATGGATTTAGTTATTCACTCAAAATTGTGCAGAATTCGCCAATAAAATCGGTTGAATCGCCGGGCCACCCGATCAGGGTTGCTTATGATACCAATGTCGCCGAAGTTACACTGGCGCAGGTTAATGCCATGCCGGATTCAGATGTTATTGTCAGTTTCGAGCTGGCTGAGCGCTTTAAGCCGATGCTCAGTCGCGCCTTCTTTAACGATCGCGAGCATGTGCTGTTTGAAGTTTTCCCGGAATTTGGCGATCAGAGCGCAGTTCCGGTTGTCAAAGAAGTGGTTTTTATTGTCGATTGTTCAGGGTCTATGGAGGGCGACTCAATCAGAGAGGCTCGCAATGCGTTGCAGCTTTGTCTACGGTCGCTCAATCAGGGTGATACCTTTCAGGTCTATTGCTTTGGCGGGAGCTGGCGGCAGCTGTTTAAAGAACCGCAGACTTTTGGCGATACTTCGTTTAAAACTGCTGCTGCCGCGATTGCTAAAATTGATGCCGATATGGGTGGCACCGAAATTCTGCCGGCGCTCAGTGCCGCGATTAAATCACTGCGTCATGAGTTTGCCAATATAATTCTGTTTACCGACGGCGCGGTAGGTAACGAAGATGAGGTGATCAATCTGGCGGCCGCTAAGAAGGGGCGTTGTCGTATCTTTTCGTTTGGTATTGGCAACGGTGCCAGCGAGCATCTGATCAAGGGCGTGGCTGACGCAACCGGAGGTCGGGCTGAGTTTGTTTTTCCGGGTGAGAGAATCGAACCCAAGGTGCTCAGGCAGTTCAACCGGCTCAACCAGGCGACTCTCTCAGATGTGAATATTGTATGGGGAAAAGAAGATGTTGAAGCTGTTCCGGATGCTTTACCGGCTATCTTTGCCGGTGAAGTGGTCAGGTTCGCTGCGCGACTGGGTGTCGGCAAGAAACTGCCGGCAAAGCTGAAGGTTGAACTGTCGGCGCAATATGACGGTAAGCAGGTGAGCTGGTCGACTGAAAAACCGGTCGCCTGTTCTGCCGGGGTGCCAGCGCTCTGGTGGGCTCAACAGCGCATAAACGAGCTTGAGGGCGGCGAAGAAGAGTTAGCACCGGGCAGTCGTCAAAAACGCCAGGGGCCGCCAAAGTCTGAGACGAAAATGGTGAAGCTCTCGAAAGCCTATGGCCTGATCTGCTCGCAAACCAGTCTGATCGGCATTGAGGAACGTAGTGCTGACACGAAAAACGACGGCAGACCTGAACTGCGCAAAATCCCGGTTATGGTGCCGGCACATCGCGACTTTATGGCTTCTATTGGTGGTGGTTTGCCCTCAGGCATTGCGCTAGGCGCTGTGCAGTGTGCTTCGGCACCTTCCAGCTTCATGTCAAAGGCTTATTCTATGGTGGGCGATTTTATGTACAGTTCGCGCGCGGTGGTTTGTGAAGGCATTGTAGCTGATAAATCAAAGCAGGCTGCTAAAAACAAGCGAAATGCTAAAAACAGGCCGGATGCCGAAGACAAGCTTGTCGAAATTCTCATGCATGCCGGGGCAGACGGTTCGTTTGCCTTTTCAGAAGAGTTGCTTAAGCTTCTTGGAGTAACCGTAGAAGAATTCGAAGATTGGCTGGCAAAGGCTCCGGCAAGTCTGATAGAGGCGCAGAAACGTGATTGTGCCATGACTCTTCTGGTCAGACACCAGCTCGAAACGTTTTATGCTGAGCGCAAAAACATGTGGTCTGCAATCGCCGGCAAAATGGCGCGACGGTTGCAGAACTGGCAACAGGCCGTTGCGGTGTGAGCGGCGTTGAAACTGCTGCGGCTGATGAGACTCTGAGCGCCTTTCAAGATAATTATTGGCGCTCAGGCTTATTTAAAGCTTTTTTGAAAATATTTTTGTGCTATCTTAATACATAGGAAACATACAGACTCTCAAAGGAGCTTTAAGCATGAGGAAATTCTCCAAATTCCTGTTGGTTATTTTTATAATTAGCGCTGTGGGTTGTTCGCTAAGAAAACCAGACTTGGTTATTATGTGTAAAGACAACAAAACTTCGGTAGAACAAGTTCAGACTGCAATAAAGCAGGGCGCTGACGTAAACGCTCGAAGCGATGACGGAGTGACTGTATTGATGTATGTTGCTGAACATATCGAGAGTCCTGAAATGGTAGCAGAACTGGTGAAGGCTGGTGCTGATATTAATGCTCTAAACCGAGATTTGTCTGCCCTGCAGTTGGCCGCTATGCATAGCAGGAGTCCTGAAGTGATAACGGCGTTGGCAGATGCTGGTGCCGACGTAAATGCTCGAACCAAGGATGGCAGGACTGTCTTGATGCTTGCAGCCAAGAATAATCCGAACCCTAAAATAATAATGGCGTTGCTGAAAGCCGGCGCCGACCCCACCATAAAAGATTCAAAGGGTCTGTCTACTTTTGAGCATGCCAAAGGTAACAAGGGACTCGCTGATACTGATGCTTATTGGAAATTAAACGACGCACTTTTTAAATAGGCTCAGCTCTGATGACGGCAGGAATACCAGAGAAAACACATTGAACGAAATCTCGTGGCAACGGGAAACAGCGAGAAAAGCAGCATGGTTGCAAGAATCTGCAGCGGAGATTTGTTTTTTCTCGATGATGTGGTAATGCCGGGTTTGTCGATGATGACGAACCTTTGGTGATGTGTTGTTGCCCAGGCGCGTACACGAAAAGAAAAGCCGATTTCTTCGGAAGCGAAGACCTTTTCGTCGAATCCGCCGGCCTGTTTAAAGGCTTCGGCTGTGCAGAAAACAAAACAGCCGGCCGCCAGGCGCGCTGCACGCGAAATAGTCTGCCAGAAGCGTAATATTGCTCTGGCAAAAAATGGCTGTTCTACATCAAATTCAACTCTGGCACCGCCTCCAGCAATTCGATCACTGGTTAGTAGCTGTAGAGACTCATTTAGCAACTGGGTCGTTACACGAGTGTCGGCGTCAATAAAAATCAGATATCGGCCTCTGGCCTTTGCAGCGCCTGCGTTTCTGGCGCGGGCGATTTGTCTGATCGGCTCGTGAACAATTATTGCGCCACAGCTTTCTGCTATTCTGGCAGTATCGTCTGTCGAGTTATTGTCGACCAGAATCAGTTCTCCATGTGTGTTTATCTGTTGCATGGATGCTTGAATATTGCCAAGAGTTCCTGCGATTACTTCGGCTTCGTTAAAAGCGGGCACAATTATCGAATAGAGGATTTCATGCATCCTGTTTACTCCAGTTCACCAGAGAGCTTCAGCCAGGTCTGCAGCCAGGCGGGGTCATCCCAGACCGGGTCATTGTGTCCGGCTGTTTCGATGGTGTACATTGTTTTGTAATCTGAAGGGCAACTGGCAAACACCAGTTCGCCGTCGGAGTAGGGTATGATCCCATCTTTCCGCGAATGAATCAAGAGCAGACGCCCATGGTAATTCTTTATGGTTTCGCTGGTTGGCAGGTCTTTTTTGAGAATATATCTGCCAATAAGTGGAATCCGGCGGCTGGCCTGGGCACCTAGCGAAGCAAAGCCGGATTCGAGCACCATGGCAGCGAAGCTGGTTTTTGTATCTCTGAGAATCTCTGCGGCAACGCCAGTGCCAAGAGATTCGCCATACAGAACAATCTTATCTGGTTTGAGTTTTTTTTCGCTGAGCAGCCATTGCAGGGCAGTCTTGCCATCAATAATCGCGCCGGCAACCGTTGGCGTGCCAGTGCTTCTGCCAAAGCCGCGATAATCGTAGATCAGTACATCAAAGCCAGCTTCACACATTTTGTCGATTTTGCCGACGCGATGCAGCAGGTTGCCGGCGTTGCCGTGGCTGAACAGAATAGTTTTGCCATTTTTTGCAGCAGCGGTAGTCTGAGCAAAAACCGCGTCAAGGCTTATATTATCGGTGGTTTTGAGCGAAACACCTGTGAGATTGCAGCTTTTGAGCTTGTCAGGCAAATTGAAATTTGCCGGCCAGGCTCCCGGAAAAAAAATCAACTTATCCTGAAACGCCATTGCCAGTCCCGCGAAAACAACCAGAATAACGAGAACATTTATAATTCTTTTTTTACTCATATTTTTTACTGTACCACAGACGTGAAAACCGGAAAAGAGAAATAAGTGTGTGTTCTGTAGAAATCCGGCCAGACAGCTGATTTACGAGCAAGGCATCTGAATCAAACTCCGTTTTTCCCTTTCAAGCTTGCTTTTTACAAAGAAAAACCCTCCCGGTCAGAGCAATAATGCTCGTGCCCGGAAGGGTAAATTGAAGTTTTTAAATTATGATCAGATTCCTGGGAAGCTGGTCGGAGGAGCAACCTGTGGGATAGATTCCATTGTTATCCTGTCATATCGCAGAGAAGCATTAGACGGGCAATCTACTTCGTTGATGAAGCGGATTTTTATCATGGCAAGTACAACGGAAGCTGCATATTCGGGTCGGAGTCCCAATCCCTCGGCGGAGTCCAGGAAACCTCCGACCGGGGCGTAGAAGTCAGTGGTTGTTGATTGAGTAAAACGTTCCCAGACCACCAACTGGTTGGTGGGTGAGCCAAACCCTCCCTCAAAAAGGTTGTAACTAAGAATCATCGATGTATTGCGTGCGGCTGCAATTTTATCGAACAGGGTCTGCTTGGTCGCATCGAAGGTGGCTTGTTTCTCTGTGGTAATGAGCAGCTGCGGCCCCATAGCCTTGCCTGCCTTATCCTGCTGGACAGCTAACCCTGCTGCGGCCACTGTAACGGTGAAAGGACTGTTGGTTCCGGCACAGGGAAGGAAATAGAAGTCTTTCTTGGCCCAGAAATCCTTGAAATGCTTGGTGTTCATGTGAAAATTTACGGCGTCATTGTTGACCCAACGCTCGCGTAATACAAAAAAGTCGGTGGTCTGGCTTCCCACGTGGATAACAGTGGGGTTGTTGGTCATGTAGGTGTCATCGGCCTGGAAGAGATCATAGCTGATGCAGCCTGCTTCTTTTCTGGTTGCGGCAGTCAGAGCTATTAATTCAAGCCGGGCCTGATACTCCAGATCAGGTCGGGCGATCATGTAGCTGACTACTGTCACCGCAGTATCAGGCACTACAGGCGCCGCCGGTGGCGTCGGGTCTGAAATCATGTTCATGAAGAACCCTTCATTCCCAGCATTTGCGGCGGTCATGGCAATGTCGGTCATGAACTTGGTAAAATAGGCTGCATTCAGATGTGTGGAAAGAGCCGAAGAATCTTTGTAGCACTGATAAATGATCCAGTTCGTCGGTGCAGTGTCTAATGCACCCTGAAAAAGATCATAGCGCAAGGTGTTGGGCTCGTTGGCTCTTGTAGCTGAGACCAGGTCTACCATTGCGGTCTTAACCTTGTCTTCACTACCTGCCGCAGCCTTGAGGATTCCAAAATAGCGGAGCATCCCCGACTCAGTCTTGTCGGGTCCAGCATTTCCATACATCTTCGCGGTAACAAAGGGCGTTGTCTGGCCTTGGGCATTGTCGAAGTAGTTGGAAGCAGAAGTAAGCAATTTAGTTACATGCGCCGATTGAAGGTGGGCATTAAGCGCTGCCTCATCCTTGAATTTCTGGACCTCAACAAACTTCAATGTGGCGGCAGTGGCCACTCCCCAGGTGCCATAAATAGAAGCATTGTTTCCCTGATAGAGATCATAAGAAATGCAACCAGTTTCCAGGCGGGAGGCCTTGACTAATTCCAGAAGAGCTAATTTGGCTTCAAGTTCTTTGCCGGTTTTAGCGTTCGCATACGTGATAACAGTTATTAGAGATGAAAGCGGTGTATCTGGATTCCCAAGGGTTTCAGCGGGAATGGCAGCGCCATTGGCAATTGTAATTTTTTCAGTGGTCATGCTTACTTGCCCGGTGGCATCTTTGGTCAGAGTAATCCTGGCAACAGTAGAGACTATGGTTGGGATCTGATTTTGAGCCGTTTGTGTGGTATCTAATCCCATTGCTTTTGCAACCCCAGCCACAACCTGCTCGGTAGAAAGCGACAGAGCTGTTGTTACCAATATATCCTCAAATCTACCGGCTGGGATATCAGTTTTCTTGCCGTTGTAATCCATAGTGAAAGTTCCTATGGCAGAAGTATCTGTCAGGCCAAGTTCGGTTGTCGTTTTTGCAAAAAAGACAATTGTCATCGTTGCGATGTCGGGATGCTGCGCCCAATACTTAGGCAACCCCATCGACTGGGTGGCGACATTATTGATTAGTATTGTAATGGGTGTTGCCAGCGTTATATTTCCCCGTATCGCAACTTTGGAATCGTCAGTGCCAACTACATCTGTTGAAGGCAGCACAACTGGAATGACAAGGCTTTTGACGACTGGTATGTAATTATCGTCGGAGTCAGAAGGGTTAAATAGTTGACAACCCACCAGGCTAAAAATAGCCACAGCAATGAAGAACAATAGAGACACACGAAACAGCTTTGTCATGATCAGATCCTTTAAATTTTAAATACAATCCTACTCTACAAGGCACAAAAAACGAAGAAAGCTTTGCCGAACTCAGGTTAAATACTTTAATGGTCTCTCGAATTAGATGCTGCTTTTTTCGACTTAAAAATATCACGTTAGTTCGATATGGAAAAGTAAAATCTAATATTAATGCGATTTTATTAGTGAAGCGACGTTGATAGCACATGTTGCGCACATAAAGAATCGCAGACGTGAACACCGGAAAAGAGAAATAGGTGTAATCAGCGCAATCAGCGCAATCTGTAGGACAAAAGAACTGACTAACCGCTGCAAAATCTTAAAATGGATAGTTGCTATGTGAAAGTCGCAAAGTTTGATATCTGAAATTTGCTGTGCTAAACTTTTGTTACTTAAAAAACTTTAGGGTCTTATTTGGGATGGTCGTTCCTCTGCTTTCAGGCGATGGTCGTCAGTTCTGAGTGGACAAAGCTTTTTTTGTTGTTGTGTCTCATAGAGTAGGATTTGTTAAAAATTGAAAGGATCTTTTTCATGCCAAAACTGTTTCGTGTGTCTCTGGTATTCCTCATTGCTCTGGCTATTTTTAGTATAGCGGGTTGTCGACTCATAAGCCCTTCTGACTCCGACGATGATTACGTGCCAGTCATCAAAAATCTGGTTATTCCAGTTGTTTTGCCTTCAGAATATTATGTGGAAGCTGATCCTCTGACCAAACTTACAATTCGGGGAGATGTCAACCTGGCAATACCCGTTGCCATGCGAGTCGTTATCAGCAATACCGCTTCTCAGTCGATGGGCCTGCCTAAGTATTGGGCTAAACATCCCACCGATAATAAGCTGATAATTGTCTTTTTTGCAAAAACGACGACAGAACTTGGTATGACTGATACTTCTGCTGTCGGAACCTTTACCATGACCCTCAAGGACGGTGCGGAGACTGATATTCCAGCTGGCAGATTTGCAGATATATTGGTTACAACAGCTCGATCACTTACTACAGCGCAGGTTGTGGCTGGAGTTGCAAGGGCAATGGGCGTTGAGACTACTCCAACTGCTCAAAATCAGGTTCCAACTATAGTTGCAACTGTTCCAAGAGTTACCGTGACCGCAGTTGTCGGCGGCGCACCGACCATAACTACTGAAAAGATAGCTATTGGCGATGGAACTGTCTCTCATACCGCTGATCTTGGTACTCCAAATACACCGCTTTCGGTTCCAATAGTAGTAGCAACCGCAATGAAAGCTAAACCAGGAATGGAGGCTACGGCCAAGCAGGAACTTATCAAGCTTGTTTCTGCAACTCGTGAAGAAGCCGGCTGTCTCGGCTATGATGTGTTTCAGGGCAACGATGGTACTTTTGCTTCGCAAGGAGTATCAACTCAAAGCACAGGTATGTTTGTGCTTCGCGAAACATGGAGAGATAAGGCTGCCATCGACTTTCATTGCGCTACGTCATATTTTGGCGAATTCTGGGCTAAGGCAGATACACTGTTCGAAACACCGGCTGGGGACGCCGGACCTTTTCGGGTAACTTTCGCTTTGGATTCAGCACTTCAGGAAAATCCAGGAACGATAGGCTACCAAAGAGTGGCACTGGTATCTGCAAAACCAGCATTTGATGATCAAAAAAGCAACTTTCTTTCTATTATCCATACAATTCGTGCTCGTACCCAGAATTTTATTGGATATGAGTCTTTTCAGGGCGATGGAACTACTGCGGGCACGGCCACCTCGTCGCTTATCATCTGGGAGCGTTTTGTGAAGCCAGCTGATGGTAGTTCTCTCTGGACTCCTGTCGCTGACTTCCTTGATAGTTCTACATATAAGGTGGATCTTATTGCTCTTTTCGGAGCTACGCTGGATATGAGCAAAATTAGTGGTTCTTATCTGGATCCAATTTACTGTCCCCCCTATGCAAACCTGAAGATCGACACCGGACTGAAAGTTTCGTTGATTCCTCTGCCGACTGTATGGCCCGGGTTTTAATAAGCAAACAGTAGTATATAAAAAACCGCCACTGCAAAGCGCAGTGGCGGTTTTTTATTTAAAGAGAAATCTGGGATTGTGCGGGGGAGATGCCTCATTGACCGGCATTTCCTGAGATAGATCGAATTTGATATTTTCTGGTCTGGTCTTGTGGTATTCATTATTTGCATTTTCTCAACTACGCTGGAAGTGACTAAAATTAGTCTATGCAACTTGAAGATAGGCACCTGACTGAATACTTCTTTGATTCATTTGCCCACTGTGTGCCTCGGGTTTTTAACGGGTATACAGAAAAGCAGGTAACAAAAAAACCGCCACTGCAAAGCGCAGTGGCGGTTTTTTATTGAAAGATTAAGTCTAGATTATCTTCTTCTATTCATAGCATCTGCATAGAAGGAGATGTCAGGAGTTGTGCCAGAAGAAGGCTGGGCAATTATTGAGGCACGGATATCAGCAACAACAACTGGCGTGGATTTCATTGTCAGAGCACAGCCCCAGAAATTCTGGGCAATAGTTGCCATGGCTGTACGGAAAGCATTGGCAGCATCCGAGGCGCCATGTATGCCAATGGCTTCACCATTAGCATATATTTCAAACAGTTGAAACACATTTGCAGGTGTTCCGTTGGCCGGCATTCCCTGAAATACATCAAACTTGATATTGCCTGTTTCTGTTCTTGTGCCGGTCATGAAGTTTGTCCAGGCTGTCTTGGCAGCAGCCTCTTGCCCCTCTTTTGCGGTCATCTGGCCAAATCCAGGCAACATTCCGTCTACTGAAGCCTTGTCGGCAAGAGTGGTGAACATCGCTGTAACGTCAAACAGTCTTTCTGCTGAAGGGGCAAAAAATGTCGCTGCGTTACCCATGAAAGTTCCGAACCATGCTGTACCCAGATGAATGCTGATGGCTTCGCTGTCTCTCCAGACTTCGCGAAGTACGAACTGATTGGTAGCAGTTCCCACTCCTGTCCATGGTTGGCTTCCCTGGTAAAGGTCGTAGCTGATGCAGCCAGCTTCTGCGCGAGTTTTGGTGACAAAGTCCAGCATTGCTGCTATTGCTGCATCTGCTTGACCTTCGTTTGCTGTCATGTGAGTTAATACGGTAATAGGAGCTTCTTCAGTGACCAGGTCAATGAAGAATCCTTCATTAAACGCTACATTTGCAGCTACAGCAATGTTGGTCATGAACTGGGTGAAGTAAGTTGCGCCCAGATGAGCTTGAAGAGCGGCAGCATTCTGGTAGTTCTGTAGAATGATCAGGTTGGTCGTAGAAGAATTGAATGCGCCCTGAAACATGTCGTATCGCATTATGCCGGCTTCATTGGCACGGGTCTGCTTAACCAGATCCAACATAGCGGTTTTGACTAATGCCTCAGAAGTTGTAACCGTTTGCAGTATGCCGAAATACTGAAGCATTCCGGTTTCAGTTTTTACTGGGCCTGCATCGCCCTGCATGATGGCGGCAATAAAGGGAGATGTCTGGTTCGGAGCGTTGATAAAGAGCTCTGACGCTTTGGCGAACAGGCTGGTAACATGGGCTGAGGCAACATGGGCATTGAGATCTGCCATACTGCGAAATTTCTGAACTTCAACAAATTTGCCAGTAGAGGCAGTAGAAACGCCGCCGCCAGGAATAGTGCCATTGTTTCCACGGTAAAGGTCATAGGAAATGCATCCAGCTTCTG
This sequence comes from Candidatus Rifleibacteriota bacterium, assembly GCA_018818125.1. GTDB lineage: Bacteria > Muiribacteriota > Ozemobacteria > Ozemobacterales > Ozemobacteraceae > Rifleibacterium. Next base: position 18,777 of record JAHISQ010000013.1, read on the forward strand.
CTCTAGAAGCTCTAACGACCTCAAGCAGAGCAAGCTTCGCTTCATATTCTTTGCCAGCTTTGGCTTCTACGTATGTAACAACCACTATTGGAGCCGGGAGTGATGTTCCTGGAGTGCCAAGGTTTTCATCCGGAACGGCTGTGCCATTGGCAATGGTTATTTTTTCAGTGGTCATGGTCATTTGACCAGTAGCGGTGTTTCTGGTCAGGGTAATTCTGGGTATAGTAGCTGCTATGGTTGGAACCTCATCCTGAGTTGTTGGCGGAATCCCAACTCCCATAGCTCTTGCAACTCCAGCCACAACATCCTTGGGAGAAATCCACTTAGCTGTTGTTACCAATATATCCTCAAATCTGCCGGCGGGGATATTAATTACTTCGCCACCCTGGAATGTCATGGTGAAAGTTCCGATGGCGGAAGTATCTGTCATACCAAGATTGGCAATAGTATCTGCAAAAAAGATAACTGTTTTCGATGTATCGCCAGGATACTCAGACCAATATTTAGGCACTCCCATAGATTTGCTGACGCCATTGATAAGGACCTGTACCTTCAGGTCTTCGGATAGATCCGCTTCCCTGATGGCAATTTTGGTGAGGCCTTCTGTTGCTACATCTGCTGTGGGCAGTACAACTGGAATGACCAGGTTTTTTACGACTGGTACATAATCGTTGTCGTCGGAGTCAGAAGGGTTCATGAGTTGACAACCCACCAGGCCAAAAATAGCCAGAGTAACGAGGAATAACAGAGACACGCGAAACAGTTTTGTCATGATACAAGTCCTTTCAATTTTTAACACATCCCTCTCGGGGTACACAGAAAACAAAGAAAGCTTTGCCCAACTCAGGCCAAATATTAATGGACTCTCAAAAATTAGACATTGCTTTTTCGGCTCTAAAATATCACGTTTATTTCGTCTGACAAAGTAATATTTAGCATCAAAAAATTGTTGAACCCTCCAGAAAGGCTTTAAAAGCCAAGAATTCGTGTGATAAAAAAAGCTGCCCCATAGGCAAATTTTGCCTATGGGGCAGCTTTTCGATCGGTTGTCGTCAGAAGCGCATAAAGAATTCAGTCTTCAGGTCATTTACTGCGCGACCATAGTCTGACACAGCCCGGATTGCTCGTAGTTCCAGATGGGTCACGGGGCAGATCTGATACTTCAATCTTGCTGTGGTAATGTTGACATCCGCGTAGTTATAACTGGATTTGGCGCCAACCATCCAATCCTGGATTAATTTGAGGCTGAGGTTATGTCTGAAATAATACTGGGCGCTCAATTGCACATCTCGGTATCCATGAATATCTCCGAGGAATCCACCCGAGGCTCTGTTTTCGCCGGGCGCATTGATGGGAGTGTTGTAAGGAGCAGCTTCAGCTGGAGACGGTGGAAACAATGTTTCGTAATTTCCAGTCCGAGCGTTAGTTGCTCCTTCTGAAAGCCCAACAAGGGTATCTTCCAGCGGATGCACTTGAATTCCTCTGTTCTGAAGAGCATTGACAATGCTGATTGGTCGAAAGTTATTGAGGTAGTTAGCCCAGATCAGGCCAGCGTTAAATTTTTTCGGTTTATCATACTTCAAGCCGAGCAGAGTCGCCGTGTTGTTAGTATCTCCACGAAGATGCCCGTATCCGGCAGGAACATCGTTGATGCCAAGGTTGTTTCGGTATTGGGCGGCAGTGCCGAAATAATTCCAGTGCTTGTTGAATGTTCCCTGCGCCTCTAATGCGAACCAGTTTTCGCTGGTCTGAGGTGAAGTAACACCATTTTTGTCGGACTTATCAGGATTGTGAAACTGGGTCAGAAAAATGTGGTGCTTTGGGTTTAATTCATAATCGCAGTAGAGAGCTAGAGCCTTTAGCCCGTGAGTCGTACCTGCTGGTGGGTCCAAGGTTTGCGCAACATACAGTGCTCTCGAAATTAATTTTTTGTGTCGGATTGTATAAGATATACCATCCATGAAATCAATAAGGAGTACCGAGTTGCCAAGATTAACAAACTGTCGACCCACGCGCCAGTCACCGCCAAACATGTTGCCCTTATCAATGGAAAACATATCAAGCATGAAGTTGGAGTTATAGTAGCCAGACTGCCTGGTGGGCTGAACTATCATAAAACGGTAGGTGGCAAAGGCATTGGGTGCCATTGGAATCATTCCACCGGTGCGAAATATACTGAGATTGCTGCTGGAGTTACCCTTTCCGCCGTTTTTATCCTCTACTCGAGTGTTGTGATACCAAAAGGTAACATCACCAAAGAAGTTGATTGGAGCCTTAAGCCCCTTAACGCCCTCGGAGATGTTGGACTGATTTCTTTCCAATACGGTGTCTCTCGCTTTAAGTTCTTCCTGGTCTTTGAGCGTTTTGTCCTGGAGATTCTTCATGTGGTGGAACTCAAGTGAAAGGTCATTGAGTTGCTGACGCAGGGAGACAACTTCGTCTTCGAGGTTCGCTGGCCGATCACCTGCATCTTGAAAAGAGCTGCTTAAAACTTCAGGTTCAGTTTTGGTAACGATATCAGCTGCAAGTTTTTGTGTCGCGCAAGTTTTTGGATCCATCTCTTCTGCCAGCACAACAGTTCCAAGACTGTGTAGTAACAGGACGCTCATCAGGCAGGTGTAGAATATTTTCTTTAGCAAGTATAATTTCCCCCTCGTTAGTTTGTGCTGTCATATCGGCACATTTCTATGATTTTTTACGGTTATAATTCTTGTTAAACTGATTTCCCTGTTCAAAAATATCTACAGGTTAAGTTGACAAGACTGCATGTTTTTAACTATCATCGTTTCCGGAAATAAACGGATATATACCCCATAATGGGAGAGGAGAACGCCCGTGAAAGGGACTTTTAAATCTAAGATTATAGCGCTGGCAACTGTCTCAGCGATTTTGCCGGTATTGGTCATGGCTTTGATGACTGTTCGAATGCAGGGCGATATTAGAACAACAGCGCGTCAGGAATTGAATACGCTGGCAAGAGGAAATCTGGATCAGGTTGTTCATGATGTCTATACTCTGTGCAAAACAGCGAACACGCTTCTTCAGATTCAGTTGGGCAAAGCCCTGAAATACGGCATGGAAGTCGTTGAAAACAAATACCCTGCGAGAATCGGTACTGGCACCATCGAATGGAACTCCGAAAACCAATTGACCGGTGAACGACAAAAGCTTGTTCTTCCCGAATTTTTTCTGGGAAATGCTCTTCTCACTCCTGAGGTTGAAAAACTGTCTTTAGCACCGGTAGTCAGTGAAATTCAGAGCCTTATGGGCGGTGAATGTACCATCTTTCAGCGTATAAATGATCGCGGCGATATGCTGGCGATAGTTACAACGGTGAAAAAGCCCAGCGGCAGTTTTGCAGTTGGTATGGTCTTGCCGGCAGTGCTTACCGATGGAACCTCCGATCCCGTTATTGCGAATGTCTTGAAAGGTGAGGAATTCGAAGGGTTGGCTGAATTTATGGGGCGTGCTTGTCTCACAGCATGCAAGGGAATACACGACGAGAATGGCCGTCTTATCGGGATGTTTCATGTCAGTGAAATGATTGATGACCAAAAAGACCTACGTTCTGCCATCATGGATATCAAGGTTGGAGATAGCGGGTATGTCTATGTCCTGGGAATGGAGGGCAAGAATAAGGGTTGCTATATCATTTCCAAAGATGGTAAGCGTGATGGAGAAAACATCTGGAATGCCGAGGATTCCAATGGTGCGCTCTTTATTCAAGACATAATCACCCGTGCTCTTCACCCTGAAGAGGGCGATCCCTACGTGAGCTATCCCTGGAAGAATATCGGGGAATCTAATGCTCGCGTAAAAATTGCCAAAGCCATCTATTTCAAGCCTTGGAAGTGGGTCATTGGAGCCGGGATGTATCAGGATGATTTTCTGGGACCCATTCTCAAGGTTGAGAATAGCATTGCCAGAATGTTCGGGCAGTTTGTATCTGCTGGTATACTGGTTTTGCTGTTCGCAATTGGATTTGCCTGGTATCTTGGAAATCGTTTAACCCGTCCTCTTCAGATGGTTATGGTTCTCGCCCGTCACGTTGCTAACGGCGATCTTCTTCTTGCCAAGAGCATACTTTCTGACCTTGGAATCAATTCTGGAGTAGGGGAGCGCGCTGCGAGGGATGAAGATCCTCAGGATGAGATCAGGCAACTATTCTTTTCCTTTTCAGATATGACCCAGGGACTTGATTCTCTTATCGGGCAATTGCAGCGCTCTGGTATCCGGGTTTCTTCTTCGGCGACCCAGATTGCGGCCTCGGCTCGACAGCTTGAAGCAAGCGTTACTGAGCAGGCTGCTTCAACCAAAGAGGTTACTGCAACATCCCTGGGAATTTCCAGGACTTCCGCTGAACTTTCAACAACGATGAATACCCTCGGAGAAACCATTTCTGAAACAGCTGGGAAAACGGAAAAGGGAAAGGCAAGCCTGACTTCTATGGAAGTCTCACTTAGGCAGCTTTTGAAGGCTACTCAATCAATCTCCGCCAAACTTGGGGTTATAAATGATAAAACCAACAAGATTTCCGGCGTGGTTTCCACCATTAACAAGATTTCGAACCAGACAAACCTGCTTTCGCTAAATGCTGCCATCGAAGCTGAGAAGGCTGGAGAATTTGGTCGCGGGTTCTCTGTCGTTTCTCGTGAGATTAGTCGTTTGGCTGATCAGACTGCCGATGCTACCCACGATATCGAATTCATGGTCGGAGAGATGCAGACTGCGGTTAGTTCAGGCGTCATGGAAATGGACAAGTTTGCCCGAGAGGTTCAGAACGAGGTGGAGGGCATTGCCACCATCGGAGGCGATCTGGAAAGCATTATTGACGAAGTCCGGAACCTTGCCCCCCAGTTTGCCAGCCTGGAAAGCGGCGTTGATAGTCAGACGCGCAGTGCCGGCCAGATCAACGAAGCTATGCATCAGCTGACCATGGCTGCTGAACAGAATCGCGATGCACTTGCAGAGTTTAAACAATCCACTGAACACCTTAGAGATATTGTCCAGGGAATGAAGGATGAGGCATCAAGATTCAAGGTAACTGATGAATAAAATCAGACTTGGGTTTGGTCGGGGATTCTATTTCCGAAAGGGTGATTCAGAATGCTGATAATGGTGTTCCACGTGGGCCAAAACCGGTATGGTCTGAGGTCTTCGGAAATATTGGAAGTTGCCCCCATGGTGAACTTAAGGCAAATTCCACACGTTCCTCCACAGATTGTCGGGGTGGCAAATTACCGTGGTAAAGTCATTCCCTTTATTGATCTTTCTTTGCTGTTGGCAGATGTGCCCTCTAAACTTGTTCTTAGCACAAGAGTTCTGGTGGTGAAATTTTTCAGGGATGGAGAGACATTTCCCCTTGGTTTGATTGCCGAACATGCAACGGATGCAATTGTTTGTAATGAAGCAGATTTACAACCTTCGCCAGTCAATTCAGAAACATCGCCTTACCTGGGGAGCATAATCCTCGACAAGGAAGGTATGATTCAGGTTCTGGAAGTGGATAAAATTTTGCCTCAGGAGATCCAGCAAGTTTTGTACGCCAGCAATGTTAGGGTGGAGGTCTGATGACAGAATCTGCACTCATTTCTCACGTTCTTGAAATATCCGGATTCGAATTGGAAGTACTCGGAGAGTCAAGCCTCCAGATTTTGCTGGAAAAACGAAAGAAGTGTATTGGCGTTTCAGATGATCAGGCGTATCTTCAGATACTCAAGCAAAATCCGGCGGAGTGGCTGCTTCTGCTTGAAGAATTGGTTGTGCCTGAAACCTGGTTCTTTAGAGATCAAGAGACCTTCAATTTCATAGCTGAGCTGGCTCGGCAGTTCATCTCTGCCCATCCCGACTCCACTTTACGGATTTTTTCTGCTCCATGTGCAAGTGGTGAGGAGCCATATTCTATTGCTATGGCTCTGTTGGAGGCGGGCTTGCCCGAGACTTCATTTGTTATAGAAGCTATAGATGTAAGCCCAAGACAGATTGAGAAAGCCATGATCGGACACTATTCGATGGCTATACCTCGAGGTTGCACTTCAGAAATAGTAGCAAAATACTTCATTCGTAATGGGAGCAATCTTGAACTCTCTGAGAAGGTTCGAAAACTGGTTCACTTCTCCCAGGGAAGTCTCATCGGTGAATTCGGGGTATCGTCAATGCTTCCCTTCCATATTATTCTTTGCAAAAACCTGATGATTTATCTTTCCGACAAGTCGAGAAGTGCATTGCTCAGGAATCTAAGGCAGGTTCTTACTCGGGATGGAGTGCTTTTTGCTGGTCACTCCGAGATTCCTTTTCTTTGCAAAAATGGATTTCGCATGCATGGACCAGCCGGAGCGTTTGCCTGTCAGTTACAGGGCGACACAGAATCAGGAAATAAAGTTCAAAAAGTTAGAACTCCGACGAAAGGCAGAACTGGAACGGATAAAACTTCTGTCTGTAAACCTCCAATTATACCCCGGCAAAAATCTGACGTGACTGTAAATTTGCCTCCTGATCAGGCCGCTGTTCTCCCGCCTGATAAGCTGAAAGACCTGCAGTGCCTGGCGGACAAGGGAAAGTTTGAAGAGGCTCTTTCGCTTGGTGAGATAATTTTACGAGAAACTCCAGTTCCGCGGGCCTATTTCTTAGTGGGCTTAGTAAAACAAGCATTGAATAATTTTTCTGCGGCTGAGGAAATGTTCCAGCGAGCCTTGTATCTGGATAACTCTTTTTCCGAAGCTGTTGTGGCCCTTGGACTCCTTTACGAAAAACAGGGAAATACAGATAAATCACAGGTTTTTCAGGATAGAGCCCGTCGTTTAGCTATAGATAAGGAGAAACGAGCGTGACAGAAAATGGATCGGCTCTTATCAGCCCCGAGCTAAATAAATGCTGGAAAAGATCCAGACTGGATTCAGACGAGGTCTGTGAAAAACTGCAGGAGTTTGGCAACTGCAGGAATTGTCCAGACTTTTCTCTGGCAGCAAGAAGCCTTCTTGATCGCCCTTTTCCCGATGGGTTATTGGATGATTGGTCAGAGCGTCTTAGCGGAGCGAAAGATTCCAGTATTTCCAATGAGATGTCCGTGGTTGTGTTTCGAATCCGTGATGAATGGCTTGCATTGGATACTCATTTTTTGCAGGAAGTGGCGGAAACCAGGATGATTCATACCGTGCCTGCTCGGACAAATTCGCTCTTTCTTGGGTTGGTTAACGTTAATGGCGAACTCTTACCCTGCATGTCGTCCGTGGAGATCTTAGGACTTACTGAGAATCTGGTCTCTCACCCAGAGGGAAAACAGGCATATCGGAGAATGATTGCCGTGCAAAAAGAAAATAATCGTTTTGTTTTCCAGGTGGATGAAGTTCTTTGTGTCTCCCAGGTTTCACGTGATGTCATGGAACCTTTGCCCGATACTCTCATGAGTAATGATACTGCGTTGATGACCAGGTTGTTTTACCTTGAGGGAGCAACCGTTGGACTTTTGGATGCTGAGCGCTTTTTCCAGGCACTGACAAGGAGTCTTCCAAGTTGACCACAAAAAACACTCCAGATCCAGCTATGGTTGACCTGTTCCGAATGGAACTTGATGAGCATTCAGGTAAGCTCTTGGAGCTTCTGCCTGAACTGCACGAACTTTCCCCGGCAAGCTTGGATCAACTTGTCCGAGCGGCTCACTCTATAAAGGGCGCTGCCCGAGTTGTGGCCCTGAATCAGGCCGTTGGTCTGGCTGCAGCAATGGAGGAACTTTTCGACGCTTTCCGAAAGGGCACGCAAACCCCCGACAAGGTACATCTGGAAATATTGCAGGATGGAGTGCGTTTGTACAGACAATTAGCTGCCTCCGATGATATTCCAGAGATGCTTGATGTTTCTCAGTCAGAATTTACTGCTCTGGCAGAGAAGCTTTCCGGTTTTCTGACAAAAGTCTCACCTGCTACCGATGCATCCGAAAATCCCAAGGCCCCAGAAAAGCAGGGTAAACCCTTGCCACCAACAACATTGGATATCGACCCGGAGATGCTGGCTTTGTTCCGATCTGAACTTGAAACTCACACTGAGGCTATCGAGACTGGTTTGATTAAAGTTGCCAAAGAACCTACGCCTGAACTCCTGGAAGCCCTTATGCGTGCTGCCCATTCCATAAAAGGAGCCGCAAGAATAGTAGGCTTGCATCAACTGGTCGGTTTGGCTCACACAATCGAAAATGTTCTGATTGCCGGGCAACGCAGCGAAGTCGTTTTCTATCCGAAACTTATTGATGCTCTGCTTGCTGGAAACGATGTTTTTAAGAACCTGGGTGAAACTTCCGATGCGGATATTCCACTTTACCTCCAGTCAGTTGAGACTCAGGTTGCCGAATTCATCTCAAGCATTGAGATCCTCGTGAAAAGCGCACCAGAGGAGAAGGTCTCTTCTGAAAAAACTCGCTCCGATGTGAAACCGGAAACAGAAAAAGCTCCTTCTTCTGTTCAACCAGAGATAGTGGTGGACATACCAGAAATTGATCCAGCTATGGCTGATCTCTTCAAAGCAGAGCTGGAAACGCATACTCAGGTTCTTGAGACCGGCCTGCTTAACGTGGAAAAGAACCAGACACCGGAAAACATTGAGCCTCTTATGAGGGCTGCGCACTCTATGAAGGGTGCAGCTCGAATGGTGGGTGTCAGCCCTTGCGTCGGACTTGCTCACAGCATGGAAGATCTCCTTGTTTCCGCACAAAAGGGGAATGTCACGCTGACTTCTGGCCAGATTGATATACTTCTGCAAAGCACCGATATTTTTTCGGTACTCTCTAAGACTGACGTTAAAGATTTTGGAAAATATTTTGGCAAAGAAGCGGGCACCATTGACCGCCTCATAGGGGCATTGAAAGGTGTCTCTGATTCTGAATCGCCAGATCAGAAATCAGCGGTCAAGTCGGCTGAGGAGCCCAAGACAAAGAAGCAGGTGGCACCATCTGCTTCCAAGGCCTCAGGTAAACCCGTTCGCGATGATGATGTGATAAAGATTCAGGCTGAGAAGCTTACCCGTTTGATTGGCTTGTCAGGAGAGTGTTTGATTCAGGCAAAATCAGCCCAAAATTTTCAGGGCTTGTTGAAGCACATAAAAGACCTTTATCTGGGCATGGAAAGCCGCCTTACCAAGATCCACGGAATTCTTATTGCAGAAAATGCCTCAATGGCTCTTAATGAAGAAATACAAGAGCTGAATGATAACTTGGCCCAAACCTCCGAATTCTTTTCAACGCACATGGACAAGGTGAAGTTTCTTTCGTGGAAACTTGAAACTCTTGCTGATCATCTTTATGGAGAGGTGCTGAATATTCGTATGCAGCCTTTTTCTGAGGGGATGTATGGCTTCTCCAGAATGGTTCGTGATCTTGCCAAGGATCTCGACAAAAAGGTTGATTTTGAGATCGGTGGTAGCAACTCCATGGTTGACAGCAACATCCTGAAGAAGCTCGAAGCTCCATTGAACCACCTGGTCAGAAATGCGGTAGATCACGCCATTGAATCTCCTGAGGATCGTGTTAAATCAGGGAAGTCTGCGACTGGAAAGATACTGGTCGAAGCACGACATCGTTCTGGAATGCTGGAAGTTCTTATCCAGGACGATGGCAAGGGAATTGATTTTGCCGGGTTGAAGCGGAAGATTGCCGAACGAGGCTATGCTACTGCCGATATGGTCGAAAAGATGAGTCGGGATGAGCTTGCAGACTTTCTTTTCCTGCCAGGGTTCTCAACTAAGGGTCAGGTTACCACCATTAGCGGGCGTGGCGTAGGTCTCGACATTGTCAATTCTATGGCCCAGGAAGTTGGTGGCCAGGTCAGTGTGACCTCAGAACTTGGTCAGGGAACCACATTCTTGTTGCGACTCCCACTAACCATGTCTGTGCTAAGGGTTCTTCTCGTCGAGATTGCTGGAGAGCCTTATGGTCTCCAACTTTCCCGTATTGATTCTCTTTTCGAAGTTTCTTCGAAAGAAATCGCTGTAATTGAGGATCGGCAGTATGTAACGATGAAAGGTGAGCAAATTGGCCTTCTGTCGGCCCATCAGGTTTTGCAGTTGCCCCAGCAACCATTGCCCTCTGACAGGGTTGGAGTTATTGTCATAAGTGATCGGATGAATCAGTATGGACTTGTAGTTGATCGATTTCTCGGGAGCCGGGAAGTAGTTGTACTTCCTCTCGATCCTCGCCTGGGCAAGATTCCAAATATTCGAGCCGGCGCGGTTCTGGACGATGGGAATCCGATACTCATTATGGATGGCAATGACCTGGTTCGGTCTATCGACAACCTTCTCAATCGCGCTCGTTTGCGAAAGGTAACTGCCGCTTTGAAGTCTGGGGTCGAGGTGAAGAAGAGGATTCTTGTCGTAGACGACTCTTTGACCGTTCGCGAAGTTGAGCGCAGACTACTGGAAAACCGCGGTTACGATGTCACCGTGGCCGTCGACGGGATGGATGGGTGGAATACCCTGCAAACCCAGATCTTTGATCTGATCATTTCCGATGTTGACATGCCACGAATGACAGGTTTTGAGCTTGTGGGACGTATCAAACGGCATCCAGGTCTCAAGGCCATTCCAGTCATGATCGTTTCTTACAAGGACCGGGAAGAGGATCGAATGCGTGGTCTTGCCGCCGGCGCTAATTACTATTTCACCAAAAGTAGTTTCCATGACGAAACCCTTCTTGCTGCTGTTCGTGATTTGATTGGAGACCCATGACCATGCGAATTATTCTTGCTCAACAGACCTCCGGCAAGGTTGAAATACTTCGGCGAATTCTCACCGAAGGGCTTCAGCATGAGGTCGTTGGAGAGGCCTATTCCGGAGGAGAGATTCTGGAAAAGTGTCGAGTTTACAAACCTGACGCTTTGTTAATGGACGTAATGTTTTCTGACCTTCCCGTGGCGGCTGTTCTGACAGAAGTCATGAGAAACTCGCCCTGTGCGATCCTGATAGTTACGTCCTCTGTGGATTTATCCGCCAGCAAGGTTCTATCAGCTCTTGGAGCGGGGGCATTGGACGCAGTGAATGCTCCTGTCGAAGGAACTGACAACTCCATGGAATTTAATGAAAAGTTTCTGAAGAAATTTCGACTGCTGGAGAGGCTATCTGGAACCTTTTCCCAAAGGGAAAAGCCATTGAACAAGATTGTGTCATGTGCCAACCCGGATTCTATAGTTGCCATCGGAGCTTCTACAGGCGGTCCCGGTGCCATTGCCGCAGTTTTGAACCAGTTTCCCACAAATCCAGGGTTTGTGACGGTCGTTATTCAACACCTCGAAGAGAGATTTTGTGAAGGAATGACCGCGTGGTTGAATCAAATGACTCACCAGACAGTAATCAAGGCCGAGAATGGAGATAGTCCCAAGCAGGGAATTGTCTATTTTGCCTGCACTAATGACCATCTTCGCCTGACCGAAGACGGAACCTTTCGTTACAGTAGCAAACCCGAGGACAACCCCTTCCGACCCTCTGTGGACGTATTTTTTACTAGTCTGGCTGAACACTGGGCTGTGCCAGGAGTTGCTGTTCTATTGACGGGAATGGGAAATGATGGGGCTGCTGGAATGCTGGCTCTCAAAAACAAGAACTGGCACACAATTGCCCAGGATGAAACTACCTCGGCGGTATTTGGTATGCCCCGCGCTGCAATTAAAATCGGGGCTGCTCTGCAGGTTTTGGCACTTGATGCCATAGCCGACAGTATTTTGAAACAACTCCAAACAAGGATTGAAAGATGACCCAAAAAGAAAGTAACTTCACTGCCCCTAACCTGGCCCATTACGATATCAATGTTCTTCTGGTTGATGACCAGCCTATTGTCGCGGAAACCGTCCGCCGTATGCTTGTTCCGGAAAAAGACATTATTTTTCACTACTGCCAGAACCCCGCCGATGCCATGAAAATGGCGACGGAAATATCCCCGACAATAATCCTCCAGGATTTGGTCATGCCTGACATTGACGGATTGACCCTGGTAAAATTTTACAGAAAGCATCCTCAATTAAAAGATATTCCCCTCATTGTGCTCTCAAGTAAAGAGGAAGCTACAACCAAGGCTGAAGCCTTTGCACTTGGGGCAAATGACTACCTGGTCAAACTGCCTGACAAAATCGAACTTATAGCTCGAATCCGCTATCATTCAAAAGGTTACATTGCTCTTTTGGAGAGAAACGATGCATATCAGGCCCTGAAAAAGAGTCAGGAGATTCTGGCATCTGAACTGGCCCAGGCGGCTGATTATGTGGCCTCTCTTTTTCCTGAACCACTTACCGAAGGAAGGATTCGAACAAACTGGCGATATAATCCGTCTTCTGAGCTTGGTGGCGACTCCTTTGGTTATCACTGGATAGATGACGAGCATTTTGCAATCTATCTCCTGGATGTTTGCGGTCACGGGGTAGGATCAGCTCTGCTGGCTGTTTCTGCCATTAACGTTTTGTCCGGTCAGACGTTGCCGGATACAGATTTCCTTGTTCCGGCGAGTGTCATGAAATCCTTGAATGATGCCTTTCCAATGGATAGGAACAATGGCTTTTTCTTTACAATATGGTATGGCGTTCTCAACGTTAACACCGGTGAACTTAAATTCTCTGGTGGTGGTCATCCTTTTCCTTTCCTGCTGACAAAATCTGGTGAAATCAGTGAAATAGAGAACATAAACCTGGTGGTGGGTTGTATGAGCGGTGTCAGTTACACTTCTTCATCTGTAATGATTCCAAGGGGCGCCAAGGTATTCGTTTTTTCCGATGGTGCTTTTGAGATAGAAAGACCCGATGGCACCTTCTGGGATGAACATGGATTAATGCACTACCTGAGTCAGAAGTTTCCTGATGGTAAAACTGAACTGGATGACCTTCACTCCTATCTTTTGGATATGAGAGGGAAACCCATTCTGGACGATGACTACTCAATTCTCTGTGTTGAGTTGCAAGAATAGAAGCTTTTCCCAGGAGGGAATGCCAGGATGGTAAAAATAGCAATGTGGCAGAAGCCGCAATTGCGGTTGGACGAGGAAGAGAATAAGCACCGGAAGGTCGGTTGGCTTGAGCTTTTTTTCGACCTGTTTTTTGTTGTCGTATTTGCTCAAATAGCCCATCACCTTGGTCAAGACATTTCGGTGCATGGAGTCCTGGAGTTTACATTGTTTTTTGTACCGGCCTGGTGGGTATGGGTCACTGACACATACCATAAGGAACGGTTTGAGACAGAAGGTCTGGAGAACCGCTTTTACACCTTTGCCATGATGGTTGCAATCACCGGGATGGCTGTGTCGGCTGGTCATGGTTTGACAAGCCTTACAGCATATGCTTCGGCCTATCTGGTGGCACGAGCTATGACTACTATAATGTGGATCAGGGGCGGTATACATCATCCAGAATTTCGACCGGTTTCAAAAAGAATCGCGATTGGGTATGCGATTACTGCTGCAATAATCATCGGGTCGATGTTTGTTAATGGCAACCAGAGTCTGCTCCTTTTTACCATCGGTGTTGTTGTTGACCTGCTTGGCCCCTTTTTGCTTATCAAGTATCTAAAAGCTCTCCCTAAGTATAGTTCCTCTAAATTGCCAGAACGGTTTGGACTTCTTACCATAATCGTTCTCGGTGAGACAATTGTTGGAGTTGTAAATGGTCTGGCCAAACACCAGCAATTTTCTTTTTTGACCTTTATCGGCGGCATTCTGGGTCTTGCAATCGTTTTCTGTTTGTGGTGGATCTATTTTGACTTTATTGGTCGACGGGTTTTTAAGCCTGTTCCTCCTTGGCCTTTTGTCTGGTCATATTTCCATCTGCCTCTATCTATGGGTATCATCGCCTCTGGTCCAGGAATCCTGAAAGGACTGGCCCACATCGATTCTGCCCTTCCCCAGGAGGCCGGGTATTTTCTGGCGGGTACCGTTGCCTTGTCCCTGATTTCCGTAGGCCTTCTGGAAACGACGTTGGCGAGAGATAAAGATGAACACAGTCACCCAGTTGCCAGTCCCTCTTTGAAAATCGGAGGTGCTCTGGTTGTTCTTGCCGGACCTTACTTTTTCTCGAACCCTGGATCCATACAATTGTTTCTTTTTTTTCTTGCTGTATTGGTTGTACAGGTAATCTATGCTTCGCATGTGTGTTTTACCACAGATTCGCTGGAACTCGATTCCAGTGGTTGACTTGAATTTTTTTGTAAGATTCTGTAAAATGTGTTGTTTCATGTCTGATATCTTATAGTTGGCCATTTCAGCCCACTATCCATGATTTCAAAATAACCAGGAGATATGTAGTATGCCCAATTACCAGCTTGAGTATCAGGAAAAGCTTAAAACCCCAAAGGATGCTGTGAGTTCCATAGTTTCCGGGCAAACTATTGTATATGGAATTGGCTCAGCCCAGCCCCCGGCTCTTTTGAAGGCTATTTCAAACCGCGTAAGGGAAGATGGCGTTACCGACCTGGAAATGTTCTCTTTTCTTTCTACAGAAGTTGCTTACAAGTCTGTAATCAGCCCGGATCTTTGCACTGACATTCAAAGCTCTTCCTGGTTTGTCAGTCGTTCAGACCGTGGTCTGGTGAAGTTTGGGCTAAACTATTTTATTCCTTCATATCTGCATCAGATTCCTCGGCTGTGTACAGAATTCATGAAAGTTGATGTAGCCCTGGCAATGGTTTCACCCATGGACTCAAGCGGCTTCTTCTCTCTTGGAATTGGAAATGACTATATTTCAACTGCAGCAAGAAGTGCAAAGATACTTCTTCTTGAGGTCAATAAACATATGCCCAGGGTCTTTGGTGATTCCTGCATCCATATTTCTGAGGTTGATGCAGTTCTCGAAAATCACCTTTTGTTGCCTGAGATAGCCTATGGAAAAGTAAAACCTGAAGATGATGTTGTGGGCAAGCTCATCGCCGACCTGATCCCCAATGGGGCCACACTGCAGCTCGGAATAGGTAATCTCCCAAATGCCGTGGGGAGAGCCCTGGTTAATCACAAGGATATTGGTATCCATACCGAGTTGATGACTCCGACCATGATTGACCTTATTAAATGCGGAGTAATTAACGGGCAGAAAAAGAATCTTCATCCTCGCAAGCATATTTTTACTACCGCCTCTGGAACTCATTCCATGTATGAATTCATGGACAATAATCCCAGCTTCGAAAGTTACCCCGCATCCTATGTCTGTTCGCCAAAAGTTATTTCTTTGAACGACAAGATGGTTGCAGTGAATGCCGTTTTAGAATTTGATCTTCTCGGTCAGTGCAATGCCGAATTCTTGGATGGTTCTCAATGGAGTGGTACTGGCGGCCAGCTCGACTTTGTTCGGGGCGCCTTTGACTCTAAAGGTGGGATCGGAATCCTTACCTGCCATTCGTCAGCAAAGGGCGCAACTGTTTCTCGGATTGTTCCCAGATTTAAGGAAGGTACCCCGGTGACCGTTCCGCGGGCGGATGTGCAGTTTCTGGCCACGGAATATGGAGTGGTTGATGTAAAGGGGAAATCTACGAAAGACCGCGCCTTGGGCATCATCAGTCTCGCTCATCCCAATTTTAGGGACCAACTTATGGCTGAAGCTGAACAAATGGCACTTTTCTAATCCAATAAAAAAAACCACCCAGTCATTTGACTGGGTGGTTTTTTTTATTGGATTTATAGCTTGAACTGGGAGACTTCCAACTGAAGATTTGTTGCGGCCTCTCTAAGCTGTACAGAAGCGCTTTTTAGTTTGCCGAGTGAATGTGAGGTCTTTGCAGCCCCATCACTCCATTGAACCATTGCCTCGCTGATATTCTGGGCACCAAGAGCCTGGGTACTCATTCCATCGTTTACCATTGTGAACTGGGGGGCTAGTTCTTTCACGCGGGCGATAATTTGAGAAAGTTGCCCGCTAACACCGCCCACCGACAGGATTCCTTTAATAACTTCTTGTGCAAACTTGTCCATCTCCGAAACTCCGTGAGATACAGATAAACGCATTTCTCTGACCATTTCCTCGATTTCTAGAGTAGCGATAGCGGTCTGATCAGCCAATCTCCGAGTTTCTTTGGCAATGACGGAGAATCCGCGGCCATATTCGCCAGCCTTCTCAGCCTCAATCGAGGCGTTCAGAGATAGCAGGTTGGTTTGGTTGGCAACATTAGTGATAGTAGTAACAACGCTGCCAATAAGAGTAGATTTTTCATCAATAATAGCTAGTTTTTCTTTGATCAGCTGGGTCGCCGCGCCCAGTTGGTGCATGGTTTTTTCCATGTTGGTTAAGCTGGCTCGCCCAGCGTCCGCAACTGTTTGCGTTTCAGAGAATCCTCCCTCGATTCCCTGCATGGTTTTGGAAAGTTCCGAGGAGGTGGCAGAAATCTCTTTAACCGCAGATGTAACCTGCACAGAGGCATTCCTATGCTCCATTGCAATGGCTTCCTGTTGAACCGCAGTTTGAGCAATCTCTGCGGCCAAAGAGTTCAGCATAAGCACGGCTAAACGTATTTGGGTGGTTTGGGCTCTAAGATTTTTGGTCATAGAGTTCACGGCACGAAACATGAGGCCAATTTCATTCCCATTGTCGAGGTTACAAGTAGCCTTCATCTGGAGAGTTTCGGTCAGATCGCCAGCTGCCACCCGATTAGTAGCGTCTGTGAGCAATAAGAGGGGAAATTTAATAAGAGATCTGGTCAGAAAAAAGATCAAAAGGCCTATGAACAGAGCTATTATGGCGATGCAGGCCACGATTCTCAGGAGGGTCTGATTGGCATCCCGGACTATTTCATCGTAATCACTTGCACAGATAATGTACCAATCATTACTGATATGGAAATCCTTTGAAGTAAACTTTGCGACAACGTAGGATTTCATTCGCCCATCAAATTTCTCCAGAAAGGCCACTTTGCCTTCTTTTATTCTGGTGTAAAGGCCTTTAACTTTATCCTTTGTCACACTGTTGAGAATCAATGAGTGGTCAGGATGGCTAATCACTATTCCGCGGTCGTCAATCATTAATAAGTAACCAGTTTCTCCGATTTTGGATTCCTCTAAAAAGAATTTGGTGAAGTAATCCATACGGGGTGCAACAATTACTGAACCGAGGATCTCACCGCCAAGAGTGATTGGAGCAGCAACAACGAAGATCGGGTTGCCTCGCAAAATACTGGGGTAAACCTCGCTGACGAAGTAAGGCTTGTTATCGTAAAATGTGTGTTGGATATAGCTGAAATTTTCGCTACATTTTCCGATTGTTTTACCGCCCACAGTATCAATAAAAAAGTTCCCGTTGCGAATGGTTTGCTGCTCTTCATTAACAGTCAAGGAAAACTCTTGGTCTGCCGGGAGTTTAATGGCAAGCGGAATATTTTCATAGTGGGGGTAAAGCTTATGGAGAGAATCCAGGAATGCTTGAGCAGCTTCCCTCGCATCGCTATCAGTTGGAAGTTGACAGACTTTGATTATCCTTGGATCATTTGCAATGGTGCGGGCTATATTACTTTGTTCTTCGATCCAACGGATCAGTGCCTGGTTTGTTTGTTGTGTTATAACTCTGGCCATTGCAGAGTTGTAGGCAAGGGCATTGTCCCTTGCAATAACGTAGATATACAGTCCAAAAATGAACAGAGAAACTGCAAAGGTTGGAATCAACCAAAAAAGATACTTCGTGGTTATGCTTTGGGAACGACTTCCAAAAAGGGACATAACATCATCCTTTTTTCTGAGCGTGGGGATATCTTGCAGATTATCATAGGGTGAAGTAATAATCCAGAATATTTGTATCTTTCAAAAATGAGCAACTTGCAAAATTCGGTTTTATCAGGATTGCTTCGTCGCTTCATTCCTCGCAATGACAGGCTCAGAGCTGTTTTGTCATTTCGACTGCGAGGCGAAGCCGAAGCAGGAGAAATCTCGTGTTTGTTAGTGAGATCTCTCCCTTCGGTCGAGATGACAAGGCAGAGTCGAAAAACTATCTTTAAGTTAATGGCAGCGCGGGGGGAGATATATAGAGAAAAAAAATATTGACATTGATGAGCCAAGAATGGAATACTCATTTTGTAAAAAGAGAATCAATATAGTTGCACGTTTTTAATAACTGTTTTAAGTAAAACTAATTTGAGGAGAGGTGACAAATGTACGTATTTCACAAAGATATACCCAAAGAAGATCTCGGCAAAGGCGTTTTGTTTCAGTTCCTTGGAGCTAGTAAAAACCTGGATGTTTTTCATTGGAACATGGATGATGGCGCTGTTGTAGTGCTCCATAGTCACCCGTCTGAACAATTCGGCTACTGCATTAAAGGTGGCTTTGATATGACCATTGGGGATGACCACGCTATTTTGAAAGCTGGCGATGCCTACTTTATTCCGGCAAATGTACCCCACACGTTTACGGCCTTAGGCGAGACTGAAGCAATCGACGTTTTCAGTCCCGTGAAGAAAGATCTCCCCAACGGGAAGTCTCTCGAATAGTTTTTGGACGACTTGCTTATTCACAAATTTACAGGAGGATTTCATGGGTAAAAAGATTTTGATTTTGGCAACCAATTACGGTACTTGGGGTGAAGAACTGCAGGCTCCCTGGGACATTCTGAAAAAAGCTGGTCACAATTTGACTCTGGCCACTCCTCTCGGCAAAAAACCATTGCCATTAGCTGTCAGTTGTGATCCTGATTTTGTTGATCCGATTATAAACTTTAAGACTAATCCACCAGAAGTATGCAAGCGCATCAAAGAACTGACTGATGGAAAAGAATGGGATTCTTCAATCACTTTCAAAGCTGCCAAAATGGCTGATTATGATGCAATCGTTTTGACCGGCGGCCTGGGCGCCATGATTGATATTTGTAATAACTACAATGTACACAAGCTCCTTCTGGATGCTCTTGAGCAGGACAAACTGATCGGCGCTCTTTGCTATGCAGTTTCCGCCCTCGTATTCTGCCGCAACCCCCAGAATGACTACAAAAGCGTCATTTACGGAAAAACCGTTGTTGCTCACCCGCACTCCTGGGATTTCTACGGCCGCGACTGGGATTTCACCTACGACCTGTATGGTGCCACCCCCGACAACAAAGCCACTGACGTACATACTCCAGGCTTCCTGTGGCCTGTAGAACATCTGGTTCGTGATGCTGTCGGCCCCAATGGCAAATGCATCGCTAATTTCCGAGCCAATCGCGAAGACCCCCAAGTTGCCTTTGACTGGCCATTTGTAACAGGCACTTCTGTTGAGTCTTCAATCGCTTACGGCAATAAGATTGCGGAAGTTCTGGCGTCACGCAAATAATGTTCACCTGGGAGCTCATCTTCTTGTGCAAAACAGGGAAATGAGCTCCCTTCTCTTTTCTTTTTTTGAGAAAGCGAGGGTGTTTAATGCCTGCGATTACCATACAGAGTCTTGAATTGACAGATGAACAGAAAGAAGTTCTTGCCGAAACTTTTACCAGCAAATTTTCTGAGCTGACCAAGGTTCCACAGGATCGAATCTATGTTTTTTTTGACGGGTATCCACTTGACAGCTGTGCCAAAGGCGGGATGATCTTTTCCAAGAATCCCCCTCCAATCATTGGCAAATTTAATCCTCCAAAAAAGTAGAGAAAATTATGGATGTTAATGAGAGTATTGTAAAAACATTAGAGCATGTGGGAGTGACCCACGTTTTTGGCGGGTCGGGCCAGGTTAACGGCAGTATGCTTCTGGCCCTTGAGAAGTCGGAAAAAGTTAAGACAATTATTGTAAAGAATGAGCAAGCCGCTTCCTTTATGGCCTGCGGATATTCGATGTTTTCAGACCGCCTTGGAGTCTGCTTTGCCACCGGTGGCCCCGGTGCGTTCAATCTGTTCTCAGGAATGGCGGTTGCCTTCTCAGATTCTCTTCCGGTCCTTTCTATCACCGGTTATGTTTCGGCGCCGTCAAGAGGCAAGGGGGCTTTGAATGAGGCCACAGGTCTCAGCCGAACACCAGATTCTGGCGCTATGTTCAGTGCTACCTGCAAAAAAGCCTATATCCTCGAAAAAGCGGATGATATCTGTGACATTCTGGAAGAAGCCATTAATATAGCTTTTGACGGTCGTCCTGGTCCGGTGAACATCCAAATTCCCAAGAATCTTACCATCGCGGAAGTCTCAAATTTCCGTGAAATTAAGCTTGATATCAAGCCTGTTCGCCCCAACAAGGGAAGCATCGAAGCTGCAGTAACCATTCTGGCCAAGGCGATAGGCAGCAAAGAAGCAGTTATGGCATTGGTCGGGTATGGCTCTATTCGCAGTCATGCTCAGAAAGAGCTTGTAAGTTTCCTTGAGCATTTCCAGATCCCGTTTGCCACAACCATGGATGCCAAGGGTTACCTGCCAGAAAACCATGCTCTTTCACTGGGAGTGCTTGGAACATCTGGCGACAAGGGCGCCAAAGACTACTTTGATAAAGCTCGCATGGTCATAGCGATTGGTAACTCTTTTGCCGAAAATGCTACCTTTGGTTTCAAGGCCGACCTGTATGATGGCAAGCAACTTATTCATATCAATATCGACCGGCACGAACTTGGCAAAGTTTATTCGCCGACAGTTGGTATTTATAGCGATGTTAAACCCGCGATCATTGATCTCCACAAAGGGTTGGAGAAAGAGGTTGTCGATATTGCCAAAGTGTCAATTGTTAGAGACAAGCATTTTGACAAGGAAATCACCGAAAAGACTGAGAAGATCCATCCGGCGATCCTGGTAAAGGAAATCTCAAAATTTCTTCCTCCTAAGGCCGTTGTATTAGGTGATGCTGGTGCTCACATGCTCTGGCTGAACTGCTACCTGAACCTTACGGAAGACCAGATCTACCAGAACCCGGGGAGCTTTGGCCCCATGGCCAGTCATGTTAATGCATCTATGGGCGTTAAGTGCGCTAACCCAGATCGCCCGGTTGTGGCTGCCGTCGGAGACGGTGACTATCTGATGGCAGGCTTTGAGCTTCTAACCGCTGTTGAGAATAACATTCCTGTTGTCTGGGTTATTTTCAATAATGGTGAGTTTAATGTTATTAAGAAGTTCCTGATCAATATGTTTGGAAAACATGCCTACATGAAATTCAAAAATCCTGATTATGTACAGTATGCAGAAGCGTGTGGAGCCCAAGGTTACCACGTAGACAAAATCGAGGATTTTGGTGCGGTTTTCAAGAAGGCTCTTGCTTCAGGGAAACCTGCTTTGATTGATGTCGTGGTGGACGGAGAAGTGTATCCTCCATTTGCACTCGGCAGGGTCTGAGCACAAAACCGCGGCTGGGAGTTCCCAGGCCGCGGGCTCGTAGAAAGGTTGATTTCATGACAAAAATTGTTTTGCCGGGGTTTGAACAGAGTTTGTTGGTAAACAGATTTTTTCCAGCCACCGAGAAGGGGAATGAGGCGATCAATATTGAGGGATGCGATGTGCAAACCTTCAGTTTAGAGTTTCCGCCCGGGACCAAAAGACCTGCCCACAAACATGATGAATACCGGATTACATTTGTTCGGGCCGGAACAATGGCCATCGAAATGGAAGGAAAGGTTTTGAACATGGTTCCTGGCGATTTCATGACCACGCTTCCGCAAACTCTACATAGCCTTGAGGTCACAAGTTCTGAGCCCCTGAGTATCGTTGAGATTGTTGTTCCAGTTAGTCCAGGGGATTAACTTCGCAGCTGGTAGTTCCCAGCGCTTGATTAAAATTGTCTTTTAAGAGGAGAAGTAATGAAAATTTTTGCTGTCAGTAAACCCGTAACCGGTGCTACACCCGAAAAGATTATGGCCATGGCCAAAGAGGAAGTTAGTGCGGGCTGGAAGCTCTATGCCAACGGAAAGTTTCGGGAAATGTATTTTCGCAAAGACGGTATGGGTGCCATTATTGTTCTTGAGTGTGCCGACGAAGCTGAGGCTAAAGGTCTTCTTGCAGCCTTGCCGCTTGTAAAAGCCGGCCTTGCTGAATACGATATCTACCCTGCGCTTCCCTTTACCCACTTTGAGCTGTTGTTCGCAAAATAGTCGGCAAAGCCAGTTATAGGCTTTACTAAATTTCAGGAGTTGTTTTTACATGTCCAGGTTTTTCAAATACTCTATTTTTTTTGTTGTTTGTTTTTCGCTTGTTATTGGCTTGATAGGCTGCAGTATTTTAGGCAATGACGATGACGATGATGTGATTTATACGCCCACACCTGTGATGGTTCTTTCTCGCTGGATCGTTAAACCTGGACAGGAAGAGGCCGCTAGAGCTGCCGCTCTCGAATTTGTTCAAGAGACTCGTAAGGAAGCTGGCGTTTTGTCATATGACCTGTATTCCGAAGTGCTTCTTGATGGTGTTGTCCCAGCCACGCAAACCTACTGGTTTCGAGAAGTGTTCAAGGATTTTGCAGCTATCGAGACGCACACGCACCTTCCCCATTTCTACACAATGATGGGTTTGGCCGCAACTACTTACAATGCTCCACTTGAGGCGATCGACGAGAAGGGCGTGGCAACGACAACGCCCACTTTTTTCGATGTGACCGTTCAGGATCAAAATACCTATGCTGTAGCAATCTCAAATCCCGGTGTCATAAAGATCAGTTACCTGAAAACAACCGCTGGGTTGTCGGATGACGCAAGAAACCTGTTGTCAACCCTTATGACTGCGACACGTGCTGAGTCAGGATGCTATGGATTTGATCTTTACTCGGGCTTCAATAACCCCGATGACGGCTTTGTTGGGACTCCACCAGAGGTTTTTCATACCTTCCAGCAATGGAAAGACGAAGCTGCTTATACCGCTCACATCCAAACCCCTTCCTATGTAACCGCTAAGGCAAAGTTGCCAGCAGGTATCAAGGAAGCAGTGTCAACTGTTTCTCGAGTCGGCGTACCCGATAATTCGATCCGTTCTAATTTCCTGACCACAGGCGCTCAAACCACTTTTGTTCCCCAGCCGGTAAACGAAAGAATAATGGCTAATTACATCAAGGCCATGAACGGGCAATAATAATAAGGATATAATATGGCAAACATTAAGAAAACAAAAGTATCAGCCCCAAAAGCTCCAGCCAGGTCTGCTAAAAAGGTTCTTACTCCTCTTGACAATGCAGTTCTCGGGGATCAGGAACTTTGCGCGGGCTTAAGGGCTTTAAACGCCGATTTCGGCGATCTCTGCATCCGAGCCTCAGGGGAAGCATATGCCAAGCCTCTGATCCCACAGAAAACGAAAGTTATGATTACTCTCGTTGTGGATATTGTTGAGCAGATCCATGGAAAGCCTTTCGAGAACCATCTTGCCATGGCTGTGAAACAGGGCATTACGCAGGCTGAAATGGAAGAGCTCCTTCTGTTCATGACGATATACGCTGGTTTCAATAAAGCCGGCACCTATTACATGCCAGTGAAGGAATTTTTCACCAATCTGAAAGCAAAACCGGCTGCCAAGGCCAAAACTTCGACCAAAAAATCGAAATAAGTAAGTGATTCAATTTTAAAGGAGGCATCTATGCCAGTAATACAGGTTCACACATTAGCGCTTATGGAAGAACAGAAGAAAGACATTGCCAAGAAATTCACCAAGATCCTTTCCGATTCAACTAAGGTTCCAGAAGACCGAATCTATGTATTGTTCAGTGGCTATGAACTCGCTGGAATCGCAGCTGGTGGCCATCTCGTGTCGGAAACTCCTCCCGGACCAGATGACTTTAACATTCAATACACTGATGACCTGAAAAAGGGAAAAATTAAGAAATAGTAATTTTTGTATCTTCTCAGTAATCCGGGGTGAGAAATGCGAGCTTACGAAGTATTAATGTCATTTCGAGAAGCGTAGCGACGAGAAATCTCGAGATTTCTCACGTTCGTTCGAAATGACATAGAGAGCATTTACCGCGAGCTATTGAGAAGAGTATAAGTTTTTCGTCATTAGACCAATCCTTTGTGCATTGATGGGACTGGTATAATGTCTAGCCAACGATCAAGAAAAGGGAGGGTAGTATGTTCAATTTTGAATTTTCTGATACCATTTCCGGTACAGTAGGTGGTTATCAGGAGGATAAGGGCGAATTCGGTCTGACGACCTCAGATGGTCGCAAATTTAATGTCAAGCTTTCTGCTAACGTGAGTGCCCAGGTTGTCAGAAATCTCGGCGAACCGTATTTGGCAGCTGGAGCTCGTCTTAAGAGTCATCTCGAAGATGGCCAGATGCTCATGGTATACGGAACTTTTTATCCGGATTCTGACGGAGCTCGATTCGAAGCACAAAACATCTATATTCCAGGAAAAACTAACGGTAAATACAGATTCGAAGAAGCCAACTGGTGGGTTAACCAGATGGAGAGCATCGGAGATTTCTTTATCAAAGCCCAGTTTGGTGGACCAGACACCATCAACTTCCGCAATTATCGAACCACAATTGATCTGACCGGAAAGCACACAGGGAATCAGCGCCAGGAGACTGACACCATTTCCCGAATGATCTTCGGTATGGCTTCTATTTACATGTTGACTGGTGAAGACCGATTTCTGGAAGTGGCCGAAAAGGGCACCCAGTATCTTCGAGATCACATGCAGTTCTATGATACTGACGAAAACATAATTTATTGGTATCACGGTATTGATGTCAATAAAGATGGTTCTGAGCATAAGGTTTTCTCTTCTGAATTCGGTGACGACTATGACGCCATTCCGATGTATGAACAAATTTACGCTCTGGCCGGTCCAACACAGACCATGAAGGCAAACGGTGATCCAAAAATTATGAAGGACATCGAGCTCACCATGGAATTGTTTGAGCGATTCTTCAAGGATCCAGTCAAAAATGGCTACTATTCGCATCTTGACGCTATTGGTATGAGTGCCAAGGATGATACTCTTGGCCGTAACATGGGTGCCAAAAACTGGAATTCTGTTGGCGATCATGCTCCTGCCTATTTGATCAACCTTTACCTTGCTACTGGCGAAAAGAAATATGCTGATATGTTGGAATATTGTGCCGACCAGATATGCAAGTATTTCCCAGACTATGACAATAGTCCCTTTGTACAGGAACGTTTCCATGACGATTGGAGCCACGAGTCTGAATGGGGATGGCAGCAGGACCGCGCCGTTGTGGGCCACAATCTGAAGATTGCCTGGAACCTGATGCGCATAAACAGCATTGTTCCCAAGGACACCTACGTAAAACTGGCTGAGAAGATTGCTGATTTAATGCCTAAAGTTGGTATGGACAAGCAGCGTTTCGGTTGGTATGACGTTATGGAGCGAAAGATAAAGAAGGGCGAATCAGAATACAGGTTTGCATGGCATGATCGTAAAGCTTGGTGGCAGCAGGAACAGGGAATTCTGGCCTACCAGATTCTTTACGGAATACTGAAAAAGCCTGAGTATCTCAAGTATGCCCGTGAATCTGCGGCATTCTACAACGCTTTTTTCCTTGATCACGATGATGGATCCGTGTATTTTAACACCCTATGTAACGGTATCCCATTCCTGGTCGGGAACGAGCGCTTCAAAGGCAGTCACTCCATGAGTGCCTACCATTCAGTAGAGCTCTGCTTCCTTTCACAGATTTACATTAATTTCCTGCACACCGGTAAACCTTTGGATCTGTATTTCAAGCCAGTTGAAAACGGATTCAAAAATAACATCATCAGAGTAGAACCAGACATTCTACCAAAGAACTCCGTGACCATCGGCGAGGTCTGGATCAATGGTGAACCCTGGAAAGACTTTGATGCAGAGAAACTGACAGTCAGATATCCGTCTTCTGATGAGCGACCAAAAATTAAAGTCCGACTAGTTCCCGTAAAGAAATAGTAATTTACTACCGGGGGGCCTGTAACAGGGTTCCCCGGATTAATCGAAAGGGAAAAAGCAAATAACTATGGATCGTATTGATGGATTTCCAACTGATACTTTCGAAGGGTTTCAACTGAGGATGGGGAAACCCCTCCCGTTTGGAACAACCCTGGTTCCCGGGGGAGTGAACTTCTCAATCTTCTCCAGTAATGCAACTTCATGTGAGCTTGCTTTATTCAACAAGCGTGAAACCAAGCCTTTTGTCATTATTCCCATTCCCGAGAAATTCAGAATAGGGAACGTCTGGTCGATGATCGTATTCAACCTTGATATCGAAGAAATTGAATATGCTTATCGCATGGATGGGCCTTTCAGCCCAGAAGAAGGCCATCGCTTCAACAAAGATGTCTTTCTGATGGATCCTTATGCAAAGGCCATCGGTGGACGTGATGTCTGGGGTGCAGAGCCAAATCGTGAAGATCCTTATCCGCATCGTGCCAGAATTCTTCTTGATGACTTTGACTGGGAAGGCGATCGACCTCTTGAGCTCCCCATGGAAGATCTGGTTATCTATGAGATGCATGTGCGCGGTTTCTCAAAGCATGAATCAGCCGGCATTGAAGCTCCCGGAACCTTCGCGGGGATTCGTGAGAAGATTCCTTACCTTAAAGATCTTGGCGTGAACTGTCTTGAGCTTATGCCTATTTTTGAGTTTGACGAATGGGAGAACTCAAAGATTTCTCCGGTTACAGGTGAGCAACTTTTCAATTACTGGGGTTACAGCCAGGTTGGTTTTTTTGCTCCCAAAGCAGGTCTTGCCGCTACCGGGCAATTCGGTATGCAGGCTGATGAACTGAAGACTACCATTAGAGACCTCCACCGCAACGGTATGGAAGTCATGCTCGACGTGGTTTTCAATCATACTGCCGAAGGCAATGAGAATGGCCCATATATCTCGTTCAGAGGCCTTGACAACAAGACTTATTACATTCTTACCCCCGAAGGCTATTACTACAACTTTAGTGGATGCGGTAATACTCTGAATTGCAACAACCCGGTCGTGAGAAACATGATCCTCGATTGTCTTCGCTATTGGGTTGCTGAATATCATATCGATGGCTTCCGTTTTGACCTTGCGTCTATTCTTGGCCGCGATCAAAACGGCGCACCGATGTCCAACCCGCCTCTTCTTGAGTCTTTGGCTTTCGATCCTATTCTTGGTAAATGTAAACTGGTAGCAGAAGCATGGGATGCTGGTGGGCTTTATCAGGTTGGTTCGTTTCCGGCCTACAATCGTTGGGCTGAATGGAACGGAAAATACCGGGATGACGTCCGCCGATTCCTTAAAGGGGATGACGGCTATACCGGAGCTCTGAAATGCCGCATTGAAGGCTCACCTGATCTTTACCAGTGGGAAGGTCGAGGAAGCAAGGCTTCGATCAACTTCATCACCTGCCATGATGGTTTTACCCTGCGGGATATGTTTTCCTACAATGGTAAACATAACGAATCAAACGGTGAAAACAACAATGATGGCGGCAACGATAACCACAGCTGGAACTGTGGCTGGGAAGGCGATTGCGACGACGCTGGCGTGAAGTTTATGCGAAAGCAGATGAGCAAGAATGCCTTGGCCATTCTTCTGGCCAGCCGAGGAGTTCCGATGATCCTGGGTGGAGACGAAATAGGCAACACCCAGTTTGGCAGTAACAATGCTTACTGTCAGGACAATGACGTTTCCTGGATCGATTGGTCTTTGATGGATGAATATGCGGATTTGCACCGATTCTTCAAGCATCTTATCGCCTTCAGGAGAAATCACTGCGTTCTAAGACATTCTGGCTTCTTCCAACACCAGGATTACATGGGAAGCGGATATCCAGACATCTCCTGGCACGGTACGAAGCTATGGGAACCGGACTTTTCTGGCAGGAGCGTCGCATTTCTGCTTGATGGAAAGCATGCCCTTGAAGGATCAGAGCCGGATAATTCCGTATTCTGCGCTATCAACATGCATTGGGAAATGCATGGGTTTGAACTTCCTCCTCTTGGAGATGGACTCCGCTGGCATATTGCCGTAAATACCGGGGTTGCTTCACCGGAAGATATTTGGGAGGCAGGTCAGGAACCTGTCATGGATAACCAGGGCGAAGTCCTGGTTGGCGCGCGATCAATTATTATCGCAATTGCAAAATAAAAGGAGATTTTTTCATGAGTAATTTCTCAATCGAAGTATCAGGAACCGTAGCTAAGGTCACTCTTGTTGACAAAATTGATACAACCAATGCTCCTGCGCTTGCTGAAGAGCTGAAGAAGCTTATCGGACAGAACCTTGAGCGTGTTGTTTTTATGGCCAATGATCTCAAATACATTTCCAGCGCCGGATTGCGCGCAATCGTCTTTGCCAAGCAGAAAATCGGTCAGAATGTTCAGGTCTATCTGATTGGTGCTGCAAAGGAAATTCACAACGTATTCAAGATGACAGGTTTCGACAGCTTCGTTAAGATCCAGGATACCTACGAAGACTAAACCTGAGCCATGTTGCCAACGATAAACATGTTGGTTCAATAACGCTCTCTGGGCGCATTTATGTGCCCAGAGAGTGTATTCTAAAACTTCTGAACCGATGCAACCTAATGTTCAGGTTGTGTTTTTGGCACTTTGTACTGGCATACAGTTTTATTTTCTTTTCCGCCTTGCTTCTTAAGCTTGAGTGAGAGGCTTGGGAATCGCGCGAAAGGGGGTGTTACTTGGAAAAAATTGAACTTCCAGCAATAGAAGAAAATTTTGAAACGCTGATGAATTTTCTTGAAGAAAGGGTTGATCAGTCCGGCTTGAATGCTGAGAATCTGATGTTGCTCAAGATTGCTTTTGAAGAAATCATTATCAACGTCATACATTATGCTTACGGTGAGGGTGGTGGACCGATATGTGTTCTGGTTGACTTCCTCGAAGACCCGAAAAGACTGTTTATTGAAGTCAGGGATCATGGTATATCATTTAATCCCCTTGAACGAGCTGATCCCGATATTCATGTACCCGCAGAGGAGAGAAATATTGGTGGTCTAGGTATCTTTATGACCAAAAAGATCATGGATTCAGTAACCTACCGCCGTGAAGACGGAATGAATATTCTAACCATGATTGAAGGTATAACGGAAGAGTAGGCGTGTCTTTGTTAAGCAGCAAATGACCGACGCAGAAAAAATAACCCGGCGCTTTGACTTAGATCAGTGCCCGGGTTTTTTTTTGCAATGTCCTGACCGATCCTTATTGCGAGGCCTTTTCGTCAGCGTAGCCTTCCGAGATCTCTAATATTCTGCCATCTGGATCTCGAAGCCATACGGTTCGCCACCCAGATACCATGGCGCTCAAATCCATCGGTCCTTGCGTAATTAATGCTTCGTCACCCATATGAGCAAGAACCTCATCGATGTTCTCCACAGCAAAGGCTATATGTTTGAAGCCGGGCCAATTCGGTCCGTCGCCAATATCGGTTGCAACTGGAGCAACAGCTGTGGCTGGGAAAAGCTCAAGATAAAGACCGCCTGGATTCTTAAGAAATATGATCAGGCCAAGATCGCCGCGGTCAATAACTCTTGCTCGTGCAAATCCGAAGTGCCGAGAGTAGAAAGATTCCGTTTCTTCCATGTTCTTGCAGACAAGGCCGATATGAGCAAGTTCAACTGTCCCCATTATGCGTGTTCTCCCGGTGTTTTTTTGTTAACAATTTCAAAGTATCATATTTCATTTCGCATGACAAAGCGCAACTTTCGAGCTATTGACTCGCACCTTATTTCAGTTTACTCTTGCTGAAGCTTTAAAAACCATAGAGGAAACTTAAAAGGAGATATTATGACAAATTATAAGAAAAAAGTTGGGGTTCTTTTTGAGAGCGATTATTATGAGAATGAAATTTTTTATTACCAGCATAGATTTCCAGAGGATGACATCCAACTGAATTTTCTTACCCGCCTCTGGGGAAACGAAGTTCTGAGCTTCAAGGGGCATGAGTATCATGTGCCTATGGAATGCCGGGGCAGTTTTGAGAATATGTCTGATGATGAACTAAATAGTTATGGCGCAATTATTGTTCCGGCCGGAATGGTTGCCGACCGCTTGCGCTGGACTGAGGATGTGAACAAGCTTCCTCCTGCCACAGAATTTCTAGCCAGAGCATTTGCCAACAAGAACATCATCAAGGGAATTATCTGCCACGGCCTGTGGTTAGTGGCTCCAAAAACTGATCTGATTAAAGGTCGGCGTCTGACCTGCCACAACAATCTTATTGGCGATGCCAAGGCCTATGGTGCCGAATATGTTAATGAAGATCTTGTGGTTGACCAGGATCTTGTGACCGCACGATCCGGCGGCCACTGCCACCTTATGGCGAAAAAGATCATCGAAATGATCAAGGGCTGATTACATACCCGTCGTTTGCGTGGGTTCAGGCAGCAGTGTGGTGAATGATAAGAAGGCTGACATCATCAGCACATTCTCCCCTGCTTACCAGCTTAAAATACTCTTCGAGGAAATGGCTGCTGAAAGTTTGCGGATCAGCAGATTTTGTGCGCCTAAGCAGGTCTGCTATCTGTTCTGCATTCACAGCGGCGTTACGCAATATACCACCAGTGAAGCAAACCAGGCTTTGCCCCTCTTCAAGCTTCACGCAGGTTGATTTCCAGTTTGCATTTTCTGGAGATCCAGCTGGTAACGATTGTAGACGCAATTCTGTGAGCACATCGGCCCTGTGGTCAATAATAATTGGGTTCGGCAGGCCGGCATTAACTATTTGTAGTTCACTGCCATTGCCAAACACAATATATTGCAGGCAAAAGGTCTTGTACTGGCCCTCTCGGCTACTCCTGAGGATGAGATCATGCAGACCCGCCACAAAATCCTCTGGTTCGCTGCTGAGTTCATGCAATTGCATAATTGCAGATTTAACAAAGGCAAGAATCAAGCTGGTGCCGGCACCGCGCTCTGGCACGTCGCCAAGCACCAGTGAAGGCGTTCCCTGATCGGTTTCGCAAACTTCAAAATAATCGCCGCCCATTCCAGCCAGGGATATGGTCTGCCCAAAAAAGTTCAATTTACCTGCGCTTAGGGGCTCTGCCATCTGTGTCATCAGCTTTTCCTGAACAATAGAAGCAACATGCATTTCTTCGAGATCAACAAGCGTATCATTAAAAATGCTGGCCAGATGCCCAAATTCGTCACCACCAAGGTCAGGCAGGCGATACGCGAAGTTACGTTCGCGAAGCGCGGTGATGCCAAGTTGCAATGCGCCCAAAGGCCTGAGAATGCTGCCGGATACGAACAAGCCTAATGAAATAGAGATCAGCAAGCTTATCAAAACCAGCCAAGTCAGCAACTGCTTTTTGCTGGCAACCTGCTGATCGACACGAGCTACCGGAAACAAAGCCAGAAGCCTTATGGTAGACATAAGAATGCATTTGTGTCCGGCAAGCAGGTATTCGACACCATCAAGGACGCAAAATTCCGGTCGATTAACTGCGCGCTCCCGTAGCTTTAAAGAAAAATCTTTAAGACGCTGGTTTTGCAGAATTTCTTCAGGAAAGC